>NZ_GG688315.1:4344-5365 GCF_000160735.1 Rickettsia endosymbiont of Ixodes scapularis | reverse complement strand
ATAATCTTAATATTAACAATGAGAGTTCAGAAAGAAATAGTCTCAAAGAACAAATTGCTGAATTGGTAAACTCTGCAGGCGTACCCCTGCAAAATAAATTTAACGATAATATAGGAGGTAGTTTAGACTTAAAACTTAATGTATTTTGCAGTAAAACCATGAGTTCAGTACTGAGCAAATAGAAGCAATCTTATCAGTATGTAACGGCTCAGATATTAGTGTACTAGAAGGTAATCCTGGAGCAGGCAAGACTCGTGATGAGAGAGATAGTGAGGCAGTACAAGAATGCAGGATTTAAGGTAGTAGGTACTGGTCCAAGCAGCGTATCTGCCAAGGTACTTAGCAGAAATGCCGGTATAAAAGCCGATAATACAGGCTTACTACGTAAGAAGATAGAGGAGTCAAGACGATCTGAGTTTAGGATAGATTTAAGCAGTAAATATTATGAGGAGGAGGAATATTTAAAATCTATTGGTTGCGATACTGTATTTAGTGGCAAAACCGGGGATGTGCTTGATAGCAAGACTGTACTGATTGTGGATGAGGCAAGTATGATAGAGCTTGCTAATATGGACTATTTAGCCCACGAGGTACTCAGAGCTAAGGCAAAATTAGTGCTTGTTGGAGATAACACAACCAGTTTACAGCTGTTGGTATGACTGGAGCATTTAACAAAGCACGCAAGATTGCAGGGGGAGTCTAGCTTACAGAGGTCAGAAGACAGGAAAGAGTAGAGTACAGGAAAGCTACCGAAGCAACGGGACGCTTCCAGATGCATGAGGCAATTGAGATATATAGAAATTTAGATGTAATATTAAGGATAATGAAGAAGTTGCTAATACTAGCTTAACATCACCATTTGCTAAAGAATATACTGAGCAGATAGATAATCTTAAGCGAGATGATTTAATAGCCATACGAAGTATTGCAATTGGTGCATATACGGACGAGAAAGTATCTGCGTTTAACAGCAGAGTCAGAGATGAGCTAAAACATAGCGGAGCATTAAAAGGAAGCGAAG
>NZ_GG688315.1:0-1344 GCF_000160735.1 Rickettsia endosymbiont of Ixodes scapularis | reverse complement strand
CAAAGGTAACTGATGGCATTTAGAGGAAGTTGCTGCGTGGCAGAATAGAGCACTTGATAGTGTATATCCTATAATGTAGATTGTATTCATGTTAAGGCAAGAGACAATCATATAATAATAAATAAAGCAGTTTATCTAGCTACTGGCGTGAATATAGAAGGCAAGAAGGAACTATTAGGTATTGGATAGCAAGAATGAAGGATCTAAATTGTGGATGCAAGTAGTAACAGAAGTAAAGAATGGTGGTGTAGAACGAATATATGTTGCGTGTGTTGATGGTCTTAAAGGTTTCCAGAAGCAATAAATAGCATTTTCCCAAAAACCACAGTACAACTGTGCATTGTTCATATGGTAAGAAACTCTGTAAAATACGTATCATATAAAGATTTAAAATCGGCAACAGCTGATTTGAAGGCAGTTTATTCTGCAATAAATGAAGCAGAGGGATTAAGAGAATTACAAAATTTTGCTAAAAAATGGGATAAAAAATATCCAGTTATTTTTGATATATGGCAGAGAAATTGGTCTGGAATAGCTCCGTTCTTTAGCTTTCCGAAAGACATTAGAAAGGCGATTTACACTACTAATGCTATTGAATCAACTAACCGTCAAATTCATAAAATTATAAAAAATAAGGGGGTATTTTTAGATGATAAATCAATTCAGAAAATAATCTTTTTAGCATTGACAAATGCTTCTAAAAAATGTACAATGCCTATTAAGAATTGGGCCATGGCTTTAAATCAATTTGCTATACTTTGTGATACTAATTTACAAAACTGGGCAAATGGAGAAATCGTACTTACACAAAACATCTGACAGACAATATAAATAAAATAGCGTTTTCTGCTGTTTTAGTTGTGTAAAGCCTCAATACTCTAAGCCTTGTACAATCATCTACAGCAGTAAATTGAAAACAAATTCTACGGATTTTCGTTACATCAATTTGCACTCTATCACCTGGTATGGGTCTATTATACCTTTTGTAAACATCACGCTTTCTATGTCTTTTTATTGCCGGTATATTATGCTTTTTTGAAGTCGCCAAATTGTGGGCGGTGATAACTTAATATTATGGTTGCGGGCAAGTGTAATATTTATACGTTTCGACCAAATTTATGCTTTTGACGTAAATTGATTACAAGTTCTTCTATATCTGCAGTAACCTTTAATTTACCGAGTTTATTAGGTCTTTGTGACTTATCTTTTAAGCCTTCTAATCCCTGCGTTTTATACCTTGTGATCCAACGATATAATGTTGATCTTGGAATACCGCAACGCCGGGCTGTTTTACTTATTGAACCTAATTGTTCATATGTTTGTATCCAAGTAGTACGAGCTTTA
>NZ_GG688314.1:0-1593 GCF_000160735.1 Rickettsia endosymbiont of Ixodes scapularis | reverse complement strand
ATCATCAACTAAAGAACCCTCAGCTATAAGCTGAGGGGTTATAAAGTGGAATCGATTAGAAATCGATCATCATTCACAGGTTCACCTTCCTGTTCATCAATATAGTGCTGTATCATTTCATCAGTTATATTACCTGAACTGACCGCCATATAGCCCCTAGCCCACAAATGATTGCCCCAAAATTGTTTTCTTAAATGAGCAAATTCTTGCAATAAAATTCTTGAGCTACTACCTTTTAAATACTGTACTAACTTGCTAAGAGATATTTGTGATTTATATGAGATAAACATATGCACGTGATCACATGATATTTTCCCTGAAATTATATATACTTCATGTTCCATACAAATCTGCCTTAGTAAATCTCTAGCCCTTTCCGCTACTTTGCCTATCAATACTCTCTTCCTATATTTTGGTATCCATATAAGATGTACTTTTAAATCATACTGACTATGACTATTCTTTCTATAACTTCTCATGTTTCTTGATATAAATTCATTGCTAAAGCAATTTCATTATATCTTCCCTTCGCCTGAAGGCGAGGGATTTCTTATCCCCGAAGGGGGACATTAAATTAGCTTTAATGAAACTTTGCTGTTCTTCAGTAGAAGATTTAGTACCAAATTCCTTTACCAGCTCATCTACTTTTTTTGTTGATTCAGCTCTTTTTTCTTCGAGAATTTTAAGATTACCATCTGGAGAAAGCATAGCACGAAAATTATTGACTTTCTCAACTGCAAGCTTAGAGATATCATTTAATATATTTGAAGTTTTTTTCACAACTTCTTCTTTTGAGACTTCGCGTTTTTCAGGATGAGCATCTAAAACAGGGGTAATAACATTTTTTAATGCATTAGCTACATCTTGGGCTTTGTTATATATATCATCGCGAGGCTTGGGTTCTTCTATATTCTGTCCTTTTAACCCTTCAGTTAAATTTTGAGTTTCTCTATCTAAAACTGCCTCACTCGCTGCATCTTTAGCTTTTTTAAGTGCTTCTTTCTCAGAGTTATTAATATTACTATTATCGATCCCGCTAGAAACTGCCTTAGTTATTTCAGGACCTCCTTTGCCTTCATAAATACCGTCTACTAATCCTTTAGTCATTAGCTCTTTATCAGGTAAATCAGTCTTACTTTCTGCAATACCTTTTTCCGCTGATGCAATAATAAGTGCTTTACCCGGTAAGGATAAAGAGGTATCACTATGAGTAGCTATAGTCTCACCTACCCCTTTAACAATCTCTGCTTTGTCTTTAGCTTCAAGCGAGCTTCCTGCAACTGTGTTAGTAATTCCTTCAATTATTTCACTTTTTACCTCTACTTTAGCCGTACTATCTAAAACATTAGATGTAATGGCTTGTATGTTTGTTGTTTTTAATTCAGTATTACTGAGAGGATCAAATAAAATATCATTTACTTTTTTTATTGTATCTTTTTTAGTTTGTTCCGCCATAAATCTTATCTAAAATTCTGTTGCATCAATTGTTGTTTGTTCCGGGGCTTAGAACTTGGGGCTTTCTACACCTTTCTTTAAATACAGAACCTAAATAATTTTTTGTTTTTTCCGCATTGCTTAATTCAGAGGCATTAA
>NZ_GG688313.1:0-2561 GCF_000160735.1 Rickettsia endosymbiont of Ixodes scapularis | reverse complement strand
AATCATCCCTTCTACTATGGGAGAGCCTCTAATGTATAAACACTTTAATGAAATAATAAACATATGTCATGAATATGGATTAAAATTTAATCTAAAAACTAATGGATCTTTTCCTGCGAAGGGAGCTCAGAAATGGGCAGAGTTATTAGTACCGATTTTATCAGATATAAAAATTTCCTGGAATGGGGCTAGTAAAGAAGTAAATGAGAAGACTATGATTGGCTCAAAATGGGAAGCTGTAACAAAAAAATTAAAAACCTTTCTTGACGTACGAGATGAGAATTTTTCTAAAACAAAAAACGGTGTAGTGTTACTTTGCAATTAACATTTTTAGAAAGTAACCTAATAGAGTTGTATGATATAGTGAAAATGGCTATAGGGTTAGGTATTGACAGAGTTAAAGGACATCATCTGTGCGCACATTTTGAAAAAAATTAAATATTTATCAATGAGAAGAGATGAAACATCAATAAATAGATGGAATACTGAAGTAAAAAGATTACATGAATTAAGAGATGCTATGTTATTGCCAAATGGCAAGAAGATAATATTAGAAAATTTTACTATCCTTGCTAAAGAAGGAGTAGAAGATTTAGCTCCAGGTGGTCCATCTCCATTCTTAGTTAAAGAAGCGTGGGTTAATCCTAAGGAAAATTTAGCCCTTGTGCTCCTGATGAGTTACGAAAAACGCTAGGAAATTTTAGTAATGTAAATGAAGTAAAATTAGAAGATATATGGCAGAGTAACCAATATAAAGACTTACAAAAAACTATTTAATCATGAGTTATGCAAGACATGCAATATGAGAAAACCGTTGATCAGTTAACAGAGAGTAATAACCTTAATAGTTTAAAGCTTATTAAAATTTCACCTTGCAAGCAATTCAACACATTGGAGGAAAAACCATTATATACAAAAAGATTTCTTCATGTAGAGAAATTTCATGAACCAGGACTTGCTCCTGTGTATGATAAAAGATGAGCTTATCATATTAATTTCAAAGGAGAAGCAGCTTATATTAAAGGTTTAGTAAGACCCATGGATTTTATTGTGGAAGAGCGGCGGTAGAAGATGAAGCTAGGTGCTTCCTAGATTCTCATGCTAACAGAGGATACAAGCAATCATACAAATGTGTTGGAAACTACCAAGAAAATATTTGTGTAGTAAGAAAATCTAATAAATTTTACCATATTGATTGACACGGTAATAAACTTTACCAGGAAGCATATGATTATGTTGGAGATTTCAAAGATGATATTGCTGTAGTTTATAAGGATGGTAAGTCTACTCATATTAATCCTCAAGCAAAATTAATATATAATAAGTGGTATAAACAGCTAGGTATTTTTTATAAAGGATTTGCTATAGCAGAAAATAATAATGGTTGGTTTCATGTAGATCTAGTAGGTAATGCAATTTACCTACAAAGATATAAAACAATTGAGCTATTTTATAATGGACTTGCTATGGTTAAGGCTTACGACGATACTTTAGGACAAATTGATACCACAGGCAATATAAAATTTGTTATTTCTTTACCAGAGCTAGAAGCTCAAATACATACAATTTCTGCAGAACTTGCCGGTTTTTGGAAAACCTATTTGATAAATGTCGCCATTGAGCTTGATTTATTAAATATCTTACCAGCAACTACTGAATTATCTATCAATTAGGTATTATTGAGCAAAATTTACAAAGATTACTCAGAGCTCTGTGGGAAATAGAAGTAATATCATATAACCAAATAAGTATTTGTGGCAAGTTTTACCAAAAGGAGAATTTCTAAAAATTAGTTCATTTTTGCCTCAGGCAAAAAAAATGTGGGCAAGAGTTGCTGCTGAAAAAAAAGGTTAAAAATAACAGGCTTATTAAAACAAAAAAAACTATATATTCATTTGCGTCTTTTAAGGAACAAGAAACTGCTTTAAAAATATAATTTTATCAAGCCTTGACATGTTATACTAAACTTGATACTAGGGAATTTTATAGCAAAATAAATATAGCATACAATACAAATATATTACTATTTGTCATACATTCTTTAGCTTTAATTGAAACCTTAAGTAATAAAGATAAGAACTCTATAAACTTAAATCATTATAACGATCAAGAAATTCCAGAGGAATTAATAAAAAACTATAATGTTAGTTTGATTACTCAAGATAATTTAGCCAAAAATTATGACAAGCATATTTTGTCGTTTCTTGCAAAATCATGATGATGAGAAAGTAATATTTTATTTAAGACTTGCAAAAGTTAAGAAAATAACGCGTATTTTGCTAATTGAAACAATTTAACTGATAATTCACCAATTGGGGGTGCTGTAGATATCAATATAACGGTTGAAACCGGTGGAAAATTAAGAAAATTGAATGATTGGGAAGCAATATTAACACAAGTAGGTGATTTAAAAATATCTGATGTGTTACCTTTAACTGATTTTTTATCAGTTATTGATATCAGGTATCAGTAATATGGAAAAATTACAAGGTGATGGTTTTTTTATTATAAAGAATCTTATTTCTTTAGACTTGGTTACTTGGCATTTAAACGATATTAAA
>NZ_GG688312.1:8883-11429 GCF_000160735.1 Rickettsia endosymbiont of Ixodes scapularis | reverse complement strand
AGACTTTACATTTTGCAAATGATTCACAGCTAAAGATATACCATTTACTACATCTTCTAAATAAATAAAATCAAACACACATTCCTTACCTTCTATTCTTATAGGTTCGCTTTTAATGCATTAATACAAAATGCAGGCACTACTCTACTATCATGATCTAATAAACCACCATATACATTTGAAAATCTTAAAACTGCTACATTAAAACCAGTATTTTCTAAATCTACTATAAACTTTTCTATTAATACTTTGCCATTAGCATAATTATTTACTGGGTTTAAAGAAGCAGATTCTTTTACTGGTAATTTGCTTTGTGCCCCGTATACTTCTCTGCTACTTCCATAAATAAACCAAGGTTTATGAGGCATGATCTTACATAGTTCTAAAAAGTTTATTGTTTCTGCAGCATTAACCTTATTACATAAATCTGGATATTGCTCTCCATGAATAACTCTTGAAATTCCTGCGAGATGGATAATACCACTGCATTCATTAAGCAATGGTATTATCTGTTCAGAATAAAAACTTAGTGGATTATCCCTTAACCTTATATCACAGGAAATTATTTCATAATCATGCTTTTCTAATCTCTCTAGTAAAGTTGATCTAATTAAACCAGCTGCTCCTGTTATCAATATTTTATTCATGCTATGACTCAAGTTTTTATATCTTTAACCCCAACTGTGGAAGACACTAGCTGAACAGCTGAAGCTATTAGGATATTTTAGAGTTTTAACCAAAAAATGTTACCCTAGTAGACTTCTTTCGAAACTCCTGTAAGATTTAAGATCACAATATGAGCTAAAAGTTTGAGTAACATAGACAAAAATATTTGTTTTGGGCTTAGTTGCTAGATATAATTTTAGTTTCAAATAATTAGTTTCGAAGGAAGTCGAATGAACATAGATTACCATAGTTTATTCTGTTTTGTCGATGATTTTTATAAAGAATTTGAGCCATGGTATAAAAGTTTCTACCACCTTGCAAAATAAATGTCACTGTCAATTATAGAAAGATGGTTCTGTTGCATCTAAACATGGATCGTGCTAGGAAGAGCAACTGTATCAATTTTTATCCATTGCTAACAATAGGCCTCTTGTTTTAAATTTTTTATGCCATGTTGCCTTTAGAGTTATAGATTTATTATTACAATAACTTGTACGCTGGGTCATTAATATATGAGTATAATAGAAGAATTTAGTTGAAAAAGTTATTTAGTCCATCCTGATCTGTCAACACTTTTCTGGATAGTTTGTTATGCACATTTTTGTATTTCTTCGTACTTTTACTGGTGATAGATAATCGTTAGCAGAATGCATTCTTATACGATTATAAAATACCTCTATATATTCAAATATGGCATGTTTTGCTTCCTCCCTAGTTTTAAATTTGTGTTGAAACACTAATTCTGCTTTTATAGTATGAAAGAAACTTTCAGCAACAGCGTTATCCCAACAATTGCCTTTACGACTCATACTCTGTTTAATACCATGTTGTTTTATAATTTTAAATGACTCTAAGCACAATGTTGGCTACCTCTATCAGTATGCCAAATAAGCCCTGTCGGTGGCTTACGTTGCCATACTGCCATTAATAAAGCATTATTAACCAAATCAGCCTTCATATTATTATTCATAGACCATCCTATAATTTTTCTAGAAAATAGATCAATAACTGTTGCTAAATATAGCCAACCTTCACTAGTTGGTACATAGGTTATATCTCCAACCCAATAACAATTAGCATCAGGAACTTTAAATTTTCTATCCAATAAATTAGGAGCAATTTGTTTGTTATGAATAGAGTCAGTAGTGGCTTTAAAGTTACGTTAAGTTTTACATATAAAACTAGCTTCTTGCATTAGTCTTGCAATACGCCTCCTACTAACAATTATACTTTGCCTAGATAGCTGCTGTTTAATACGCGAGGTTCGTATTAAGATGCCTAAACTATGGTTAATGAATATGCTATAATCCTTATCCTTTCAAGGTTTGTAAGAGGTGTGACAAGTTTTACAATTTAGTATATATAGTCAGAAAAGACAATTTACTAAAAAGTTATGCAGTTTTAAGTACATTTTATAACAAAAACAGTATTATCAAATTACCCGTAACCCAGTTACTATCAGCTATTCGGTTCCTCTATTAATACGAAACTGGCGTTAATAACTAATTTTATCAGCGGAATTATTATTATGATCCAACAACCAATTAAGGTTGGTGATATGAGTGCAATAAAAGGAGCTGTGGGCAAAGTCACATCAATACCCAGGTAGCACGCCAGAGGAATGCCCAACTTGGGCAAAGGTCTGGCAAACATAAGGGCCCAACTTTGGCGCAGTTAGGTTTTTGCGCCATGGCACTCATCAGTGCCAAAGTACGGTGCCTAACTATAGCCTTAGTTGGGCGATCCTAGGGCATGCGAAAGTTTGGCTCTTCTTTGCTACGCCAGAGGAGTGCCAAAGTTGGTGTCATACTTGAGCCATAACCGCCATAGTAAATCCTAATACTGGGAATTGCGGGGCATGCCAAGGTTTGGCGTTTCTC
>NZ_GG688312.1:0-2883 GCF_000160735.1 Rickettsia endosymbiont of Ixodes scapularis | reverse complement strand
TTATTTTCATTCCCCAAGTGTGATGCGGGAGCCGCGCCACGGAGCCCCGGTCGTTTCCGCTCTTTGTTATCGCTAGGATTTGACAGTGCTCAATCACAATGCAAGACACGCACAGACCCACGCTCACTTTTGCAATGCGCCGCCTAATAATGATATCTCTTGTGGAAACGTGCGTACATCCGTCTTGCGCAGTGTTAGCTCAATGGCAGCACTTTCTGTAAAGGCGGATTCACACCGGGGATGTAAGCAGTCGCGCGATCCAACTAAATCGCATCGCAAAAAAAAAATAAAATAAATAAAAGCAATTAGTTGTTCAATTTGGCGTGCGCGATGAGCGAGTCCAACGCCTTCGTTGGCGAGTCGCTTCTCAAAAACTCTCGCTCCGAACGCCGTTGGTTGGCTCGGCCTCTCCGCGACTAGAGTGCATCGTAAAAAGTCGGGTCAGCAAGCGACTGCTCAAAACCCGGCACTTTTTGCCCGCGATGGTCGCTTTTGCGATGAAAGTTATGGCGCAACTAGATCGCATCGCCGGTGTGAACGCGCCATAATGTCTAACCAGTCTCACGGCGCGCCCCGATATTGGCTTGTGTACCTACGCGCGAGTGCAACCTCTGGCACAATTTAATTGCGTTTGCAAAGCCTGCTCCAGCCGCGTCAAAACATTCAGCCAACCTTTGGACTGCAGAAATCAAGAGACACCCAAAATAAGATAAAGTTGCCAGCCGAAYAAAACTTGATTTCTGTTTAATTAAGATGAAGACCACCCGCGTACATCAAATATTTCATCAGCCGAACTCCAAGGCAGTAAGCCCAGTTCTGGCACTTGTTTGGCATCTTTGGCCCGTAGCTGCCAGATCACAGCCAAACTATCGGGAAGCGAAGTCTAACTTGGCGCTCGTTTGGCGACCTGGGCCCAAAGATGCCAGATCTGAACCGAACTACAAGGTAGTAAGCCTAACTCTGGCACATTTGTGGCGATTTTGGCCCGAATGTGCCAGGTGACAGCCGAACTGTGAAAAAGTGAAGCCTAACTTTGGCATAAGTTTGGCGATTTCGGCCCGAAAATGCCGAAGCTCTGCCGAACTACAAGGCAGTAAGCCTAACTCTGGCACATCTGTGGCGATTTTGGCCCGAATGTGCCAGGTGATAGCCGAACTATCAAAAAGGGAAGCCTAACTTTGGCATTAGTTTGGCGATTTTGGCCCAAAAATGCCAAAGATCTGCCGAACTACCGGGCAGTAAGCCTAAATCTGGCATTTTTTAGGCGATTTAGGCCCGAAGATGCCAGACGACAGCCGAACTATCCGGCAGCGAAGCCTAAGTTTGGCACTTGTTTGGCGAATTAGGGCCAATATACCCAGACTGTTGCCTAGGGAGGTCAGTTTGCCCTACTTTGGCTTCTTCGGGCTTTTAATGCCCTAAACTGCCAGACGAAAGCCAAGTTTGGCCCAGAACTCGGTGCTGCCTGGGTAGGTATGAGGGCACTGCACTCTAAGAAAAAATGGAGGAAAAAAGTAGCAACGGCGCGCCTTCCTCCCTTCTACCGACGCGCCCCCCAAGCGGACACGAGAAAAGGGGAGGAACGAAATGTTTTTCTCCTTCTCCAGGCAGACGGGAGAAAGCTTTCGCCCTCCCGACTCATCGTCTTTCGGTTTCGTTTTTCGAGCAGGTCGCGCGCGTTCTTTAATAAATAGCTGTTGAGTTGATTGAGCTCCAGCAGCAGCGAAGGCCGCCTGTAATTCCATCTTCTAGTTTAAACGTCCAGAACTTTTCGGTTGCATTGACGTTTGTATCACTAATTTTATCAAACGAGCAAACGAAGCCGCTAGAAACAGCGAAGTTCGGAGCAGTGCCAGCAGCGCCACGTACACTGGGGGGTGGCCGTCTCCGGATTGCGTGACTCGCGCGGCACGGAACGACGGAACTACAGCCTGCAGGCACTGCAGGCTGCAGCACTGCAGCCTGCAGCACTGCACTGCAGGCTGCAGCACTGCACTGCAGGCTGCAGCACTACAGACTACAGTAGCGAAAGCACGCGGAACTGTGTCGACGTTTTCGACGTTATGGAAACTGCAGGAACTGCGTCCAAGACAGGCAGGCTTTGCTGCCGGCTGCCTGGGTGCCTTCCCCCCTGAGTTCGGTTCTGTTTTCCGATGCCGAGTGCAACCGGCGTTCAACGTGGTTTTGTGTTTGTGCGTGTCAGCAACATAGCTGCAACATCGTGATGACAGTGTTGGGTTGTGAACAGAAGACTGGAATTATCGCCGATGTGACCATGTGTTCGCGTATCAGTGGTGTAACAAGAAGATGAGATCGTAAACTGTTGGGCATTGATGCCGCTGGTCGGGTTGTGATCGGAGGGGGCGGGGTATCGCAGGTTGACATTCCGCTTTACATTAAAAAGTTTAATACCACTTGAGGGATTACGTGCAATCGATCAACGTGCGGATAGTCATGTTGGAACGCTGGTCTGAACAGTAGAAGCTCCTACCGTACAGCGGCCAATGTGACTGTCGGAATTGTCTCGTCCCCGACAGCGATTGCGCTCAGGGGCAAGGACTGAACAGTACGAAAGCGTGACGTAAAGTGCGTATATTTACAGTATGGAATTTCGGGATTAAAAACAATAGTAGGTAAAATCGAAAAAAAAGCTACCTTTTATTTTGCTCTTTAATTATACTACGGTTGCTGGAGAAACTGCCCTCCGTGGCGCGCTGGGATGAGCGCTAGAAGTTTTCGGGCTCGCCACGGCGTAGTTCCGTACACTTAACACCTGCCGCAAGTCGCGGCTTTGACTGCATTCAAGTTGATCGAAAAGCAATTTCTCAGTCCGTGAAGCATCACTTCCAGCTGACTGAATATCCACTCTACAGAGATTAATTC
>NZ_GG688311.1:13989-15202 GCF_000160735.1 Rickettsia endosymbiont of Ixodes scapularis | reverse complement strand
ATCTAAGTTACGATTCTTTAAACGACTAAAATTGTTTGCGACAAGCTGAAAATTGTTTTATTTGGTTTAGACTAATAGACAACGGTTTTCACATTTTAAAGGATCATTTACTGCACTGTCAAACAACTAATGATAAACGTTCCGAAACGAGGTGGCGCTAGTTACCGCTCAATTGAAAAGCACGAGGTGAGATTTTTGTCTAGTATAATCACACTGGCGCTATGTCTTCATCTACCCATCTCCGCTCGCTCGTTTTGCTGCCGTTACGGCCGTTACTGCTGCGCTCGTTTTGTCGAGGGGTAGAGGTGCTTGGTGGTTTCTGTGCGAGCTTTTCTTGTTGTTATCAAAACGGTGAGTTTGTTCTGCTCTTTTTATTAAGATTGATTGGGGACTGTCATATATACGTTCTTATTTTTGACACTTATTTCCTCGAAAGAAACAAAACTACGGATTTGCGTCACTTAAACTTTCAGGTTCAATGACTGTCGCCGCTATCTCAGTTCGTGTTTGACGTTCTTCTCAGAGTTGAAAGCTCAAGTCGGGTGCTCTTTCGAACATTGTTATAGAAGAACTTCTGGACGTTATGGTGTTTAAATCGATAGCAACTTTATGTACACTATTTACAGTCAGAAAAGGGACATCGAAGCTAGGCAGAAACGGTTGTAGCCGGCTCGTTCCCCCGCTGCTCGTGCTCATCTGGCGGTGCTCGAGCCTTGGCTTGTTCAGTCCGCTGTTTTGTCGTCTTCTAGACCGCCGTGGAAGTTTTTACAATTGTGTCATGTCGCGAGCTCGCTGGGACGCGCGGTTCGTCGTTTGTAGCGATTGGGAGGCTGTTCGCGCGTGCTGGCTGGCAAGAGTTGCAGTAAAGCACGTGACAACGCATCGTCTGAGTGCGTGAGTGCGCTTTACGACTTTCGCATCGTTGTTCGCGCGCCCTGTAGCCTTCTCCTTTCGCCGAGGGGTCCCTATCGTTTCGTCGAAATTCGTTTCGCGGCAGTACGTTTCGTGGACAACGTTTCATGGACACTCGTTACGCGAATTTCATGCTGCAGGGACGTTTCGCCACTCGTGTATCACCGAAGTGCGCGTAAACCCACACCCCCGCCTGCGTTCACACCACTTCGCGGCGACAGTCTGCGGCTGCTCGTTACAAAAATGTTAACCCACCTAACCGACCTGTACAGGTCGCTTCGCGGCGACAGTGTCATGCAGC
>NZ_GG688311.1:5319-7989 GCF_000160735.1 Rickettsia endosymbiont of Ixodes scapularis | reverse complement strand
GGACGGCCTGTAGTTGTTCAGCCATTGCAAAGTTGCGAAAAGTCACCCGCTGTAGATGAGAAATTTAGCAAGTGCAGTACAACTTCCAGCCTGGGGTCTTTAACGTGCACCACGCAGTAGAGGAACACGACCGTACGCCGGTGCGATGCCCATCCAGATCGAAACGGGTAGGGGTGGGGATTGAACCCAGGATCCCTGGGTTCTGCAGCGCGAGCTTTCGCTCCGTGTGCTCCGAGCTGGTGTGCGCTAGCCCACTCGACCATTGTTCTGTCAGGTTCCCCTCACCATAATCCTCGCCCGGCATTGTTGGAAAAAATATTTTAAAAACTGAATTTTTGGTTACGAGCATTGTCTCAAGAAAAATGTGATTGAGGGTTCCTCACCTCGTGTGGGCAACACAGCGCAGCACAGAGCGTTGCAAATATTGCCGTCTGCCGTACACAGGGACCCAACGCGAAAGCAGGCAATGTGGTTTTCGCAGTCGCTATGGCGGTAGCACCACACGACGGAGCAGCGATCATCACTGTTCCCATAATGTCTCACGCCCAACGCCGCTGGCGTGGCGTGGTGTGGCGTGGAATGACATTGCGTGGCGTGACGTGGCGTGGCGTGACGTGGCGTGTAGTGGCGTGACGTGGCGTGACGTGGCGTGTAGTGGCGTGGCGTGGCGTGGCGTGGCGTGGCGTGACGTGGCGTGGCGTGGCGTGGCGTGGTTGGGAGTGGCTGGGCGTGCCGAGGCGGGGCGGGGCGGGGTGGGGCGGGGCGGGGCGAGGCGGGGCGAGGCGCGGCGACTTTGCCGAGTTAGCGGAGCTCGACTGCATCCTCATTGGGTTATACAGCACCGAAGCGCTGAACGTCTGCAACAGACAACGCATCGTTTACACGGATTCTCATGCAGCCATCAAAGAAATTCAAAGACATCGTTCTACCTGCGTCCCCACAGGCACATTGGTTTGACATTTACTTGTCCAACCTGAGTAGGTAGATTGGATGAAACGGCCTCCAAGTTGCAGAAAGTAACCTGGTGGCCAATCACCGTAGCGTTTTCACGTGTTAAATAAAGTCTCTTTTACACCAGGTTACAGAAACATAGAATTCGACAACCGCTGGGTCCCGGCGTTGATTTCGGCACACCAAGGGATCCCGGGAACGGATGCAGCACACAAGGCTGTGGGATTCGAGATGAATAGAAAATTGTTGAGCGCGTCCATAACCACGCAGCTCCCCCAGCAATTTCAAAAACCATCCGATTCATTCTGTGAAGTGTACGATCCCAGAGAATAGCCCCGCCGCGAGCGAGACAAGCGGCAAAAAGGCTCAAGCAACTCTGGTTTCCTGTCTACAACCTGATCCCGGACAAGGTGTTCCACAGAAAAGATACGGTGGCACTCAACCGACTACGCACTGGGGGCGCGATGACCCCTAGGACTATCTATAACATGGAACTCAGTGATCTTAAAAGACAAGAGCGGTATACTGTTCCACCGACCCTCGCTGCCAACGGTGTATGGATTCGAACTCTACCACGCGACTTAGGGGGGAGGTCCTACGCGACCTTTCTCCCGACAACCGATTTACGACTATGGGTCAATGAACGTACCCGAAATGGGACACCGATAGGAGGGCTCCAATTACGCGGTCACTGCCTGACTGCTTGTGTCGTGGGGACCTTAATGCCCTTGACCTCCTTGCATTGATCAAATAAAAACTCTATAATCCCCATTGTGATGCGTACGATTTAAAAGCCGCCCAGGTTATTCAACCACCACTGGCGCGTGGATGATCGCCACTTCGGCGAAGATCTGCGTAATCTCTGTCAATAAATGCCTCTACTCACTCACTCTATATCCTGGTGAGATGCTGTTAACGTATTGTCGCAAAAGCTGTGGGTCCAAAAACATCATCAAAATCTCGCCCCCACCAACACAGCCCCTAAATCGTAGCCACTCGCATTGGTTTGCATTAGGAAGGGTACATTTGAGTTCTGGGAGCTTCGAGGATGCTGTTTTAGCAATAACTCTGAACAGTTAGAGGAGAGCGTTTTGCTGTGCCTTCGCCCAACGCTTCTTCACGCCTTTGCGCAGCAGTTTGTTTAGAGGCCGCGTTATCTCTGCGCAGTGGTAGATGAACTGATGGTAAAAGTCCAACCAGGTCCAGAAATCTGAATATAGCTTCCTTGGAAATGTGAATATAGCCACCATACCTTCTCCAAATACGACAAAGATTTAGGGCTTATTCTTACAGATTTTATTATATTTCTTGGCATACCAGTTACTAGCCGTACTAAATCTAAGACCTGTACTATCTAACACGAGTTTCGTATTAAGATGCCTAAATTATGGTTAATGAATATGCTATAATCCTTATTCTTTCAAGGTTTGTAAGAGATGTGACAAGTTTTACAATTTAATAGTTATAGTCAAAAAAGACAATTTACTAAAAATTATGCAGTTTTAAGTACATTTTATAACAAAAACAATATTACTAATATCCTCGTAACCCAGTTACTATCAGCTATGCAGTTCCTCTATTAATACGAAACTCGCGTATTTTAATACTGTATCAATTTTTATCCGTTGCTCTGTATCATTTTACTTCCGTTGCTAACAGTAGAACGAATATATGTTGCGTGTGTTGATGGTCTTAAGGGACTTCCAGAGGCGATAAATA
>NZ_GG688311.1:0-1319 GCF_000160735.1 Rickettsia endosymbiont of Ixodes scapularis | reverse complement strand
TTGGTCTGGAATAGCTCCGTTCTTTAACTTTCCGGAAGTCATTAGAAAAGCGATTTACACTACTAATGCTATTGAATCAACTAACCGTCAAATTTGTAAAATTATGAAAAATAAGAGGGTATTTCCAGATAATAAATTGATTCAGAAAATAATATTTTTAGCATTGACAAATGCTTCTAAAAATGGACAATGCCTATTAAGAATTGGGCCATGGCTTTAAATCAATTTGCTATACTTTGTGATACTAATTTACAAAATTGGGCAAATGGAAAAATCGTACTTACACAAAAATTCTGACAGACCCCGATTTCAATTTATAACCCCTCAGCTTATAGCTGAGCGTTGTTTAGTTGCCTATGCTATACGTTCTGAAAATCCTGCTTTAGCTGACGAAATGCTTGGTTTTAAACCTGCTTTTCTTAATGTCATATATACCTTTGCTTGTTGGTGTGTTATTCTTTTCCCAGACATCTTTGCAATTAATTAAATTATTTTAGATGTCTATTTTATTACCGGCAAAGAAAGCTGTCACCCCTAGGCAATTATATCTGTCATTTCATAGACAATGGCAATTAGCAAAATAAAATCTTTTT
This sequence comes from Rickettsia endosymbiont of Ixodes scapularis, assembly GCF_000160735.1. Lineage (NCBI taxonomy): Bacteria > Pseudomonadati > Pseudomonadota > Alphaproteobacteria > Rickettsiales > Rickettsiaceae > Rickettsia > Rickettsia endosymbiont of Ixodes scapularis. Next base: position 726 of record NZ_GG688311.1, on the reverse strand, counting down.
TATGACCGATACAGTAGTATCAATATTCTTATAGCTTATATCCTTTTGAGTTATAACTCTGATCTTATCCAATATGATAGGCATCCTTATTCCATATTCTTGTATCAAGATATCTACTAGTTGTTTTTCAGATACAGAAGTATTAACTAATGTAAAATATGCTATGTTAGTTTTATACAAATTTGGATCTATAGCAATTTGTTCTATGTTACTTAAATATTCTACTAAATAATTTGTTTGTTTATGATCTTCTTCTAAGGAATTCATATTATTTTTAAGCCATACAAGCATCCAGCTGCAATAATACCGGCTCGGTGCATTCCACCACCAATTTAAAATTTATAGTACCAGGCTTGCTCAATAAATGTTTCACTACCAGCTAGTACAGCACCCATAGGTGCCCTCAGTCCCTTACTAAAATCAACAAACACAGAATCAAAATAATCTGCATATTCTTTTGGAGAAATCTTAGTATAAGCACAAGCATTAAATAACCTAGCTCCATCTAAATGAGTTAAGACATTATTTGCTCTACATAATTTGGAAATATCTTTAATATATTCTAAAGGCCATATAGCACCACCACCAAAGTTTGTGGTTTGTTCAATTGATACTAATCTAGCTTTTGGTATGTTTCTTTAGTTAGGACGAATAACAAACTCTCTAATTTGATCTACCGTAAATACACCTCTATTTCCTTTTATTGGTAATGGAGTGGCATGTGCT
>NZ_GG688310.1:0-1739 GCF_000160735.1 Rickettsia endosymbiont of Ixodes scapularis | reverse complement strand
ACCTCTAATTTTCGGTACTGCAAGAGTTAACAGAAAAATAATTTGGGTAGACACAATAAAAGAAGCCGCAAATAGTACCCGTCATAAAGAATATTTCCATTATTTTCATAACTTAAAATACGTTACTAATTTCACTGAATATAGCTATTTCTTTTCTTTTGCAGTTAGTATTTGTGAAGGAGAAATTACTGAAATTAATAGAGTATGGGAGGGTGATGAAGTTATAAATTTAGGTAAGTATAATTTTAGATTATATAAAGGATCAGAAACGCAATTACCTGATCCTTTAATTGAAACCAACTTAGGTAGCGGTAAAACTCCTGCTTTTAGGTCACTTAGCTATATAGTATTTGAAGAATTACCTTTAGAAGATTTCGGCAATATTATTCCAAATTTCTCATTTGAGGTAACAAGAAAACGAAATATTTATTTACCGAGGAATTATGCAAAAGTTCAAAATTTAATCAGTAGCATTAACATGATCCCGGAATCAGGGGAATTTGTTTACGATACGGAAGTTCAATATAAAACTCAAGAAAGTTCTTACGGCGGTGTTATAAGCCATGAGGCTATTAACTCCCATAATCATTATAATATTGCAGATAGTGTATTTAGCCTTAATCAGCTACAAAACACCTGCCCTAATATTAAATGGATAGCACCTGTAGTTTCTTGGTTCGGCGATAGTTTAAGATATAGGCTATTGCAGCATAAAACCGGCTATAGAGTTTAACGACCCTCTAACCTCATATTCATGCACTTGGCAAGTCGGTAGTTATAATAGGGAGAATGCTAAAATTATCTCTAAAGATGAGCGTGACAACCCTCATTACGGCGGCACGATTAATGATGCTAGTTTAGTGCGTTACTTAACCGAGTTAAAAAGGGTTATAATAATTTCATCCTACACTACGCACGACTTGTTAAAGATTATGTCGATGCTCGGAGCTGATCAGCATAACTTCCATAAACGCGAGTTTCGTATTAAGATGCCTAAATTATGGTTAATGAATATGCTATAATCCTTATCCTTTCAAGGTTTGTAATAACAAAAACAATACTACTAATATCCTCGTAACCCAGTTACTACCAGCTATTCAGTTCCTCTATTAATACGAAACTCGCGTTCTATAAAAGATGCAGCCAATAATTTTCCGACAGTAAGCGAACTTTGTAATCTTGCACATTTAGTAAAAAAATAGTAGGAAGTAATGTACAAGTTACTTAAGCTGCCGATAGGTCGGAATATCATCGCACTAGCGGTGGCTGGTATAATCTAGATCCGTTATTTGCCTCCCCTTATATCGATTTTGTAGGTATAGATGCTTATTTCCCTTTAACTAGTTCTTAAAGTTCTCAGATAACTAAAGAAGAAATTATGAAAGGTTGCCGTTCAGGCGAAGGGATTTTGTACTCACTTTAAAACAAATTGAATACGAAACTCGCGTATTATTATTACCTAGACAATCCTCAATTGATTTATTTGATTTACTTGTATGTAAAAACTTCTCAAATCTATTTAATATGTTTTGAAAATCTAAGCCAAACTCTTGCACTAACTGGAACAACGTACGCATATATGCTTTTTCGCTTTCTTTTCCTATAATCTTTATATCAAGATCAGGGAATTGTTTATAAAAATTTTCTATAAACTCATCTAATGACTTTAGTTGCTCTAAGGTGGTGTATCTATTATCCCTCTATTTTTCTCAAGTAAGGTACTAGTTACTTTGCGAGTT
>NZ_GG688309.1:0-1928 GCF_000160735.1 Rickettsia endosymbiont of Ixodes scapularis | reverse complement strand
CGAAGGTAATGAAATGAATGAAGAATTTGCAGCCTTAGAGACGTTTTTACTTCCTTTTAAAAATTTATTTGCTGAAGACGGTATTAACGAAATTATGGTTAATAAGCCTGGAGAAGCATGGGTTGAAAAAAAAGGTGATATATATTCTAAGCAAATACCGGAACTGGATAGCGAACATCTACTTTCATTAGGGCGTTTAGTCGCTCAATCTACCGAACAGATGATTTCAGAAGAAAAACCGCTTCTTTCGGCAACTTTGCCGAATGGCTACCGTATTCAAATAGTATTTCCTCCTGCTTGTGAGATAGGACAAATCATTTATTCTATAAGAAAGCCTAGCGGTATGAATCTAACTTTAGATGAATATGCTAAAATGGGGGCATTTGATGATACTGCAACAGAGAGTTTAGTAGATGAAGATGCAGTAATTTTAAATAATTTCTTAGCTGAAAAAAACATTAAAGAATTTATTAGACATGCAGTTGTTTCAAAGAAAAATATCATAATTAGCGGCGGTACTTCAACCGGTAAAACTACTTTTACTAATGCGGCACTTACTGAAATACCTGCAATAGAAAGATTAATTACTGTAGAAGATGCTCGTGAGGTTGTGCTATCAAGTCATCCTAACAGAGTGCATTTACTTGCTTCAAAAGGAGGACAGGGGCGTGCAAATGTTACCACTCAAGATTTAATAGAGGCCTGTTTGCGTTTAAGACCGGATAGAATTATAGTCGGTGAGCTTCGAGGTAAGGAAGCTTTTAGCTTTTTGCGTGCTATTAATACAGGTCACCCCGGTTCAATATCAACTCTGCATGCCGATAGTCCCGCTATGGCTATTGAGCAGTTAAAGCTTATGGTTATGCAAGCAGATCTTGGTATGCCGCCTGAAGAAGTAAAGAAGTATATTTTAACCGTTGTAGATATCGTTGTGCAGTTAAAACGCGGTAGCGGTGGGAAAAGATATGTTTCGGAAGTATATTATAAGAAGAACAAGAACGCTGAGGGGATGGTGTAGACTCGTTTAATTTGGAAAAGAGCAAGGCGTTTCATATTTTTTGACCGCAGCGTACATATTATAGTACGTTTGCTCTTTTCCAAATTAAACGAGTCTACCATTTTCTATGCAATATGCATAGGTGTTAGTTTAAGGGAGCGATGTCATACCGTGGCTTGACCACGGTATCCAGAAATATAACTAAAAATATTAACAATGTTAGTATTTTTAACTGGATTCTGCTATAAGTTTGCGAGATGACATTAAAGGTTACTGGATTCCCGCTTCCACGGGGATGCAGTTTAGTAGGAATATTAACAATATTAAGTGATAAGTAAAAACTAGGAATATCAATTCATGGAATGGCATAAGATACTTAAAGTTACTAGGAATATATTCGGTCATGCTATAATTCATCCGGTTGTTATTTTTTGTACCATTTGGATAAGCGGTGCATTTGTTGCAATTTTTACTAATGAGGTTGGAGCTTTAGGTGTAGATATAAATGCTATAAATATTGCTTATAAGTGGGCTTACTGGCTTATTAACGTTTGGGGGCAGTTAAAAATTGCCGACTATAATTATTTAAAATTGAAGCTACTTGTATCTCTTCTTGGTTCCGCTATTGTTGTTATAATATTTTACATTAAAAATTTTGAAAGAATAAAATCATTACAATTTTTTGAGCAACCGGAAAAAGTATATGGAGATGCTAGCTGGGCTAATCCGTCAGATATAGAGGCTGCTGGTCTTAGATCCAAAAAAGGTATGTTAATAGGTGTTGATGCCGGTGGATATTTTGTTGCAGATGGGTTCCAGCATGCTTTATTATTTGCTCCTACAGGTTCAGGTAAAGGTGTGGGTTTTGTGATACCTAACCTGTTATTTTGGAGTGATTCGGTAGTAGTACACGACATAAAGCTCGAAAACC
>NZ_GG688308.1:0-1530 GCF_000160735.1 Rickettsia endosymbiont of Ixodes scapularis | reverse complement strand
AAAATAATAGGTCCACATTTACCACTAATAGTACTATATTCATTCTATTTTGGATCAGTGTGACGGACTCTCTTTTGTAGATTCAAGTAATATAGAGGTATGTAAGAGATACCGTATTTCAATGAATAAAGTGTTCGCCGGCATAGCAGCAAGCAGTAAGACAACAAAAGGTTGGTTCTATGGACTTAAACTACATCTAATAATTAATAGAGCCGGTGGTATAGTTAAAGCATCTTTTAGCCCTGGCAATAAGGATGATAGAAAACAGCTGGAACTGATAATCAAAAATCTTTTTGGTAAAGTATTCGGAGATCGTGGTTATATTTCGCAACAATTATTTCTACAACTTTTAGAGCAAGGAATTTTTATGGTAACTAGGGTAAAGAAAAATATGAAAAATAAACTTATGTCTATGTTGGATAAAATATTATTGCTTAAAAAAGCATTAATAGAATCTGTGTTTAGTAAAATTAAACTATTGGGGAAGTTTGAGCATTCAAGGCATAGATCAGTTACAAATGCCTTTGTGCATATGGTTGCAGCACTGATAAATTATCAAATGTCTGATAATAAACCTTCTATTACATCTCTCTTGATATGCTAAATCCTATGCTATATTAATTCAAAACTCGCGTTAATAAATACTGGTGGTGGCTTAAAGAGAAGTATTGGGGTAGAATCAAAGCTCGAAATGATAATTGGGTCTTTATGGATAAAAGTAAAGATCTATATCTATGGAAATTACAATGGACAGCAATCAAAAGGCATATTCTAGTTAAAGGCAAAGCATCTCCTGATAATCCAGAACTTAAGGAATACTGGCAAAAACGTCAAGCTAGTAAACCAAAGTACTTCTTTAAAACCAGACAGATTCTTTGGCGTAGACAAGAAGGTAAATGCCCTGTTTGTTTAGATTCAATAGATAATGGGGAAAATGTGCAAGTCCATCATAAAAGACCTACAAGGTGTGGCGGCACTGACCATATTAACAATTTGTGCTTATTGCATACAAACTGTCATAGGCAAGTACATAGCAAGCGAGGTCAACTAATTGCAGCTGTTAGTAAATTGCTTGAGCCGTATGCGGAGTAATTCGCTTGTACGGTTCTTTGGGAGGAAAGCACGCTAAGTGCCTACCTACCCGCTTGCCTACTCTTTCGAGTAGGCCTGAACCTCTTCCTCTGCTGCTTTTTAACTCTACTTCATAACTAAACTCTCGTTTCATTATTTGTTGATTGGTTCGGTTACAGGTATGGAATTACTTTACGCGAGTTTCGTATTAATAGAGGAACTGAATAGCTGATAGTAACTGGGTTACGAGGATATTAGTAATATTGTTTTTGTTATAAAATGTACTTAAAACTGCATAAATTTTTAGTAAATTGTCTTTTTTGACTATAACTATTAAATTGTAAAACTTGTCACACCTCTTACAAACCTTGAAAGGATAAGGATTATAGCATATTCATTAACCATAATTTAGGCATCTTAATACGAACTCGCGTTTCTTAAATTACATGGCTAAAGCTT
>NZ_GG688307.1:3249-5287 GCF_000160735.1 Rickettsia endosymbiont of Ixodes scapularis | reverse complement strand
ACGATATTTGCAAGCTCTGTCGGAGGAGCTACGACTTTCGGCATTATGGAAAAGGCTTTTTTGGGGCATGAATATTATGCTTACGCTCTTATACTTACAATACCTATAGATATATTAATTGCGATCTATATAGTGCCTTTAATTGCCAAACATTACGGAGCTGAAAGTATCGGCGACATTATGAGTACATATTACGGTAATATCGGTCGTTTTATCGGCGGTGTTAGCTCAGTCATTGTTTCAGTGGGGTTTTTGGCTGCTCAAATAAGCGTAAGCGGCTATATTTTTCAATATATCTTAGAAATAAATTATGTAAATGGGGTAATTTTAAGTTATAGTATAGTACTTATATATACTACAATAGGCGGTTTACAATCTATTGTTTTTACTAATTTACTACAATTTTTGGCGATGATAATCGCTATACCAACCATAACTTTTATCAGTTCAAATAAAGTTAATTTTGTAGATTTTATCGGTAGCTTATCAAGCACGAATTTTGATCAGAGCAACTTACTTTCTTATACGATTGCAGCAGCTTTAAGCTTTAGCGTCATGAATCTATATCCTACATTTATCCAAAGAGCTTTAATTAATAAAAATCCTACGCAAACAACTAAAGCAATATATGCAAAATCTGCTATATATTTTTTCTTCTTGATTTGCATTACTTTAAACGGTTTAATTGCTTATAAGCTTTATCCAAACCAACCGTCAAATTTAGTATTACCTTATTTAATCAACCAAATCATCCCGACTTTAATTCAAGGGATAGTAATGAGCGGCCTTTTAGCTGCCGTTATGTCTACTGCCGATTCTGATTTAAACGTTACTTCTATAGCTCTCGTTAAGGACATAATTAACCCTATACTTAAAGTAAAAAATCAGCAAAAATTATTATTAATTGCTCGAATTATTAACATTATAATAGGAAGTTTTGCAATAATTGTAGCTTTAAAATTTAGTAATGTAATTGACTTAGTAGTGTTCTTTACCGGTTTTTGGGGACCGGTAATATTAATACCGTTAATAACAACACTTTTTGGTATCAGAACATCTAAAACCGCAATGGCTTTATCATCACTCGGCGGAGCAGCTACTTTTTTAACGTGGGAATATTATTCTTTATACCTAAAATATTTTAACCTGAAGGGAGTATTTATAGGGACAATGACAAGTCTGATAATATTTATTTTAGGACGAAACGTCATTGCGAGCAGCCATAGGCTGCGTGGCAATCCAGAAAAATAATAAAAAAAATGCATAGCATTTTTTTTCTTCCTTGCTTCGTCAATTACTTAACGCGAGTTTCGAATTAATATAGCATAGGATTTAGCATATCAAGAGAGATGTAATAGAAGGTTTATTATCAGACATTTGATAATTTATCAGTGCTGCAACCATATGCACAAAGGCATTTGTAACTGATCTATGCCTTGAATGCTCAAACTTCCCCAATAGTTTAATTTTACTAAACACAGATTCTATTAATGCTTTTTTAAGCAATAATATTTTATCCAACATAGACATAAGTTTATTTTTCATATTTTTCTTTACCCTAGTTACCATAAAAATTCCTTGCTCTAAAAGTTGTAGAAATAATTGTTGCGAAATATAACCACGATCTCCGAATACTTTACCAAAAAGATTTTTGATTATCAGTTCCAGCTGTTTTCTATCATCCTTATTGCCAGGGCTAAAAGATGCTTTAACTATACCACCGGCTCTATTAATTATTAGATGTAGTTTAAGTCCATAGAACCAACCTTTTGTTGTCTTACTGCTTGCTGCTATGCCGGCGAACACTTTATTCATTGAAATACGGTATCTCTTACATACCTCTATACTACTTGAATCTACAAAAGAGAGTCCGTCACACTGATCCAAAATAGAATTGAATATTAGTACTAATAGTGGTAAATGTGGACCTATTATTTTTATAAATTGACTATAGCTTACTAATTGAAATCTCTTTGATGATGAATTCATATTTGCTTCAGATATATTCTTAAAAAATCATAAGATGACTGCCAGTAGC
>NZ_GG688307.1:0-1749 GCF_000160735.1 Rickettsia endosymbiont of Ixodes scapularis | reverse complement strand
TCTATAAGAATTAATTTACAACATAGATTAGTTTATGAAATATTAGAAGATAAAAAAATTATAAAAATACTTAGCATGTGGGGACATTATGAGTAATTATTCATCAATCCTTATGCAACGCTCTAAAAATCATCTCGGCAAGTGACCTACTAATGCCGTTTACTTTAGCAAGCTCATCTATGGTTGCATCACATACTGCTTTGTATGAACCGAAATAATGTAGCAATGTTTTTTTACGAGTTTCACCTACGCCCTCTATATCGTCAAGGCTTGATATTTTTATAGCACGTGATCTACCTAATCTATGATTCTTTATGGCAAAATTATGAGCTTCATCTCGTAAGATTTGTAAATATTTCATAATCGGCAAATTTTTATCCAAAGTAAATACTTCTTTACCTGTCATATGGAATTGTTCAAGACCGGCATTTCTATCTACTCCTTTCGACATACAAACAAAAGGAATATTCATTTCAAATTTATCCATTACCTCTTTAACAATGCCTAAATGCCCTCTGCCGCCGTCTATAATCATTAAGTTTGGCAATTTATGCGGCTCATTCTTAAGTCTAGTTAATCTTCGTGTTAAAACTTGCCGGAGCATTTCATAATCGTCACCTTTAGTCATGTCATCCCCGCAAGGCATTGTTGCGTGGATCAATTTTACCTCTGTCATCCCGTGGTCAAGCCACGGGATCCAGTTAAAAATACTAAAATTATTAGTATTTTTTATTGTTTTTATGGACCCCGTGGTCAAGCCACGGGGTGAGACAGTGGATTTTACCGGTCTACGCAACAATGCCTCCCCGCGAAGTCGGGGATCCAGATTGTTTATTAATGTACTGGATCCCGCTACAAGCTCGCGGGATGACAGTGGGAAAGTGCGGGAGGACAATGAGAAAACCCGATATTCCTTTTTATTAAAACCGGCTTTACCGGCAACTACCATAACACCAACCGCAAACTTACCTTGAATATGGCTATTATCATAAATCTCAATTCTTTCAGGAATTTCAGAAAGACCAAATAGCTCTTTGATTTCAAGCATAATCTCTTGATTTTTTGCAAATTTCTTCAAATATTGCTCTAGAGAGAATAAAGCATTTGTTGCGGCGTTCTGAACTAGATTGGCCTTACCTCCACTAATAGGTATTATAATATTGAGTTTAGTAATATTATTGATTTTCTTAATCGCCTCTATCACATTCTCTTTATCATTGATTTCATGATTAATTATAATTTCCGCAGGCACTTGTTGTTTTTGATAAAATTGTAATAAAAAATATTCTAATACTTCTTCTTTAGTACTATTTTCGGTAGAAGTAGGAAAATAAGGAATATTACCGCATGCTTGCCCTGCCCTATATAAAAACACTTCTACACAATAATGTCCGTTCTTTTCTACAATAGTGATTATATCTGCGTCTTTAACAATATCTGAAACACCTGCCTTAAGCTGCACATAACTAAGTGCCTTAATACGGTCTCTGATTTCTGCCGCCTCTTCAAAACGCATCTGACTACTTAACTCTTCCATCTTTTTAGATAAGTTCTCTTGGAGTTCTTTAGTACGACCTTGTAAGAAATCTTTTACCTGCGTTACTAAGTCTCTATAGTCTTCCTTGTTTATTTTACCGACGCAAGGAGCATAACAACGTTTTATTTCATATTGTAAGCAAGGGCGAGTGTGTGAATTAAAGCAATTATCCGTGCAGGAACGTAATTTAAAAATTTTTTGTAGTTCGGTCA
>NZ_GG688306.1:0-1609 GCF_000160735.1 Rickettsia endosymbiont of Ixodes scapularis | reverse complement strand
TAGCTTCGTGCAGTGCTGCGGGTCAGTACAGATAAGAGATAAGATGTGTATTCAAATTGAGCTTTTCAATGGCGCCTCCAAGTTTTACCTCACGTACTTAGGCGTATTAAGAAAAAGAGTAGTTGCAAAAAATAATATTTCGTCTATGGACGCACAAAACAAACAAACTTCTTGACCAGCTGTAAAGGTGCGAGTTTGATGTATGCAAACTTATTGGTCGTTACAGCTTGTTGACTCGTACACAAGCAACCCCGAGCTACGCAGCGTCGAGATTTCCAGCACTGGCTCGTTCACATATATCTCGAAATGCAAACAGAAAGGCTCGATAGTGTACAAAAATGCAACAAGCATGTGTGAAAACAAGCTATACGTCTCGGGCTTGTGCTATAGATTCGAGGTCTGGCCATTTAGGTTAGTTTAGAGAGCAAAAATGATGCTCTCGTGACCAAAAAACGTGAGATCACGGCCGTTAATAGTCCACGCTGCCGATCGAAACCGAAACCATGCCACTCTCCTCCCAGGCCAACTATAAGTTTCCAAAGAGCAACATGCGCCGTGTTGCACGCAGGGGTTTATGGAAGTAGTCCATAGAATCTCCTAGCAGTGGTAGCGAGAAGCAGATCTGGTTTTAATAAGCGCGTAAGAGTTAAATGTAGTGACCCTTTCTGGTTGAATATAGGGTGCACGTGATGTTTCGATTGTGATCATGCAGAAAGATGTAAGAAACGAATGTGCCGCCTAAACTGTGTCTTCCTCGGACAGACCGCCCGGACCCGGAGTAGTTCTCCGCGCAGCCTTTCTCGGGGGAGTACGATCTGTAGTCACTCGCAACATTTCAGTTTCGTTATCAACGTTGCCGCGGGGGAATGAAGGAGTTTCGCTGTTTTTTTGTTTCGATTGCTGGGTGGGCTCTCTTGCTGTGCTTGCTTTCGTTCCTCTTGTCATGACCGACTGGCTCGAGCATACTGCGGCGCTGACATCGCTGCAGTTAATTTCAGGAGGTCTAATAAAACGCAGTAGCAGCGAAATCAGCGACAGCGACGGAGATACAAGCTTAGCTCCAGCTCGAGTGACGACGAGGCAGCCGTTCTCGGCGAAGTCTTTGCCGACTCATTCGCCTTGCCGGCGAAGAGGCCCAAGATATGGCGTTACGTCGAAGACGTTGTGCGCACCTATTCGGATGGAGAGCTAGGTATGTCGTTTGCTAGAAGACAATACGACAAATTCCACTCAGATGGAACTCGCCTTCGGAGATGACGGTCGCTTTACGGCATACTTGTTTGGTATTGCTTAATAGACCCTTTGCAAAACGTACAGCGCCACGACGGCAGGAAATTTTGGGAACCCTCGGTACAGATCACGCGCACGCGCTTTCTCGTTGCGCCTCCGCGACTGCGCGCGCGTCCCGGCAGCTACCGCCAGCAGCCGTTGCAGCCATCCCGCCGAGTCGTACGTCGTTGCCGGCGCACCGTATCTGTGGCAACGTAAAGGCATCGCGAAAGGTGAACTCATTCCAACACGTTATTCGTCGGAACTTACCTTCACGTATTGAAGTGCCACCAAATCCATTTAGTTTGCACCGCAACCATGGCAGTTTCGACCAGGTTCG
>NZ_GG688305.1:8351-10638 GCF_000160735.1 Rickettsia endosymbiont of Ixodes scapularis | reverse complement strand
CCAGTGCGGTACAACCGCTAACCTGGGATTTTTAACGTGCATCACGCACGAGTAAGGGCGCGTTAGTTCTCGTTCGATGTCTTTTATACACAGTAAAGTCTCCAAGCGGCGGACGTAGCTACTTGCAAAGGTACGTACGTGCATTGTCGGCGGTCGGCGGCGTCAGTAGCTTCAACGAGCCGCTAGACAAAAAAAAAAAGCGAATGCCGAACTTACATAGATAAATAACTTGAGCAAACTATTTAGAATCGGGCGGTAACTTGCGCCACCTATCGAGATTTCTAGCAGCCTGTCTTTTTTAAAAAAAAGACGAGTCTGTTAACACTGCGAACGACCACGACTACACAGCAACCCTACATACAACGCAGGTTACACCGCACACAGCTACACAGCACGGACATGTACACAAACACAACAACCGACACTACGCCCGACACTTCCTACTCGATATCCATTTCTCCCCGCGGCGCATATAAGCTTGACATGTGCGGGTGAGCTCTTTGGTCGCTGACCATTACAGATTTATAGAAGAATACACAAAACACGGGGCAATGGACAGCCGTGTGTTAGAACTGTTTGCATTTAAAAAGTATGGAGGCAAAATCTATAATGTTAGTCCGTTGCAATAAATAACGATATGTTAACAATWAATCTTAAACCGGTCATGAAAAAGTTCAAATTTTTGTTATTTTCTTGCTTGACCAGTGTTATGAGCAGTCCGACTAGCTTGAATCTGATAGGAAAACAAATTATTGGGATTTTGTCATTACGTATACAAAAATAAATGAAAATGATCCTTGCGCAAAGCATTTTTTATATATTTTTGTGAAAGGACATCCGGACATCCGCCCACACTTCACTTACGTTAGTTGCAGCAGTTGCAGTACGGGAGCAGACGCCTTCACTTTTGGGGCGTTTTGATGCAGTTTGTTGTCGTATGTCGTGTCGGTGTCGAGAAGAGCGGTGGGGCTTGGGAGTTTGTGACCGGTGTTATTCGTGAACACTGGTGTGGGGCGCTGATGCGTCTTTTTTTTATACTGCCACCACCCCGAACTTTGAAGATACACGGGCCCGTAGCAGTGCATTATGCTGAATCGCGAGCTCCTTCTCTGTTGACGTCGCTTTCCTGGTACCACTCGTGGATACTGCAAGCGTTTAAACAGTGTGCACCGTCTCGCCTACATCCCCGGTGACGTACTCGACCTGTTGAAACTTATTGCTTCCGTCATTTTAGAGTACGCAAGGCAGCTATCTCGTTGGTCTGGTTTCGGTTATAAAAGCAAGGCAAAACGCTCGTAGTTCCCGCCCTCAGTACACGTTGGACATCTTCCACACTTTGACACCGGATAACTGAATGAACGAGGATTTACATTCACTTCCGAGGTTACTTTCGCCGCTTCCTCACCGTTGAGCAGCAGGATGAGCTGGCGACAAGCCGCGGATGAAAGGCTTGAGCATCAACAACCCAAGCGCACTCGGTGCCGATGCGGGCGACGCGGGTTTCTGTCAACCGGGAGGCCAGCACAAACCGTGACCATTCCAGCTCTTCGTCATGACACGGTGTTGCAGAGAGCAGGGTAAAATACAGCTACACGGATCACCGAAGCAAACGACTGCTATCTTGGCTTGTGATTGCGCGCGCCTTTGTAGTAGATCATCTTATTCGTTTTGCTGGAGAGACGCAAACGACGGGCATAACAAAATCGCTTGCACATTCCGCATATCTCACAAAAGCATTTACCCTGTCACCTTGCGAAAAGCGCGAAATACGGAGTCCGCACCGTCCTAAGCTTCCCGTTTTTTACCTGCTTTAGAGCAGTTTGTACCTGCTAGTAGATATGCCTACTGAAACTGAAACAGGGCAGTGCCAGAGAGAAAGAGACAAAGTTGAGAAAGCTTGCTCGCTCTCCAATTTCTCAACTCTCAAGTGATTGTACCATAATAAATGCACCAACGCGTCTTCCAAAATAAAGAAAGAGCACTACGTTCACAACATAAAAAATGGTCTCAGTACATGCATCTGTGGGCAGGTAGGAAACCTTGCCCTAATTTATTCACGCCGCATGATTGGCGCAACAAACTCGTTGCAGGACCGAATCATCTACTCGAGCCGTGTGCGTCGCTATGCAAACGCAGTTCAACACGAAGCGTAAAAAACGGCAGATTTAAGACAACAATCCGGAGTCCATTATTCAATTAAAACAACATAATTTTGTTGAAAACGCCCGCTGCTTCTTACTCACGGTATGTGTCGGGATACTTCCACAGTTTGAAACGGAACGAAGGA
>NZ_GG688305.1:0-2351 GCF_000160735.1 Rickettsia endosymbiont of Ixodes scapularis | reverse complement strand
ATTGCGGCTGAGGATAAAAAACATCAAATGATAATCATTATACTATTTATTTACGTCATCCATTAGATTTTATTAATAGTCCTTTCTCTGCCTTTGATTATTACTGGAATAGTATATTTGATGATAGATTATCTATCTATGACTCAAGTGCTATAAAAAGTAAATTCATTCCTCACAACAAACAATATATCCTAGTCCTAGAAGTACCAGGCTATGATAAAAGTCACATTAAACTTAAAGCAAATAATCATAAGCTTTTTATCGAGGGTAACATTGACGATACTAAAGAAAATAGTGCTACTGATCATTTAAATAAAAAATTTAATTATGTTATGTCTCTATATGAGGACATTGATCAAAAGTCTATTTCTTCTAAGCTAAAAATGGCATCTTGACCATTACTTTGCCTAGAATTGAACTCAAAAACCAAAATGCTAAAGAAATACCTGTTCAATAAAGAGCATAACGAATATTTAAAACATTTTGATTATTAATTTGTTATTATTTAATTTTATTTAACTTAATTAGGAGGTTTTTATGGCTTTTAATTTACCACGTATTAGAAATAAATCAGAACTACAAAATAACTCTAATAAAAGAAGCTATATTGATGATATATTTAATAACTTTTTAATGAAATAGCTTCTTTTTCTTATCCTTCCTCTTACAACGGAAGAATGTTATCACCAAGAACTGATATTATGGAAAATGACTCTGAGTGTAATCTAGAAATGGAATAACCAGGCGTCACACAAGATAATATTGATCTTAAAATAGACAGTAACATCCTAACTATTCAATGTAAAAAAAACAATCTTCTGAAAAGAACGATCACAATTATCATATGCAAGAACGATATTATGGCTCTTTCTACCGTTCTATTAGTTTACCATCTAATATTGATGAAGAACATATAGAAGCACAATTTAAGAATGGTATCTTATCTATTAAAATACCTAAAAAGAGCAAAGTAAAGCTAAAAAATTAAAGTAACTTAAAAAACTATATTATATAATGTAAACAGTAGAATCCATCCTCTAGGTTCTACTTTAATACAAGACTCATTGTACCCTTTCTTTACCCGGAAGATGAGAATATGAGGCTCTGTCGCATCTATTGCCAAGCTCTGTGATATAGAGTATAAGAATGCATTCTGCTAACGATTATCTATCACCAGTACAATAAACGAAAAAATACAAAAATGTGCGTAAAAAACTGTCCGGAATACTGTTGACAGATCATGTAGTTAAATTTTCCCAATTTTCATATCCTTTTTAGTTAGCTTGATTAATAAGAGTGTTCCAATAAAAATACCAGTTTTATATCTAGAATGGATATTTATTTTTATGGAAGTACTGTGTTAAATATCATTGAATAGAGGTTTTTTATGAACAATATTAATCCAGTATGTAATTTTGATTCCAAGAGATTAACAAAAAGTATAGTAAGTTGTGTTGCGAAACCATCCATCCCTAATTGTGCAGTGAAACCAGTAATCAAAGCATCAACTGATCCTTGTTTTCAAAAACATATGGCACAACAAACATTAAATGACCCATACTATCAACATATGCCTAAAAATGATGCAGCTGCTGCTACTATCTATGCAGCAAAATGGGGGTGAACATCATCATATTGCAGGATGTGAGATAATGTAAATTATAAAAAATAACTTAGGTAAAATAATGCTTAAAAATTATCCTAATATTATATTTTATTTTTAGTATTTAAGCTTTTTGCAAGCAATAGAAATCACTCCAATAAATAGTATGCTGAAATTGGTTATATTGCTTGCTAGCTTTAATATTTGTTGGTATATGGAAAAAAATCAGCAACTTAAAACACGTTAAGTACTTCAGAATTGAATTTTACAACCTAAAACTGTATTCTTTTATCTTTTATCTGTTGTATGTTTTTGCTTATTTATATACAAATGCTTATGATGACTCATACAGTACTTTTATTTTAATATTATAAACTTAATGATTATAGTTTTATATTTTATATCAGCAGTTAGTACTTTACAGTATTTAATTAAAGTAACTGGCAATAACTGCTGGATAATCAAAAAATTATGCGATCAATTTGGTGATATCACAACGTATAATAATACTTATACGATTAATAAATCGTAAGATAATTTTACCAAAATACCTCAAAAACTGACCCAAAACGGGTTCTGTCGCATCTGTGTAACATGTTTATCAGTTTACACAAAACCTGAGATTTTAGATATTATGATGCCATTAACATTTTAAAATTCTCGAAAGAATATGCCCTATATAAATCAACAAAAAGTGGTATATGCAAAGCAATAAAAAGATGAAATCTAAATTACCTGTGAAGTATCA
>NZ_GG688304.1:0-1646 GCF_000160735.1 Rickettsia endosymbiont of Ixodes scapularis | reverse complement strand
CGACGCGACAGCACTCGTCGACACCGGAGCGGATACTCCGTTTTGAGTGGGAGACTCTCTCGTCGCCTTCGGAAAGTTACGACGTCGTGGGATGGACCACAGATACGAACCGCTGGCGGACACCTCATCACGCCTGTCGGCAGGTGCACTGCTCGCGTTGAGATCCATGGTGAAACCTGCCCTGTCAAGTTCGTCGTTCTGCAAGACTGTTCGAGAGACGTCATTCTCGGAATGGACTTTTTGTGTGAATACGGCGCCATCATCGACCTTGGGGAGAACAAGCTGACGCTTCGGAAACCTGTTCCCTCGGCGGAAGATCCCAAAGCGACGTTAGCTGCAGTGCGAGTCCTTACCAGCCACGTAAACCTGCCGCCGCTGTCCAGTGTCTTTGTCCCCGTCGGGACCGACGAAGCCACCTGCGGGATAGCACTGTTGGAAGGAAGCGTCCAACTTCTCCTTGGACGAGGGATTGGTATTGCAAGAGGCGTAACCGAGCTCCAGGACGGGCGTACCGTAGCCCTTGTCACCAACTTCCGGCAAGAGTCGCAGCACCTTACAAAGGGTACAGCTGTGGGCTACGTCGAGGAAATTCAGGACTCGGCCGCCATCGCCGTGATCTCAGAAGACGCCTCTCCGACGCACCACAAGGGAACCACGCCGTCAAAGCTCGACATCGACCCATCCCTCCCAGGCCCACAACGACGACAGCTGACTGACGTTCTCGCTGAGTTCAGTGAGTGCTTCGCCACATCGTCAAGGCTACGCCAAACAGCGGTTGCGAAGCATCGAATTGTTACTGACGATGACGTGCCCCCTATTCATCAGTCGCCGTACCGAGTTTCGGTGAAGGAGAGGGAAACCATCCAGAAACAAGTTCAAGAAATGCTCGACGACGATATTATTCAGCCTTCAAGCAGTCCGTGGGCCTCTCCAGTCGTGCTGGTGAAGAAGAAAGACGGAACCCTTAGGTTCTGCGTGGACTACAGGCGGCTGAACGCTGTTACAAAAAAAGATGTCTATCCGCTTCCCCGCATAGATGACACCCTCGACCGTTTACGCCACACCCGGTACTTTTCGTCGATGGACTTGAAGAGTGGCTACTGGCAGATTGAGGTCGATGAACGGGACCGCGAGAAGACTGCCTTTGTCACGCCCGATGGACTTTACGAGTTCAAAGGTGATGCCCTTCGGACTCTGTACGGCGCCCGCGACTTTCCAGCGGGTCATGGATACTGTACTAACGGGACTGAAGTGGCAGAGCTGCCTCGTTTACCTGGATGACGTCGTCGTTTTTTCGCACGACTTCGACGAGCACTTGAAACGGCTTAGGGCCGTGCTCCAAGCCATCAAGACCGCAGGGCTCACACTCAAGCCAACGAAGTGCCGCTTCGCCTACGCCGAACTTAAGTTCCTTGGTCATGTCGTTAGTAGCGAAGGAGTACGCCCTGACCCCGCGAAGACATCCGCCGTAGCCGAATTCCCTCGACCATCGGACAAGAAGGCCATCCGCAGATTCCTGGGGCTGTGCGCGTACTACAGGCGCTTCGTTCAAGATTTCGCAAAAATTTCGGCGCCCCTCACACATCTTACGAAAGACGCCGTGAAGTTTCACTGGGCAGAAGAACAAGAACGGGCGTTCGACGAAC
>NZ_GG688303.1:0-1661 GCF_000160735.1 Rickettsia endosymbiont of Ixodes scapularis | reverse complement strand
TGGTGATATGCATGTTATCAACAAAGCAAACTTTGCAATCATGAAGTGGTTTGGAGCTGGGTTAAATCCAGGATTTACCAACCTCAATGATCAACTAAAAAATCTGTATTGCGGGGATGATATTAAAGAATACGCACATTGCTTAATTAAACCCATTGCTCAGATTGATATCCAAGTTATTATTGAACAAAAAAGTAGTATTGATCAACTTGTTGCCACCTTGGCACTAAAAGAAATGAATCACGCTAATTTGATTAAAAAAATTATGTCACTTATCACCAGAAAATGCTTTGCGGAGAGCTGTTTGTGAGTACGATAAATTAGTAAGAAGTATCTATACACTTAAATATCTGATGGATAGCCAATTAAAGAAAACTGTATGCAAATCACAAAATATAATTGAATCATATCACCAATTACGAGCTGGTATTGCAAAAGTTGGTGGTAAAAAGCAATTATATGGTAAAACAGATATTTATGTAGAAATTATGCGGTAGACTGCTTGCTAATGCGATTATTTACTATAACTCCGTTATTTTGTCTGGAGTTCTAGATAAATATAAAAACCTTGCCAATTAAATTATCACTTATGTATCACAATTGTATGTAACTTACTAATTGTTATTTAGACAACAATTTAATTTTCTGGTACGTGTGTATTACACTTGTATCACATGGAGATTGTGTATGTTATCTAAAATTATTGCGATAATAAATCAAAAAGGCGGTGTCGGTAAATCTACTATTGCTGTTACTCTTTCCTTTGGTTTGATAAGTTGGAGGAAGCGTGTTAGGATTTTATTCTTTTCTATAATCTTTAAATACTATAAAGTATCATACATATATCCATACTCCACCATCTTAACCCCTACACTATCTGCAAATCTTCGTATCACATGTGAATAGTTATTTCGCACCCAATCAGCCATAAACCTTGTTGGCATGGTAAGTGTTAGTGTGCTAGTTTCTTTGCATTCCACAGCTACAGCTCTTGAAAATCATGGCCTATCTATATCGTCCCCTAACTCCTCCATTAAGCCTTGCCTGATAGTGTGCCATGCTGTGTTTGATGGAATAGCACTTAATGATACACCTTCCGGTTTTTTAGAAAAAATAGGAGTTTTAGATACATTAACTCGGTCTTTTATTTTTATTTTTTTCCTTTAGCTAGTTCGTTGCTTGTTTTTGGTTCTTCTCCTTTCTCTAACTCTTTTTTCTGAATCCTCAACTATATCCACGTAATACCTATTAATGCAATATACTGCTTCTAGCTGCTGGCTTAATATTTCTATTTGTCACTCGCTTAAATCCAAACTGTTCGGAACTAATGCAGTAACAAAGCTATTGTCTTCGTTTGTCTTAAACTCTACCTCTGTTAATATTTTATATGCTGTTTCTGTACCATATCTTCCGGCTATCTTCTCCCTGACTTGCATTTCTTTGCTGGTATCAAATGAGCCCTCTATTGCACTTAAATATTTCTCATATTCTAACTTATCTTTCTCTTCGGCATTTATGTTACAGCCAAATCTGAAGCTAGAATGATTGACAAGCGGTTCTTGATGCTTCTCATTTGCTAGTATCTTCACCATATAGGTTAAACATATGAATTTGTTCTTAAATCTCTTCTCAGGATATTTGATAGAGAGCTTTAGCAGTAA
>NZ_GG688302.1:3455-7181 GCF_000160735.1 Rickettsia endosymbiont of Ixodes scapularis | reverse complement strand
TCATAGGCAGTATCATGATCAAAAATACCATGATTTTACGTTTTAACTGGGCCTGTCTGCTAGTATTAGTACTACGTTCTATTTTATCTAGATATCGGTCTTTAGCTTTGTTTACATCGCTAGATTTAAACTGAAAATGCTGACAATTAGCTTGAGTAGTTTCTCTCAGTTCATGAGCTAAAGCTTTAGCCATGTAATTTAAGAAACGCGAGTTTCGTATTAAGATGCCTAAATTATGGTTAATGAATATGCTATAATCCTTATCCTTTCAAGGTTTGTAAGAGGTGTGACAAGTTTTACAATTTAATAGTTATAGTCAAAAAAGACAATTTACTAAAAATTTATGCAGTTTTAAGTACATTTTATAACAAAAACAATATTACTAATATCCTCGTAACCCAGTTACTATCAGCTATTCAGTTCCTCTATTAATACGAAACTCGCGTTATAGAGGTAATTTTACTCAGCAAGAAAATTATCACAATTATCAGAATCATCATAATTATCCAAGTGGCTCAAACAGAATTAATAGTTTTGGTAATAAGAATTTTTCTAAAACAAATAAACAATTAAGAGAGCGATTTCTTAAAGATGATGAGAATGGGCAGCATCAATTAGATGAAGAATCTACGGCAAATAATAACATCCTAGAGCAAGAAGGTGGATTTTAATGTCCCCTTCGGGGATAAGAAATCCCTCGCCTTCAGGTGAAGGGAAGATATAATGAAATTGCTTTAGCAATGAATTTATATCAAGAAACATGAGAAGTTATAGAAAGAATAGTCATAGTCAGTATGATTTAAAAGTACATCTTATATGGATACCAAAATATAGGAAGAGAGTATTGATAGGCAAAGTAGCGGAAAGGGCTAGAGATTTACTAAGGCAGATTTGTATGGAACATGAAGTATATATAATTTCAGGGAAAATATCATGTGATCACGTGCATATGTTTATCTCATATAAATCACAAATATCTCTTAGCAAGTTAGTACAGTATTTAAAAGGTAGTAGCTCAAGAATTTTATTGCAAGAATTTGCTCATTTAAGAAAACAATTTTGGGGCAATCATTTGTGGGCTAGGGGCTATATGGCGGTCAGTTCAGGTAATATAACTGATGAAATGATACAGCGCTATATTGATGAACAGGAAGGTGAACCTGTGAATGATGATCGATTTCTAATCGATTCCACTTTATAACCCCTCAGCTTATAGCTGAGGGTTCTTTAGTATCAGCAGCTGTAAATTAATGTCATATCGTAGCGACTTTGATTGTCCTATTCCTGAAGGGATAAAGTGTAAATCTTTATATGAAGTCAATAAAATGGCAGATCTTGGTATATTCGATCCGGATAAACAATATAACATATGTTGTTTAGGTAAGAATAAAAAACTTAAAGGTAATTAGATGAAGCCTAATATCCATAAAGATTTTTCTCGCATAAGCCTTTCTAAGCATTTTGTTTATGAGTCATATGATAAGGATTCCGGTTTATTTTTTAATAGAGCTTCAGTAGGATTTGTACTGCTTGGCGGACCAATTGTTGGAGCAAGCTTGCTAGCTCAAGGTGAGATTGCTGAATTTATCAAAAGTGATGAGAATTTACCAGCAGGTAGTAGTTTTCAAGTGCTGATGATTGGCTGTGATCATATAAAGGAATATTTAGATAATTGGCAATCACATCGCAAGGGTGGCATCTTTTCTGAGTTAAGTAATAAAAGAGCAAAGTTTCTCCAAGATAAAGCTACAGAAGAAGGAAGTATCAAGGATATAGTTTTATTAATTTCAGTAACTATTCCGACGCTTAAGATTGATATTAATGAAATGATTCGCAGAAAAGAAGTACTGCAAGATACATTTAAATCAATTGGCATGTTAACTGAAGATGTAGATGCCAAATTATTATTAAAATTGATGCGTTTAATTTTTGGTTGGAATATAGCAGAGCAACCCGAGCTTAATCCTTATGATATATTATCGCAGCAGATTTTACCTAGTGATTTTTCTTTGTTTGAAGAGGAAAATTCTGTTCGTCTTAATAACGATCAGATATTTCTATCTTTAGAGGCAAGTAAAAGACCATCATAGTGGCGATTATCAGCCATGGATTTATTTTTAGGTAATGAAATGCGTCGAGATGAATATATTAGATCCAATTTTCTAATGCATTTTGGTTTGCAAATAGCAGCTAATCAAATGATAGCTAAAACAGCAGCAATTACAAAAAGAGAAGCTTTAGAGAGAAATATTAATGCTGGTATGGGTAAATTTTTTCCAAATCTAGCACATGAAGCAGAGGATTTAGCAGGAGCAGTAGCAAGTCTGCAAAGTGGTGATCGGGTAGTAAACATCCACTTCAATGTTATTATGTATGGAAGTACAGATAAAGCTAAGACTGCAGCATCACAGTTTTGCTCAAATATGCGAAGAAGTGGTTGGTATTTTGTTCCTTGCAAATATGATCATTTAGCTGTGGTTCTTGCAAGTTTACCTATGCAGTTAGTTGAGGTGACAGCTAATTCTTGGACCAACAAATTTAAAGGCATATTATCACCTAAAATAGTAGGAGTTGGGGTAGCATTATCAAGTCTTGGTAGAGGCATAAAAACTATTGCTGCAGAAAGTAAAGTATTACTGCCCATTATTGGTGAATGGAAAGGCGATTTAATATCTCCTGGTATGCTACTTGTAGGCAAAAGAGGACAGATTATGTATTGGTCACCTTTTGGTAGTGCTTTGATAGCAAAATCAGGACGCAATACTAACTCAACGCCAAATGAGAATTTTAATCTTTGTATAGCAGGAGTTCCTGGCTCTGGTAAATCAGTTTTTATGCAGGAATTAATGCTGTCAGTGCTTGGAGTTGGTGGCAAGGTATTTGTTCTTGATTATGGGAGATCATTTAAAAGAACTTGTTTGTTACTGGGTGGTAATTATATAACGCGAGTTTCGTATTAATAGAGGAACTGAATAGCTGATAGTAACTGGGTTACGGGGATCTTGATAATACTGTTTTTGTTATAAAATGTACTTAAAACTGCATAAATTTTTAGTAAATTGTCTTTTTTGACTATAACTATTAAATTGTAAAACTTGTCACACCTCTTACAAACCTTGAAAGGATAAGCATTATAGCATATTCATTAACCATAATTTAGGCATCTTAATACGAAACTCGCGTTAAATAGAGTTAAAAAAATAAGTGCTGAATTTAAAAATGATGTGCCGAGTGAATTAGGCAACAACAAAACAGTAATAGCTTTTTATAGAAAATCACTTAGTTTCTTACAAAATCAAACAGATCAAAATCAGCATGAAGCAAGTGTTAAAATTGCTCTTGATACCTATGAGATCATTAAGAAAAAATAATTGTTCATTGGACAAAAAACACTAAAATTTTAAATGAAATGAGAAATTCACTTGATGATTATTTTTTTGATGTCGTTAAAAAAGAAATTGGGATTAATTTTAATATCGAAAATTTAAGTGATGTTGTGGAAAGCTTAATTGATTTTGCTAAAGATCATGAAGCTAAATGATTTGATTTAAATAACGCAAATAGCGAATTATGCAATAATTCGCTATTGTAGAATTTTTAAGCTATCAATATTTATATAATATCTGTAGTCGTATTATCGTAATATTTTCCTAATATGTCTAAAGCGTTTTGGTCATAGTCATTTTGATTAGCAGTGTGTCATACCGGTTCATAATTTTGATCTTT
>NZ_GG688302.1:0-2955 GCF_000160735.1 Rickettsia endosymbiont of Ixodes scapularis | reverse complement strand
CTTAAAGTAAAGGATTAAATTAAAAGACTTAAATTAACGCAAATCGGCTATTACTGAAGATCACACTAGAGCGATTCTATCAATTGAAGAGGAGCTAAAATTGTACTTTAACGGTACTTTAAAAAAATTTAATACTTCGATATATCTTTCAGGAAGCGAATTTCAAAAATTAGTATGGCAAGAGCTAACAAATGTACCTTACGGTGAAACAAGAAGTTACTTCACTCAAGCTAAATTAATAGGTATGGAAAGATCTTATAGAGCTGTTGCAAATGCTAACGGAGCAAATAAATTTGCTATAATTATTCCGTGTCACCGCATCATCAATAATAACGGTGAGCTTGGCGGTTACGGTTCAGGGCTAGATCGTAAAAAATGGCTCATTGAGCATGAGAGACAGAATTATTAAATAAAAAATCAATACCTGAATTTCGGTTACAGGGGTTTTAAAAAGTTCATATAATATAATTATAAATTTATATTATAGGATAAATTAATATGTTTAATGAGCTTCAAAGACAAGAATATTATCAGGCATTAATTAATAAAGATTACAGGTATGAAAATATCTTTTTTGTAGCGGTTAAAACAACAGGAGTATTTTGTAGACCGATTTGTCCTGCACGGAAACCTAAATTTGAAAATTGTGAATTTTATAAAACTGCTAAGGAAGCTTTGCATGCTTCATATAGACCTTGTCAGCGTTGCAAGCCTCTTTCACATCCTTGCGAAGTTTCGAATTTAGTTTGTACTCTTGTTAATGCTATTGAGCTTAATCCTGCTAAACGATGGAAAGATAGTGATTTTGATGAGTTATCAGTAGATGCTTCTACAGCACGTCGCCAATTTAAAAAACGTTTCGGTATGACGTTTGTAGAATATGCAAGAGCAAGGCGTATGGGTATTGCGATGAAGCAAATTCGCATGGGTGAATCGGTAATTAATACACAAATTGATATGGGTTATGAATCAAGTAGCGGTTTTCGAGATGCTTTCTCTAAAATAATGGGAGGACCGCCGACAAAATTTAACCTGCATTTAAATATTTTAAAAGCAGCTTGGTTAGATACGCCTCTTGGTGCTATGATTGCAATTAGCGATGAAAAATTACTTTATTTATTAGAATTTGTTGATAGAAGAGGTCTAGAACTGGAAATTGAAAGGCTAAGAATTAAGACGAAATCTGCTATTATTCCTGGAAGCACTGAACCAATTTTAATGATTGAAGAGGAGCTTAAATTTTACTTTACCGGTACTTTACAAAAATTTAATACGCCTATATATCTTTTAGGAAGCGAATTTCAAAAAATGGCTTGGCAAGAATTAATTAATATACCTTACGGTAAAACACGAAGTTATTTAAATCAGGCTAAAGCTTTGGGCAAACCTACTTCTTATAGAGCTGTTGCAAATGCTAACGGTATGAATCAGTTAGCAATAATTGTTCCTTGTCATCGTATTATTAATAGCAATGGCGAACTTGGAGGATATGGCGGGGGATTACATCGTAAAAAATGGCTTATTGAACATGAGAGAAAATTTATAACAAATTAGAAATATTTTACTTGAGAACGCTACTATTCCTTTAGAACGTAGAACGCTGTTCTTTAAAACTAGGAAAGGAGAGTATGGAGAGCATGACCGGTTTATTGGGGTTACCGTACCGACTTTACGTAAAATAGCTAAAAGTTATTATAATTTAGATGTGGGGGATTTAAGCCGCCTTATTACTTCAGAATTTAATGAATAGAGATTTTTAGCGTTAGCTATTTTGATTATGCAATATCAGAAAGCACAAGATAAAGAGTTTTTTTATAATTTTTATTTAAACAATATAAAACACGTAAATAATTGGAATTTAGTGGATGCTTCAGCCCATCATATAATTGGAGCTTATTTATGGGATAAAGAAAAGGATTATCTTTTTACATTAACAAAATTGGAAATTCTTTGGGAAAGACGAATAGCTATAGTTGCTACTTGGTATTTTATTAAAAATAATGAGTTAGATACGACTTTTGAAATATACTCAATTAACCTGAAGAGTTGCAGAAATGGTTAACGGTAATAGTTTGGAAATTATCGTTTATTAAGGTACGTAACCTATCTTTATAATCGGCGATGTTGCTGAAAAATTTGTTTATTGCTTCCGAAAATTGTTCAAAATTATGATAAAATTTATTATTAGTTGTAATACTGTATACTGTGCATAAACTTCCATAATCTCTCAATTGGGTTAAGATTTGGACTATATGGTGGCAAAAATACTAGCTCTATGTTACTATTTACTAGGTATTCCTTAACTTTCTTGGATTTGTGGTAACTAGCATTGTCACAGATTAAATATATTCTTTCCTTGTCACTATTCTCCTCTTCCAACCTTTGTAGAAAATTAACTATCTGCTCCCCATTTATTTTGGGGTTCTCTGTCCTTACTAACTGTAAATCAGCTAGGTTAATAGCACCAATCATGTGCTTTCTTCTCCAGCCACTGAATGTCGGTAAGGTCTTATTTTGGTTCTTTCTTATCCAACCACACCTTGCCCTTGCTTGATACTGAGGATGAACACCATCCATAAAATATATGGCTTCCTTATCTCTAAGATTCCCTTTTAGTAAACTGTAGTTTAACTTAAATAATTCTTGCTTGTCAAAATCCAGTTTAGCCGCTACTACTTTCGGCTTCTTGTACACAAATCCCAGTTTGTATAGTAATTTTGTTACTCCCGTTATCGTATATGTCACACCATATTTGTTCTCAATGTGATGCATGATATCTTTAGCATAAACATAATTATTTACTTCTAGGTGACTCACTAATTCTGCCCTCTCACCATCACTTAATTTGCTTGTGCTACCTCCATTATTGGTAAAGCTTATTGGCTTTTTGATAATCAACAATGTGTTTTCTTATCGCTTCATGGCTCAAGAGTAGTACCTTAGCAATCTCTACAT
>NZ_GG688301.1:0-1605 GCF_000160735.1 Rickettsia endosymbiont of Ixodes scapularis | reverse complement strand
TGAGAAGGTGCTTTATATCGCTGTTTAAAAATGCAATGACTGCGGTGGTCAGTCAGACTGCAGATAATGTTTTGTAATCCCACTACCTTCTATAATTCTGCACATCGGCCTGAATGCCAGAACTGACAGAAGAAAAAACAACTGACATTGAGGAAGCTTGCTGCAGATGCATTGCTCAGCTGTATTGCCTGCTTTCCACAACAGGTTGTGGCAGCTCTCGATTGTATACATTGGTGCCCATTGTCAAATTTAAATAATGTAGTTCTATTTTTCACAGACTGGAGTTGTACCTTACAAGTTTTCATGGGAATCTGTGTCACAAAAAGAAAACCTTTGATAAGTCCAGCTTGCTAAATGAAGGCATTGATTCTTCTAGCTCATTTCACAGCCCTCCTTTCTATTGCCACCGCCCTATGCGGAGAGCAAGTCGTCTGCTTTTTGCACAGACATTACGGTGATGTCAGAAGGGTGACGATCTCTCATTGGCTTTGATTGGAAGGATATAGTGAGTAGACCACAATGCTAGACACCATGAGGTCTACGCACTATTGTTTTTGTTCAATCAGCCAATAAGAGCTCGGCCTTCTGACATCACCGCAACCCCTGTGCAAGAAGCAGACAAACTTGTGTTCCCCATATGATTACGGATACTCAAGAGTGCTTTCCGTAATATAAGTTACGGAAAGCCTACTCTGTTCGCCCTTTTACCGACAACTTTTAAGAACTTTTACGGATACTAGAGCGATTTTCCGTAATAGGTTTTACGGAATGCACATTCCAGTCCGTTGTTTTATGGACAGCTCTTGAATAGCGTTACGGATAGTAGAGCACTTTCCATAATCTGTTTTGCGGAATGTCCTTTTATTTACGGATTGTGTATGTGTTTAAAAGGATTTTTCCGTTATTAGAATTACGGATGACCTTTCCGGCACCATAGGTGCCAGAGAATTTCTCCGTAAAAGAGGGCAAATTTTTACAGATGGGCTATTGGCATTAGCGCTATGTCGCAGCTCATTATTATTGTTTCATGAAGAGCGCAGACAAAAAGCATCCGCGAGCGTAATTCAGATATGTCTGCTGCTCGTGTTCATCCGTGGAAGCCAGGGCTGCCTGTCGTAGCATGCATGCTTGCTCTCTAGCTTCAGCTGAGTCGCATACGTTTTGTGAATTAAAGTATACGGTCGTCCCGAAAGGTTCAGACATCGAGGGCGTTTCTCTGAAACATGCTTTGGGTGCACGTGGGCCCGTTTGTGAAGGAATGTCCCTGTTACCTAAAAAACGCAAATTTCAAAAGTGAAAGAAAAAAACAAGAAATAAGGACGGGTACACACTTATTCCCTTGTTCGAATTCAATATGAGCAGCTGTCACCATTGCTGAGAAACCCTCAGCACCGGCATTAGGTTCCAAGTTGTAGCATTCTTGAACTTCTGCATTGGAAATGACGCAATAACATTGGTAAAATGTTTGCTCCAAAAGTGAGAATGTCTGCCCCAAAACCAGTTTTTGCCTGCTACAATAGCTCCAAATCACTATTTGTCAGTTCCACCATTGCAGTTACCACTTGCTTTAACTTAATTTATTCTAACTGTGCTGTTTGTTTTACC
>NZ_CM000773.1:0-49883 GCF_000160735.1 Rickettsia endosymbiont of Ixodes scapularis | reverse complement strand
ATCGAGAGTGATGAAGTCCAAGATTTAA
This sequence comes from Rickettsia endosymbiont of Ixodes scapularis, assembly GCF_000160735.1. NCBI lineage: Bacteria > Pseudomonadati > Pseudomonadota > Alphaproteobacteria > Rickettsiales > Rickettsiaceae > Rickettsia > Rickettsia endosymbiont of Ixodes scapularis. The sequence goes on along the minus strand of NZ_CM000773.1, from coordinate 49,855 downwards.
TATGTGAGTACTACAACAGTCAGAACGAGAAATATACAAGACTAAATGCTATTGATGAAGAATATCAAGATGAGTATCAAGCATATTCTAAAGAGCAGGAGCAGCAAGCCGCAGAGAATCAAGAGAAAGCTGTTAAGGTGCATAGTACTACTCGCAGTAATAGTAGTAATCGCAGAAAAGAACGTACCAAAGTACCATCTTTAAGATTTAAAGATGTACAGGACGCTCTAACCAGTAGCGATATAGAGAGAATATTTAAGGACTATGCTTCATCTATTAGAGGGAGCCTAGGCACTATAAAGAGAAGTGGCTCTGAGATCAGTATGGGTAGCCTTAGCATGAATCTAAGTAAAGGTACATGGATACGCCACAGCAGCGGGAAGAAGGGTAACATATTTGGTTTTGTAGCAGAAGGGGCGTGCGTTAGCAAACGTCAATCACTTGAGATTGTTGCTGAGCTTTCTGGCATTCGTGCTGAATCAAGCAGTTACGATTATCGTGCTCACGTTGCAAGTAGCAGAGCTAATAAAGAGAAGATGCAAGAACAAACACAGCAGAAGCAAGCAAATGAGTGGATAGTTGCTCAAGATAAAATCAATAATGCTGATATCTTTGATCCATACAAGCATCTAAAAGGTATGATGCAGCATAATATATTAGAGGCAGTATACGCTTACAAAGATGCTAACGACAAGTTACTTGGCCATGTAGTACGGTTTGTGAGCAAGGAAAACGGCAAAAAACAAACACTACCTGTCACCTATTGTTACAATGCTGCAAAAGACGAGCAAGCTTGGCGTCTTAAAGGATTTACTGACAAAGGCGATAAGCCTATCTTTGGCATAGAGAAGGCTGCTCTCAGCAGTAAGCCTATATTGATAGTAGAGGGTGAGAAAGTCGCAATAGCTGCTGCTAAAATACTTCCTGATTACTCAGTAGTATCATGGATGGGAGGCAGTAATGCTGCTGATAAAGTAAACTGGAATCAGCTTCAGTGGCGGGATGTAATAATATGGCCCGATAATGACAAGGCGGGCTTTAAAGCTGCAGAGGTGATAAAGGACAAGATTAACAAAGCAAATGATCATATAGGATTTGTAAGTGTAGTTGATCCAACGACATTGAAGTTTAATGGTGGTGTTCACAAGGACTTGTTGCCTGAGAAGTGGGACTTGGCAGATAGATTACCTGAAGGTATGACCACCTCAAATGTTAAAGAGGCTATAGAAAATGTAAGAGCTGCTCATTTAGACTTAAATCAAATACAAAGCGTGTTACAGAGTACTAACGCTTCAGATGCTTCGCAGCAGTTAGTTGAGCGTAATATTTGGCAGGAGGTATTCAAAGGCAAGATTGTTGGAGGTGAGCAAATCACAAACTTAGCGGCTAATGAGTATAAAGCTGCTACTTTCTTTCGTTCAGAAGAGGCGAGCAATTACGTTAAATATTTAGAGGCAACAGGTAAAGGAGGAGTAGCACATGATTATTTAAAATATGACTCACCAATGTATCAAGATCTATTAACGAGCCTTGCAACTCGTGATGAGCGTTTAAGTGAGAATATCAAAAGCTTAGGCAATAGTAATAATACTGCTGATATATCAACTGATACAGTAACAATAGAGGCAAAAACCAAGTTAATAGATGATGCTCAAAGTCTATACGAGAAAAAAGCGTTAGATTATGGCGGAATAGCTGGTACTCATGCAGTATACAGAGATCATTTGGAACTGATGGTTAAAAACTATGGTGAATCACACGGCAAAGTAACCCTGTACAAAGATATCGTTCGTGATGTATCTATTCTGCATTCAGCACAGCTTAGCATGAATATCCATGATTTGCCGGATAGTCACCACAAAGAGATAGCAGGTGCAATTTATAATAATGTTAATAGCTACAAGGCGTCAAGTGGCAGAGGTAAAAGCGAGCATAATATCGATAATCACGACAAAGCTAAAATAGCTACAAATTGCTATGAGCAGTTCTGCGGTTGTAAGGTGTGGAGCGAAAGAACCAGAGCTCATCTAAATGAATCTCTGGCAATACTAGAGCGTCGTGCAGAGCTTCAGAGAGACATAGAGAACGATAATGTTGCAAGTAAATTGGAGCGTGAAAAGTTTAAACTGCATCAAGAACAAATTAAGCATGAGATCTTAGTATCCAATACAGTATCTGATGTGTTTGCAGCTTTAGAAAAAGATCAGAAGTTTTTTGTAGCCCTGAATGGTAATATCAAATATGAAATATTTAATAGCCAATTCCAAGAGTTAGCGGAGCAAGCTCTGAAGCACCAAGAAAAACAAATTATTCCTAAGCTCAAAGATGTGGTAGCAGCAGTAGAGCGTAATAAAGTCTTCGCTACTTCAGATATATTAGCGGCACTTAAAGGTAATAAAGACTTAGAAGAGACATATCAGAACTTTGATAGTAGTTTAGAGCGTCACCAGTTAGAAACTCAGCATCAGCAGATTAGGCAAGATAAAGTAAATGCTAAGACTACCGATGAAATGTTAAATGCAATTACTCGTGAGCATGAGTTTTTTAAGTCTCTTGATGGGAATATTCAATACAGACAGACCAATGATCAGTATATTAATTACTCACAGCAGGCTATAGAGCATGAAGAGAGTGCATTATTACCTAAATTAAAAGATGTAGTAGCAGTAGTAGAGCAGCATGAGGTGCTTAGTACGCAAGATATATTAGAAGAGCTTAAAAGTAGCAAGGACTTAGCAGCAACATATAAGCGCTTTGATAGTAATTTCGAACGTCATCAGTTAGAAACTCAGCATCAGGTGATTCAGCAGGAGAAAGAAAATGCTAACACTACTGATGAAATGTTAACTGTAATTAGCCGTGAACACGAGTTCTTTAAGTCTCTTGATGGCAATCTTAAATATGCAGAGAAGTATAATAACAGTATATTATCTGCTATTTCAAATGCTAAGACCATAGAGCAAGACACGCTAATTACAAATATGCATAATATGGTAGTATATGCTAAGAAACATGGTATATTAAATGACCAAGAGATACTAAATAAATTTAACTCTTCTGATAGTCAAAATGTTCTTAATAATTTAAGTAAAACATGTCAGCAGCATTATATAGATCATCATAATGAGAATATTAAGCAGCTATTAGAAGATGAGCATGTAATGGTAGGAACTAAGAAATATACATGTCCGCTTAAATATATGAAGCATGAAATGCAGAATAATATACCAGACTTTATAGATGAGAAGCAAATAGCCAAAACCTTCACTAAGGTTAAAGCAGAAGTTAAAGAAATGACATTAGAACATACAATGACTATGAGCTTATAGATGTATTAGTTGACATTTGATCTTACATTTAATAAAAATTATGTATTAGGGGTTCTAGTGGGGAATCGTATTTTTTTCCGAATATCTTTTTTCTAAATATTTTTTAAGAGACCAATATTTACTAGTACGTCTGCCAAAACTATACAAGCCTTATATCCAAGGCGGTGAACGCTCCACAGGGCAAGGTCTGTGGTTTTTGCGTGTTTATAAAAAGTATTGATAACGCCAGTTTAGGATAAGAGAGCAATAAAAACCTGATACTTACAGGCGATACAAGGCATTAGTCATTTATTTTTTGTTATAAAACGATATATTACACAAAAAAGTAATAATTTAAACTAGTAAGAAACTAATAAACCCTATCTATATGCTGTATACAAGGCTATTCCTAGATTCCCTTATCCTAAATTAGCGTTGATACGCTATTTTGGCGTCACAGCGCAAGTTCCTTAACTGAAGGTGTAGTGATAGTAAATTTGACATATATTATTTTGTATGTTCCTAGAACAATTAATGTCGGTACTATTTATAAATAATACTACCAACAATTAAATATTTATAAACCATATCTTTTAATATATACGTCAAAAAGTGTCAACAATATTCTTGTAGGAACTTAAATGTTAAAACTTCACACTAGAATGTGGCGGCTCATCGCAGCTACCTTAACTGTAAACCTTCAGATTTGATCTGACATATTGAGATTGAAATTAAAATAGTTTATGTGTATGTATGAAGCTAAGAAGTGAGTAATCATATACATGAACTAATTATCAAAACTTAATTAACAGGAATAATATGTCAAATTATGATCAAAAAGTAATCAAACCAAAATTAGGATTATTAGAACTTGCGAAACAACTTGGTAGTGTAAGCACAGCGTGCAAAGTAATGGGCTATTCAAGAGATAGCTTTTACCGTTTCAAGGAACTATATGAGATGGGCGGAGAAGCAGCTCTTGTGGATATGAGTCGTAAAAAACCTATAGTAAAGAATCGTGTATCAGAACATATAGAACAAGCAGTCATAAATCTTGCTATAGAAAATCCTGCTCTTGGTCAGCTTCGTGCGAGCCAAGCACTAATGCAGCAAGGTATTATAGTGTCATCTAGTGGTGTACGTTCTATCTGGCTACGTAATGATCTTGAGACTCTAAAGAAACGACTCAAAGCTTTAGAAGCTAAATCTGCACAGGACGGTATAGCTTAATCCATTAAGATACTGACACTAAATTTGTGGGATGCCTTATTATATGCCATATTAAACATTACCCCCATGTAAGGACCTTAGTGAAATAAGCTATATCTTATTGACAGAAGAGCAGTTAGCTGCTTTAGAAAAAGCAAAACAAATTAAAGAGGCTCATGGAGAAATCGATACTCAGCATCCTGGTTATCTTGGTGCACAAGACACCTACTATGTCGGTAATATGAAAGGAGTAGGTAGAATATACCAACAAACCTTTATTGACACTTATTCTAGAGTGGCTATTTGCAAACTCTATACTGATAAGTCTGCAATAACATCTGCTGATATTTTAAATGATAAGGTAATACCTTTCTTTAATAATCATGATATACCACTACTTAGAATCCTTACAGATAGAGGAACAGAGTATTGTGGCAAGGTAGAACATCATGCTTTTGAGTTATATTTGGCTATAGAAAATATTGATCATACTAAAACTAAAGCACGTTCTCCTCAAACTAATGGAATATGCGAAAGATTACACAGAACTTTAAAAGATGAGTTTTATGATATAGCTTTCCGTAAAAAGATTTATAGATCATTAGAGGAGTTACAGATTGACTTAGATCAATATTTAAGCAAATATAACAATACTAGACCTCATTCTGGAAAGTTTTGTTATGGTAAAACTCCTATGCAAACTTTCAAGGATAGCATGAAAATTGCTCAGGATAAGTCTATTAATTCTTACTTATCTGACAGCAATTTTGCTGCTTAATCAATCACTGTCTGTCAGATCAAGTGTAGAGTTTTACACCTTAACACTAGTCCTTTTTCACGTAATTTACTGGTCCCTTTTACTTTAGCAATGACAAAAAGACTCTAATCTATTTCTTTTTTGTCATTTTGTCCATCAAATTATCAGGATCTTTAGCTTTTCCTAAAACACTGACATTACAATCTTGTATTGTAACGTCATTTGCTCCTGTGATAGTCAAATATCTTGGGAATCTGGTGATCACTAAATATGCAGTACCTCCTGCTACTATGGCTGAAAATAATACCACTAGGCACATATTCTTTAAAAAACTATAATTGCTGCACTCAACAACATAGGCCGCACTAGCAGATAGTTTTTTACTATATTCATCTAATTTTTGATCTACTGAACTCATATGTTTTGTGATATGAGATGTTACACCGTGGCTTACTTGTTCTATTTCTGCTTTGTATTTATGTATTCCCTCTGCGTAACCACTAATAATAGTACTATATGAATCATGTAATGATTTTGTATATTCCCTTTGGATTTTGTCTAGTTCTTTTGCAACGTCTGGTATGATATTTGTTATTGCTTCTTTTGTTTTTTCTGGCAACAATGTTAATACACCTACTTCTGTCTTTAATATTTCATACTGTTTTGCCTGCTTCTGAATATTTTCTCGGAAAGAACTATTAATATTATTTAAATCAGATGTAGATTGTTCGACTATTTGTTTAAATGCTTCTGACAGTTTATTTAATGTCTGATTTAAATGTTTTTCTTTCTCTGTGATTAACTTCGCCGTGAAATGCATCTGCTGTATTAATTTTGTTAATGCGCTGTCATTTCTCATTGTCTCCGATTCTGAGCTCTTAGTCTTCTCTGTATTCAGGGTATTTTCTTCTACCGCTACTATATTTTGTTTATCTTCTAAATCTTGGTTTTGATTATTTGATTCTTTTTTCATATTTATTCCTCATTTTTAGTGTTAATATTGAAGCTTCAGGTTAATTTTAAGGCTATGTCACTTGGTTGCGTATGTTCTAGTTCTGCTTCTGACTCTGCATCAGATATTTCATTAATATCATCATTAATGTCGTGACCTGTACTTGCCATAGAACCTAGTTGAGTGTTGTCAGTATCCACATCATGGCTTTGTACTTTTTCTTTTAATGCTTGCTCTAATGCCGCTTCTTCAGATAAAGACAAAGGAACGTAGCCTTTGTTTTTGTGTTCTACCTGTGCTGGAGAAAGTTGTAGCTTTGTTATCCGTATTTGCGGATCGGGAAGACCTACAAAACATTCAAGGTCCTTAAGACTTGCTATATCATTTGTTGTAATTAAGGATTTCCTTTTTTCTTGCTCCGTGTATGAAACTCCATCTCTATGTTCGTGTGCTCCATATGAGGTATTTTTTTGCTGCGATGCGTATTCAACATTGCCAAAGATATCAGTAATTAAACGAGCGGTACTTGGATCGGTACTTCTAAACATGAATTTAGTAGCAAACTGATCAAATAAAGTACTACCTGCATAATGACCATATTTATCAAAGAGTTGGTTTAAAGACTGAGTTGCTGCCATCACGCATCCACCATATTTTCTACTTTCTGCAAGAAGTGAAGAGAGCGAGTTGAGTCTTCCAAGACTTGCAAGCTCATCAATCACAAACCACATACGTCTTTGCTCATTAATACCTGATTCAATTAAATAAGAGACTGCAAGCTCTAAGATGCAGGCAAGAAGCGGTAGAGTTACTTCTCGCTGTGACGGACTACTTGCTAAGAAAAGCCAGCTATTACTACCTTTTTCAATATTGTAAAAATACTGCTTTAAAGAAAATTGCTGTTTGCTATCTTGCAATAAACAAATTGGTCTAACGCCTGTAGTCATAACAGATAAAATAGATTCTGCGGTGGTAGTATTTTGTTTTGAAAAATACCTAGCTGCTCTTGTTCCTTGTAGTAAACTTGCTAAATCTTGCCTATTTACTTTAGTAAGTATCTTTTTAAGAGATGTAATAGTGCGACAATCTTTCTTGATTAAACTCTCAACACATGAGATAAATAGTATCTCACTGCTATTTTGCCAAAACTGATCATTGCCGCTTCCAGTACTTCGTTTATCAAAAGAAAAAAGAACTTTAGCAAATTTCTCAAGTCTTGGATCTACCTCGCCTATTGCTACATTAGATGTCGCATCTTGCCAAAAGTCCCATGAATGAGAACGGGCATCTAATGGATTAAAGATGATATCGCCTCTACTCGGATCATAATATCGCTCTATCATCTCCCCAGTCTGATCTACTACAATAGCTGGATGTTTTGCCGTCCTTACTTGCGGCAGCAATGTATTAATAAGATTAGTTTTGCCGCTACCAGTGCTACCTGTAACTAAGAAATGCCTAGTTTCTGTGTTCTTGATTAAAGGCATGTCACCTATGTAAAACATGCCTATTAAATTATGTTTTTTGAGATATTTTTTCACCTCTGATGCGGTTTTGATGGTGCTGCCGCTAATATGCTTTGTTGCTCTTGCTGTTTTGCCAAACTTGCTCCATACCACAAATACTAGAAACACTAAAAAGACTGTACTACCTGCCGCTAATAACGCGGTACTAACTATATAGTGTTTAAGTATCATGTATGATTGCTTGTATTTTGGAGTATTTAAGATAGTTGCGACTTTAACACTCCTTGATGCCCTATCTATGGACATATCATATATATCGATCCTTGGCTCTCGCTGCTTTGAATCTTCAGATATTTTAGGTGTAATGTCCCAAACAAAATCTATAAAAGATGCTCGCATATATGTTTTGGCGGCAAACATATTAATTGCTTTGTATTGAGGCATGGTGAGAAAAATTACTAATAATGCTGCGATAACAAAGGACCAAAATGATGACACTCCAATAACCTGCCTAAACATTCTTACTTTATGGATGAAGATCTGTCCGCCTCTGGTGTAATCATCTAACATTTTAGTACCTTATTTTATCTCTTATTTATTTTTGTTTTATATCGGTAGTTTGCGGGAAAGTGCAGAGAACTATGCTAAGCTTAGTTTTTAGATTTGTTTTAGCCATGATACTAATACAGCTTTTGAGTATTTACGGTGATACTCATCTTTGGCAGAATGGTAGTGTCTGACTGCTTTCTGCCAACTGTGATGTTTTGCGTGTAGTGATTTAAGTAGCTGTGCTGCGTACATAACATTTTGTGAAGGGTTTAGCATATTATCAAGGTTTTGATCGAACTCCCCCGCATGCCATCGCCAGTTAATCTGCATAATACCTATATCAATATTAGTGATACCTTTGGCTAAATACTCCTTGATGATTTCTTTTGCCTCTTCTTTAGAACTGGCTTTAACAGATTTACCAGATACCCCGATTGCATAAGGTTTTAAGCCGGACTCAACGCTTGCAATAGCAGAAAGTAATCCGCTTGGAATTGCATGCTCCTTTTCTATTTTTTGTATTAGCTGTGGCATATCGGATGCCAAACAAGTCTGAGCTCCTAGAGTAATTAAAAAATATACTAAAAAGTAACGTATTAATTTGCATGATCGTACTAAACAAGGTAACATATATGTATGATATTTAACTTTTAGGTATGATATGCTAGAGAACAAGAAACAATATAGTATTTTTAAAAAACCTATCAGCAAGGATAATTTTTGGAATCTTATCTTTTGGCTTGGTATGTCTGTTGGCACTTTAGTATCTTTCTTTCTTGCTCCTAAAGCTAACTCAGGACAAGGTTTCTCATACTTGGCACTTGCAGTGTTCTTGATCACATTAATTACTGTTCCGCTAATAGTACGCTCCTGTTCCAAGGTGAACTTTGTTAAAGAAGATATCTTTGTCAATAGTGAAGGTCGAGAGTTAAAGGTACCAAAAGATCTGCCCATGGCTTTTTTTGTTATTGTTAGTACAATTGGCTCAATAATTTTAACAGGTCTTTTGCTAGATAAATATAAAGTCTCGGATCTTATTAGCATACTCATTTTTGTTCCATTATTATTTGGTATTCCTACTTTATTCTTCATCTTTAAAAACTGTCCTATTTCTATTTTATTTAATCGTAAAGTCTGGTCTGTCATGGTAAAAGTAAAGGGAAGTGCTAATAACTTTGATCACTTCCATAGTGCTACTTCCCAGACTACTAGCTCTAGTCACTCCTCTAGTTCTAATTGGCAAACTGATCCATCTTGCAATCTTTATGCAGGTAATATTTATAACCGTAATCGTTAGTATTGCTCGTCCATATCATCACCCTTTATCCTCGTTTTTACTAACGGAATCCATTAAAGCCTGTGCTTCATCTTTATCAAATGGTTTATGTGGGTCCGTATATTGAGCGACTACTTGCTGCTCTTTAGGCTCATACTGCTTTTTATTACGACTATCTAGATTATGACTAGATGGTCTACCTACTCCATCTATAAAACCACCAACAGTACCAAATTTTCCTTTACCCATTCTATCTTCTTCGTATTGATTAATTTGCAGCTGTTTTGCATATTGTTGATCACTGATGTGTTGATGAGAATCATCATACTGGCTAAGGTTATCATTGTATCTTGTATCATGCTGTGCTTTAATATTATCTCCTTTAGTTGTGATCTCTCCGCTTATCACCTCTGCATCTGTTCTAATACCATTATCTCTTGCAAATTCATCTCTTTTGCTTCCAATATTATTTTCTAACTGATGATTTTGAACAAAATTATCTACATTATTAGAACTTGCTATATTACTGCCTGCTCCTTGAATCTCTTGTAAATTTCTTTGTGCTGCAGCACCGCTTATGTCTCTGAAGATCGCTCTTGCTCTATACGTTCCTGCTGCTACTTCTCTTTGGGCTTCTATTGCTGTTCCTCCATATCTATTTTGATAAGCATTCAACACATCTTGATACATATCTTTATCAAAGTTAGCTGAGTTATTGCGTGTATGACTAATGCCTTGATTATGACTATCTATGTTGTTCTTATGCGTGCTTATGGAATTTTCTAGTCTTTCAGCTTGTTGATAAGATTCTCTTATTGAATCTTGCGTATTTTTATCAACGCCTAAACTTTCTAAGAAACTCTCAGTATTATTGGTACGCTCAGATGTACCTTGTTTTTCAATAGCAGCGGTATCATCTGAGATAGTTTTAGAACTATCTTCAGATTGCCTGCTGTTATTAATAGCTGATAATTCACCCCCAGCTGTTGCTTGAGCAGAAAATAAACCCGCCGTTAACACACTTGGTAATCCGGCACTTGTTTGTGCTTGTGTATATGCTTTAGCATTCTGCTCCCAACCATAATTATTAGAGCTGTCTAACTTATCGATCTCTTGTAATGTTTTTTGTAATTCCTTACCGTAATCAGTAGAAGTATCAATGTTATAGCCAGTGTCAGTTTTGGTATTTTGCATGATAGAGTGCAATGCCGAAGCTTCTTGAGCGACCATTTGTTCTTGTACTGTCGATAAGCTTGCTTGCTCTCCTGACATTAATTGCTGCTCTTTTCTGATACCTGCCTCATGACTTGCAATTATACCTTCACCTGCAACATAACGTGCTTCACCAGTAGAAGAGGTTTGACCACTACCACCTGAGAATACTTGCTCACCTGATTGAGTAATAAGCTCACCAGTACCATCTGCATACTGACCTCTGTTAGTGCCATCGAAATACTGCATACTAGTATCTACTTTATTTGCACTTGTATTGCCGTATTGCTGATTACCGCTACTGTAATTATCAAAGCTTTTATTGTTGGTAGCAACTTCTGATCCAACGCCTCCTGATACAGATTGCACGCCTCCAACTATATTGCCTGCTAAATGCATTATTCCGTCACCTCCAAGCTTAGTTAACCAAAACGATAAAAATGGTACTAACATCTGAAGAGATGCTGCGATAGTTACTATCGTATCTATTTTTTTGTACATTGTGGATACTGCTGCGTAACTCATTACCTGCCTTGACCCTTCAGCAAAATCACTATAAGTTTCCATGATCATATTAAGGATTGCGTTTAACGCCGGCCATAGCTGCAGCGATACAATTATGACTAGATATGTCATATATTTGGTAAAGCCGCCGCTCATTAAAATCATTGGTACAACAAATATAAATGCTCCATAGACAATGCATTTAAATACTACAAGCATTAGGGGTAGATAAATACTTGCCATATCGCTCGCAATTAAGCTGCTACTCTCATGCTGCATGCGAGCTCTTGCAACCGCATATGATCCGCTTTTAAAGTTTGAGATGGCATTAATCATCATTTGTTGTTTAAGTACATTTTCAGCACTACCTACTCTATAAGCTTTCTTAATGTTATTTTTAAAATAATGTTTCATGTATAAGCTTGCTTCTAAATCAGGGCTTTTTAAATGCCCTTTCCCGTCATAATTGAAATACGTTCCACTGTCATTTGCTTGATTAAAGCTTCTACTTGCGAATTTAACTAATATTCTTTCCTCTTCTTGCGGGAATAAATGTCGCTCAAGATATGCTGCCGCCTCTTTACAAGTCATTGATTCATATTTACGAGTTTTTGGCTCAAATAACTCAACTCGTCTGAGGCCTCCGGCATTATCTTTTACTAGCTTCCAAATATTGTCTGTTGCAAATAATTCCTCTTTTGTAAATCTGTAACCAATCATAGCAGGTAGCACTACGCATCTTTTAACGAACTGCCGCATATTATTGACGTTTACTGGATCTTTAATACGTACATTTTTAACTTCCTGTTTTAATCTTTGGCCAAACAATAGACCATAATTAAAATAATCGAATTTCTGATTACTAAATGGTCTAAAAGCTTGCTCGAAACCTCTTGTGATGATGTAGCCAAACTCTTCTAAGATTCCAACAGGGACAGCAAAAGCAAGCGGTATATGATCTACTTTTGCAGTATCTTTGGAAATATGATCCTTAATGATCATATGAGTTGATGGCAGTAACAATCCATTAACGATGATACAAAGCCCAAGAACTCTATAAATATGAGATTTAAATTGCCCAAGATGGCTGCTAGCCGCTAGCTGCACGGCATAAAAGCATCCCATGCAAAACCACACTCCTTGTACTAAATATAGGTAAGCATTACTTTGCTTGAACATGGCAATAGCTTGCAATGTGTTATACATCGCATCAATATAGCCGTATGTGTGGATCGTTAAATTCATGACTGCCTCTTATCTCAATAATTAATCTTTATTTATTGTTACTTATTTTATTATTCCGCTAATTTGCTATCTTGGTCATATTCTTCAAACTGGGTTTGAAAATAACTCTCATCTTGACGAAGCCGTGCTTTCATTTGGCTAATTAAATCATATCGCTTATAAGCTTCTGATTTTGCACGTGAGATACTTCGCATTATTTCTCTTGCATTATTTGCAAATTGCTCAAATATTCCTGTATCAGATATCTGCACATATGACAGTTCTTCTACCGCGTCTGAGGTTTTCTTAAGTAATTTAGCAAGATGTGAGGTAACTACGTCGTAACATAAATGCGTTATAAAATCATGGCTCTTGACACTGATATTTTGACTTGATTTAAAGATAGCAAGGTCCATCTCTATTTTAGGTATCAGCGGCAAACTAGAGAGATCTATTAAATCCTTTTCCTCCTCAGTAAAATCAGGGTTATCCTTGTCCTTGTAGATTTTATCAGTCATTGACTCGAGTAACGTTGAGAGCTTAGAATGAAGCGTTTCACTACTTGTAAAGGTTTTTTGCTGCTTAGTTGGATTTAAACAAAGTTTGTCTTCATTACAAACATATAAGGTAATCTGACCTGAACTTTTGTTACTTACTCCCATATATTGCTCGATCAGTTCTTGCTCAGCAAGAGAGCTGTATATTTTTGGTGGCAAACCTTTTTGTATTACGATTGTTCCTGATATACTCATTAGTAACTCTTTAAGCTCAGTAGTACCAGTTTGAGATGCTGTTTTACTAAGTGCTTTCCAAACTAAATTGAAATTCTCACCTAACTGCGTTTTAAGCTCGGGATTATGTGTTACTGGATCAGAATCACTATCTTTTTTTGCTTTCTGTACTATTTCTGCAGAATCTTTAGATTTGCCACTTAAGTATAAATCTGCCTGACGCTTTGCCTCAGCAGATTTAGCGAACTTATCCATAGCACCAGTAATGGGTGCCATCATACGTTCACAATTTACATTTAATATATCACTAACATTGCGTCCCACTGATTCTATCCATGTCATTAAATTCTCACATTGTGGACACATGGTTTTAACAAGCATGATACCGCCATATACTGATGCATTTTGTGCCATCTGTTTCATACTCTCCATCATTTCTTTACTACTGATATACGAAAATGCTCCCATTCTTAAGTCAAAATGAGCATTACAAGGAAGCCCACCTAATTTGCAAGTTGGCGGAGTAAAGTGCCCAAGTGTTATATCATCAATACCGGGAGTTTTTACAACCATAGAGCCACCAATTAAATGTCCTCCTAATTGATCCTGAATTAAAGCCGCTTTGCTACTATTTGATAATGTCCCTGATGGCATGACACTTTTCATTAAGGTTTCAATGCCAGCATATGCTGCAGCTGACTGTAGTAATGCACAAATGATCAAATACTTCATGATATTTACTTGTATTGACTTAAACTTACTCAGCATTCTTAAATCTCTCACTACTATTTGCTTTTTGCTCTAATGTAAGAGCTGATTTTAATTCATGATCTTTTAATATTTCATGAGCAAGCAACAGCTTTTCTTCAAGCTCACTAAAAGATACAGCTCCCCTTGCTATCTCAAATCTAGTCTTGCTGTCTTTGGTTACTAAAATCAAACTAGGTACTGACTCTATTCCAAGCATATTTACTAGCTCCTGATTAAAATGTGTTTTAAAATATTGTGATTCTTGTCCATTAGTACTAAGTGCCTCAGTCGCTATTTTATATTTTTGCGTGAACTGACTTACAACAGGTGCTGCCTGCAGGCTGTAAGGACAATCGCTACTAAATACAAAAAACAATTCTATTTTATCTGCAAGCTCAGCTATTTTCTCTTCTTGCACTTTCTGCTCTTCTTGCTGACGTATTTTACGCCCATAAAGATTTACTGGATTTTCTTTATGATTTATGTCATTTGGATGAAGTAAGTTCACAAGTCTATATGAATGATCTAATTTTAATGCAGCATCTAACATTTCGGCCTCTTTCTTTTTATAGGCATATACATGATCAAGATTTTCAGGATATCTAATCATCATATATTTTAGGTCATCTAACTCTTTGCTAAACGCCTCTACCTCCGCCCTTGCTATTGCTCTTTCTTGCTCTTGTTTTTGCACTTTCTCTAATTCTTGCTGTATTTCCTCATTGATTTTTTGTTGCTTGCGTTCTTCGAACCATAACCAACCTCTATATCTTTGATGCAGGAAATCATTAGCTGATACAAAGCTTGCTTGCATGCAAATAAGTAAAACAGTGACTAAGTGCTTAGTTTTGATGCATCTCATTGCTCTTCTCCTACTCTCCATCCACTTGCATTATTATTTTGATTTTGTACGTTTCCATCGAACTCTCTGATATCAGGCAAACTATTATTAATTCTTTCTTTTAAATCATTACTTTTTGGCATCTTGTATTTTGAAAAGAATTTAACTTTTAAATCTTCAATAAATTCTGTAAAATCAATCTCATCCCAATTAATTCTTTGTATCTCTTCGAGTGTTAAACCGCGGCAATCTGGGGTTTTGCCACTACCAAAACTGATCCCTAGTTGCTTTCTTGCTTGCACTTGTACTACTTTGTCAAGCAGTGTCCCAAAGCAACAATAATGGTGTTTTACAAGAGTTGTAACGCCGACCTTTTTATTGCTCTCCTTGCCCACATAAACACATAAATTCTTTTTTCTCTTCTCTATGAGTAACTGCTCATTAGGCGTGCATTTTGCTCCAAAATTACTGCCCCAACCTTTTAAACTAGCCCCGCAGCAATTGGTGTAGCTTGTAGCTTTTTTACTGCAATGATCACTACTGCCCTTAAAGAGACTAATATTTACCCCATCCCCTGCTTTCATCTGGCTTACTGCATATAATTTAGAGATAGAATCCATCATTTCACCATTGGTTAAAAACCTATGATCTACGCAATTGCCGTCTATACATGGTATCCCTTCGCAAATTATCCCTTCTTGTCCTTCTTTTTCTTGCACTCTAACTCTAGCTTTAATGCTTTCTTTAGCTGTAGGCACCCATCTTTTGCAGGAATATTCCTTCTTCCTGTTAACACAGTTTCCTAAACTATCAGTTAATAAACAGTCTCTTAGTTCTATAAAGTAACAGTGTGAATACTTACTACAATCATCCTTGCTGGGATAATCACAAGTTTTTTGATAAGAATATGCCCAACAATCACGATAAACAGGAAATCCATCAATCATCCTTGTCTCACCGCCACTGATGCAAGTTTTTACTGTATCAGAACATGGATAGTTAGTAACAAACCTTGCCGCTTCAATTGTATAATTACTTGCCAGAAATGCTACTAAACTTATTATTCTGATTAATTTACAATACATACTTCACTCCAATCCTCGTACCACTGGCTGCAAATCTCATAACTATCCCGATATTGATAACTTAAGAATGCGATGATAGATCTGTGATTATTATTTCTAGTATAACCTGTAGTGATATGTCCTATATTATCTTGGCTTACTCCTAGCTTATTGCTAATGAAAATTTTTAACGCTATTTGAACATTAGGGTCATATTCTCTAATTTTGGTGTAATACGACCAACTTCCTTTACTACCAGCTGTCATGTGCGTTACGTCCTCAACTACGTAGTCCGCAAATCTTCTATGGTTTTTCTGCTGCTCCCAACAGTCTTCAAAATACCTACCAGCCACCCAATTCTTACCCCATTTTTGATCTAATTCTTCTTCTGTGACTTCTACTTTCCGTTGTTGCCATGCTGTATACCTAATAGCCTTTTCAGAACATTTTAGGGTTAAATCCTCTCTGCAGTTATATTTATTCCTTAATTCTTCGCATAACACCTGATCATATATTGTATCGCTCCTTTCTTGCGTACGTTCTATTTCCATAAAATATTCAGGATCTCTTTCGATATTTCCTTTAACCGTCTTGCAATCCACTCCTATATCTTTAAGATTTGCTATGATACCCCCTATCATCTTAGAGCTGCCGTTTGCTATTTTCTTTGCATCCTCTAAATGTGCCTGCATGCCAGCTTTACTTAAATCCACAAACATCTCGTTGTGAAATAGATCTTTTGCCATTTCCCTTCTTGCGATGCTATCTAATTCTAATACATCTAAACTTTCTAATTTTGCTCTCTCATTTACGATCTTGCCTGAATCAGCTATAGGAGGCATCTTATTCTGACCAATTTGCTCTGATATTGCCTTTTTATCTTGCTCAACCTTTGCTTTAAACTCTTCTAGATTTGGTACGCTTCTCTCAAATAATGGGTCGACTTTATTAATATTAGTCTCTAACTGCTCATCTAAATACTGAGCAAAAGCAGCATTCGTCAGTATTTGCAATGCGAGACATAACAGCATTAATACAGAAATAGTTTTTACTCGCATCTCTCTAGCCTCTGCTTTGCTTCTTTGCTCATATCACCGCGAGTAGCAAATTCCTCTAAAGCGTATTTGATTGATACAGCTCCTTGTATAGAATCGTACTGAGTCACATCACCTGCCACATCGAACAAACTATCTACCTCTTTACTCAGTACTATCATTGGCACGTGCTGAGCGTTAAAAGAACTAAATGCTTCATCATCAATCTCAAGACCGCCTATGTCATTACCTTCAACTATCTCTTGTGCAAGCTTTAATAATTCTTTAAAGCTCCCCTTAGGTAATCCGTTAAACACTAAATGACCGCCATATCTTTGAGCTTCTTTATAGTAACTACGTAGTAAATTTAAACTCATAGAACTGCTTACAAAAATTCTAAGTCTCGTGTTATCATCATTTAAAAATGCATATGTATCTGCTACATCTAAGGTTTTGTCATTTTTAGCAGCTGCTGTATTTTTAGATATTTGCTCATATTCCTGATATTTTTCCTTCAGCCCTTTATTAACTATTTTTTGCACTTGTGCTTGTATCTTTTCAGCAAACTCAATATCCTTCTCAGATACCACAAAAAAACTTCCTAAACTGGTCGTACTAAAAACTGATAAAATTATTAATATTAACTTCCGCAGCAATTCTTTTTTCTCCATATCACATAACCAAAATCTTGCCCTTTATATGGGTATTCTTTAAAACTACTATAAAGGGTATCAGTAAGACCAACTGGCCAACAACCAATATCCTTACCACCAGTCGTTGCCTTCGGATTTACCATCTGTAGCTTGTACTGACTCTTTTTAATCTTTAAATTTTTAGACTTGCGGCATAATGGTCCATTTACTTTAGAGCTACTTGTTGAAGTTACATCAGCAAAACCTAGTCTATGCTGCTTTGCAAGAACTCTTAAAGTCAGTAAACTACTTGATTGCACTCCGCCCTCATGATCTGCATTTGCTCCGCTAAAAGGATACAGATTACCAAGACAACCTCCGCACCAGAACATACTATCTATCGGTAATTTAAGACTTGCAGCTGCACAGTCCATACTGCATGCCGCTTGCGCTATGGGATTACCGAACAAAATAGCCTCAGGATTTAATAAACTCTGTAATTTCGGATCATTCCAAGTCACATCAAACTCCGACATGTAAGCAACATCAAAACTTCCTTTTTCTAAACACGCAAAATCGGTAATTAATTCTAGCCAGTAAATTAATGGATAAGCATAGTAGTGAACATGATAGAAACTATCATGCTTATAGCTCTTATCCGCATAACTCCTATTAAAACTACTGATCCTCTTATTATCGCTACCAAGAGATACCCCACCTAAATTAGTCAAACAATATGGCGTTCTTGTGACATCTACTAAACGCACCGGCTCCCAAAAACCTATCGATATTCCAGGCGTCGGAATATTATCTTTTGTGCACATACAAATAGGACTACTTGGATTTTTAGTATCTCTCTTTTTAGGAGCTGCACCTTTACCAATATTGATGCTTCCAATGGAAATAGGTAATATGCAAGACCAGCATATATCAGTTATCGGATTGACAAATCGTCCCTGACATGTAATATTTGCAGATACTGAAAAAGGCATGAAAAGAGCCATAATCAGTATGATTAAACTTTTAGTCAATTGACCTTGAAGAGATTGCTTGGCGGCTTGCTTCAAGGTCAACCAACATTTGTGGTCTTTCATATTAAGTGCTTTTCTTTATTTAATTTTTCTTGACCTTTTGTTATTATTAATTTTAATTTATTGGTGTTAGTAGGTGTAAAGTACTATCAACTCTTTACCTACTAACGCGAGTATCATTTTGTTTCGTCTAAGCCACTAACAACTATTTTGTGTCTAATTTAAATTTTAATTTCAGATATCTTAAGTTTCTTACCATCTTGCACCACTATTGCCGGCACTTGCTCTATACCAAATTTATTTGTTAATTCCCCGCCTTGATCAAAATATAATGTTCTGCCTATATCTTCTTGTAACTCTAAGATTTTACCTCCAACGAGAATTATCCGCATTTCAAAGTTATTGACTTCCTCATTTGTCTTCTTTTTACTATTTGCTTGCGTATCCTCTAATCGTGCTTTAAGCCACTCTACTTGCTTCTGACTTCTTCCATCGATGAATATTAGCTCACGATCAAATACCATATGATCTAATGGATTCACTTTTGTACCTGCCTTATGTAATATCTTGCCGTCAGGTAGTTTAATATCCTCCGTTAATGTAAAACTTGGATCATACCAGAACTCCCTTGACTCACTTGTAGCTCTGATGCCAAGCACAGGTGCTGGCTCTAATATTTGTTGTTTTGCTATGCGTCGCATCTCTTCTTGATGTTGCTGCAAATCAAGCGTCGATAAACGATTCTTGATCATGCTGACAAATCCTTCCTCTGCTACCTTGTATGTTGCACCTCGCTTTCCAAAATCTATCCCTAGCACCGAGCTACTTAGTACCAATATTACTAATCCTAATATTAATTTCATTACTATAAGCTATCCTTTGGCTTCTTTAATCTATGTATTACTTTTTCATATACTTCTTTGCTAATAGAGTGAGTATTTCTCCCTTCAACATAATCATCTCCTACGAATATCACTCGGTTATAATTATTCTCATGCTTCATAGATTCTTCTCTAATTAAACTGATTGCCTTATTAATCTCACCAAAAAACATTCGACCTTCAGAATCTTGGCTATGCTCAACTCTTGCTTTTTCTAAATCCATGATCTCACTACGTGATACATATAATATTTGCATTTTCTCTAGAGGATTATTAAACATGCGAGAACAAATATGGCCACAGCAATAACCTATGAGAAATATCAAAAACAATATTATAATCACTGTTCTACTGATTTGAGGCTTGTGTACCTCAGCACGTAATATCTCTCCTTGAGTTGATTGCTGAGGCTCGTTATTTGATATCTGATTCTGATTCATGTTAAAATAATCTCCTCTATTGTGCTTCTGTACGCCACTTGTTCATACTCTATCTTAAATTCTGGTAGTTTCTTGCCCTTTCTTTTGATAAGTTCCCTAATAGCTGTATCCTTATCTAATCCGTTATTCTTGCATTGATGTAAAAACCCGTAATCCTCACTCTCAGTCGAATACAAGCATTCACTATATGGATCTACTACCAACCTTCCTATAACACGTAGGTTACTACCCATGAGCATGATCTCAGAATATTTATTTTCTGGATCTTTGGTAATAGTCTCGATTAATGACGTGCAATTCTTGAATTTCTCAGAATGACGCATTTGACCAATCCCCGCTGGCTCTTGACGCAACACCGCTGTCCAGCTACTATTATTTAAAATTGCTTGGTGCTTCGGTCCATTATCAAAATCTTTAAACTCCTGAACGCAAGTTATTAAACTACCACCGTATTTTCTGACAGTTCGTGCAAATGCTTCTAAAAAACCAACACTGTGGTCAATAATTCTCCATGCCTCATCGACAATTAATACAAATCTTTTACTACGATCTCCACATAGAAATTGCATTGTGATTTGCATTAATACGATTCCTAAAATGACCGATAAGAATACCTCGTCCCCTTTTATTTCTTCGAATTCAAATATAGTTAAAGGGGAATTAAATTTAGCATTCTTACCTTGCCTAAAATATCTGCCATGGACTCCGCTTGAAGTATATGGATATAAAGATATTGCAAGCTCTCTGCCCATACCATTTTCCATCTCTTCTAAAACTCTTGCATATTTATCTAAATTAAGACAGTCGCCGTACTGCTTTATTCCTTCATTTAAGCCTTTTTCAATAATTGCTTCTTTGGTATTATCACCGCTCACACCGCACATCGTAGCTATTGTAGTCTTGGCATAAATAACCGCATCTTTGGTTACAAAATGCTCACCAATCTTTAAAACCTCTATAGTCTCATTCTCTGCTATTTCTTGTTTATTATTGTCTGAAAATAATATTTCTAACCCTTCGGAAGTTAAACCAGTACGCTGCATTATTGCATCTTTGCTTTTACCTTCCCGCTTTAACTTTTGAGCCTCTAAATATACAGCTCCGCTACCTATAATCCCGTGGAATGGATTAAGTGATAAATCATTTAGTGCGTTAAATCTTAAGAACTCACTATTATTCAAGCCTTCCGCAATATTTTGATAAGATGCTCCAATATCTAGTACAAATACTTGTACATTTTGCGTCACTAAACTCGTTGCCAGCTCCTGCAGAAAAAACGATTTACCACTACCTGATGGAGCCATAACACATACATTATAGTTACCAGCTCCCCCTACCCTATAAAATGGATTCCAGTTAAACATCTCACCTTTACGACCAAGTAATAATACACCGCTTCTATTAATACCTTTCCATTCCCCATGAATCGGTAATTTAGCAACTACCTCACTTGCAGGTACGTTTTTTACTAATTGAAAGAATTTTAAAGATTTCCAAAACGCTGCTTGCTGCATTGGCAGTATCGATAATAGGCCTACAAGATGTAACTTGTCATTTCGTGCTAATTGAAAATCTAAACTGTTATAATGGCTAAGTAGCTTTTCCTCCGCTATTTCCACAGCATTTTTTGTAGTTGTGATAAATATTTGAAAATTCTCAGTTAAAAATTTCTCACCATTCTTATTGCGATCAATTAAGACTTTCCACCACTTCGCTTCATTTTGCAGACTAATGTCATGTCTTGTGTACCATTTCTCTGATGCATGAATACTACGAAGACCTTCTGAAATTATCTTTCCTTCATCTGCCTTATTAATATTATTGGCTATACTGTAACTTATTATTAATCTTGCAGGGAATCCTCCTTCAAGATCAGGTCCAAGAAGCGATACCATATCGTTAATCCCAAAACTCTCAGGTAATTTCTTGAGATAATATCCTCTTGTCACTAAATCAGTTTTTAAATGCTTGATCTCTTCTTCAGTAATGCTTGCCTCGTTAATCCCTTCCAATATCTGATCCGATAAACGATCGAGTAAATTATGCTTATTAGCATTATTTTTTGTATGACTGCTATTATCAGAGCTGTTCGTGTCCACTCGCTCTTGTGATGATAAAGGCGTAAGCTGCATATTAACCAAGTCATTAACAAGATATTTTAAATCAGCAACATCGCAGCTACGAGTATTGAGCTTAATTGATATAAATTTCTTAAGTAGCTTTTCTTTAAACTTAACGAGTAACTCTAATTTAGAGTTATTGCCGTCAACACCTCGCATGCTACAACTAACATAAGTTTTCCAATCTCTTCCTATGCGTCCATCACTATTACCTATATCTCTTGCTCTCTCTCTTAAAAAAGCCTCACGATATTTTGTAATTCTATCTAACATAGGATCATTATGAGCTATTCTTCCCTTCTTCCATAAACTAAACTTGTCTTCAATATTATTACTGCCTACTACTAAAAACTGCATGTAAACCCCTTCAGGAATCTCATTATTGAAAAAAAGATTTAAGTTCTTCTCAAGTAGCTCATTGCTACCTACTCTCATTGAAATTTCTGTCAGAAAACCAGCAATCCCATCATCGTTAAAAAATATGCCAATACCAGCTACATAGCTTTTATAATGCAGAAAATCTTTTAGTGGCACTGCTCCTAAAAAATTATTCTCAAGATGCTGGTTCAAACGCTTTGTTGAAGTTTCCTTCATCGCGCTTGACGCAAAACCGCAATAATCTTCTACTTTCTCTATCAACCTTCCAAGTACCATCTCTTACCTTAAATCCTCAAGTTTTAATTCTGGCTTCATATCATTTTGATCCTGCGTATAGCATTTACCGCCCTTGCATCTCTTCTTTTGCTTTACAACTCTTTCAATCTGCCCACTATCTATTTGTGCGTTAACTAGACTTACTGGCATGCAATTCAGTCCCCTTGCATCTGGACAACCAAAATGACTGCTATATGTAGAGCATCCGCTAATGCTGAACGCAATTAATAACATTGATCCTAACTTAATGTTTTTTACTAGTTTTTTAATATTCTTCATAATCCTCCGCCTGTACTTGCTTATTAATCTTGCGGGCTTTGGCAATTTTCTGCTGCATGCCAACTTCGCCTAAGAAAAATCCTTTAGTAAATATAACATCCACCTTAACGCCACCAGGAACGGTAAGTACTGGCGACATCTGCTCAGCAAGTCTTAAATAGTAATCTGCTATCTTCTCACCTGCATTACTTCCACCATTTAAAAGTCCTTGACCTGCTACATCCTTAAAGCCTTGACGCTTTGTGTTTACAGCTCCAAGTGATGTGAGAGTTAATCCTTCAATCCCTTTACTACTTGATGCAAGACCACTTAACATTGAGCCAATAAAAGCATTTTTAATATGCTTACTACTTGTAGCAATTACCTTACCCTTAATACCATTCATACCATCATCGCCATGTACTACACCTATAACGTCACTGGTAGTTACTAACTCTGTTTTGGGGTCAATACAGATTAATTTCTCAGCACGAATAATTACTCTTTCACTAGAGAGATCCCCGTAACTGCTACCTTGCACTCTACATTTACTAATATCTACATTAATATTCTTTGGTAAATTGCCTCTGTTACTAAGTCTTATTACTACCGGTGTTGCGTTTTCACTGGCCGTATTAATCCCAGTAGAAGTTACAATGCCTCCTAAAGTATAACCACTTACAAAACTAGTCTCCGGTATATAATCACGTATGTCTTTTGGCTTGTCCCATTGCACATTACTGCCAATCTTAATTGAGCTAACCTCTCCTCCTCTAATTATCGCCTCTTGTTCGTATTTGTTACTCTCAGCAATATCACTGACTCTTTTAAGCTCAAGTGCTGCACTTCTTAATTCATCTTGAGCAAATTTTAATTGTTCAGCCATTTTTTGCATCTCTTGATCCCGATGCTTACGCTGCTCCTCTTCCTTAGCACGCATATCATGTATGACTTTTTCTACTTTTTCTTGTAACTCATGCTGACTATTACGAAGTTTATCTTCAAAGTGATTTTGCCATATCTTGTTGCCATCCATCGCATCATACGAGGTGCCAATATTACGTCCCACATCCTTGATTTTTTCCTCATGCTTAATCTTACTACTACTTCCGCTTTGCAATTTCATAGCAACGCCAAGCACACCAAAAATTATTAAGCATATATATAACCATCTTCTCTCTTGTGCTCTGCGGTACGTACTAACGCTTATGTTTTCTATTAGCTCACTTTCAGATGATGTTAAATTTGATCTTTGCTTTCTGAGATTTTTAAATATTTCTTTTAAATTAATCACTCTCAACCTCCTTCAAGGCAATTAACACGCAGCAATTACGACCAGGACGTAATATGCTACAATTTTTCCTGATCATTACATGCTCACCTTCAAATATCTGATTTAACATACAATCAGTAAGCTCTATATCTTTGCCCTTTTTAAATATCCCAGATGAAATGTTAGTAATAGTAAGTTTTGCTCCGACATAAGGACCATATCTATATGACATATCTTGTCTTATTTTTAGTCCTTGAGATTCTAATGCATGAATCTCTCTCTTGCTTGGATCTACAATGTATTTATCAGGCTTATCAGAGTTCATATATCGCATTAATCTTGCTATTTCTTGATTATCAGTATTTTTCTCATAACAATTTTTCTTCTCTTCTATAAAGATTATCTGTCCTGTGCTACCAGCTACTCTTAAACTAAGATCAATGGTGCGACCTCCTGCATCTATAACCGACATTTCTATATCTTCACCAATAGCTGCAAGAGGCGTAATAAATAGGTTCTTACCTACAGCATCTTGCAATATCTTGTATTTTGTGCTATCGCCTATCACTTCAATAATAGACTTTCCTGAAAACCATATTCTGTTTAAATGGTCCTTGCTAATTACTGCCTTAATTCTACTTCCTTGTTTTAAACAATATGTTTGTTCTGCAAATGAGGTGCTGCTCATTAAAATAGTACATGTGTATAGTATTATTGCTCTAATTATTCTCATAATGTCCACCTCTCTGATTGACCATTTCTTCTATCTTATGCATATGCTCCTCTTCCTCTTTTACTAACGCCTCTTTTTTCTTAAGCTCTTCTTCACTTTCAATATGATGAAATTCCTTTAATCTAAGAGTACTGCCTACTAAATCATAACTTAAAAAATATGAAGTCTCTTTAACGTCAATGCCGTGATCCCCAAACTTCGTAGTTAACACTCCTTTAGCAATCACACTATTATCTGATGAATTAACTTCTAAAGATTTAACTGCAAAATAGGTAGATAAACCAAACTGCTTATATTGCTCCTTAACGTGCGAGAAATACTGTCTGATCTCTTTCATATATTTGCTGCTGCTGTGGCTTATATATTTACTGATTAAAGCTTCCTTATAGCCTACTACGTCTTTGTTCAAATCAAGCAGCATTGATAAATACATTAAACTTACCTCTTCTATATAACTCTCTGATACCCTCCCCTGCCCTAGCCATACTTCTTGCGAAAGACCAGGAACTAATATTGTCTTATCTCGAGTGGTAATTAGCTTTAATGTTAAGCCACAGCAAATGAAACTAAGCATCAAGGTTAAAATTAAAAATAAACCTCTTTGCTTAGTAAGCATCTTTGCTTGATCGCTTAATATTTTTTCTTGCATGGTTATTATTTATTTACTTATAAATGTTAGTGTTAATATTTTTGTTATTTACTCTTGAATTCTAGCTCTTTAACCTTTTTAAAATATTCTACGTTGGTATGATAAAGGTATATGCTTGCCAAGAAAAACTCTTGCACCAAGCCATCGCCAATACAAGCTCTTTTGAATATTGCCAAGTCTATACTCCTTCATTAAAAAACTACCTAATACCGCACCAACAACGCTAGCAGCTACACCAAAAAATAAGTTCTTTAACGCCCAAACAGTAATACCTGCCGTACAACTACCAATAATTACTCCAATTGATATATTAAAAAATCGCGTCTCTTTGTTTAAACATTCATTGAATCTTACTTTGGTCATGGCTTATTTACTCTTGGTACTGTTATATTGCGCTTAGATACCGCTCATGGCTTTAATAACTTCTATTACGCCGTATCCTCCTAAAAAGCCAATACCAGCTACTTTCGATCTCTCTCTTAAGTCACCTTGCGTACCAAGTGCTAAACCTCCTCCTGCTGCTATACCAATAATCACTGAAACCCAATCTTTAAATGCCTTAGCTACGGGTGTGATTATGCTATCTCCAATCTGCTTACTTAAATCCCATGCTGCGTTCGCATCTACGGCTATTAATAATGCAACACCTACTATTGCGGTATATTTTATTTTGTTAGATTGGTTTTTAATGCTATTCATTACTTCTTTGGTTCTCATATTAATTTTACTCCTGTTGTTTTGATTGATTATTCATTAATGTTGAATGATTTTAATTACACAAAATACGTAACAAGTTGGATATAGTAGTGCTAAATAACTACTTTCATCTTCTGGATAGGGTGGTTTTGTATTGCTTGTTGTTGTTTGATGGTTTAATTGATGCTCAAAGAGCTTGATTTTTTGATTTGTTTGGTTTAGCATGAGACTACCTCAATGGTTGTTAAAAATGTTCGCATTTTTAGCGATTTTGTGACTCTTAAGTAAGTATTAGTCGTCAAACTTTGCTACTTACTTAAGAGATAAATAAAACTCTTCTTTTTAATTCTTCATCATCTTCATAAATCTTTATTTCGTTTTTTCTTAATTTTTTTAATCATATACTTAAATATTAAACACAACTAAACTGATAAGTCAAATAATAGTTTCCATATTTCATGATAATATCAATTATTCTATAAATTAAATTATTGGTTATATTTTATTTACTTTTTTTCTTATTAACTATAGTAATATATCTACTCTTAACATGCAATAGTTTTTTTACATAAAAAGCTTTTTATTATAAGGTTTTAGGGCTTTTCTTTGCAAAAATAACACAATATAATATTGTTAACCAAAGTGTTTATCTTTTAGTTGTTTTATAATGTTAGTATTTCATCCGTTTACAGATTAAACTATATCTAGTGTCTTACATCTAAGCCTATTCACTTCTTAACTTTTCTAATATTTCAGATAGTTTTTGTTGTTTAGCAAGCAACCTTGCTTGTAGTTTGTAAAACTCCTCTAATGCTCCATGATCTTTTAGTGTTGTCATTATTTCTGATCTTTTGTCGTCTGCATTTCTAATTGTAGTATCTAAATCTTCTATTCTGTTACGGAGTGATACCGTATCGGCTCTTAAGAAGCGTTCTCTGTCTTTTACTATTTTTTCGTGGAATGTTCTTACTTCTTGAAGCGTTTTCTTTACATTTTGACTAAAATGTACCCCTAATTGTTCGTATAAATAATCTAATTCAGTGTCAGCTGGAGGTTTTTTGTATTCTACTGACTGCATTGAGCTTTCTAAATACTGCTGGAGAATTGCTTTTTTGTTTACTGCCGAGTGCATGATGCGTGTACATTCGTCCGCCTCTTCTTGAAGTTCCTTGTACTGAGCGTGTACTTTGAACTTAGATAGTTCTTTTTTATCTCTTTCTATTTGGGACTCTAATGCTTCTTTCTTTGCCTTTAATACTTCTACATTAGAGTTAATTGTATCATTCGTTCTTAGCATAGCTTCTTGCTCACAATTAAATTTTCTTCCATATCTATTAACGCTAATTTAGGATAAGGGAATCTAGGAATAGCCTTGTATACAGCATATAGATAGGGTTTATTAGTTTCTTACTAGTTTAAATTATTACTTTTTTGTGCAATATATCGTTTTATAACAAAAAATTAATGACTAATGCCTTGTATCGCCTGTAAGTATCAGGTTTTTATTGCTCTCTTATCCTAAACTGGCGTTATTAGTCCAAAACAAAACAACAAATCTAAACCTAAAATGAAGCGTTCATATGTTGCAATACTAGGTATATTTTTGGCACGATCCCATAAATGAGTAATTCTTCTCTCTTTGCCTAAAATACTTAATAGGTCAATACCAACTCTTAGTAACGTATCTTCTTCCTCAATAAATTTCGTTGGTAATATCATCGTAATACCTCAGAAGATTTATTTTTGCTGTGACTTGCCGATACTACACATGACTTGAAGGTTTTAGCAGAAACACCATTGTCGTTAGCGTAAGACTGCTTGCCACATAGTGTGCCTTTGATCCGATCAGCTACACAATGCGCAATATAACTACCTACTTTCTTTGACTCTTCTATAGCTTTCTGCTTTACATAATTCTCAACCCCTCCAGCTTTTAAGCTTTCTAACACAATATTGAACCCCAATTTGCCACCTGCTTTTAGTACATCTTTAATTTTTCCTGATGCTCCCTTAGAATTATTCTTGCTATTTTCTTCCTCAAAACTCTTATAGCCTATGTTCTTCATGATTTCAGTAAGCTCTTTTAAGGATTTGCCTCCATCTGCTTCTTTTAAATATGCCTCATGATGCAACTCAATATGCTGCTCTGCTGTTTTCTTGATATATGACTCAAACTCTTTGTATTTAGGATCAGTTAGACATTTCTTAGTTAATAGCAGTATTTTCTCTCTTTCCTTGTCTCGGCATTCAAGTGCTGGCTCTATATGCTCTTCTAATATCTTTTTATATCTTGCAATCTGTGCTTCATGGTGCTTAATTTGCTCGAGCTTTGAGTCAGTAGCATTATTAATCGCCTCTTCGTCTAACTTCTCTGCTAATCCTGATTTAGCTAGCCCTTCTCCTGTAACTCTTGTTATTTCTGCTCCTTGTTGCTTCGTACTACTGATCAAATCTTGTGCTTGCGGCTCTACTTCTAATGATAGATCTACAGCTTGACCTTGATTTTTTGCTACCTCCTTCATCATCTCTTCATATTTGCCTTTCGTTACTGGCAAGGTGTAAATTTCCCCGCCATGCTCTATATATCCTATAGATTCTTTATTACTACCTAAAAACTTAATGGGCTTCGGACTACTTACCTCTTTAAGCTTTGGTACTCCATTTGGCTTTGGTGTTGCCTCGTAATGTGCTGTAAAATATACTGCCCTTTCAAGTGATGGAGCTTTTCCGTCCTTGTCTCTTGCAACTAGCGACAAGTGCATAGTGCCGCTTGCCGGCTCGTGCAGCTCTACTGGAAAATCTATAGTTCTGTAAGAATTAACTATTACAGTACTACCATCTTGCTTGCTGATCGTTAGCGGACTTGTTGTGTGTGTTTGCTCCTTTAAGGTACATATCTCATCTCCAACACCATTTTGAATTATCTGTGACCTTGTGTTAATGCTAGCTACCCCACTCCAATCCATTGGCTTAAAGCCTCCTTGGTAGTGCTCAGCAGAAAAGCTTGTGTGAATATTTCTATAGCCTACTATCTCTATTTCCTCCATTGCAGCTTTCACTTTCTCGTTTTCAAGTGCACTACTTACAAGCGTACGCCTCTCATTGTTAAGATGCATCAAGAACTTCTTAAATCTCTCATCATCTAAAGTATGCTCCTCTAACTCATGATGCCTTGTACTGAAATATAACCGCAGTTGTTCTCTCTGCTTCTGCAGTATCTCTTTGCGTATGCTTTCCGTAATTGGATCTACTCCTTCAGAATTTAAACTGATTCCTACTCCACTCATACCAAATGATACGCTATCTTGTGCCGTAGTCTCTTCTGTTACTTGCTCTTGCATACCAATATCACTATTGTCAGTCTTAGTATGATTTACCTCTTTACTACCTCGATAATTATATTTTTGCTCAAATTCTTCTAATAACTCAGCTGCACTTTTTTCGTCAGTATTATGATTGTTTTGCATTTTCTTAAATCCAATTCATTAAAAATATTATTTATGCTGAAAAATGGGTTAAAACCCATAAACCTACAGTAAGGTTTAGTGGTCTCCTAAAATATCTACCTGCTTCAGTTGATCACACTTAAACTCACAAGCTGGAAATTCCAATACTCTTAAGCTTAATTCTTGCATGACGTATGCTTTCTTGTGCATCACGTCTTCGATATCCTGCCTTAAATTATCATCACCTGCATAGCGTGATATATATCCTGATATCGATAATTTCTTCATACGCTCTGTTAAACTTGCACTACTTATATTACTGCTCTTACCTGCCTCGCAGTCATTAACTACTACCCCTTTCTTTTGCTCAATTAGATTTGCTACGCTTTTAAAATCATAGCCTTGGGCTCTTAAACCTTCGAATTCTTCACTAATCCCTTTGACTGCTTCTGCTTTTGTATGTGCTACTACTTGCTTGCCTATCTCATCCGCAAATCTTGCATAGATTAACTTCCTCACAGCCACCCAGTCTATAGCGCCCTCTTTCTGTACCCCACCAAAATCACCACAACTATTTGTCGCTTTAACATCAACAAATTCTGATAATTTCTTCTTAAAGATGAACTCATGACTTGCATCCTCAAACCTTTCAGATTTACTAGGATTTAGGTACTTATCTATTGCTTTAATACTGCTAACTGCTAAAGCCTTAATATTGCTCGTACTTTTTAATATTTTACTTACTGCTTTTTCTATTTTAAACATTGTTATTCCTTATTTATTGTTTGTTAATTAAAGTATATGAGAGGGGCTGGTTGCCCCCTCATACTCCCCTACTATATCTGTAAAAGAAAAACTAAAAAACTCTATTTTCATCAATTAATACTTAAAGCACTACTCTTGCTCTATATTGCTTGCCAAATTTACGAATAAGGATATTTCTATTATGTTTTGCAATACCATAATAGGGACGTAATTTAACCGCTTTTTCTAAAGCAATTCTTGCCTCCTCTAATCTTCCAAGCTCATACAGACACTTGCCTTTATTATTATAGGATTTTGCGTCACGAGGTCTTAAGCTTATTGTATTGTCGTAAGCCTCAATTGCCTCCTCTAATCTTTTAAGTCGATATAGACACTGACCTTTGTTGTAGTATCTTGATGCCGCATTAGGATTTAACTCTATAGCCTTATTCAAATTGTTAATGGCCTCTTCATATTTTCCAAGATATAGGAGGCAAATAGCTTTATCATGAGGCTCTAGCTCTTTAGATTTCTCACAATTTCTAATAGCGGCTTCATACCTAGAATGCTCAAGCTTAATACTAATCTCGTGTTGCATCGCCTGCACTTCCTAGCTTTTCAATGACAATAGTTCTGTTATTAATTGCTACCGCAAAATCAGGCTTTAATTCTATCGACTTATTATACGCTTTAATTGCTTCTTCATATTCCCCAAGATTAAATAAACTAGTACCTTTATTGTTATAGATGTCAGCATCATCAGGCTTTAACTCGATAGCTTTTTCATAAGCTATTATTGACTCCTCATACTCCCCAATATTGTATAGACTAATTCCTTTATTGTAATAGCTCTCAACATAGTCAGGTTTTAACTTTATAGCTTTATTATACTCCTTAATTGCCTCTTCATATTTTCCAAGTTTGTAGAAACTATTGCCCTTGTTGTAGTAGCTGCAAGCATCATTCGGATTTAATTCTATCGCCTGGTTGTAGCACTTAATTGCTTCTTCATATTTTTCAAGATCACTCAAACTAGTACCTTTGTTATTAATTACTACTGCATCATTCGGATTTAATTCTATAGCCTTATTATACGCTTTAATTGCTTCTTCATATTGCCCAAGATTAAATAAACTAGTACCTTTGTTGTTATAGATATCAGCATCATCAGGCTTTAACTCGATAGCTTTTTCATAAGCTATTATTGACTCCTCATACTCCCCAATATTGTATAGACTAATTCCTTTATTATAATAGCTCTCAACATAGTCAGGTTTTAACTTTATAGCTTTATTATACTCCTTAATTGCCTCTTCATATTTTCCAAGTTTGTAGAAACTATTGCCCTTGTTGTAGTAGCTGCAAGCATCATTCGGCTTTAATTCTATAGCCTTATCATATTCCACTAATGCTTCTTCATATTTTTCAAGATCGAAGAAACTATTTCCTTTATTATTGTACGCATCAGCATATTCAGGATTTAAGCTTATAGATTTATCGTAGCATTCAATCGCCTCTTCATATCTTCCAAGGAATGCTAGACTATTTCCTTTCTTATAGTATAAAACATCCTCATCAGGTTTTAACTTTATAGCTTTATTATACTCCTTAATTGCCTCTTCATACCTTCCACGCAAGGCTAAAGCCTGCCCTGCATCATAGTATTTTTTTGCCGCTTGATGCTTCTCAAATTCATTTTTTTCTTTCATGATATTCCTCATCTTTTCTGTTGTTTTAATTAATAACTACTGCAGATATACGATAATTCGCCATGCACCGCACATAACCTTAAATAACTAGCTGCAGGAATAAAATATTCTTGCGTTTCTTTTATTGTTTTAGTAATTTTTGGCTGCGGCTTATAGTAGATAGTTCGTAGATTATCCAAACGATCAAATAGCTTAATTATTAATATTTCATCTCTGCCACTGATGCGTAGATTTTCAACCATCACGCCACTGCTTATTTTTTCGCCACCTCCCTTAATCCTTGTTAAATACTCCACGTTACCTGCTATATTGCTGCCAAATATTGCTGCTATTTCCTCATAAGTAAGGTCTGTATCTTCTAATGTGTCATGTAGTATCGCTGTCACCAAAATATCTGTTCTAAACAAATAGTCTGATACTAAATACGCTACCTCCAAAGGATGACTATAAAACGGCTCTCCTGAATGTCTAAACTGCCCCTCATGATATTTTTTGGTACAAGAAATAGCCTTTTTAATCTGCTTAATATCCACCAAAGTTTTTCCTTGGCTTTCTGCTCTTCTATTAAATCTAACCAGCTTATCTATAAGACGGTTGGTATAGATACAATTACCTTGTGTCATGTTTCACCCCCTTATAGATTTACCTTAAGTTTTAATACTCCTTGATGGCTTTTAAAGCTTCTTTGCTTCTGCAAATCGTATAAAAACTCTAAGCTCATGTTCTTATGACTTGCAATCAAACCACCACCAATATTTGTGATTAGTTTTTCTTGGTTTGAATTACTAATAAAACTGACGCTACTACTTTCGCCTATATCTTTTACACTTAATAGCTGTCCTGATTTTGCACCTCTTCCTACAATTCTTTTCTCAAGAGAGATATGTACTGTTGGTATTAATTTAAAATTACTACTGAGATTAATAGGCGTGAATAATACTCTTGTCCCTACCTCACCACTTAAAGTGCTATTTTTGCTTCTTTTATGATGTACAATATATGAATCTAGAATTTGTTTTTTTGACGCACCAATACGTCCATATTCATACCTAAAACCTATGCTTGGTATTAATGTAATATTGTTTTGAAATGTTATTTTACGATTTAAATGCGACTCAAAACTGAACAGTTTGGATTTTGGTTTAAAAATATCTTGCTTCTTACCATTTTTACTGCTTAAAGCAACTGAAGCCAGTGTTTGAAGATTAGTATTTGCAGCAAGCGTGCTACTGCTATATATACTGAATATATTTGTATTGGTTCTGCTGACGTTCTGATTAGCATCAAGCATAGATGGATACTTAAATTTGCTAGACAACCTACTATAACTAACTCCAAACATTAGATCGCTGCTTAAATTAATCTCTCCTCCAATAGTACCGCCATGTATTTTGCTACTATGTCCTATGATATTGCTGCTATCTTTTTGCTTAGAACCACCAAATACGCCACTACTCCATACGCTATAGCTTTGAGCTTGTGATTCCTCTTCATCACCTGCAGATACTGCAACTAGCTTTCCTATATCTCTTGTCAGCAATCTATGTCTAATTTGTTTGCTTACAGCTTTGCTGCCAAAACTCAAATCTGCTCTTGCTTTTGCAATAATACTTGCTCTTTTTGCTAGTGCTTCTTGATGC
This sequence comes from Rickettsia endosymbiont of Ixodes scapularis, assembly GCF_000160735.1. Lineage (NCBI taxonomy): Bacteria > Pseudomonadati > Pseudomonadota > Alphaproteobacteria > Rickettsiales > Rickettsiaceae > Rickettsia > Rickettsia endosymbiont of Ixodes scapularis. The sequence goes on along the minus strand of NZ_CM000773.1, from coordinate 16,072 downwards.
CCAGCAGTACTATTATGTGTATCTTCTGGTGCTACTGTATCAGTAATTAAGTCTTCAGGCTCTACAGTCATTGAGTCTTCACTTAATATATCCTCTACTGCTTCTACTTCCTCTTTTTCCTTTAATTTCTGTGACTGTAATTCCTTCTCTACATCTGCTAATTCATCTTGGACAGTTTCTGATACAATAGAATTAGATTGTGATACTATTTTAGACACCAAATCATTTGCATCTGAACCATTAATGCTGCTTATATCACTACTACCTTCTAACGATTCATTATACCCACTATCACTATCAGAATAGCTACTTATTACTTCATCTAATTTTCGAACTGCTTCATCTTCGTTAAGACGTAAGATCTCGGCTTTCTTATCAAATAATCTATCCTCTAATACACTTAAATCTTCTGTGCTTGTAGACTGATCCTTAGTCTCTACAATTTTACTATCTTCTAATGATCTTTTACTTCTAATAGAATTAACTGATTCTACAGAATTTATACCTTCAGAAGTTACATGACTATTGAGTGTTAATTGCTCTTTAAGACTACTGATTTCTTGTCTTAAATCAGCAACCATATTCTTGTGAAGTATTGGATCAATGCCAGCAATTACTGTACTACTATCACCACCATTTTCTCTTGCTTTTTGTTCCCTTATAGCCTTTGCGGCTTCTGCCGCTCTTTTTTGAGTCTCAACTTCTACTTCCGCCAATACCTTCTTGCGGTTAGCCTCCCACTCGGGACCTTTTTGTTTCCGTAGGGTCGCTGCTCGCTCCTTATTCTCAGCTATCTTCTTTGCTATCTCAGCTTCTCTTGCTCGCTCTTCTTCTGCATTTAATACTATTACTTGTTTGGCGGCCTTTTTAAACTTATTGTTTTTCTTCTCTCCAGCTATTGCTTCTCTTCTGGCTAAAACCTGACTCATAAAATCAGCTGTATCGCTAGAAATAACTTGCGGCTTTGGCTCTTCTTTCACTTTCTTTAATTTAAAATGCTTCTTAAAGTTTCTGATTGAATCAAATAATGCTGATTTCTTATTTGATTTGCTACTACCAGCATCACTTAGTAAATCAGGCATGCTAGGTGCCATAGGTGGTGCTGGAGGAGTTAAGGATACTTGCACCACATCCGGTAAAGGAAATTGTGGTACTATATCCGGTAATGGCGGCATGGGTGGTGGAGGAGGTGGTGTCACCGGCGGATTTGATGGTATTAAATCAGGCAATGGTAACTGAGGTACTACATCAGGTAAATTGTTACTTAAATGAGTAGATTCAAATGTAACCTCTTGCTTCCTAGAAGGCTTGGCTTTGCTTTTCGGTTTTTTATCTCCTGCAAAGACCTCTCCCGTAACCATGGATAAAAATATCAATGATACTGTCGCTACTTGCTTGATTCTTGATCTGAATGATTTGTGATTGGAAAAATTAGTGCTACCGCTATACTTCCTGCTGTAATAGCTCTCGCTATGACTGCTAGGTAAAAAGTAGTCGGGGGTAAGGTATTTTGTAAATGCTACTTTAGAGCATATTAGTTTGTTTTGTGTCATATGTGTAATGTCAAATCGATGTTTACAGTAAGTACATTTGCTTCAACATATTTGTACTTACATGTATATAATGTAATCTTATTGAATAAGTATGTCAATAAAAATTCTTATTAAATAGGAATTTATTTTTAATTTGTTTTATTTTTTGTAGTGCATTATAATAATACAAATGTAGTATTTATTACACTACATTTGTATTATTATAAAATGGTTAAATATGAAAATCATTGCTATCATTAATCAGAAAGGCGGGGTTGGTAAGTCTACTATTAGTGCAAACCTAGCATATTCTATTGCATGTTTGAATTATAGTACACTTATTATAGATATGGATCCACAGGCTCATAGTTGTGAAGTTTTTAAAAGTGATTTGCATATTAAACATACTATCAAGGATCTTTTTTCTCAACCTTCTACTAAGATTGAAAAAATTATATATCCTGCCAAGATCAAAGATATATTGATAAAAAATCTTGATGTGATTCATAGCAATATTCTTTTTTCTAAAGCGTCTGAATCAGTAACCTTTCGTAATCACCGCGAAAAGATCTTAATAAGTAGTATTAAAAATTTGCATAAATATGAATATGTTATTTTAGATTGTCCCCCTAATTTAGGTGTTATTACAGTAAATGCAATATATTCCGCTAATATCATAATAATACCAATAACTTATGATAAGGCAGCACTAGATGGTACCGCTGATTTAATACATACAGCTAGAGAAATAAAAGAAGTATCGAATATTAATTATTATATAGTTCGTAACATGTATGATGTACGCAATAAACAGACTAATTATTATATAGAAAACGAATTATCTACATTCAAAGATAAGGTTTTACAAACAAGAATTAGAAAATTTGAAGTTATAAATCAGTCTCGTATTGCACAAATACCAATTCATATATATGACCCTACCTGTAAAGCAGTATCTGATTATAGTTCTTTAGCACATGAGGTTATCAATATACAATGACTAAGTTAGTAGACAGAGCACAACATAGTAAGCTATCTAGTATTCAACAAATAGATAGTATTCAATATAATGAAAGTATTGTTAGACAAACAAATTTTAAAGAATATCCTAGGAGTTATAGATTAGACCAATGTACACTAGATATATTAAAAGGAACTCAAAATCGTATTAGTTCTGCATCAGGAAAAAAAATTAGTGAGTCAAGACTTATTAAGGCATTAATACTTCACTCTAAAGACCTTAGTAATGATAGGCTAATAAAAGTTTTAAAAGATATTTTGTAGTATAATAATGCACTACATATGTAGTGCATTATTATACTACATTCTTCCTATTAATTCATCTATTGTTACTTCCAAATAATTAGATAAACCAATGATGCTTTTTAAGCTAAGTAGTTTTTTCCTAGAATCTTCTTTTATTAACTCCTTTATACTATTTTCTGCTATTCCTATATTTTTCGATAAATCAACAGGTTTAATTTGTTTATTTGTGATTAACTTACTTATATTATCTTTTAAATTATTCGATATTTGATCTTGTGTAAGCTTCTTATATACAAACTTTTTATTATTATATTTATCATTACCTATCACTATTGCAATTGAACAGTCAAAATAGTCTGCTATTTTCACTATACTTATCAAATTGGGATTAACTTTTCTTTCATTTATTAACCCTGACACTACTGATGGTGGAACGCCGCCCTCTTTGATTAATTTTTGTCTAAGCGAAGTATCCATTTCAAACTTAGTTTGTAAAAATTTTCTTATATTTTGTACAACTGACACAGTTTTACTATAACCTATAAATATTCTTATTAAATAAGAATTTAGTTGACATTACTTAAATTAGTAGATAATTTTAATTGGATATATAAGAGTGACGATCTTATGTGAGAAAAAACAGTAAGTACAAATATGTTGAAGCAAATGTACTTACTGTAAACATCGATTTGACATTACAATAATGAATATACCACATAACGAACAAAAACACAATACTAATCAAACACCTCTACAGTACGTAGAGGATATAGCTTATCACAATGGTAACACTCCCACTAATAATGATAGTGTTAATTCCTTAACTACTCATAATAATCATTATACTTTGCTATATCCTGATTTAGTGCAGGAATTATTTAATTTCTCGTTGCATAATAACAACAATGTAAAAAATAATTCACTTTTCTTCGGTGTTTTAGGCGTAAATAATACAAAATATTCTTCTTTAGACTCTTCATTGTCTTCCTCTTTAGACTCTTTGCTATCGCCTCGAGACATATTATTTTTCTTACAAATTGTTTCATTGTACCAACTAGAACTAAGCAAAGGTCATTCTTCTATTACCTATCCATCTTTGAAACTTGCTAAACTTCTTGGTGTTGATGCTTCTTGTGATACTACTCACCTTACTGCCAATACTCATAATTCTGTTAATTCTTTAACTGACGCTAATATGAGAGCTACTGTTTTAAAGATGACAGCTAAACTTGAATCTTTAGGATTACTGAAGGTCTTTAGAAGAAAAAGAAGTAATGGTATGGATAAGGCTAATAAGTTAGTTCCTGTCCTTTCTGATAAATTATACGAGAGAATAAAAGACCTACCCGTTAACTGCAAGGTTAGTGATAGTTCTAAATTAGATCATGAATCTACTTTAGAGCATATCTTAAGAACTAAATTATTCGTACCTATTGAGCTTGAATTTATGAAAAGTCTATTTAAAAATAATTTACCATCTAAATATAAACTATTCTTCCTAAACTGTATTATGTCCGCTTACAGGAATTTTAGACATAACTCCAGTATCTTTAATAGCAAAGCAGAGGAAGATATTAATAGTAGTTTCTATGATAGTCGTGGTAACTTTATTGATTTAACTAACAAACTTTCTTTTTCTACCACATCTCGTGAGTTAGTTAAAAAGAATAATATAAGTCTTAGTACTCTTAAAAGAATATTTAGATATATCAAACAACAGGGTGATAGTTTCTTTTTACAAGTGGAGCATAAATATACTAAATCAGATGATATTGACTCTAATAGATATGACAAATCTATTTTTGTCATATCTATTAATCCTTTAGTATTTCCTATTGCAAGTACTAACCTTGATAAACTTAAAAGACTACATGAAGAGGAACTTGAAAGTGGTGACATCCATGATGAGCATGGCAGAAATGGTAGAATTAGTCATGATGAGTTTCAAGATACTAATTCCCCTATTTTTCCTGATACTTATAAGGGTTTTAAAACGGAAGGGTCAAAAAAACAGCCTAGCAGGGTCAAAAAAACAGCCCTTAATAATAAAGATATAATAATAAAGAATAAAGATATAGATTATATAGATGCAAATTGTGAAAATTCATCTATATCTTGCTCAAGTTCTACATTAACATCTGAGAAAAACTACAAAGAAGAGTTTTTGGAAGACAAGCTTTGCTTGTCTTCATCTGAATTTTATAATAATTCTTCTTTTTTTGATAAAGAGGTACCAGAGAAAGAAGCAGAACAAAAGCACCAACAAGAAAAACGAACAGAGCGTGAGAAACCTTACTCAACATCTGATAAAGCAGGAGGATTAGAATTAAGACATTTCTACCCAATATCAGAGGAATACTCAAATATGCTTAACTTTAAAGCAAATAGAGAATTTGATACTAACTTCACAAATCAGTTACTGTTAAAGCTTTATATGAAATATCCAGAGAAGAGATTTAAGAACAAATTTAGCTTTTCAGACTACATGATAAAAACGTTAAAGAACGAGAACCATCAAGCACCACAAGTAAATAATCCAAGCTTTAGGTTTAGCTGTAACATAGGAAAAGAAGAGAAGAACCTGCTTGAATACGAGAGATACCTAAACCAAATAGAAAACTCACTAGATACTAGCAAAGAGATGTGCGTTAAGAAGAAGATAGCAGGGCGCTTTAGCAGCGAAGTTGCGTACAAAATACTAACAAGGGTAGAGTTTAAGAAAAACTATGATAATAGCTTTATACTTGCGTTAGTTCCAAACCATCTTGATTTAAGTGAGAGACAAACAGAAATATTAAGCGATCAGTTAGAAGCAGTATATGGCATTAATGGGTATTATGTTCAGGAATTAGAGTTAGAGAAAGAAAATCTGCCACCTAACACAACAACACTAGATACCGGATCACATGACACCGTTCTTGATATTCCATCTGATACTTCCGTTGTGAATACAACCAACGGAAGTACAGCATGGCAAGAAATCAGAAAAGGCTTAATAAAAGAGTTAGGGGAGGTGATAGATGAGGTTTGGTTTTCTAAAGCAGAGGCTAAGAATGCACAAAAACCAACACACTAACGCTTACCATATACGTCATATATGGACGCCTGGTTAAAAACAAGTACTAAAAATAAAAAACAGTTAATGATAAATGAAGCAGTCATATATTCGGCATCAAATGTAATAGTTGAGATTTTATCTTACATTTAGTAAAATAAATTAATTATTAAATGGAGATAAAATCTCAACTATTACACTTGAGTAAGAAAAATTAGAATTTTTGTCAAAACTTCAGTTTTAATCTCTCAGGGTTTAATTCCCCGAAGCTCTGCTTCGTGATATCATAAGAAACAACTAGAACTTTTTTAGATATAGCTTATTTCACTAAGGTCCTTACATGAGGGTAATGTTTAATATGGCATATAATAAGGCATCCTACAAATTTAGTGTCAGTATCTTAATGGATTAAGCTATACCTCGTAGCTCTGCTGCGAGGAGCATCATTTTGCTATAGCTTTATATTTTTGTGTTAATTTTTGTTGTTGTTTTGCTATGTGATTTTTAACTAGCTGATTTAATTCCTCACGTCTTTTTTTATAATTGTAGGTAATATTACTATCTGTTTTTGAATCTGTATTTTTATCAATGAATACAGAATTATTGTGTAAGCATTTTGTTTGCATATTTTAGTTGGAGTTTGCAGTTAAATTTATGTTCAAGAGATAGCAATATAGATTACGAAAACAATAACTATCACTCACTTATTAATTCATAATTATTGATGCCCAATAAATTGGTTAAGTCAGACTTAATTTTATCAGTCGATATAAAATCATTGGTTATTTCTTCTTTATTAAATTCATGCGGCGATAATGCTGTGCTATTTGTATTATGATGATTTATACAAAAGGTTATATGTTGTTCTAGAGGTTTGTATAGTTCTGGTAAAATTTCTTGATACTGAATAAACCTGAGATATCCAGATAATTTTTGTATATACTCATTAATATGGGATGATTCTTGTGGAGGATTATCTATGTATTGTAATATGTCGGATTTTATTACTGTATTAATAAATTGTATATCGCTTTTAGTAGGTGGTATTTTCATGTTATAGTATAATATTGATGTTGCAGTTATAGCAGATATTAGAAATTTAAGATTTTTTAAGTTTAGAGAATTTATCAGTCTTTGGCGGTACTTCTTCTTGAGTAACGAGTGTTGCTGGTGATCCATCTAAGTTAAAACGTTGAGCACCTTCAACAAGAAGTTGTTTATATCTGTAATCAGAACAATATCTTCTAAAGAATCTACGAATTTGTTGTTTTGAGAAATTATCTTTCATGGATTCTATAACTTCTTTACTAATACCTATAGCAAGAGGTTTTGCGGGGTTAGAGAAGCATAGAGGATATTTCGTTTGTAGTAATTTTAAGATTTGTTTAGATTCATCTTTCCATCGCTCCAGTTTAGCTTTAAGGGCTTGTTTTTGCTCTAGAGCTAAAGCCTTGGCTTTTTCTGCTTTAATTTGTTCTTTAGCCAATTTAGCGTCTTGAGATTTATTGCGACTTACACAAGACTTCACTGATTTAGTTTCAGAGTTAATCTGAGCATTAGCAGGCTTTATTACTTGCTTATCGAAGACTACCACTTGTTTTTTAAGGATTGGCGTCGCAATACTTACTGGTACTTTAAGCTTTAATGTAGATTTTGCTGTTTGCATAATATTTTACTAGCTATTTTTTAGTTTATTGATTTCATCAATTGAAAGCCCAGTGACTTTAGCGATAAAGTCAGTATCAGCGCCAGCAGCAATCATATTTTTAGCTACTTCCATAGTTTTTTTAGCTTCCCCAATCTGCAAGCCTTTAGCTTCCCCAATCTGCAAGCCTTTAGCTTCCCCAATCTGCAAGCCTTTAGCTTCCCCAATCTGCATGCCTTCGTTTCTACCAATCTGCATGCCTTTAGCTATTCCTTGTTGTATACCTTCTTCTTTCCAATGATGAGCAAGACTAGTCATAAGTTTTTCCCCCTGCTGGTTATTTAAACGAGATTTTAATATTTTTTCTAGTTCTATTTTATCAGATTTTTCAATCTTAATCAATGTATAGGTTAATATCAACTCTAGGTAATCAATACCAATATTAAGTTTTGCAAATTCAGGTAATAGATCAGCAATCTCATACCATCTTTTAAGCAAGTCTCTTTCATGAATATGCTTCATGAAGAATTGCAGTATTCCTGCCCAAGCTTGCTTCTTTAATTCGTCGTCAGGAATGTCATGAACATTTACTACCTGATGGTCTTTATTCCAAATATCTTGCATAAGCTCTTTATGCTGGCATAAGTCCCAAATATTCTTCGGAGCATTATATTTCTTTGTGCTGTTGTAGAACACGAGGGGGTAGACAAAAGGCAAATGTTTAGATTTAGGATTAAGAGTTAAATGCCTTGCTGCAATATCCGTCATATACTTAAATAGTCTAAAAGCCATGAAGTGGTCAGGAGTACTTTGATGCTCTAATAGAATCCAAAGATATCCGGTATCATCTTTAAACTTAGCTGAGAATAGAATATCAGATATAGAGTGTTTAAGATCTGCTTCAACAAAGCTTTCTTTTTCCATCTTAAGGCTATGAGATGAGAACATAGCCTTAATCTCTTTTGGCAAATGCATCTCAAAGAACTCTTTGGCAACGATTGGGTTTTCTAGAGCTTTACGAATGAGAGCATCATGCCTTGGACGTTCAGTAGCTGGATTATCGCTAGCGTCACTGGCATCAACGCTAGCAACACCAGCATCGCTATTTGTACTTAAGTCTTTACTAATATATTTTTCATTCATTTCTTTGGTTCTATTTCATTGTTAACAGTTTTTTTAAGTCACAGCAACATTATAATGGCAGCAGTTAAACAGAGTGATCATAATAATCACTGCTTAAATTGCCGTTGTTTTTCATAGTAGAACGATTGATAATTTATATTCCATCTTTTGAGTGCTTTAGATATACCACTTTCTGTGATTTGTGTAGGGCATATTTTGACTAATTCTTTATATGTTTTTCTAGGGTTTTGGTCTAAGAACTTTTTAAATTCTTCTTTGCTAAGAGTCTTACTGCTTTTAATTTTATCACGCTGCATATTAATAATAAATTAGGTTAAATATTTTTAGATATAAGAGATTGTCCTTTGCTCTTCCATCTATCAATAATCTTCGGATTAATGATTAACTGCTCTTTACAATCAAGTAGCATTCCGTAAAGAATATGAGCATTATCAGGATGCAAGTAATCAAGTCCTGCTTTAACAAATAATTAATCTTTTTTCTAGCGTCAGCTTTACGATCAAAAGTAACTGCTTTTTGTAATTGCATACGAGTATACCATAATTTCTTGGTGACTAGTTTAATCAGTTTTGACGTTTCCTGATTTTGGTTTACTGGGCATCTTAGATTTCTTGTGAACCTCTTTTAATTCATTTAAAAAAGAATGATTTTTATTACTGGCATCTTTTGCAAACTTTAGAAATCCAATTAGCAATCTATCATCAATCGTTAGAGCATTGCATGCTTTAAAGATAGTAAATAATTCTTCTTTACGTTTTTGCAGTAACTGAGATTGCTGATGTTCTAATTGAGCTTCAATTTTAGCGATACGTTCTTTTTTAAGTTGTTGCAAGTTAGCTATTTTAGTAGCTGTTGCCAGTGCTTTAGTTGCCATTATTCCTCACACTTTGAAAGTTTAATCAAATTTTGGACATTTAACACTATATGAGTATACCAGCAAAAGAGGTATACAGTCAAACAAAAACAAGTATTACATATATTTCTTTAACAGATATAGCGGGGGATCATTTAAGGGGGCAGCCAGCCCCCTTAAAACCCTTTAGTAACACGTAAGAAAAAAGAGATTACAAAAGATAGTGAAGTATGATATAGTAGTAAAATTCTCGTAAGAGCGCACTTATGTATTTTATTAACATAAAATACGTGCGCTCAGTGAGTAGAAAAATATCTACAAAGTAATTATTGGAAAAGATTTTTTATAAATGGCATCATATCACTTTCATAGTTCGTGTATACAAAGAAGCAAAGGACAAAATGCGGTAGCATCTGTTGCATATCTTGCTGCTTCGAAGTTAGTATATAAAACAATTGATGAAGAGAGTGGTGAAGATATTAGTATTAGTTATGATTTTAGTAAGAAGCAAGGAGTAGTATATAGTAGAATATTTGTACCTAAAGAATTTAAAGATATAGCATGGTTGCAAGATAGAGAAGAGTTATGGAATAAAGTTGAGGCAAGAGAAAAGAGAGTAGATTCAAGTATAGCTAAACAGTGTGAGTTTTCATTACCACGAGAAATAAATAAAGAGCAAAATATTGAGTTAGTGAAGAGATTTGTTGAGAAATGTATAGTGTCACGAGGTTTAGTATGTGACGTTAATATACATTATGACAATCCTAATAATCCACATGTACATATACAGTATTTAACAAGGAGACTAGAGAGTTTAGAGAATGGAGAAGTAATCTTTGCTAAGAGAAAAGATAATGAACTAGATAGGAAATCTTTTTTATCCTTTTTAAGAGAGCAATGCGAGATAGAAATCAACAAAGTATATGAGGAAGCAGGTTTACCTTTTAAGGTAACTGCTAAGTCATTTAAAGCACTTGGGATAGCACAAGAGCCGACCAAGCATAGAGGAGTAACTCATCATATGCAAGGAACGGAGTTAGAAGCACGCAATAAAGAAATAATAGCTGAGAATGCAAGGAAGATAAGAGAGAATCCTGAAATAGTATTTGGTCGTATTTCATATACGAAACCTGTATTTACTAAAGAAGATATAGCTATAGCATTATCAGACGCATTGATGGTGCATTTAGTATCAAAAGGTAGTGATATTGCAAAAGAGCAAGAAGCTATTAGAGCGTTTGGTAAGGGCTTAGTACAAGAGCAAGTAGGTGCGGCTTATGTAGCACAAAATATAGCAAATGATGCAATAGGAATTACTACAGGAGGTCAAGAAAGCAATGCAAACAGCAACCCCACTATCGAGCATTTGAACAAGGAATATGGCGAGAAGTTTTTAAGGCTTTACAACCAGCTTTTGGTATCTGACAAGATAGAGTTGATGGACCAAAAAGATTTGACTGGTAAAACGCTATATGCGTTGAAATCTAGAGTAAATTTAGAGCTAAGATACGTATCTGCTATAGAGGAGTTAAATGTTCGAGGCGATCATAAACTTAATATTTTAGATAGCACTATTGGGGAGAGAAACAGTCTTAAAGAACAAATAGGCGATTTGGTTAATGTAGTAGGAGCAAACCTACAGGATAAGTTTAATGATAAGATAGGAAGTAGTATAGGCTTAAAGCTTAATGTATTTGGCAGTAAGAATCATGAATTTAGTGATGAGCAAATTAAAGCGATTCTTTCAGTCTGTAACGGCTCAGATATTAGCGTACTTGAAGGAAATCCGGGAGCTGGTAAGACTTTCGTAATGAGAGAAATAGTACGGCAGTATAAAGCAGCTGGTTTTAAGGTAGTAGGTACTGGCCCAAGCAGCGTATCTGCTAAGGTCCTAAGTCGTAATGCTGGGATTAAAGCCGATAATACGAGTTTGCTTCGTAAGAAAATCGTAGAATCCAAAGGAGGAGACTTTAAGATAGATTTAAGTAGTAAATATTATGAGGAGGAGGAATATTTAAAATCTATTGGATGTGATTCAGTCTTTAACTTCTTACGCTCTGATGTACTTGATAGTAAGACTGTATTGATTGCCGATGAGGCAAGTATGATAGAGCTTGCTAATATGGACTATTTAGCTCATGAGGTCTTAAGGTCTAAAGCAAAACTAGTACTTGTTGGCGATAACAACCAGTTTACAGCTGTTGGCATGACTGGTGCATTTAACAAAGCTCGTAAGATTGCAGGAGGCGTCAAGCTTACCGAAGTAAGACGACAAGAAAGAGTAGAGTACAGACAAGCGACGAGAGCTATGGGACGCTTTGCAATGCAGGAAGCCATTGAAATATACAGAAAACTAGATGTTTTTAACATTAAAGATAATGAAGAAGAAGCTAAAACTAGCTTAGTTACGTCATTTGCTAAAGAATATACCGAGCAGATGGATAGCCTTAAGAGAGATGATTTAATAGCGATTAGAAGTATAGCAATTGGAGCATATACGAATGAGAAGGTAGCTGAGTTTAATGCAAGAGTAAGAGCTGAGCTAAAGCATAGCGGAGCATTAAAAGGAGCTGAAGTACAAATTAGCAGTGGCGGGCGAATGATACCTCTGATGAAAGGCGACCAAATAGTATTTGAAGAGAATAGTTTAAGATACGGTATAAGTAACGGTGAGGTTGGAACAATATTGTCAGTAAATCCTTTTGGAGGGAGTGCTAATAGTAAAGGTGATGGAGTTTTACGTGTATTAGTCCATAAAGCAGATGGTTCAAAGGATATAATTGAGATTAATACTTTTTTAGATGCGTTTAACAATAAGAGACGAGTGAAGTTAAATCATGGATATGCTTTAACTGGCTATAAATTGCAAGGTGAGACGGTAGACCGAATGCATGTATATTTTGACCGATCTATTGGATATGAGGCGTTTTTGGTACTCATGTCACGTCATAGAGAAGAGGTTAAGCTTCATGCATCCGCAAAAGAGTTAGAGAATATAGTTTATCAGCGTCTTGATAGTGATGTAGAGAAAGTTAGAAATCAGTTTAAGATTAACAGCTATGAAATGCTACCTGAAACGATTACCAACGAAGATGGTTCGTCATATGAAAAGCATGTACAAAATGAAATACCTAATTGGCTAATAGGATTAACTCTTGCAGTCAGCAGAAGAGCAAATAATAGTTTTTCAATAGACTATAGAAGCGGTGGCATATTAGACGGTAATCAGGTAATCATCAAAGAATATTTAGAAGCAAGGTCACGAGTTTTTGAGTGCCACGGCAAGATACGTGAATGGAAGAGAGATATTGAGGCTACTGGTAATATCACAAGATTACATAGCAAAATTCTAAATCATGCTACTAATTTAAAGAGCATCAAATTAGACGATACAAGTCCTGTTATTAATTTTGAATTAGAATTAAATATCAAAGATTTAAAGATTGATCCATATAGTATTGCTCTGTCTGAGGCACAAGACAGCTTTAAATACGTTATTGAGAATATTTTAAAAGAAGCGAAAGAGGAAAAATCAGATAGTGCACACAGTAGCGGACAAGAAAGCACAAAACTAAAAACAATTAAAGGAGTTACTTATACTGATGGTAAGGCTCAAATTAACTTCAAAGAGCTTGACAGCAAGCATCAAAGCAAAATCATCGCTATTTGTTTAAAAGAGCAGACTTACGAAAATCTTAAAGAAATCTTTGAGGAGTTAAAATTAGAAAAAGAGGTTTTAAGAGATTATGCTAGTGTGATTTGTGGTAGTTACCATAGTGTAATTGATACTGAGAATGCAGATGAATTTAAGAAATTAATTCTTGCAAAGAAAGATGAGAGTAAATCATTAACCAAGATCAAAGTAGAAGCAAGAGCCTTAACTCGCGAGAAGAATTTTAGCAAGCACGAGGACAGGCAAGCTAAGTTGGAAGAGCTAATTGCTCAGCTTCAAGAGAAGTTGGCACAGTATGAGGAGAAGTTAAATGCAGCTGATGGAAGAATAGCAAGTAGGCTTGCACTAATTCAAGAGAATACTACATTTACCAGCAATTCTGTATTAATGGGTGAGCGGACCATTCAGTTAAATATTAACTATGAGACGCTCCGCAAACATGCAGGTCATGATACATACAAGTACTATTTACAGGATATTACAGAGAAAAGCACAATAAGTAATTGTAAGGCATATCAAGATTTAATGCTGCTAGCTCGTGATACTAGCTGGTATATCCTAGCAGATAGAGATAGTACAAGTAGTAAACAAATCTCTACAACACAAACACTTGCCTCTAATAGTCTTGATACTACAAAAGCTATAAACAATTTAAATAGCAGAATCCAAAAGGATCTTTCATCAATAGATAGTTACATATTTGACAACAAGGAATTATTGGAGCTTAAGAGATCTGCTTTAGCTGAAAGTCAAAAGTGTTTAAGTGATTTAAAGCAAGAGCAAGAACTTAAAGAGAATTTCGTAGAAACATTACTGCCTCACTACTTAGGTCGTATTTACGAGCAATCAGGTACTGATATCTTAGATGCGTGGGATAGGTTAAAGGCTTTTAACACAGATTTAGATGTTCAAAGGTTATCCGCTCACATTCAAGCTAATCCATCAATGCTTGGCAAGTTACCTGGCATTGGGATTGGAACGATATTTGGAGTAAGCTCTAGCCGCCGTAAATCTATAGAGCAGGTAAGTAAACTCGGCATGCATCTTCTAAAGTATGAGGAGAATATGGCAAGGCTAAAAGAGATTAAGGAAGATGATTTAATAAAAGAGCAAAAGCAAAGCATTAAAGCACTTGAAAAAGAGCTTAAAGATTTAGAGTATTTAAAACCAAGTAAGGCAGAGGCAAAGTTCTTAAGTAGTTTAAAGATAATGCAGGCAGGCAGCGGTTTAAATATGGGGAGCTTTAAGTCTGTAATCGAGAGTGATGAAGTCCAAGATTTAATATGTGAGTACTACAACAGTCAGAACGAGAAATATACAAGACTAAATGCTATTGATGAAGAATATCAAGATGAGTATCAAGCATATTCTAAAGAGCAGGAGCAGCAAGCCGCAGAGAATCAAGAGAAAGCTGTTAAGGTGCATAGTACTACTCGCAGTAATAGTAGTAATCGCAGAAAAGAACGTACCAAAGTACCATCTTTAAGATTTAAAGATGTACAGGACGCTCTAACCAGTAGCGATATAGAGAGAATATTTAAGGACTATGCTTCATCTATTAGAGGGAGCCTAGGCACTATAAAGAGAAGTGGCTCTGAGATCAGTATGGGTAGCCTTAGCATGAATCTAAGTAAAGGTACATGGATACGCCACAGCAGCGGGAAGAAGGGTAACATATTTGGTTTTGTAGCAGAAGGGGCGTGCGTTAGCAAACGTCAATCACTTGAGATTGTTGCTGAGCTTTCTGGCATTCGTGCTGAATCAAGCAGTTACGATTATCGTGCTCACGTTGCAAGTAGCAGAGCTAATAAAGAGAAGATGCAAGAACAAACACAGCAGAAGCAAGCAAATGAGTGGATAGTTGCTCAAGATAAAATCAATAATGCTGATATCTTTGATCCATACAAGCATCTAAAAGGTATGATGCAGCATAATATATTAGAGGCAGTATACGCTTACAAAGATGCTAACGACAAGTTACTTGGCCATGTAGTACGGTTTGTGAGCAAGGAAAACGGCAAAAAACAAACACTACCTGTCACCTATTGTTACAACGCTGCAAAAGACGAGCAAGCTTGGCGTCTTAAAGGATTTACTGACAAGGGCGATAAGCCTATCTTTGGCATAGAGAAAGCTATTTATAGTAGTAAGCCTATACTAATAGTAGAGGGTGAGAAAGTCGCAATAGCTGCTGCTAAAATACTTCCTGATTACTCAGTAGTATCATGGATGGGAGGCAGTAATGCTGCTGATAAAGTAAACTGGAATCAGCTTCAGTGGCGGGATGTAATAATATGGCCCGATAATGACAAGGCGGGCTTTAAAGCTGCAGAGGTGATAAAGGACAAGATTAACAAAGCAAATGATCATATAGGATTTGTAAGTGTAGTTGATCCAACGACATTGAAGTTTAATGGTGGTGTTCACAAGGACTTGTTGCCTGAGAAGTGGGACTTGGCAGATAGATTACCTGAAGGTATGACCACCTCAAATGTTAAAGAGGCTATAGAAAATGTAAGAGCTGCTCATTTAGACTTAAATCAAATACAAAGCGTGTTACAGAGTACTAACGCTTCAGATGCTTCGCAGCAGTTAGTTGAGCGTAATATTTGGCAGGAGGTATTCAAAGGCAAGATTGTTGGAGGTGAGCAAATCACAAACTTAGCGGCTAATGAGTATAAAGCTGCTACTTTCTTTCGTTCAGAAGAGGCGAGCAATTACGTTAAATATTTAGAGGCAACAGGTAAAGGAGGAGTAGCACATGATTATTTAAAATATGACTCACCAATGTATCAAGATCTATTAACGAGCCTTGCAACTCGTGATGAGCGTTTAAGTGAGAATATCAAAAGCTTAGGCAATAGTAATAATACTGCTGATATATCAACTGATACAGTAACAATAG
>NZ_CM000772.1:0-66811 GCF_000160735.1 Rickettsia endosymbiont of Ixodes scapularis | reverse complement strand
GTCTGGTATGAAATGCCACCATATTAGGCAAATATTTTTAAAGCAATATTTGATATTGTACATTATTCATAAACTTAATGTTTAGAGATGAATAATGCCCTACCTTTGCTTTTCCATTTATCTATAATCTTTGGATTAAGGATCAACTGTTCCTTACAATCAAGAAGCATTCCGTAAAGAATATGAGCACTCTCAGGATGTAAATAATCAAGACCTGCTTTTACGAATAACCCGCCAAGCATAATCTTTTTTCTAGCGTCAGATTTACGATCAAATGTAACTGTTTTTTGTAATTGCATACGAGTATACCATAATTTCTTTGTGACTAATTTAATTAGTTTTTTCGTTTCTTGATTTTGGTTTACTGGGGATTTTAGATTTCTTGTGCACCTCTTTTAGTTCATTCAAAAAAGGATGATTTTTATTATCAACGTTTTTTGCAAACTTTAAAAATCCAATCAACAATCTATCATCAATAGTTAGAGCATTACATGCCTTAAAGATATTAAACAATTCTTCTTTACGTTTCTGAAGAAGCTGAGTTTGTTGGTTCTCTAGCTGTGCTTCTATTTTAGCTATACGATCTTTTTTAAGTTGTTGCAAGTTAGCAAGTTTAGTAGCTGTCGCAAGAGCTTTAGTTACCATGATTACCTATATCTTTAAATTTACTCTAATCTTAAGTGCTTAACACATACTGAAGTATACCAGCAAAAACAATAGGTAGTCAAGTAAAAGCAAGCATCACACATATTTCTTTTACAGATATTGCGGGGGATTGTTTAAGGGGGCAACAAGCCCCCTTAAAACCCTTTAGTGGTTAGCAAGAAGAAAGAAGTTGCAAAAGATGATAAAGTATGATGTAGTAGTAAGATTCTCGTAAGAAAACACCTAGGTATTTTGTTGACATAAAATACGTGTGCTCAGTGAGTAGTAAAATATCTATAAAGTAATAATTTTAAAAAATACTGATTGTAGTAAATGGCATCGTATCACTTTCATAGTTCATGTATACAGAGAAGCAAAGGACAAAATGCCGTTGCTTCAGCTGCGTATATTTCTGCATCAAAATTAGTGTACAAAACTATCGATAAAGAAACTGGTGAGAAAATAAGCATTACTTATGATTTCACTAAAAAGCAAGGAGTAGTATATAGCAAAATATTTTTACCTGAAGGCTTTGAAGATGCAGAATGGTTACAAGATAGACAACAGTTATGGAATGCGGTAGAGGCAAGAGAAAGAAGGGATGATTCAACTATTGCAAGAGCTATAGAATTCTCACTACCGAGAGAAGTAAGTCAGGAAGAAAATACTAAATTAGTAGAAGAGTTTGTAAAGAAGAACATAGTAGCATGTGGTTTAGTTTGTGATGTAAATATACACTATGATAATCCTGATAATCCGCATGTACATTTCCAGTTTTTAGAAAGAATATTAGAGCGTTTAGATGATGGAGTAGTAGTATTTGCAAAGAGAAAAGATGGAGAGTTATGGAAGAGAGGGTTTTTATGCAATTTGATGGAGCAATGTGCGATAGAAATTAATAAAGTATATGAAGAGGCAGGCTTACCTTATGTGATTACAGAGAAATCATTTAAGGATCGTGGAATAGATCAAATACCAAAGCTTCATATAGGACCTGCTCACCACATGAAAGCTACTGAGCTTGAGGCAAAGAATAAAGAAATAATAGCTGAGAATGCAAAGAAGGATATATGAGAATCCCGAGATAGTATTTGGTCGTATTTCATATACGAAGCCTGTGTTTACTAAAGAGGATATAGTGATAGCATTATCGGACGCTTTAATGGTGCATTTAGTATCAAAAGGCAATGATATTGCTAAGGAACAAGAAGCTATTAGAGCGTTCGGTAAAGGATTAGTTCAGGAGCAAGGTAGTAGTGCAGATGCACCACAAAATATAGATAAAAATTCAGTAGCAAGTGCAGATAATAACCCAGCGATTGAGCATCTGAACAAAGAATATGGAGAGGAGTTTTTAAGGCTTTACAATCAGCTACTGGTATCTGACAAAATAGAGCTAATGGATCAGAAAGATATGATGGGAAGAACGCTATATTCCTTGAAATCAAGAGTGAATTTAGAGCGTCACTATGTATCTGCTATAGAAGAGTTAAATGTTAAGGAAGAACATAATCTTAATATTAACAACGAGAGTTTAGAAAGAAATAGTCTCAAAGAACAAATAGCTGAATTGGTAAACACTGCAGGCGTACCCCTGCAAAATAAATTTAACGATAATATAGGAGGTAGTTTAGGCTTAAAGCTTAATGTATTTGGCAGTAAAAACCATGAGTTCAGTACTGAGCAAATAGAAGCAATCTTATCAGTATGTAACGGCTCAGATATTAGTGTACTAGAAGGTAATCCTGGAGCAGGCAAGACTTTCGTGATGAGAGAGATAGTGAGGCAGTACAAGAATGCAGGATTTAAGCGATGGCGACGGAATACTAAAAATATTGGTACATTTAAGATGCCTAAATTATGATTAATGAATATGCTATAATCCTTATCCTTTCAAGGTTTGTAAGAGGTGTGACAAGTTTTACAATTTAATAGTTATAGTCAAAAAAGACAATTTACTAAAAATTTATGCAGTTTTAAGTACATTTTATAACAAAAACCTTACTACATGACAATTTTTAGAGATGTAAGGACTAAAGGATTGAATTTTGCTGATAATTCATGATGATAACGGGGAAAGAACTTGGTTTACATATGAAAGATCATTCCGCCCCTCTAGTCGAATTATTACAAAAACATATTTCGCTTAATTTATCAAGAGCAAAATGTTTAGGATTATTTATCATTTCAATGCTTAACAGCAGGACAGTAAACATGTCATTGTTATGCAATAGAATGCCGTCTGGGATTAAAGCAGCTTCATGGTATAGAAGGATGCAAAGATTTATCTCTGAAATCTCAATATCATGGAGAGTATTACCTGTTATGTTAGTCATGATGACTGGGTTTGAGCAGGAGCAAAAATGGGTATTGTGTTTAGATAGAACGAATTGGAAATTTGGTAAACGACATATAAATATTTTATATTTAGCTGTCAGTTTTCATGGTATAGCGATCCCCCTTTTTGGAATTTTCTAAGTGATAAAAAGTGTGGTAACTCTGATTATATTGAGCGTATTGATCTGATGGAGTGTTTTTTAGAAGTTTTTGACAAAAACCGCATTGAAGCATTAACCGCTGATAGAGAATTTATAGGTAAGGAATGGCTCTCTTGGCTTAGAACAAATCAAATAAGATACGTTTTTCGAGTTAGAGAAAATAGACAATATATCAGTAATGCAAGGGGAAAAATGGTTAAAATACAAGAGTTATTTCGCCCTCTAGCCATAGGATCGCATGTGAGTTTGTCACAACGTAGAATTGGTACAAAAGGTGAAATATTTAATGTAGTAGGGATCAGAAATAAGAAGAGTGAACTTGCAGTCTTAATACATAGTGATGAGATCAAAAATCCTGCTGAGATTATATGCTCAAAGATGGCAAATTGAAACAATGTTCAAAGCTTTTAAATCAGCAGGATTCAACTGTGAAGCAACTCATATTACTAATGATTTACGATTAGATACATTGATGCAAATATTGTCTATTGCATTTTGCCTAGCTTATCAAACTGGAGAGATTATAGTTTTAGATAAACCAATAGTTATTAAAAAACATGGTTATAGGCAAAATAGTATATTTCGTGTTGGATTGGATTAGATACATTGGTTAATATCTTGTATAATATTTCTACTCAATTAGTACGTTGGATACAGCTGTTGTCCTTGATATTCCAATATCCAAAGATGATAAAATGAAAAATTGTCATGTAGTAAGAACAAAAACAATATTACTAATATCCTCGTAACCCAGTTACTATCAGCTATTCAGTTCCTCTATTAATACGAAACTCGCGTTAAATAATGGATACGCTTTAACTGGCTACAAATTGCAAGGTGAGACAGTAGACCGCATGCATGTATATTTTGACCGTTCTATTGGCTATGAAGCGTTTTTAGTTTTAATGTCACGTCATAGAGAGGAGGTGAGACTGCATGCATCCGCAAAAGAGCTGGAAAACATAGTATATCAGCGTCTTGATAGTGATGTAGAAAAAATTAGAAGGAAGTTTAAGATTAACAGCTATGAAATGCGTAATGAGACACGTATTAATTCTGCAGGAGAAGAATATACAGTTAAAGGATCGTATACCAAATAAATTTAATCTTAACCCTATAAATGATATTCAATTATTATGTCCTATGCAAAGAGGCGGGGTGGGAGCTAGATCATTAAATATTGAATTACAAAAGATACTTAATCCTAACTACAGTAGTGGCATAACTAAATTCGGTCAAATTTTTGCTATTGGAGACAAGGTTATGCAAACAGAAAATAATTATGACAAAGAAGTTTATAATGGAGATGTAGGGGTTATTAATAATATTAATGATCATGACCAAGAAATCACAATAAACTTTTATAACCGTGATGTGGTTTATGATTATAGTGATCTTGATCAAATTACCTTAGCATATGCTACTACGATACATAAATCTCAAGGTTCAGAATATCCTGCGGTAATCATTCCATTAACTATGCAAAGTTATATGATGCTTAAACGTAATTTAATTTACACTGCCATCACTCGCGGTAAGAACTTAGTAATAATAATTGGACAAAGAAAAGCACTAGCCATTGCCATTAAAGATAATAAAACTTCTTTACGTTATTCAAAACTGCAGGAATGGTTAATAACTTATTAAATGCAGAAGTTAAGATTTAATACTTAAAAGAAACTATGCAGGCTCCTGAGCAAGATAGCGATAAATAGTGGCTTTTGATAAATTAAATTCTTGCATCAGATTTTTGATTTTAATACCTTGTTCTCGTTTCTCGGAGGTGTCAGAAAGTTTGTGTAAGTTATAAAAATAGTTAAGAATAAAATTAATTAAAACAACTTACATGAGGCTAATATGAAGAATAATTTGGCAAAGAAGGAATATTTCAGGAAATTAAAAAGCAGATAGTAAATAAGATTTTAGAAAAAGAAATGGAATCTCATATAGGTTATGAGAAGCATTCTAAGAATACCAAGGAGTCAGATAATAGACGTAATGGCAATTATGAAAAGACTCTAATAGATTCCGAGGGTCATAAATTGATAGTAGAAGTGCCAAGGGATCGGGAAGGAGAATTTGAACCTCAACTAATTCCAAAAGGAGTAAGGAGATTTGAAGGATTTGATGATAAAGTAATATCTTTATATGCTAGGGGAATGACTATTCGAGAAATACAAGGGCACTTAGAAGAACTATATGCCACCAAAGTATCATCTGAGTTAATATCAAAGGTAACTGATGGCATTTTAGAGGAAGTTACTGCGTGGCAGAATAGAGCACTTGATAGTGTATATCCTATAATGTAGATTGTATTCATGTTAAGGCAAGAGACAATCATATAATAATAAATAAAGCAGTTTATCTAGATATTGGCGTGAATATAGAAGGCAAGAAGGAACTATTAGGTATTTGGATAGGCAAGAATGAAGGATCTAAATTTTGGATGCAAGTAGTAACAGAACTGAAGAATCGTGGTGTAGAACAAATATATGTTGCGTGTGTTGATGGTCTTAAAGGTTTTCCAGAAGCAATAAATAGCATTTTCCCAAAAACCACAGTACAACTGTGTATTGTTCATATGGTAAGAAACTCTGTAAAATACGTATCATATAAAGATTTAAAATTGGTAACAGCTGATTTAAAGGCAGTTTATTCTGCAATAAATGAAGCAGAGGGATTAAGAGAATTACAAAATTTTGCTAAAAAATGGGATGAAAAATATCCAGTTATTTTTGATATATGGCAGAGAAATTGGTCTGGAATAGCTCCGTTCTTTAGCTTTCCGGAAGACATTAGAAAGGCGATTTACACTACTAATGCTATTGAATCAACTAACCGTCAAATTCGTAAAATTATAAAAAATAAGGGGGTATTTCCAGATGATAAATCGATTCAGAAAATAATCTTTTTAGCATTGACAAATGCTTCTAAAAAATGGACAATGCCTATTAAGAATTGGGCCATGGCTTTAAATCAATTTGCTATACTTTGTGATACTAATTTACAAAATTGGGCAAATGGAGAAATCGTACTTACACAAAAAATCTGACAGACCCTATAAATAAAATAGCGTTTTCTGCTGTTTTAGTTGTGTAAAGCCTTAATACTCTAAGCCTTGTACAATCATCTACAGCAGTAAATTGATAACAATTTCTACGGATTTTCGTTACATCAATTTGCACTCTATCACCTGGTATGGGTCTATTATACCTTTTGTAATCATCACGCTTTCTATGTCTTTTTATTGCCGGTATATTATGCTTTTTTAGAAGTCGCCAAATAGTGGGCGGTGATAACTTAATATTATGGTTGCGGGCAAGTGTAATATTTATACGTTTCGGACCAAATTTATGCTTTTGACGTAAATTGATTACAAGCTCTTCTATATCTGCAGTAACCTTTAATTTACCGAGTTTATTAGGTCTTTGTGACTTATCTTTTAAGCCTTCTAATCCCTGCGTTTTATACCTTGTGATCCAACGATATAATGTTGATCTTGGAATACCGCAACGCCGGGCTGTTTTACTTATTGAACCTAATTGTTCATATGTTTGTATCCAAGTAGTACGAGCTTTAATTTTACGGAGTTTATTGGTCATTGTTTGATATTATGTGGATTTGATGGATAACTTTTTAAGTTACCCACAACTCCACATAATCTCTTTTTTTTAAAATTATTTTTTGTAGCGTTTCTATTGATACTTCACAGGTAATTTAGATTTTATCTTTTTATTGCTTTGCATATACCACTTTTTGTTGATTTATATAGGGCATATTCTTTCGAGAATTTTAAAATGTTAATGGCATCATAATATCTAAAATCTCAGGTTTTGTGTAAACTGATAAACATGTTACACAGATGCGACAGAACCCGTTTTGGGTCAGTTTTTGAGGTATTTTGGTAAAATTATCTTATGATTTTTTAATCGTATAAGTATTATTATACGTTGTGATATCACCAAATTGATCGCATCATTTTTTTGATTATCCAGTAGTTATTGCCAATTATTTTAATTAAATACCATAAAGTACTAACTGCTGATATAAAATATAAAACTATAATCATTAAGTTTATAATATTAAAAATAAAAGTACTGTATGAGTCATCATAAGCATTTGTATATAAATAAGCAAAAAAAATACAACAGATAAAAGATAAAAAATAAAAAATACAGTTTTAGGTTGTAAAATTCAATTCTTAAGTACTTAATGTGTTTTAAGTTGCTGATTTTTTCCATATACCAACAAATATTAAAGCTAGCAAGCAATATAACCAATTTCAGCATACTATTTATTGGAGTGATTTCTATTGCTTGCAAAAAGCTTATAATACTAAAAATAAAATATACTATTAGAATAATTTTTTTTAAGCATTATTTTACCTAAGTTAATTTTTATAATTTACATTATCTCACATCCTGCAATATCATGATGTTCACCCCCCATTTTGCTGCATAGATAGTAGCAGCAGCTGCATCATTTTTAGGCATATGTTGATAGTATGGGTCATTTAATGTTTGTTGTGCCATATGTTTTTGAAAACAAGGATCAGTTGCTGCTTTGATTACTGGTTTCACTGCACAATTAGGGATGGATGGTTTCGCAACACAACTTACTATACTTTTTGTTAATCTCTTGGAATCAAAATTACATACTGGATTATTATTGTTCATAAAAAACCTCTATTCAATGATATTTAACACAGTACTTCCATAAAAATAAATATCCATTCTAGATATAAAACTGGTAAGTATTTTTATTGCAACACTTTTATTAATCAAGCTAACGAAAAAGGGCATGAAAATTGGGAAAATTTAACTACATGATCTGTCAACAGTATTCCGGACAGTTTTTTACGCACATTTTTGTATTTTTTCGTTTATTGTACTGGTGATAGATAATCGTTAGCAGAATGCATTCTTATACTCTATATCACAGAGCTTGGCAATAGATGCGACAGAACCTCATATTCTCATCTTCCGGGTAAAGGAAGGGTACAATGAGTCTTGTATTAAAGTAGAACCCAGAGGATGGATTCTACTGTTTACATTATATAATATAGTTTTTTAAGTTACTTTAATTTTTTTAGCTTTACTTTGCTCTTTTTTAGGTATTTTAATAGATAAGATACCATTCTTAAATTGTGCTTCTATATGTTCTTCATCAATATTAGATGGTAAACTAATAGAACGGTAGAAAGAGCCATAATATCGTTCTTGCATATGATAATTGTGATCTTTCTTTTCAGAAGATTGTTCTTTTTTACCTTCAATAGTTAGGATGTTACTGTCTATTTTAAGATCAATATTATCTTGTGTGACGCCTGGTAATTCCATTTCTAGACYATAATCAGAGTCATTTTCAATAATATCAGTTCTWGGTGATAAYAYTCTWTCGTTGTAAGAGSAAGGATARGMMAAAWGAAGMTATTTCATTAAARAAGTTAKTAAARACATCATCAATATAGCTTCTTTTATTAGAGTTATTTTGTAGTTCTGATTTATTTCTAATACGTGGTAAATTAAAAGCCATAAAACCTCCTATTAAATAAAGTTAAACAAGTTCAAATATTAACAGTACTGCAATGAGTAAAAATAATTATTTATTATTCTCATCATTGAATTGGTATTTCTTTTGCATCTTGGTCTTTGATTGCAATTCTAGGCAAAGTAATAGTCAAAATGCCATTTTTTAACTGAGATGCGATAGCCTTTTGATCWATATCATCATATAGAGACATAACATAATTAAATTTTTTATTTAAATGATCAGTAGCACTATTTGCTTTAGTATCGTCAATTTTACCTTCAATAAAAAGCTTATGATTATTTACTTTAAGTTTAATGTGACTTTTATCATAGCCTGGTACTTCTAGGACTAGGATATATTGTTTGTCTTGAGGAATGAATTTACTTTTTATAGCACTTGAGTCATAGATAGATAATCTATCATCAAATATACTATTCCAGTAATAATCAAAGGCAGAGAAAGGACGATTAATAAAATCTAATGGATGACGTAAATAAATAGTATAATGATTATTATTTGATGTTTTTTTATCCTCAGCCGCAATTGCTGGATTGACCAATAAAATGACAGTAATGCAAGTTATTAAATATAATTTAATATTGTTGTATAACATAATTATCTTCTTTTACTTCAATTTGACTATATAACATATAAGGTTAATTTATAGAATCTATAGAATAGTAACATAATTATATATCTTTAGATATAGTTTTAGAATAGAAAAATTCAAGTAATTATTGCTGACGTTTATATCCTCCGAGGAATCTAATAAGGTGTAGAAATAGGTTAATAAAGTCTAGATATAAGTTAAAAGCAGCTACAATAGACATTTTTTGTGCTAAATGATTGTCAGTATTAGTGAAGTAGAAAGATTTAATTTTTTGAGTATCCCAGACTATTAGTCCAATAAAGATGATTACTCCTAGAAAAGAAGAAGCAAAATATACAGCAGGACTTTGTAAGAAAAGATTAATAAGTGAAGTAAGCAGTAAACCGACAAGTCCCATTAAAAAGAAAGAACCCCAAGAAGTAAGATCCTTATTAGTGTTATATCCATATAAGCTCATCATACCAAAGACAGCAGCACAGATAAAGAAAGTTCTAGCAATAGATACAGCAGTATAAATAAGGAATAAGTAAGATAGAGACATGCCCACTAGCACTGCGTATATCCAGAATAAGATTTGTGCCAATTGAATAGATAATTTAGAGAAGCCAAAGAAGAAATATAAAGCAATAGCTAGAGGAGCAAAAGCAATAATAGAGCCAACAGCAGTGTTAAACATCAAATTTGCAAGTGGTGTCCAAGAAATTGTGATAATAGCAGTACTACCAGTTAATAGCAGAGCTGCAGCCATAAGGTTATAAACCTTTAACATAAATTGTCTCAGACCTTCATCATGAGTTTTAGAGGTAGTATGTGTAGTAGTAGTGTAATCAATCATAGGTAAAAATTGTTGAATATATGTTTATAATTCAAATTATAAATATAATAATAAGATT
The DNA here is from genome assembly GCF_000160735.1 of Rickettsia endosymbiont of Ixodes scapularis. Lineage (NCBI taxonomy): Bacteria > Pseudomonadati > Pseudomonadota > Alphaproteobacteria > Rickettsiales > Rickettsiaceae > Rickettsia > Rickettsia endosymbiont of Ixodes scapularis. The sequence continues at coordinate 56,633 of NZ_CM000772.1, read as the reverse complement.
TTTTAGTTTCAAGGTTATTTATTACTCTTTTTATTAAGAGCAATAATGTTTAGAGTTAAGGATTAGAAATATTTATCGAATAGGAATATGAGTAAAGAGATGAGGATACTAAATAGGAGGCAAGAGGTTAGAGGGCAGAAAAAAGAGAAGTTACCTTTTTGAAAGAAAAAGTCACCTGGTAGACGTCCAAGTTTAAGATAAGGGATGAGAGGATAGATAAGTCCAATGGTGGTTATGAGTAATCCAAGTATTATGAAGAATTTCTGCATATAAGAACCTGACAATTATAGTTAATAATTATTTTATAAGGAGTGATTGTCCTTTGATTTTCCATTTATCAATAATTTTAGGATTAAGTATTAATTGCTCTTTACAATCGAGTAGCATTCCGTAGAGAATATGGGCATTATTTGGGTGCAGATAATCAAGACCTGCTTTGACAAATAACCCCAAAGCATAATCTTTTTTCTGCTATCTGCTTTACGATCAAAGGTGGTAGCTTTTTGATATTGCATACGAGTATACCATAGTTTTTTTACAATAGATTTAATCAGTTTTGGTGTTGTCTGATTTTGGTTTACTGGGTATTTTGTTTTTTTGACTAAGCTCCTTGAATTCATTTAAAATAGGATGATTTTTATTATCAGGATTCTTTACAAACTTTAAGAAACCAATTAACGATTTGTCGTCTATTGTTAGAGAGCTGTAGGCTTGAAACAAATTAAATAATTCCTCTTTACGTTTTTGCAGTAACTGAGTTTTTTGTTTTAAAAATTCAGCTTCTATTTTAGCAATACGATCTTTTTTAAGTTGTTGCAAATTAGCAAGTTTAGTGGTTGTTGGGAGAGGTTTAGTGACCATGATTACCTATAACTTTTAAATTCACTCTAATCTCAAGTGTTTGATACTAAACTAGTATACCGGCAATAATAATCAATAGTCAATGATAATAAAGCATCATACATATTTCTTTTACAGATATTGCGGGGGATCTTTTAAGGGGGCTTGCTGCCCCCTTAAAACCCCTAGTACAGCAAACAGAAAAAAATAGTATGAAGAAATCGTGAAGCATAGTAGTAAGATTCTTGTAAGAATACACTTTCGCGTTTTGTGCTAACAAAACGCTGTGCGCTGTGTGTCGGGCATGGCACTATTATAGAAAGTTCAAGTCTTTTATGGGCCTATCTGGTAGGAACCATTAGCTGAGGCAAGGGTGTCTGAGGCGACTCAGAATCTGAAGGAAGTTGATGGCAAAAGGTTGGTTGCAACGTACAGAAATAAGATAGAAGGCTTTCACTGATGGGGAATGTAGCAGCCGGATACAGAATCCCAATATCCAGACGTAATTAGTGAGGGTAGATCTTATGTAATCGCCGGGAATAATAGTGTCTTACCCCGAGAGATCTTATAGTTTGCTTTCACAGCTAGATATAAAGGAATTTATATTAATGAACTATAAGAAGTCAGCAGAAGGCATAGTAGGTATGGGAACATACTGAAGGCCTGAGTTTGTTAAGATTAAGGAGTAGACTGTGACTGCTTGTGATAAACTTAAAGTGCAGATGAAAAAGTATAGGGCAACCTAGATGCCAGATGGAAAAGAATATAACGTAATTATATGAATACTATGATGGAGCATATGGTAGATCCAGCGCAGCAACAGAATCAAGCCTTAACGAAAACGTTAATGGAGGAGATATGTAGTCAAGAGAACATGAATCGAGCTTATAAAAGAGTTGTCTCTAATAAAGGAGCACCAGGGATTGATGGGATGAAAGTAGATGAATTATCTAACTGGATTAAGGTGAACAAAGAATTTCTTATTAACAAACTATTAGACGGTACATACTCTCCACAACCAGTGAAGAAAGTTATGATACCAAAACCTAATGGTGGACAAAGAATGCTAGGTATACCAGCAGTCATAGATAGATTAGTACAGCAAGCTATCTTGCAAATACTTGAACCAATAATTGATCCTCATTTTTCATGCAATAGTTACGGATTTAGAAGCGGCAAAAGTGCTCATCAAGCATTAAAAGCTGCCCAAGAGTATGTAGCTGACAAAAGGACATATGTTGTGGATATCGATATCGAAAAGTTTTTCGATAGAGTAAATCATGACATGGTTATGGTGCGTTTAGCTAAATATGTAAAAGATAAGAGATTACTGCAAATAGTTGGCAAGTTTTTACGATCAGGAATTATGGATGGTGAAACATACATAAAACGTACCGAAGGAACTCCACAAGGTGGTGCTTTATCACCATTATTAGCTAACATTATGTTAGACGATCTAGATAAAGAACTAGAGAAACGCGGCCACAAATTCTGTCGCTACGCAGATGATTGTGTGCCACGAGTGCAAAGGAAGTTACATGAAGCCATATAATGTAAATTGAATTTGTACGTAACTATATAAGAGATGGAAGTAGGCCTTCCGAAGCCGTTTTACAGGAAAAGGCTTCAAACCACTCTAAGCTGCGTTGGTAAAGAGCCAAGGTGGTGAGCGTTAGAGAAAAGGTATCTTGCAAGGTATCAGGTAAGAATTAAGGAGATGAAGCGATTAAACCACTGCTGAAGTGTCGAAAGCGTATAGATGAGATCAAAACTGAGGGGTAGTCGTTAACTCAGGATAAATTTGGCGGAAACCTGTTTACTGGTCAAGTGGTCTCCGGCATAGAGGTGGCATGAACTTGATTTAGGCTCTTATGTGGAACGTGGGAACTTGTGTATTGATGCAAAGGGAGCGATGCAAGTGGAAGCCCCACGAGTATCTGAGTACCAAAGCAGTACATAGGGGTGGATTGGCTCGTAGTAGTGATGAAGCTGTTGAAAGGCAGTGGAGCAAAGGGGCTGAGTTATCCGTTTTATTGATTAGTCAACTAATAAGAATTGGGAGGAGCTAAATTGAATAAAACAAAACCATTTTGTATTTCCAATAAAAGTATTATGGCAGCTTGGGAAAGAGTTAAAGCGAACAAAGGTTCCTATGGGGTTGATGAAGAATCAATTGAAGATTTTGCATTAAACTTAAAGGATAACCTTTATAAGTTATGGAACCGGATGTCATCTGGTACATATTTTCCTCCACCTGTAAAGGCGGTAGAAATAGCAAAATCAGATGGGAGCAAACGCTTGTTAGGTATTCCAACTGTGGCAGATAGAATTGCACAAGCAGTGGTTAAAGATCAGCTTGAGCAATTAGTGGAGCCAAAATTTCATGAAGATTCTTATGGATATCGTCCTAAGAAATCAGCATTGGATGCAGTTGGAGTAGCAAGGCAGCGATGTTGGCAGCAAGATTGGTGTATTGATCTGGACATCAAGAATTTCTTCGATAGTTTGGATCATCAGTTAATGATGAAAGCCATAAGATTTCATAGCGAGGAGAAGTGGATCCATCTTTATGTGGAGCGGTGGCTTAAAGCCCCTTTACAATTGGAGAGTGGAGAACTGATAGAAAGGCAGTCTGGTACTCCTCAGGGAGGAGTAGCGAGTCCTTTGTTGGCAAATATTTTCATGCATCATGCATTTGATAATTGGATGAGAAGGCACTATCCGGAAGTAAGGTTTGAGCGTTTTGCAGATGATATTTTAGCACATTGCAGTTCACAAAAGCAGGCTAAGAAAGTACTGGAGGAGATTAAGATTAGACTAAAAGAGTGTGGTCTTGAACTACACCCAGAAAAGACAAAAATAGTGTATTGTAAAGATGATGATCGAGGAGGCTCTTATGAGTATGAAAGCTTTGATTTTCTTGGCTATACATTTAGACCACGATTATCAATGAATAAATATGGTAAAACTTTTGTTAACTTTTCACCTGCAATTAGTAAGCAAGCTGCAAACCGTATCAGAAAGGAGATAAGGAGTTGGAGAATACATCTGCGAAGTGATAAAACTATTACTGACCTAGCGAGGATGTTTAATGCACATGTACAAGGATGGGTAAATTATTATGGACGATATTATAAATCGGCTATGTATCCATTTTTACGTAATATGGAGCGTTTTCTAACACGTTGGGTAATGAGGAAATACAAAAGATTCCAAGGTTATAAGAAACGAGCAAGGAATTGGTTAGGGTGTGTGCGAAAGCGTGAACCTAGACTATTTGTTCATTGGAGGTTAGGCCTTGGATCAAGGTTTGGATAATGGGAGCGGTGTAAGCTGAGAGGTTTACGCACCGTTCTGCGAGAGACTGAAGGGGAGGTTCCTTCGGTCTATTCACCGTAATGTATATGTATGTAGCAAAGCTGCTGCGGAAAGAGTATTAGAATCAATTAAGCATTATATCGAAAATAAGCTAAAACTACGTGTAAATTCAAACAAAAGTGGTGCTATTAAAGCTACAGAATGTACTTTTCTTGGTTATAAGTTTGGAAGAAGAGCTAGTCTTGTAGCATCAGAGAAGAGTTTAAAAGAGCTAAAATTTAAACTAAGGAATCTGACTAGTAGAACACTGGGTAGGAAATTAAATACGGTTATAGCTGATATAAATCTTATTCTATGTGGATGGATGGCCTACTTTCATTTGGACAAGCGCAAGAATAAATATGCAGAAATAGATGGGATAAGAAGGCGTGTTAGATGTTACCGTCTCAAACAACGCAAGGGAGGAAAATCACTTGCCAAATGGTTAATACATATTCTGTCCTTGGCTTCTTTGTATATGTCTTGGTGCAAATGAACATGAGGCGTGGTGTCTCTCTGCATCCGGAAAAGGTTGGTGGAGACTATCTAGTACTAAACCAGTCTCTGCGACACTCAATAATCGTTGGATTCATGGGCTTGGCATTATCTCATTACAGAAAGAACGTGATCGTTTAAATGCTTAAGAAAAACCGCCGTATGCGACAACGCATGTACGGTGGTGTGAGAGGACGAGGTCGTAAGACCTCTCCTACTCGCTCAGTGAGTAGCACAATATCTGTAAAGTATTAATAATAAGATTATCTCTTTATCAATGGCGACATACCACTTTCATAGTTCACATATACAAAGAAGCCAAGGACAGAATGCAGTTGCTAAGGCAGCGTATATTTCTGCTTCAAAGTTAGTGTATAAAACTATAGATAAAGAAAGTGGAGAAGCTATTAGTATTACTTATGATTTTAGCAAAAAACAAGGAGTAGTATATAGTAAGATATTTGTACCTAAAGAATTTCAGGATATAGCATGGTTAAAAGATAGAGAGTCATTATGGAATGCAGCTGAAGCAAGAGAGAGAAGAGCTGATTCAAGGCCTGGTGCTGAGATAGAATTTGCATTGCCTAAAGAAGTAAATAAGGAAGATAATATTAGATTAGATTAGATTAGATTAGTTGAGGAATATGTTCAAAAATGGATAGTATCACGAGGCATAGTATGTGACGTTAATATTCACTATGACAATCCTGATAATCCACATGTGCATATACAGTATTTAACAAGAAGGTTAGGGCGTTTAGAGAATGGGGAAGTAGTAATTGGAAAGGTAAAAGATAGAGAGTTAGAAAGTCCAAGAGTCTTATATTTTCTAAGAGAAGAATGTGAGATAGCAACTAATAAGCTGTATGAGGAAGTAGGTTTACCATTTAGAGTCAGTAGTAAGTCATATAAAGCACTTGGTATAGATCAAGAGCCGACCAAGCATAGAGGAGTAACTAATCATATGCAAGGCACGGAGTTAGAAGAAAAAAACAAAGAAATAATAGCTGAGAATGCAAAGAAGATATATGAAAATCCTGAGATAGTATTTGGTCGTATTTCATATACAAAGCCAGTGTTTACTAAAGAAGATATAGCTATAGCATTATCAGATGCTTTGATGGTGCATCTAGTATCGAAAGGCAGTAATGTTGCTAAGGAACAAGAAGCTATTAGAGAGTTTGGTAAGGGACTCGTTCAGGAGTGTAGTAGTAGTGAAAATGCGTCACAAAATATAGAGAATAATTCAGTAGCAAATACGGCTAACGACCAAGCAGATAGTAGAGCTAACAACCCAGCTATCGAGCATCTGAACAAAGAATACGGAGAAGAGTTCTTAAGACTCTATAATCAGCTATTGATATCTGACAAGATAGAGCTGATGGATCAAAAAGATTTGATGGGAAGAACGCTATACTCCTTAAAATCTAGAGTAAATTTAGAGCGTCGTTATATATCTGCTATAGAAGAGTTAAATGCTAAGGAAGAGCATAATCTTAATATTAACGCTGAGAGTTTAGAAAGAAATAGTCTCAAAGAACAAATAGGCGATTTGGTAAATGTAGTAGGAGCAAACCTACAAAATAAATTTAACGATAAAATAGGAGGTAGTTTAGGCTTAAAGCTTAATGTATTTGGCAGTAAGAACTACGTGTTCAGTAGTGAGCAGATTGACGCAATCTTGTCTGTCTGCAACGGCTCAGATATCAGCGTACTCGAAGGAAATCCTGGAGCTGGTAAGACTTTTGTAATGAGAGAGATAGTACGGCAGTACAAGAAGGAAGGATTTAAGGTGGTAGGTACTGGACCAAGTAGTGTATCTGCCAAGGTAGTTAGCAGAAATGCTGGAATTAAAGCCGATAATACGAGTTTGCTTCGTAAGAAAATCACAGAATCTAAAGGAGCAAACTTTAAGATAGATTTAAGCAGCAAATATTATGAGGAAGAGGAATATTTCAAATCTCTTGGATGTGATTCAGTATTTAACTTTATGCGTCAAGATGTGCTGGATAGTAAAACAGTACTGATTGTTGATGAGGCAAGTATGATAGAGCTTGCTAATATGGACTATTTAGCCCATGAGGTACTCAGAGTTAAGGCAAAGTTAGTGCTTGTTGGAGATAACAACCAGTTTACAGCTGTCGGAATGACTGGAGCGTTCAACAAAGCACGCAAGATTGCTGGGATAACGCTGTTGCTGAAAGTTTCTTTCATACTATAAAAACAGAATTAGTGTATCAACATAAATTTAAAACTAGGGAGGAAGCAAAACATGCCATATTTGAATATATAGAGGTATTTTATAATCGTATAAGAATGCATTCTGCTAACGATTATCTATCACCAGTAAAATACGAAGAAATACAAAAATGTACATAACAAACTATCCAGAAAAGTGTTGACAGATCAGGATGGACTAAATAACTTTTGCAACTAAATTCTTCTATTATACTCATATATTAATGATCCAGCGTACAAGTGATTGTATTAATAAATCTATAACTCTAAAGGCAACATGGTATAAAAAATTTAAAATAAGAGGCCTATTGTTAGCAACGGATAAAAATTGATACAGTTGCTCTTCCTAGCACGATCCATGTTTAGATGCAACAGAACCATCTTTCTATAATTGACAGTGACATTTATTTTGCAAGGTGGTAGAAACTTTTATACCATGGCTCAAATTCTTTATAAAAATCATCGACGAAACAGAATAAACTATGGTAATCTATATTCATTAGACTTCTTTCGAAACTAATTATTTGAAACTAAAATTATATCTAGCAACTAAGCCCAAAAACAAATCTTTTTGTCTATGTTACTCAGATTTTTAGCTCATATTGTGATCTTAAATCTTACAGGAGTTTCGAAAGAAGTCTATTAGGGTAATATTTTTTGGTTAAAAACTCTAAAATATCCTAATAGCTTCAGCTGTTCAGCTAGTGTCTTCCACAGTTGGGGTTAAAGATTTAAAAACTTGAGTCATAGCATGAATAAAATATTGATAACAGGAGCAGCTGGTTTAATTGGATCAACTTTAGTAGAGAGATTAGAAAAGCATGATTATGAAATAATTTCCTGTGATATAAGGTTAAGGGATAATCCACTAAGTTTTTATTCTGAACAGATAATACCATTGCTTAATGAATGCAGTGGTATTATCCATCTTGCAGGAATTTCAAGAGTTATTCATGGAGAGCAATATCCAGATTTATGTAATAAGGTTAATGTTGCAGAAACAATAAAATTTTTAGAACTATGTAAGGTCATGCCTCATAAACCTTGGTTTATTTATGGAAGTAGCAGAGAAGTATACGGGGCACAAAGCAAATTACCAGTAACAGAATCTGCTTCTTTAAACCCAGTAAATAATTATGCTAATGGCAAAGTATTAATAGAAAAGTTTATAGTAGATTTAGAAAATACTGGTTTTAATGTAGCAGTTTTAAGATTTTCAAATGTATATGGTGGTTTATTAGATCATGATAGTAGAGTAGTGCCTGCATTTTGTATTAATGCATTAAAAAACGAACCTATAAGAATAGAAGGTAAGGAATGTGTGTTTGATTTTACTTATTTAGAAGATGTAGTAAATGGTATATCTTTAGCTGTGAATCATTTGCAAAATGTAAAGTCTTCATTACCGCCAATGCATTTTACCGCTAATAGACCTTGTAGTTTAGGAGAATTAGCAAACATAATATTAAAACTAACTAATAGTAATTCCAAAGTTGATATTTATCCTTCAAGAAATTTTGATGTAAGCCGTTTTTATGGTGATTTTAGTAGAGCTAAAGAATTACTTAATTGGTCACCAAAACATTCTTTAGAAGAAGGCTTAAACAAATTCATAGAAAATCTTAAGAATGGTAAGAAAGAATGTCCTAAGAATTTAGATATGGTAATATATGAAAATATTAAAAGTTATTCATGGCTACCCGCCCTATTATAGGGCTGGTTCTGAAGTATATAGTCAAACTCTTGCTCGCAAACTATCTGACAACCATGAGATACAAGTTTTTGCTAGGCATGAAAATAGCTTTTTACCCAGCTTTCACTACAGTACAGTCTTAGATTATGGAGATCCTAGAATTTTATTACATTTGATTAATATACCTATAACTAAATACCGTTATAAATTTATTAATGAAGAAGTAAATATAAGATTTGAAAAAATAATAGACGATTTCAGACCTGATCTTATTCATTTTGGTCATCTAAACCATTTATCGTTAAATTTACCTGAAATTGCCACAAAAAGAGGTATACCAATAGTATATACTTTACATGACTTTTGGTTAATGTGTCCAAGAGGAAGATTCATTCAACGAAATTCTAAGGAATTACTACAACTTTGTGATGGTCAGGAAGATAAAAAATGTGCAACAGAGTGTTATAAAGGATATTTTACAGGAGATGAAGGATTGTTAAATGCAGAGATAACTTATTGGCAACAATGGGTTTCTACTAGAATGAAACAAACCAAAAAAATAGTTGAGTATGTTGATCATTTTGTTGCTCCATCAAAATTCTTGATGAATAAGTTTGTTAAAGAATTTAATATCCCACATACAAAAATTTCTTATCTTGATTATGGTTTTGATTTAAATCGTCTAAAGGACAAAAATAGAATACCAGAAGAAGATTTTATTTTTGGTTATATTGGCACTCACACTCCAGAAAAAGGTATAGATTTGCTGCTTAAAGCTTTTTCCAGTTTATCAGCAAAGGCTAAGCTTAGAATTTGGGGAGCGTTAAACCAAGAAACTGCTGGACTTAAAGCCATAGCTAATCACTTTCCACAAAAGGTCAAAGATAAAATAGAATGGATGGGAAATTACGAGAATGAAAATATAGTTACAGAAGTATTTAATAAGGTTGATGCTATTGTTGTTCCATCAATCTGGGGGGAAAATTCTCCGTTAGTGATTCATGAGGCTGAGCAATTAAGAATACCTGTCATTACTGCTGATTATGGTGGTATGGCAGAATATGTCCAAGATGGAATAAACGGATTATTATTTAAGCACAGAGACATAGAAAGTTTATCAGAGAAGATGGAAAATTTAAATATAGATAAAAATCTATATACTAAACTTACTAAAAAGGGTTACCTTTACTCCAATGATGGTAACGTACCTTCTATAAGCGAACATACTATGGAACTTGAAAAAATTTATTTTAATATCATTGCAAACAAGAAGAAATCAGTATCTACAAAGCCTGGACCTTGGAGGATCACTTTCGATACTAATCCAGATTATTGTAATTATGCTTGTATAATGTGTGAATGTTTTTCCCCTTATAGTAAAGTCAAAGAAAACAAAAGAGCTGAAGGAATTAAACCTAAAATAATGCCAATTGCAACTATTAGAAAGGTAATTCAAGAAGCGGCTGGGACTCCTTTAAGAGAAATCATCCCTTCTACTATGGGAGAGCCTCTAATGTATAAACACTTTAATGAAATAATAAACATATGTCATGAATATGGATTAAAATTGAATCTAACAACTAATGGATCTTTTCCTGCGAAGGGAGCTCAGAAATGGGCAGAGTTATTAGTACCGATTTTATCAGATATAAAAATTTCCTGGAATGGGGCTAGTAAAGAAGTAAATGAGAAGATTATGATTGGCTCAAAATGGGAAGCTGTAACAAAAAATTTAAAAACCTTTCTTGACGTACGAGATGAGTATTTTTCTAAAACAAAAAAACGGTGTAGTGTTACTTTGCAATTAACATTTTTAGAAAGTAACCTACTAGAGTTGTATGATATAGTGAAAATGGCTATAGGGTTAGGTATTGATAGAGTTAAAGGACATCATCTGTGGGCACATTTTGAAGAAATTAAAGATTTATCAATGAGAAGAGATGAAACATCAATAAATAGATGGAATACTGAAGTAAAAAGATTATATGAATTAAGAGATGCTATGTTATTGCCAAATGGCAAGAAGATAATATTAGAAAATTTTACTATCCTTGCTAAAGAAGGAGTAGAAGATTTAGCTCCAGGTGGTCCATGTCCATTTTTAGGTAAAGAAGCGTGGGTTAATCCTGAAGGAAAATTTAGCCCTTGTTGTGCTCCTGATGAGTTACGAAAAACGCTAGGAAATTTTGGTAATGTAAATGAAGTAAAATTAGAAGATATATGGCAGAGTAACCAATATAAAGACTTACAAAAAAACTATTTTAATCATGAGTTATGCAAGACATGCAATATGAGAAAACCGTTGATCAGTTAACAGAGAGTAATAACCTTAATAGTTTAAAGCTTATTAAAATTTCACCTTGCAAGCAATTCCACACATTGGAGGAAAAACCATTATATACAACAAGATTTCTTCATGTAGAGAAATTTCATGAACCAGGACTTGCTCCTGTGTATGATAAAACAGGAGCTTATCATATTAATTTAAAAGGAGAAGCAGCTTATACTAAAAGGTTTAGTAAGACCCATGGATTTTATTGTGGAAGAGCGGCGGTAGAAGATGAAGCTAGGTGCTACCATATAGATTCTCATGCTAACAGAGTATACAAGCAATCATACCAATGGGTTGGAAACTACCAAGAAAATATTTGTGTAGTAAGAAAATCTAATAAATTTTACCATATTGATTTACATGGTAATAAACTTTACCAGGAAGCATATGATTATGTTGGAGATTTCAAAGATGATATTGCTGTAGTTTATAAGGATGGTAAGTCTACTCATATTAATCCTCAAGGAAAATTAATACATAATAAGTGGTATAAACAGCTAGGTATTTTTCATAAAGGATTTGCTATAGCAGAAGATAATAATGGTTGGTTTCATGTAGATATAGTAGGTAATGCAATTTACCTACAAAGATATAAAACAATTGAGCCATTTTATAATGGACTTGCTATGGTTAAGGCTTACGACGATACTTTAGGACAAATTGATACCACAGGCAATATAAAATTTGTTATTTCTTTACCAGAGCTAGAAGCTCAAATACATAAAATTTCTGCAGAGCTTGCCGGTTTTTGGAAAACCTATTTGATAAATGTCGCCATTGAGCTTGATTTATTAAATATCTTACCAGCAACTACGGAATTATTATCTAAGCAATTAGGTATTATTGAGCCAAATTTACAAAGATTACTCAGAGCTCTGTGGGAAATAGAATTAATATCATATAACCAAAATAAGGATTTGTGGCAAGTTTTACCAAAAGGAGAATTTCTAAAAAATAGTTCATTTTTGCCTCAGGCAACAAAAATGTGGGCAAGAGTTGCTACTGAAAAAAATTGGTTAAAAATAACAGGCTTATTAAAACAAAAAACTATATATTCATTTGCGTCTTTTAAGGAACAAGAAACTGCTTTAAAAATAGAATTTTATCAAGCCTTGATAGGTTACACTAAACTTGATACTAGGGAATTTTATAACAAAATAAATATAGCAGACAATACAAATATATTACTATTTGGCATACATTCTTTAGCTTTAATTGAAACCTTAAGTAATAAAGATAAGAACTCTATAAACTTAAATTATTATAACGATCAAGAAATTCCAGAGGAATTAATAAAAAACTATAATGTTAGTTTGATTACTCAAGATAATTTAGCCAAAAATTATGACTTAAGCATATTTTGTCGTTTCTTGCAAAATCATGATGATGAGAAAGTAATATTTTATTTAAGACTTGCAAAAGATAAGAAAATAACGCGTATTTTACTAATTGAAACTATTTTAACTGATAATTCACCAATTGGGGGTGCTGTAGATATCAATATAATGGTTGAAACAGGTGGAAAATTAAGAAAATTGAATGATTGGGAAGCAATATTAACACAAGTAGGTGATTTAAAAATATCTGATGTGTTACCTTTAACTGATTATTTATCAGTTATTGATATCAGGTATCAGTAATATGGAAAAATTACAAGATGATGGTTTTTTTATTATAAAGAATCTTATTTCTTTAGACTTGGTTACTTGGCATTTAAACGATATTAAAAACAAAATCGCTGGATCAGCAGAAGAATTTGGTATATCTGTTTCAGATTATCTAAATTGTACTGGCAGATGGGTTGCTCCATCACAAATTACTAGAACTATTTCAGATTTATTAAATGATATCATTAAAGATAAGCTTGAAAAATTATTGCAATGTCAAATAGTAAATAAAAAATCAAATGTTATATGTAAAACTGCTGATCTAGTTGATGCTGTGCCTTTCCACCAAGATATTTCTTACAATCCTGATAATCCTTATCACTTTTCCGTATGGCTTGCGTTAAATGATGTATATGAAGCTTCAGGTGCTTTGCAAATTATAAAAAATAGCCATAATTGGAAGATAAAGCCAGCTGTTGATTTTTGGTCACCATATTTTATCGATAAATATTCAAATAAATTAACTAATCAACAAACTATAACATTACCTATTTCAGCAGGGGAGGCTATAGTTTTTAATTCAAAATTATGGCATGGTAGTGGAGAAAATTTAAACGCTAAAGATAGGTTTGCTTATGTTACACGATGGGTTATAAAGGATAAAGAATTTCCTGTCATCCCAAAACCTAAGCCATTAGTTTTTGGGATGTTTAATTGTGGTTCATTAACAGAAGAAATACTTAAAAAGTCTTTATTATATTTTAATAAGTACCATGATATAAAGGAAAATAGCAAAGAAGAACTTATAAAAACTTGGTTATCTTATCTAGAAAATAATTCTGATATTTCTGAAATTGATATTATTAAAGCTAGTAAAGATCTATCAAAATTACTTATTCTGAATCAAGCTGCTACACTGCATAACGCTGGAGATATTGCTGGAAAAATACATAGAAATCTATGGTTTTCTTTGCTCAATTTTCTAAATGCAAAAGTCCAAGTAGTAAAAATCTGAAATTATAATGAATAACACTACATTGCATAATTTTAAGAAAGTTCTTCTATTTATCTTAAATATATTATCTCAATTCAAGGTAAATATAGCAATAATGTTTTTGGTAGCTTTAATGTGGGCTATTGATTTATCTTTGAGAAAATACGTGGTAAAAGATGTTTTAGATACAGCGGTAAAATATAAAGACAATAATGTTGTTGAACATCTTTTTTTACCTATAAGTATTTATATTTTTATGGCGTTGTTTATTACTACTATTTTTAGGCTTTATGGTTATTTTGTAGACATCAGAATGGTGCCTTTACTTAAAGAGAAAATAGCTGGCAGAGCTTTTGATGCGTTATTAAACCAAAGCCATTCTTACTTCATAAATAATTTTCCAGGTGATCTAACGCATAAAGTAAATAATCTAGTTGATAGTACAATAGAATTAATTAAACTATCTATAGATCGTTTTTTTGCTTATATCTTAGCATTAGTTTTTGCTATTTATATTTTATCGTTAGCAAACATAAAATTTGCTATAGCTACTTTAATTTGGGTAAGTATTTTTATATTAGTTTCAATTTTATATTTTCAAAAACTAAGTAATTTAGCTAATCACTATTCAAATAACACTACTAAAACTACTGCAAATCTAGCTGATAGTTTATCAAATATAACAACAATACGTCTATTTGCTAAACAAACTTATCAGAGGTTTAAATTTGCGCAGATTTACCAGAAAAAAATAGACGCAGAAAAAAGAATGCAATGGGCATATTTCTGGATTTGGTTCATATATGGCTATTCATTTGAATTATTACAAGCTATAAGCCTGTACTTGTTAATTTATGGCTATCAATCAGGAAAGATAGGAATTGGAGATATAGCCCTTGTACTTGGTATTAATATAGCAATAGTGGAGTTTTTGAACCAACTTACTAGAGATTTGACTCAATTTTCAACTCATTTTGCTAGAGTTTCGGATGCTTTGTCTTCTATAAATACTAAATTGGAAATTATAAATAAAGAAAATGCAATAGAACTTGAAATCAACAAGGGAGAAATAAAATTCCAGCAAGTTTTATTTTTTTACCCTAATAAAAAACCTTTATTTAAAGATTTTTCAGTTACTATTAATCCTAAGGAAAAAGTAGGTATAGTAGGTTACTCTGGTAGTGGTAAATCTACCTTTATAAATTTAATCTTAAGATTATTTGAGGTTAAAGCAGGAATTATACAAATTGATAATCAATCTATAGTTGATGTTACTCAAAGTTCTCTAAGGCAAAAAATAGCTGTTGTACCTCAAGATTTAATGTTATTTCATGATACTATTTTAGAAAATATTCGCTATGGCAATAATGAGGCAACTGAGCAAGAAGTAGTGCAAGCTGCTAAATTTGCAGGCATTCATAAGTTTATCAATAGTTTACTTAAAGGTTATCATACTATAGTAGGCGAAAAAGGTGTGAAATTGTCAGGAGGTGAGAGGCAAAGAATAATAATTGCTAGAGCTTTTCTTAAAAATGCTCCGATATTACTTCTTGATGAGGCAACAAATCAGTTAGATTCAATAACAGAAAAAGAAATCCAAGAAAGTTTATTTAAGTTAATGCAACATAAAACTGCAATTGTCATAGCTCATCGCCTTTCTACTCTTCTGTATATGAATCGTATTTTAGTATTTGATAATGGTACGATAGTTCAAGATGGCAGTCATTCTGAGTTGGTTGCACAGAATGGATTTTATCAAAATCTATGGAATACGCAAACAGATTATATATTACGTTATTAACTAATAATAATTATAGTAATCATGCAAAAAGTAAAAATCATAGATTTAAGGAGTGACACTGTGACTTTACAAACCCCAGAAGTGATAAAAGCAATGAATACAGCCGTTGCAGGAGATTTTGCTTATGGTGAAGATAAAAGTTGCAACGATTTAACTGAATATTGCAAACGCTTATTTAAAGTAGAAGATGCATTATTTGTTACGAGCGGTATGCTTGCAAATAGATTAGCCATTGCCAGTCAAACAAATCCTGGAGATGAGATAATTACTCATTATAATTATCATATAAATTTTTTTGATAGTGCTGGTAATGCAAAAGTAAGTAATATTGTATTTAATTGTATAAATAATACTAATGGGATTTTGGAAGACAAGGACATAGAATATGCTATTAATTCTAAGCCAAGGTATAAAATTTTTGCTCAAGTTAAACTAGTTACCATAGAAAATAGCATTAATGGTTTTAATGGCAAAATTTATCCATTTGAAAAACAAGTGGAGTTATATAAATATTTAAAGTCTCATAACATAAATCTTCATTTAGATGGAGCTAGGTTATTTAATAGCCACGTTGAAACAAATATTGCTCTAGCAGATTATGCAAAATATACAGATACTTTAAGTTTTTGTTTTTCTAAAGGATTAGGAGCTCCATTTGGATCAATGCTACTAGGAAAAAATGAAATTATTGAGAAAGCTAGAAAATTACAAGTTTGGCTAGGTGGCGGATATCACCAAATTGGCTATTATGCTAATGCAGCAAAATATGTTCTTCAGCATAATATATCCCGGCTTAAAGAAGATAATAAACTTGCTAAATTATTTGCAGATGGTATTAAAAAAATTAAACATATAAACTTGATCTCTCCATATCCTGAAACCAATATAGTAACCTTTAGCATAAAAGAATTAAATATTACCAACGATGTGTTTCTAAATGAATGTCAAGCTTATGGCTTGCTATTATTTCCTTGGCTCCAGTATCATATTAGAGCAGTGATTCATCTAGGTATAACTCGATCAGACGTTGTAAATGCTATTGATAGCATCCAAAAAGTAGTTTTATTTTACAAACACAACCAAAAATAATATGAAAATAAAAATTGATTTTTTCAGCGATACAAATACTAATCCTTCTGTTGAAATGAGAAGGGCTATGGCAAGAGCTGAAGTTGGTAATGAAGTCGCAGGCGAAGATCCAACTGTAAATGCATTAATAAAAGAAACCTGTAAAATATTAGGCAAACCTGCTGGAATATTTTTAGTTTCAGGTACAATGTGTAATGTAATTGCATATAAAACTCATATTAAAAACCCAGGAGACTATTTAATACTTGATGAAACATCACACCCATTATTAGTACAATCTGGTCTCATTGCCGGTCAAGCACATGCCACTCCATTACCAATAAAAGGAAATAGAGGTATATTTACGGTAGATCAAATTAGAGAGTTTGTTATTCGTCCTAACTTAAGAAACATACCAAAAGCTAGATTAGTATCAATTGAACAAACCACAAACTTTGGTGGTGGTGCTATATGGCCTTTAGAATATATTAAAGATATTTCCAAATTATGTAGAGCAAATAATGTCTTAACTCATTTAGATGGAGCTAGGTTATTTAATGCTTGTGCTTATACTAAGATTTCTCCAAAAGAATATGCAGATTATTTTGATTCTGTGTTTGTTGATTTTAGTAAGGGACTGGGGGCACCTATGGGTGCTGTACTAGCTGGTAGTGAAAAATTTATAGAGCAAGCCTGGTACTATAAATTTCAAATTGGTGGTGGAATGCACCAAGCCGGTATTATTGCAGCTGGATGCTTGTATGGCTTAAAAAATAATATAAATTCCTTAGAAGAAGATCATAAAAAAACAAATTATTTAGTAGAATGTTTAAGTAACATAGAACAAATTGCTATAGATCCAAATTTGTATAAAACTAACATAGCATATTTTACATTAGTTAATACTTCTGTATCTGAAAAACAACTAGTAGATATATTGATACAAGAATATGGAATAAGGATGCCTATCATATTGGATAAGATCAGAGTTATAACTCATAAGGATATAAGCTATAAGAATATTGATACTACTGTATCGGTCATAAAAAAGATTTTATGTTGCTAATTGCCATTGTCTATGAAATGACAGATATAATTGCCTAGGGGTGACAGTTTTCTTTGCCGGTAATAAAATAGACATCTAAAATAATTTAATTAATTGCAAAGATGTCTGGGAAAAGAATAACACACCAACAAGCAAAGGTATATATGACATTAAGAAAAGCAGGTTTAAAACCAAGCATTTCATCAGCTAAAGCAGGATTTTCAGAACGTATAGCATAGGCAACTAAACAACCCTCAGCTATAAGCTGAGGGGTTATAAAGTGGAATCGGGATCTGTCAGATTTTTTGTGTAAGTACGATTTCTCCATTTGCCCAATTTTGTAAATTAGTATCACAAAGTATAGCAAATTGATTTAAAGCCATGGCCCAATTCTTAATAGGCATTGTCCATTTTTTAGAAGCATTTGTCAATGCTAAAAAGATTATTTTCTGAATCGATTTATCATCTGGAAATACCCCCTTATTTTTTATAATTTTACGAATTTGACGGTTAGTTGATTCAATAGCATTAGTAGTGTAAATCGCCTTTCTAATGTCTTCCGGAAAGCTAAAGAACGGAGCTATTCCAGACCAATTTCTCTGCCATATATCAAAAATAACTGGATATTTTTCATCCCATTTTTTAGCAAAATTGGGAGTGTCAGAAAGTTTGTGTAAGTTATAAAAATAGTTAAGAATAAAATTAATTAAAACAACTTACATGAGGCTAATATGAAGAATAAGAGTAAAGTATCAAATCCGACTATAGAAAAAGTAGTATCAGAAATACTATCACAAAGTGATCCATCTGAGATATTTGGCAAAGAAGGAATATTTCAGGAAATTAAAAAGCAGATAGTAAATAAGATTTTAGAAAAAGAAATGGAATCTCATATAGGTTATGAGAAGCATTCTAAGAATACCAAGGAGTCAGATAATAGACGTAATGGCAATTATGAAAAGACTCTAATAGATTCCGAGGGTCATAAATTGATAGTAGAAGTACCAAGGGATCGGGAAGGAGAATTTGAACCTCAACTAATTCCAAAAGGAGTAAGGAGATTTGAAGGATTTGATGATAAAGTAATATCTTTATATGCTAGGGGAATGACTATTCGAGAAATACAAGGGCACTTAGAAGAACTATATGCCACCAAAGTATCATCTGAGTTAATATCAAAGGTAACTGATGGCATTTTAGAGGAAGTTACTGCGTGGCAGAATAGAGCACTTGATAGTGTATATCCTATAATGTAGATTGTATTCATGTTAAGGCAAGAGACAATCATATAATAATAAATAAAGCAGTTTATCTAGATATTGGCGTGAATATAGAAGGCAAGAAGGAACTATTAGGTATTTGGATAGGCAAGAATGAAGGATCTAAATTTTGGATGCAAGTAGTAACAGAACTGAAGAATCGTGGTGTAGAACAAATATATGTTGCGTGTGTTGATGGTCTTAAAGGTTTTCCAGAAGCAATAAATAGCATTTTCCCAAAAACCACAGTACAACTGTGTATTGTTCATATGGTAAGAAACTCTGTAAAATACGTATCATATAAAGATTTAAAATTGGTAACAGCTGATTTAAAGGCAGTTTATTCTGCAATAAATGAAGCAGAGGGATTAAGAGAATTACAAAATTTTGCTAAAAAATGGGATGAAAAATATCCAGTTATTTTTGATATATGGCAGAGAAATTGGTCTGGAATAGCTCCGTTCTTTAGCTTTCCGGAAGACATTAGAAAGGCGATTTACACTACTAATGCTATTGAATCAACTAACCGTCAAATTCGTAAAATTATAAAAAATAAGGGGGTATTTCCAGATGATAAATCGATTCAGAAAATAATCTTTTTAGCATTGACAAATGCTTCTAAAAAATGGACAATGCCTATTAAGAATTGGGCCATGGCTTTAAATCAATTTGCTATACTTTGTGATACTAATTTACAAAATTGGGCAAATGGAGAAATCGTACTTACACAAAAAATCTGACAGACCCGGTTTTGGACGGAATTATCCTATTTTTACGGAAGCACATTTACCGAATGAATTCCATAAATTTATAATATTGGCAATAACAATTGCTTCACGTTTTTGTGATGCTATTTTTTTAGTTAATAGAGATGAACTAATACATCTCTTAATTCTTGAAATTTGAGCTTCAATTCGCACCCTAATCCCATAACAGTATTTTTTATAAAATGCATAAATGTTACCTTTCTTACTAATATAACCTACAACCCTATCATGCCATATGGTGTTATCTTGACCATATATTTTAGCATTACGTGGAGGAGGCATTACTGGTGTAATACCACAATTACTTAATTTCTCAACTCCTTCAATACTATAGTAAGCACCATCAGCAATTACTCTATCTACCGATATATTCTCTGGTATTAAAGACTCTAGCATCTCTATATCAGAAGTATGGCAATCAGTAATCTCAACATCATAAATATTCATTTCAGGATTCATAGAAATATGCATTTTCTGCCATGGCTTATTCTTACAGATTTTATTATATTTCATTGCATACCAGTTACTAGCCGTACTAAATCTAAGACCTGTACTATCTAACGCGAGTTTCGTATTAAGATGCCTAAATTATGGTTAATGAATATGCTATAATGCTTATCCTTTCAAGGTTTGTAAGAGGTGTGACAAGTTTTACAATTTAATAGTTATAGTCAAAAAAGACAATTTACTAAAAATTTATGCAGTTTTAAGTACATTTTATAACAAAAACAATATTACTAATATCCTCGTAACCCAGTTACTATCAGCTATTCAGTTCCTCTATTAATACGAAACTCGCGTTATCTAGTATCAGAGATATAGACTCACCATTCTTGGTACGTTGAGCAAGTTTATTGCAAAACTGCTTTACCTCTAATGGAATCTTTGAAAATAAATCACATAAATGACCAAAGCTTGGAACTGGAATTTTAAGATCTTTACTTCGCCACAGATCCTCAAAGTAACCTGTTATTTGACTCTGCACGAAACCAAATAAACGATATAATGTGTAAATAAGATGAATATATGGGGTTAGGTATGTTGATGTTCTACCAGAGTCTCCCTTTACGTAAGGTTGGGCATTAATGAATAAAGATTCTAAATCCCCTTTAGGGAAATACAGGCTGATCATCCATCTTTGTCTTAAGCTCTGGTTATATTGCGACCAATTGGTTACTTTATATTTTGGCTTATCTGTTTTTCTTGGTAAACCTGTTCTTGCTCTTTCTTTGTATGGCATTATCAATTTATTGTTAATCTAATCCAAAATATTATATATCATTATCTCTATACTTTATAGCTTCTTTTACCACCCTCCCGAACAAAGCCGTTTTCTGATAGAGTAAGAGTTTAGTAAATTAAGTTCCTAATCTTAACTTCTCGTTATTAATAATTTTACTTATTTTTTCATAAGCTAATTCTAATTCATCAGTAGTGATTGAATATGGAGGTAATAGATAAATAGTATTACCTAGAGGTCTGATTAATAATCCTGCTTCCAAAAATTTTAGTTTAAGCAATTGATTAAAATTGCTATAGCTACTTTTTAAGGCAAATGCACTAATAGTGCCGAGTACTCTTGAATATTCAATATTTGGACAATTTGCTTTTAAGTATGAAATTCCTTTTTTATGAGCTTGGTAGATAGAATGCACCGCATTTTGCGTTTTTTCTTGCCCCAGCAATTTTAATGACGCCAAAGCTGCGGCACACGCCAAAGGATTAGCCGTATATGAATGTCCATGTGCAAAAGCATAGCTCCATTCATTACTAAGGAAAGCATGATAGATATCATCACTTGTAACTGTAAGTGCAAGAGGTAAAAATCCTCCTGTTATTCCTTTCGAAAGACATAAAAAGTCTGGTGTTAAGCTAACTTGCTCTAGTGCAAAATAAGTTCCTGTGCGTCCAAATCCTGTCATTACTTCATCAAAAATTACCAAAATATCTTTTTTTCTAACTTGTTCTATAACAGTTCGAATAAATTCAGGTCTACACATACGCATACCGCTTGCACCTTGTACTAAAGGTTCAATAATAAGAGCTGCAATTTTATGACTATGCTCATTTAAATATTCATTCAAGACAGATAAAGCATAATCCTCTTTGGATCTTACATTTAAATCTTCATCCCAAGTTTCAGGATATGGAATAGTTAATACCTTAAAAAAGAGGCCAGAGAAAAGGTTATGAAATCCTGAGCGTACTCCTACAGACATTGCTCCAAATGTATCGCCATGATATCCACCTTCAAAGCTTAAGAATAATGTTCGCTCAACTTGATTTTGATTGTGCCAATATTGATAAGCCATTTTTAAAGCGACTTCTACAGAAGTTGAGCCATTATCAGAAAAGAAAAACCTATTTAATTCTTTAGGTAATAATTCACTTAAATTTTCGCATAACTCAACGGCAGGTGCATGGGTAAAGCCTGCAAAAATAACATGCTCGAGTTTTAAAGCTTGATCATAAATACTGCGAGCAATATCGGGATGAGCATGACCATGTAGATTAACCCACCAACTGGAGATAAGGTCAAGATATGCTTTGTTATACTCATCATAAATATAAGAGCCTTCAGCCTTTTTAATAGCAACATTTAGAAAGGCTGTTTTTTCTTGAGTAAAAGGATGCCAAATAATTTTTTTATCACGAGCAGAAAGAGAGGTCATTATCAAATTTTCAATATTTGTTGTAAATTCTGTGTTAAAGGTATTTTTCTTAAAACATCCTTATTAATTTCAGGTAAATAAGGAAACTGAATTAAAATTTTTGTTGCGCCGTAAAACTCTATCGCATCACAATTATATTGATTTAACTTACCGCTGACAACACATCCTAGTATTTCTATATTTCTGCTTTTTAAAGCCTCTAAACTTAATAAAGTATGGTTAATAGTGCCAAGCTCGGAACTTGCAACAAGAATAACAGGTATAGAAAGAAGCTTTATTAAGTCAATCATTAAATAATTCCGGTTAATAGGAACTAATAATCCGCCTGCACCCTCTATAATTAAATTCTTAGTTTTTGGTAACTGAATTTTGCTTATATCAATTTCTTTATTCTCAAACATTGCAGCCAGATGAGGTGATAATGGTTCTTGATAAAGATATGTTTCTTTATGTATCTTGCTATCTGTAAAACGGGATATAGTATTACTATCAGTGCCTTCATAACATCCAGTTTGAATCGGTTTAAAATATTCGTACCCAGTATGTAGACATAGCCAACTAGATATAAAAGTTTTACCTATGTTTGTATCTGTACCTGTAATAAAAACTTGCATTATAACCTTTTCATTATTCCAAAAAATATTTTATACGTTATGCTAAATTCCTGATCATGATTTTTAATGAGATTTTTTATTTTATTTAGAGGTATTGTTGTAGAGCTTGTGCCAGCACCTAAGTTTTGTAAATATTTTACAAAGAAATAAGCATTTTTGAATGTTAGCTGAAAATCTTTGATGCTAAAATGATAATTACTTAGTTCAAAATTTAATAAAAAACTGACTAAATTTTTTTCAATCGGATATTGTTTAAGCACTGTAGGTAACCCATAATCTTTTAGAATATCCTGCCACTCTTTAAAAGTTCCATCAAGTAAGCAAGAAAAAGAAAATATTTTTGACTGCGCATAGAATTTTTGAAGTGTCGCCTCTAGATTACTCACCCATTGCAGTGCAAAATTACTAATGATAAGATCATGATTCTGAAAATCTCCATATTCCATATCACTTATATAAAAATTAAACTTCTTAAGTTTACAAAATTTATTCTGCACTATTTTTATCATGTTTGGTGCAATATCATTAAGTGTATACGAAGACTCAGAATAATATGATAATAAATCTTCCGTTACGTATCCTGTGCCTGTTCCTAAATCTAGAATCGTTTCCGGATAGAATTTGTGGTCAAATTCATACAATTTTGTAACTAAAATATGTGCGCTTTCTTTTTGAACATTTGCTACATTATCATAAGAATTACTTGCGGTATCAAATCTTGTCTGAATTTTTCTTTTAATCAGTACCATTTAAAAAGCTCATTATTCTTTGATAAATACTCTTTGCTTCTAACCATCCAAGTAGATGCATACCCATATCCATCATTTGGATATTAATATTAGGGTATATGTGAAAATTATCAAATAAAATTTCAGGAGGAACGATAACATCATTTTTAGAACCTATAATAAGTGTTCGTATTTCAGTCGGAATATAGAATTCATTATATAAAAATTCTAAATCATTTAAGGCTATTTGTTTATTAATATTTGCTATTCTTTCCCTTTCAAACACGCCACATCTTTTATAAAAATTTTTTAGAGTGTTAATTGGTGATGCTATAAAATGATCTGTTAAAGTTTGTAATTCATATTTTCTTACTAAATGTAATTTTTGATCATTACCAAGAAAATTTATAAAACTATTAAGTCCTATCAAATAATCAAAGTTCTTATTCAGTGTTAAAAGTTTAGCAAGTCCCAAAGAATGACCAATTCCTATCAATTCAACATTGTTAGTTTCTAAATTAGGTTCAAATTTTTCTCCAAAATATCCTAAATCTAAATATATACATTGTTCTCCTAAAAAATAGGGAGTCAAATTCTTCCAGAAATTTTTATCAAAGCCAAATCCATGGCAAAAAATAAAGCATCTTTTCATAAAGTTTTAAATACTTTAAGAAGCTGTTCTATATCTTGTTTTTTATGACTTACATTAAGCGCAATACGGATGCGTGATGATCCAGGAGGGACAGTTGGTGGTCTAATGCAAGAAGTAATAATCCCATTTCGTAACAGATTTTCTTTTGCCTTAGTCGCTAATTCTTCTGTACCTAAAATAATTGGAATAATATGCGAAGATGATAGACCAATATTAAAACCTAGATTTGTAAGACCTTCTCGCAAAGTAGCGCCTAAGGAAAATAAATACCTACGTTCCTGTTCAAAATCTTTTATCATATCCCAAGCTTTACTTGCAGCACCTATTACCATAGGAGAACTCGCAGTAGAATAAATAAAACCTGGAGCTTTGTTTATTAAATAATCTTTTAATATTTGGGTGCAAGCTATATAACCTCCACTACCTCCTAAAGCTTTGCTAAAAGTCCCCATGATAAGATGAGGAATATGTTTTATATTAATTATCGTTGATAAACCATATCCATAATGACCAATAATACCAGTAGCATGCGCTTCATCTAAATATAAAAAAGCGCGATGCTTTTCAGCTAAAGCTACTATTTCATGAATAGGCAAGATATCTCCGTCCATTCCAAAAATAGTTTCTGTGACAATAAATTTTGGCTTTTGGTCATTTTCGTGTTTATTTAGAAGAGAGGATAAATGTTCTATGTCATTATGGTGGTATCTAATAAGCTCAGCGCCACTTAAAAAAACTGCTTGATATAGACTAGAATGATTTAATTTATCAAAAAATACTAGAGGTCTTGCGTTTAGAATTTTTGAATCAAGTAAACTAGATAGAACGCTAAAATTTGTTTGAAAGCCAGAATTAAAGATAAGGGCTGCCTCTGTTTGCTTGTCTTGTGCAATTCTATTTTCTAAAGATTCAAATAATTTATTATTGCCTGAAAGCAATCTAGAACCAGTAGCTCCAGCCCCAAAATCATCTAAAGCAAGTTTTGCTGCCTTAATAATTTCAGGATGATGACTTAAAGCAAGGTAATCATTTGTAGAGAAATTTAAGTAAGATTTTTGGTCTAGATATTTTAGATCTGGTAATTTACGATATTTTTCTGTATTATATAGCGTAGATAAATATTGTTTATATAATTCATACATTTAAATTCACGCTTATGCAAAAAAAATGGACTTTACAACAGGCAAAAGAAATTTTCAATTTATCTTTAATAGAGCTTCTTTATGAAGCTCAAAAAATACACAGAGATTATTTTATTCCTGCTACAATACAAATCAGTACTCTTTTAAATATAAAAACAGGAAGTTGTCCAGAAAATTGTTCTTATTGTCCTCAGTCTGCACATTATAACACAGGTTTAAAAAAAGAGCCACTTATGAAAAAAGAAGAAGTGGTTGCTGCAGCTAAAAGAGCAAAAGATGCAGGAAGTAGTAGATTTTGTATAGGGGCTGCATGGCGTGGACCACGAGATGAAGATTTAAAAATTGTTTGCGAAATGATAACAGAAGTCAAAAAGCTAGGTTTAGAAACATGTGTAACTCTTGGGTTATTAAAAGATTCTCAGGTACTTATGCTTAAAGAATCAGGGCTTGATTTTTATAACCATAATATAGATACTTCACCTGAATTTTATGATCAAATAATTACAACTCGTACTTTTGAAGATCGCTTAAATACATTAGAATTAGTCAGAAAATCTGGTATTAAGGTTTGTTGTGGTGGTATCATAGGTATGGGTGAAACAAATGAAGATCGTATAAAAATGCTGACTCTTCTTGCAAATTTAGAGGAATCGCCAGAATCTGTTCCCATTAACAAACTGATAAAAATTCCAGGCACACCCCTTGAAAATCAAGAAGATATAGATCCTTTTGACTTTGTTCGAACAATTGCACTTGCCAGAATATTAATGCCTAAATCTTATGTTAGACTTTCCGCAGGGCGTGAGCAAATGTCTGATGAATTACAAGCTTTATGCTTTATGGCAGGAGCAAACTCTATATTTTATGGTGAAAAATTACTCACCGCGGGTAACCCTATTCCAGAGCAAGATAACCAATTGTTTGAACGACTTGGCTTAAAAAAAGCCTGATAATGCAATAGCTTATTACAGCAAAGGCAACTCTTATAATTTTTTAAAACAGTACGACGAAGCAATTAAGTGTAGTAATAAAGCAATATAATTAGATCCTAAGTATGCCCCTACATTTTGCCATAAAGGTTATGCGTTATACGGACTTAAAAAATACCAAGAAGCAATTATAGAGTATAACAAAGCCATGGCCCTAAATATGAGAATGCAATCGTAGATAAAAGGATGGTACTAGACGCTATAGCATGTCAAGCAAGAGATAAAGATTTTGAAGTATTATTAGAGAACACGCCACCATCGCCCGGAGCACGAAAAGTAGCAGAGCAGAAAATAGCAAGCTTAAAAAGTTTACAGAATGGTAGTAAACGCGAGTTTCGTATTAATAGAGGAACTGAATAGCTGATAGTAACTGGGTTACGAGGATATTAGTAATATTGTTTTTGTTATAAAATGTACTTAAAACTGCATAAATTTTTAGTAAATTGTCTTTTTTGACTATAACTATTAAATTGTAAAACTTGTCACACCTCTTACAAACCTTGAAAGGATAAGCATTATAGCATATTCATTAACCATAATTTAGGCATCTTAATACGAAACTCGCTTAAATAGTGATGTATTTGTCGATAAGAGCTTAATGATCAAAGAATTGCTGGAAGACAGCGGAGAGGTAATTTTAATCACAAGACCAAGACGCTTGGGTAAAACTTTCCCAATAGGGTGTTCTGACGTAGAACCCCAGATTTTTTTGATTTCAAGAAATTGAAATTTTTGCTTCTCGTTTTTCAATATATTCTTTAAGTGATAAATATTTGCCATATTCAAGATGGGTAGAAATAATTTTATGTAATGGCACGCCAAGTTTATACAAATGAAAGATTTTTTCTTGATCGTTATCATACATTGATTTTTGTAATGTTCCTTTAGGTTTACCAAGTTTAATGCCTTTTGCTACCCTAGCACGTAAGCCTTCTTTAGTACGCTCCGATATAAAATCACGTTCCAACTCTGCTGTCATAGAAAATACGGTGATTAAAATTTTGTTGGTAACATTATTTTTGTCTTTGGGATTTAAGTCTAGGTTTTGCTTGATAAGAATAAGCCTCGACTGTTTCTCTTGTGTAATTGTTTCAACAATATTCAAGGTTTCTTTGATTGAGCGTCCCAAACGTGATAATTCAGATGCGATTACAATATCTTTAGGTGACAATTTTTCTAATAATTCATCTATGCGTCTTTTAGCAGTAGATTGACGTGATGACATCTCAAGCTCAATCCATTCATCAACTATAAATTTATGATCCATACCATATCGGCTAATCATATTTTTCTGACTCTCTAAATTTTGTTCATGAGTGCTAACACGAACATATCCATAAATCATCCTAAAATACCTTAATTTTGATTGATTTTGTCTTAACGTATTTTATAGTACTTTCACTAAAATAATAGTTTTTCATACAATGAATCTTTTTGATATAAAAAAGATATTTATATAATGGACATTATAAGCATAATAAATACAATATGTATAACTAAAGAACCCTCAGCTATAAGCTGAGGGGTTATAAAGTGGAATCGATTAGAAATCGATCATCATTCACAGGTTCACCTTCCTGTTCATCAATATAGTGCTGTATCATTTCATCAGTTATATTACCTGAACTGACCGCCATATAGCCCCTAGCCCACAAATGATTGCCCCAAAATTGTTTTCTTAAATGAGCAAATTCTTGCAATAAAATTCTTGAGCTACTACCTTTTAAATACTGTACTAACTTGCTAAGAGATATTTGTGATTTATATGAGATAAACATATGCACGTGATCACATGATATTTTCCCTGAAATTATATATACTTCATGTTCCATACAAATCTGCCTTAGTAAATCTCTAGCCCTTTCCGCTACTTTGCCTATCAATACTCTCTTCCTATATTTTGGTATCCATATAAGATGTACTTTTAAATCATACTGACTATGACTATTCTTTCTATAACTTCTCATGTTTCTTGATATAAATTCATTGCTAAAGCAATTTCATTATATCTTCCCTTCGCCTGAAGGCGAGGGATTTCTTATCCCCGAAGGGGGACATTAATTATGACCCAAGATAAAAATTTAGCTATTTTTTTCCGAAGTGGAAAATTTGCTTTGTATGGAATACCGGATTTTAATAATAAACAACGAAGAGAATATTTTAGTTTTTCTGAAAGTGAGATTGTAAATATTACAAGCAGTCTACACACCCATATCAATGTTTTTTATGCATTACAACTTGGCTATTTTAAAGCAAAAAAGATATTTTTTCAACTCTCATGGGAAAATATTCCACAAGAGGACTTGCAGTTTATTATATACCATTATTTTGATGATAAAAATTTATCTAAAATTTCTATCACTAATCATGAATATTACACTCAACGTAAAGAAATTATAGGTTTCTTTGGTTACCGATTCTGGACTAAAGACTTCCTGCAGGTACTCCTAAACCAAGCAACTCAAATAATAAAACGTGATATTTCGCCTAATTTTATAGCACGTGAGCTAATTGCTTTTTTAAATAACATCAAAGTGGTACGCCCAGCTTATACTACTCTACAAGCTATAGTCAGTAAAAGTCTTACTGCGGAACGTAAACGTATCAGTGCTATACTAGATAGAGAGCTAAAGAGTGAACATAAAGAGGCTCTAGATCAATTGATGGTAAGTGAAAATACTATTTCAACACTAGCCGGGTTTAAGCAAGATGCTAAAAATTTTGGCTTTAAAATGATGCTAAAGGAACGACAAAAATATAGCACCTTAGAACCTCTATATAGCACTGCTATAGACGTGATACTAAAATTAGATATTTCAAGGCAGAATATTGATAGTTATGTCAATCTTGCTCATTATTACAGTATTAGTAACTTACGTAAGTTGCGGTACAACCAGGATTATTTATATATTTTATGTTACGTGCTTAAACGCTATCAGCAATTAAGTGATAATTTAGTAGAAGCCTTTATCTACCAAGTAAAGAGATTTGAAAAAACTATTCGAGACAAAGTAAAAACTCATTTTGTCGATGAAGCAACAGAATCACAAGAAAAAATAGGAAACCTACTATTGCTTTATGTGGATGAGCAATTTAACGATACGACGTTATTTGTCAAAGTACGTGATCATGCTTTTAAAATTATGTCTCAAGAAGATATTCAAGTTCTTGGGCAAAAGATGCTTAATAAGCTGCACCGCAAGCAAGAATTTAAGTGGCAACAAATTGATAAAGCTCAGAAAAGTTACAAGTAAGGATGAAAAAATACAAAACAAATTCTTCAAACAATTACCGTTTTGTGAAATTAGCGAAGTATTAAACTTTGTGAATAACAATTGCAATTTTTTATCAGCTTTTACC
Organism: Rickettsia endosymbiont of Ixodes scapularis; assembly: GCF_000160735.1. Taxonomy (NCBI): domain Bacteria; kingdom Pseudomonadati; phylum Pseudomonadota; class Alphaproteobacteria; order Rickettsiales; family Rickettsiaceae; genus Rickettsia; species Rickettsia endosymbiont of Ixodes scapularis. Next base: position 26,980 of record NZ_CM000772.1, on the reverse strand, counting down.
ACTTTGCAGCCTCGTTATGCTAAACAAGAACCAAACAATAAGGATAAACTAATCGCTACAATTCTTGCTCAAGCTTTTAACCACGGCAATTATAAAATGTCTCAAATTAGTGATATTTCATACCGCACACTTGAAACAAGTTATCAGCAGTATTTACGGTTATCAACATTGAAAGAAGCAAACGACATAATAAGCAATGCTATCTCAAAGCTTAAGATTTTTCCGTATTATTCTTTAGATTTAGAATTACTTTATAGCAGCGTTGATGGTCAGAAATTTGAACTGGATACGCCCAATATCAAAGCACGTTATTCACGTAAGTATTTGCGAGAAGGTCAAGGTGTTAGTGCTTACACTATTCTTGCAAATCATATACCATTGCAATGTGAGCTTATTGGCACACATGAATATTAAAGTTACTTTGTGTTTGATATTTGGCATAACAATACCTCAGAAATTATTCCAGGAGTGATAACTGGTGATATGCATGTTATCAACAAAGCAAACTTTGCAATCATGAAGTGGTTTGGAGCTGGGTTAAATCCAAGATTCACCAACCTCAATGATCAACTAAAAAATCTGTATTGCGGGGATGATATTAAAGAATACGCACATTGCTTAATTAAACCCATTGCTCAGATTGATATCCAAGTTATTATTGAACAAAAAAGTAGTATTGATCAACTTGTTGCCACCTTGGCACTAAAAGAAATGAATCAAGCTAATTTGATTAAAAAATTATGTCACTTATCACCAGAAAATGCTTTGCGGAGAGCTGTTTTTGAGTACGATAAATTAGTAAGAAGTATCTATACACTAAAATATCTGATGGATAGCCAATTACAGAAAACTGTACGCAAATCACAAAATAGAATTGAATCATATCACCAATTACGAGCTGCTATTGCAAAAGTTGGTGGTAAAAAACAATTACATGGTAAAACAGATATTGATGTAGAAATTATGCGGTAGACTGCTTGCTAATGCGATTATTTACTATAACTCCGTTATTTTATCTGGAGTTCTAGATAAATATGAAAACCTTGCCAATTAAATTATCACTTATGTATCACAATTGTATGTAACTTACTAATTGTTATCTAGACAATAATTTAATTTTGTGGTACGTGTGTATTACACTTGTATCACATGGAGATTGTGTATGTCATCTAAAATTATTGCAATAATAAATCAAAAAGGCGGTGTCGGTAAATCTACTATTGCTGTTAATCTTTCCTTTGGTTTGATAAGTTGGAGGAAGCGTGTTAGGATTTTATTCTTTTCTATAATCTTTAAATACTATAAAATATCATACATATATCCATACTCCACCATCTTAACCCCTACACTATCTGCAAATCTTCGTATCACATGTGAATAGTTATTTCGCACCCAATCAGCCATAAACCTTGTTGGCATGGTAAGTATTAGTGTGCTAGTTTCTTTGCATTCCACAGCTACAGCTCTTGAAAACCATGCCCTATCTATATCTTCCCCTAACTCCTCAATTAAGCCTTGCCTGATAGTGTGCCATGCTGTGTTTGATGGAATAGCACTTAATGATACACCTTCCGGTATTTTAGAAAAAATAGGAGTTTTAGATACATTAACTCGGTCTTTTATTTTTATTTTTTTTCCTTTAGCTAATTCGTTGCTTGTTTTTGGTTCTTCTCCTTTCTCTAACTCTTTTTCTGAATCCTCAACTATATCCACGTAATACCCATTAATGCCATATACTGCTTCTAGCTGCTGGCTTAATATTTCTATTTGTCGCTCGCTTAAATCCAAACTGTTCGGAACTAATGCAGTAACAAAGCTATTGTATTGGTTTGTCTTAAACTCTACCTGTGTTAATATTTTATATGCTGTTTCTGTACCATATCTTCCGGCTATCTTCTTCCTGACTTGCATTTCTTTGCTGGTATCAAATGAGCCCTCTATTGCACTTAAATATTTCTCATATTCTAACTTATCTTTCTCTTCGGCATTTATGTTACAGCCAAATCTGAAGCTAGTATGATTGACAAGCGGTTCTTGATGCTTCTCATTTGCTAGTATCTTCACCATATAGCTTAAGAATATGAATTTGTTCTTAAATCTCTTCTCAGGATATTTGATATAGAGCTTTAACAGTAACTGATTTACGAAGTTATTACTAAATTCCCTATTTGCTCTAAAGTTAAGCGTACTTATGTCTTTTTCTGATAGAGGGTAGAAGTATCTATTTTCAGATATATTTTTAATTATTCTTGTAACAGCTTTGGGGTGTATATTAGAACAAGGTTGTTTAGCACCAATAGAATCTTCAAAATAATTATTATAAGATACAGATGGAAACGAGCTTTGCTCGTTTTCTAAAAACTCTTTTTTAGCATTTTCTTTTAATTGAAGAGTCTCTGAAGAATTATCTACAGATAAATTTTTATAATTCAGATAATTTGCATCTATATTTTCAATAATACTATTTTTTATTACAAAGTTTTTAATATATAATTGACCAGAATCAGTGCAAGGAGGGTCATATTTGGTGCATCCCTTTTCTTGCAAGGATTCCAGGGCGCGATTTATACATACATCACTTGCTTGATCATAAGTCTTGATTATTGTGCTTGTAGTACTTTGTACTATTTGTTGCTGATCAATTTGTTCTTCCTGCTCTTCCTTCCCTTTTTGTTCATGTAGATTATTGTGATTAGTTACACGAGATACATTTAGAAGAGATATTTTCCATAAAGATTTATCGGCTCTGCTGTTATAATCATCATCGCTTTTTATAACTATCTGATATCTATTGATAAGATTATTATATTCTAAATCCTTTAATGCTTTAGAAATACTATTTCGATGTAATTTAAGCTCTTTCTGTAGTTCTTGATATGATATAACAATAGAGTAGGAATTATGAGTTAAAGCACTATCAGAATCGTCATAATCGTACTTATTAACAGAAAATTTATAAATCTTCGTAAAAAGATAAATCATGATCACTTTAGATGTTGCAGAAATACTACAATTAGAATTTAATTGTTTTAAGAACTGATAAGGGACTCTAATAAACATCTTAGTTTTTTCAAGATGTTGTCTCTTTCCTTCTAAGGTAGGTATGAATGTTTTATCTATAGAATCAATATTATCTGACTGAGAGTTATCAATAACTTTATCATCTATATCATCCGCAATACCTAAATCAAATCTATCAGGTTCATATTTAAGATCATTAAAAACCTGAGTAGGAATAGTTGTAGTGATAGTATTACGATTATTTTGTCCTTTATCGTTCTTATCTCTATATATAAGGAAATACCCTTTATCTTCAAGGGATTTCTGTAATACAAATATTTCAGATTTAGAGCAAAATAATCTTTCTGCCCAGCTTTTAGCAGGTAGTGATATAGATCTATTGAGTCCTTTAGATGAGTTAATACAAGAAAGAGAATCAGCTAAGATATAATACATCTTCTCTTGAGAAGATAACTCTTTGCTTGATAATATGTGCGATAAGATACATCCAGTTATTGGTATGTATGATTGATTCTTTGTGGTATTAAGGTATTTATGTATACCTATATCCTCACTTGGGTGGCCAAGTGGATAAAATAATTGCATTCTATGCTCCTTTTATGGAGCTAAGTACCTAAAACCCTTGACTTTTTTATAAAAAAGTGATACACATACAAATGTAGATAGCAAAATGTTGGATGCATTTTATTTAAAATATCTTCATTCTTGTGGGTGTTGGGTTTCTATATATTTAGAAACTTAACTCCTCTATTTTATTCCTTATGCTTCTGTAGTTTTATAGATGCTAATTTTTCCATTATAGCACTAGTAATCCAAATAGATCTGTCTTGATTTTCCTGAGTCCTATAATTATCTAATTCTATTAATAACCTTTCGGGTATGTTAATTGAAATTTTAACTTTTCTATCAGAAGTAGATTTTTTGTTCACTTAGATACATCATTTTAAATTAGACTTTAATATACGCGAGTTTCGTATTAAGATGCCTAAATTATGGTTAATGAATATGCTATAATGCTTATCCTTTCAAGGTTTGTAAGAGGTGTGACAAGTTTTACAATTTAATAGTTATAGTCAAAAAAGACAATTTACTAAAAATTTATGCAGTTTTAAGTACATTTTATAACAAAAACAGTATTATCAAGATCCACGTAACCCAGTTACTATCAGCTATTCAGTTTCTCTATTAATACGAAACTCGCGTTAATATACACTACAGCAGTTATTTTTATAATACAACAAAAAATATTATTTATTTATATGTTTTGTAATATTTTTAACTATATTTTATAATATACGTATTACATTAGTAATACACAGGTAATATTATCTTGTTATGAAGAGGAATTGATATAGCTAGTTAGTTTTTTTATATTAGAATCTAAATTATCTGATATAAAATTAATTAAACCTCTAATAACTTCAGAATCTGAATACATTTTTCTATAATTATGATTATTAACTACTTTAACAATTTTTATAAGATTTTCTGCATCTAGTTGTCTTAAACGAAAGGTTTTTGTCTTATAATGCGTTGTTTTATTATTGGATGAGGTAATAAATCCACTTTTTTCTATAGGTTTTTCTGCAATTATTTTTGCAACAGTTTTTGAAAGTTTACTTTCTGCTAATGGATTTATTTTAGATTTATGCATAATGTATTACCTCTTCTACTAGTAAACTAAAATCTTGTGCACCTTTTGAAGAATTATTAAATATTTGTATAGGAAGGTTATTAATTTGGGCTTGGTTAATCGCTTCATTTTTTCTAATAATAGTCGTTAATAAATGTTCATCCAGAGCATTTAACTGTTCATTAATGTACCTATTAGTTTGAGAATTTTTTTGTTCATATAAATTTTTTAAAATAAAAAATTTATAATCATGATCCTCCTTTATTTCCTGTATCGCTGTTAATAAGTCAGCCATTCCATCTAGTGAATACCTCCCATAATTTGTAGGAATAATTATTGAATTTGCACAATATATAGCATTTACGGCTAAAATTCCTAGCGTTGGTGGGCAATCTAGAATTATGTAATCATAATCTTTTTTTATATTATTTAAGTGATTTTGTAATATTCTCTCTCTGTAAACAGTACTACTAATTTGCTCAATAACAGTTGCAAGTTTTATATTAGAAGGAATAATTTTTAAATTATTTAATTTTTCATTATGTACTATTGCTTCTAATATTAGATTATTAATATCTATCTTCTTATTAATAAAAGCAGTAGCAATTGTTTTATCATATGAAACTGTTTCCGGGCAATATATACAACTAGAATGAGCCTGAGGATCAAGGTCTATAAGTAGTACGCGCGATGTTTTCTTATATAAACCAAAGGAAAGATTAACAGCAATAGTAGATTTACCGACACCGCCTTTTTGATTTATTATTGCAATAATTTTAGATGACATACACAATCTCCATGTGATACAAGTGTAATACACACGTACCACAAAATTAAATTATTGTCTAGATAACAATTAGTAAGTTACATACAATTGTGATACATAAGTGATAATTTAAAGTAATAAAGATTAGCAAAATAATAATACACTTGTAATACATAATGAAAGTTATTGGTTGTTTGTAGGATAGCGTCCTATTATGTAATCCACAGAGACATTAAAATAATCAGCAATTGCTATAATGACATTAGTGCTAAGCATTTTATGATGAGAGTTTGCTTTTAAAAAACAATGTATTGTTGTTTTACTAAAACCAATATTTTTGCTTAAAACCTTACTACATGACAATTTTTAGAGATGTAAGGACTAAAGGATTGAATTTTGCTGATAATTCATGATGATAACGGGGAAAGAACTTGGTTTACATATGAAAGATCATTCCGCCCCTCTAGTCGAATTATTACAAAAACATATTTCGCTTAATTTATCAAGAGCAAAATGTTTAGGATTATTTATCATTTCAATGCTTAACAGCAGGACAGTAAACATGTCATTGTTATGCAATAGAATGCCGTCTGGGATTAAAGCAGCTTCATGGTATAGAAGGATGCAAAGATTTATCTCTGAAATCTCAATATCATGGAGAGTATTACCTGTTATGTTAGTCATGATGACTGGGTTTGAGCAGGAGCAAAAATTCAAATAAGATACGTTTTTCGAGTTAGAGAAAATGGACAATATATCAGTAATGTAAGGGGAAAAATGGTTAAAATACAAGAGTTATTTCGCCCTCTAGCCATAGGATCGCATGTGAGTTTGTCACAACGTAGAATTGATACAAAAGGTGAAATATTTAATGTAGTAGGGATCAGAAATAAGAAGAGTGAACTTGCAGTCTTAATACATAGTGATGAGATCAAAAATCCTGCTGAGATATATGCTCAAAGATGGCAAATTGAAACAATGTTCAAAGCTTTTAAATCAGCAGGATTCAACTGTGAAGCAACTCATATTACTAATGATTTACGATTAGATACATTGATGCAAATATTGTCTATTGCATTTTGCCTAGCTTATCAAACTGGAGAGATTATAGTTTTAGATAAACCAATAGTTATTAAAAAACATGGTTATAGGCAAAATAGTATATTTCGTGTTGGATTAGATACATTGGTTAATATCTTGTATAATATTTCTACTCAATTAGTACGTTGGATACAGCTGTTGTCCTTGATATTCCAATATCCAAAGATGATAAAATGAAAAATTGTCATGTAGTAAGCAAATTTCCAATTCGTTCTATCTAAACACAATACCCATTTTTGCTCCTGCTCAAACCCAGTCATCATGACTAACATAACAGGTAATACTCTCCATGATATTGAGATTTCAGAGATAAATCTTTGCATCCTTCTATACCATGAAGCTGCTTTAATCCCAGATGGCATTCTATTGCATAACAATGACATGTTTACTGTCCTGCTGTTAAGCATTGAAATGATAAATAATCCTAAACATTTTGCTCTTGATAAATTAAGCGAAATATGTTTTTGTAATAATTCGACTAGAGGGGCGGAATGATCTTTCATATGTAAACCAAGTTCTTTCCCTGTTATCATCATGAATTATCAGCAAAATTCAATCCTTTAGTCCTTACATCTCTAAAAATTGTCATGTAGTAAGGCTTAAAACATAAGTTGATATATCATTTTGAGCTATTTTTTCTTTTAAAAAATTACAGAGATTAGAATTTATATCATGTAAGTCCAGATTATTAAAAGATACTGTCAAATTTATTGCAGGTAAAAAGTTGCGTCTACCTAATATCTGATCAACCGAACAATTAAACGCGAGTTTCGTATTAATAGAGGAACTGAATAGCTGATAGTAACTGGGTTACGAGGATATTAGTAATATTGTTTTTGTTATAAAATGAAATTGCTTTAGCAATGAATTTATATCAAGAAACATGAGAAGTTATAGAAAGAATAGTCATAGTCAGTATGATTTAAAAGTACATCTTATATGGATACCAAAATATAGGAAGAGAGTATTGATAGGCAAAGTAGCGGAAAGGGCTAGAGATTTACTAAGGCAGATTTGTATGGAACATGAAGTATATATAATTTCAGGGAAAATATCATGTGATCACGTGCATATGTTTATCTCATATAAATCACAAATATCTCTTAGCAAGTTAGTACAGTATTTAAAAGGTAGTAGCTCAAGAATTTTATTGCAAGAATTTGCTCATTTAAGAAAACAATTTTGGGGCAATCATTTGTGGGCTAGGGGCTATATGGCGGTCAGTTCAGGTAATATAACTGATGAAATGATACAGCACTATATTGATGAACAGGAAGGTGAACCTGTGAATGATGATCGATTTCTAATCGATTCCACTTTATAACCCCTCAGCTTATAGCTGAGGGTTCTTTAGTTATACATATTGTATTTATTATGCTTATAATGTCCATTATATAAATATCTTTTTTATATCAAAAAGATTCATTGTATGAAAAACTATTATTTTAGTGAAAGTACTATAAAATACGTTAAGACAAAATCAATCAAAATTAAGGTATTTTAGGATGATTTATGGATATGTTCGTGTTAGCACTCATGAACAAAATTTAGAGAGTCAGAAAAATATGATTAGCCGATATGGTATGGATCATAAATTTATAGTTGATGAATGGATTGAGCTTGAGATGTCATCACGTCAATCTACTGCTAAAAGACGCATAGATGAATTATTAGAAAAATTGTCACCTAAAGATATTGTAATCGCATCTGAATTATCACGTTTGGGACGCTCAATCAAAGAAACCTTGAATATTGTTGAAACAATTACACAAGAGAAACAGTCGAGGCTTATTCTTATCAAGCAAAACCTAGACTTAAATCCCAAAGACAAAAATAATGTTACCAACAAAATTTTAATCACCGTATTTTCTATGACAGCAGAGTTGGAACGTGATTTTATATCGGAGCGTACTAAAGAAGGCTTACGTGCTAGGGTAGCAAAAGGCATTAAACTTGGTAAACCTAAAGGAACATTACAAAAATCAATGTATGATAACGATCAAGAAAAAATCTTTCATTTGTATAAACTTGGCGTGCCATTACATAAAATTATTTCTACCCATCTTGAATATGGCAAATATTTATCACTTAAAGAATATATTGAAAAACGAGAAGCAAAAATTTCAATTTCTTGAAATCAAAAAAATCTGGGGTTCTACGTCAGAACACCCTATTGGGAAAGTTTTACCCAAGCGTCTTGGTCTTGTGATTAAAATTACCTCTCCGCTGTCTTCCAGCAATTCTTTGATCATTAAGCTCTTATCGACAAATACATCACTATTTAAGCGAGTTTCGTATTAAGATGCCTAAATTATGGTTAATGAATATGCTATAATGCTTATCCTTTCAAGGTTTGTAAGAGGTGTGACAAGTTTTACAATTTAATAGTTATAGTCAAAAAAGACAATTTACTAAAAATTTATGCAGTTTTAAGTACATTTTATAACAAAAACAATATTACTAATATCCTCGTAACCCAGTTACTATCAGCTATTCAGTTCCTCTATTAATACGAAACTCGCGTTTACTACCATTCTGTAAACTTTTTAAGCTTGCTATTTTCTGCTCTGCTACTTTTCGTGCTCCGGGCGATGGTGGCGTGTTCTCTAATAATACTTCAAAATCTTTATCTCTTGCTTGACATGCTATAGCGTCTAGTACCATCCTTTTATCTACGATTGCATTCTCATATTTAGGGCCATGGCTTTGTTATACTCTATAATTGCTTCTTGGTATTTTTTAAGTCCGTATAACGCATAACCTTTATGGCAAAATGTAGGGGCATACTTAGGATCTAATTATATTGCTTTATTACTACACTTAATTGCTTCGTCGTACTGTTTTAAAAAATTATAAGAGTTGCCTTTGCTGTAATAAGCTATTGCATTATCAGGCTTTTTTTAAGCCAAGTCGTTCAAACAATTGGTTATCTTGCTCTGGAATAGGGTTACCCGCGGTGAGTAATTTTTCACCATAAAATATAGAGTTTGCTCCTGCCATAAAGCATAAAGCTTGTAATTCATCAGACATTTGCTCACGCCCTGCGGAAAGTCTAACATAAGATTTAGGCATTAATATTCTGGCAAGTGCAATTGTTCGAACAAAGTCAAAAGGATCTATATCTTCTTGATTTTCAAGGGGTGTGCCTGGAATTTTTATCAGTTTGTTAATGGGAACAGATTCTGGCGATTCCTCTAAATTTGCAAGAAGAGTCAGCATTTTTATACGATCTTCATTTGTTTCACCCATACCTATGATACCACCACAACAAACCTTAATACCAGATTTTCTGACTAATTCTAATGTATTTAAGCGATCTTCAAAAGTACGAGTTGTAATTATTTGATCATAAAATTCAGGTGAAGTATCTATATTATGGTTATAAAAATCAAGCCCTGATTCTTTAAGCATAAGTACCTGAGAATCTTTTAATAACCCAAGAGTTACACATGTTTCTAAACCTAGCTTTTTGACTTCTGTTATCATTTCGCAAACAATTTTTAAATCTTCATCTCGTGGTCCACGCCATGCAGCCCCTATACAAAATCTACTACTTCCTGCATCTTTTGCTCTTTTAGCTGCAGCAACCACTTCTTCTTTTTTCATAAGTGGCTCTTTTTTTAAACCTGTGTTATAATGTGCAGACTGAGGACAATAAGAACAATTTTCTGGACAACTTCCTGTTTTTATATTTAAAAGAGTACTGATTTGTATTGTAGCAGGAATAAAATAATCTCTGTGTATTTTTTGAGCTTCATAAAGAAGCTCTATTAAAGATAAATTGAAAATTTCTTTTGCCTGTTGTAAAGTCCATTTTTTTTGCATAAGCGTGAATTTAAATGTATGAATTATATAAACAATATTTATCTACGCTATATAATACAGAAAAATATCGTAAATTACCAGATCTAAAATATCTAGACCAAAAATCTTACTTAAATTTCTCTACAAATGATTACCTTGCTTTAAGTCATCATCCTGAAATTATTAAGGCAGCAAAACTTGCTTTAGATGATTTTGGGGCTGGAGCTACTGGTTCTAGATTGCTTTCAGGCAATAATAAATTATTTGAATCTTTAGAAAATAGAATTGCACAAGACAAGCAAACAGAGGCAGCCCTTATCTTTAATTCTGGCTTTCAAACAAATTTTAGCGTTCTATCTAGTTTACTTGATTCAAAAATTCTAAACGCAAGACCTCTAGTATTTTTTGATAAATTAAATCATTCTAGTCTATATCAAGCAGTTTTTTTAAGTGGCGCTGAGCTTATTAGATACCACCATAATGACATAGAACATTTATCCTCTCTTCTAAATAAACACGAAAATGACCAAAAGCCAAAATTTATTGTCACAGAAACTATTTTTGGAATGGACGGAGATATCTTGCCTATTCATGAAATAGTAGCTTTAGCTGAAAAGCATCGCGCTTTTTTATATTTAGATGAAGCGCATGCTACTGGTATTATTGGTCATTATGGATATGGTTTATCAACGATAATTAATATAAAACATATTCCTCATCTTATCATGGGGACTTTTAGCAAAGCTTTAGGAGGTAGTGGAGGTTATATAGCTTGCACCCAAATATTAAAAGATTATTTAATAAACAAAGCTCCAGGTTTTATTTATTCTACTGCGAGTTCTCCTATGGTAATAGGTGCTGCAAGTAAAGCTTGGGATATGATAAAAGATTTTGAACAGGAACGTAGGTATTTATTTTCCTTAGGCGCTACTTTGCGAGAAGGTCTTACAAATCTAGGTTTTAATATTGGTCTATCATCTTCGCATATTATTCCAATTATTTTAGGTACAGAAGAATTAGCGACTAAGGCAAAAGAAAATCTGTTACGAAATGGGATTATTACTTCTTGCATTAGACCACCAACTGTCCCTCCTGGATCATCACGCATCCGTATTGCGCTTAATGTAAGTCATAAAAAACAAGATATAGAACAGCTTCTTAAAGTATTTAAAACTTTATGAAAAGATGCTTTATTTTTTGCCATGGATTTGGCTTTGATAAAAATTTCTGGAAGAATTTGACTCCCTATTTTTTAGGAGAACAATGTATATATTTAGATTTAGGATATTTTGGAGAAAAATTTGAACCTAATTTAGAAACTAACAATGTTGAATTGATAGGAATTGGTCATTCTTTGGGACTTGCTAAACTTTTAACACTGAATAAGAACTTTGATTATTTGATAGGACTTAATAGTTTTATAAATTTTCTTGGTAATGATCAAAAATTACATTTAGTAAGAAAATATGAATTACAAACTTTAACAGATCATTTTATAGCATCACCAATTAACACTCTAAAAAATTTTTATAAAAGATGTGGCGTGTTTGAAAGGGAAAGAATAGCAAATATTAATAAACAAATAGCCTTAAATGATTTAGAATTTTTATATAATGAATTCTATATTCCGACTGAAATACGAACACTTATTATAGGTTCTAAAAATGATGTTATCGTTCCTCCTGAAATTTTATTTGATAATTTTCACATATACCCTAATATTAATATCCAAATGATGGATATGGGTATGCATCTACTTGGATGGTTAGAAGCAAAGAGTATTTATCAAAGAATAATGAGCTTTTTAAATGGTACTGATTAAAAGAAAAATTCAGACAAGATTTGATACCGCAAGTAATTCTTATGATAATGTAGCAAATGTTCAAAAAGAAAGCGCACATATTTTAGTTACAAAATTGTATGAATTTGACCACAAATTCTATCCGGAAACGATTCTAGATTTAGGAACAGGCACAGGATACGTAACGGAAGATTTATTATCATATTATTCTGAGTCTTCGTATACACTTAATGATATTGCACCAAACATGATAAAAATAGTGCAGAATAAATTTTGTAAACTTAAGAAGTTTAATTTTTATATAAGTGATATGGAATATGGAGATTTTCAGAATCATGATCTTATCATTAGTAATTTTGCACTGCAATGGGTGAGTAATCTAGAGGCGACACTTCAAAAATTCTATGCGCAGTCAAAAATATTTTCTTTTTCTTGCTTACTTGATGGAACTTTTAAAGAGTGGCAGGATATTCTAAAAGATTATGGGTTACCTACAGTGCTTAAACAATATCCGATTGAAAAAAATTTAGTCAGTTTTTTATTAAATTTTGAACTAAGTAATTATCATTTTAGCATCAAAGATTTTCAGCTAACATTCAAAAATGCTTATTTCTTTGTAAAATATTTACAAAACTTAGGTGCTGGCACAAGCTCTACAACAATACCTCTAAATAAAATAAAAAATCTCATTAAAAATCATGATCAGGAATTTAGCATAACGTATAAAATATTTTTTGGAATAATGAAAAGGTTATAATGCAAGTTTTTATTACAGGTACAGATACAAACATAGGTAAAACTTTTATATCTAGTTGGCTATGTCTACATACTGGGTACGAATATTTTAAACCGATTCAAACTGGATGTTATGAAGGCACTGATAGTAATACTATATCCCGTTTTACAGATAGCAAGATACATAAAGAAACATATCTTTATCAAGAACCATTATCACCTCATCTGGCTGCAATGTTTGAGAATAAAGAAATTGATATAAGCAAAATTCAGTTACCAAAAACTAAGAATTTAATTATAGAGGGTGCAGGCGGATTATTAGTTCCTATTAACCGGAATTATTTAATGATTGACTTAATAAAGCTTCTTTCTATACCTGTTATTCTTGTTGCAAGTTCCGAGCTTGGCACTATTAACCATACTTTATTAAGTTTAGAGGCTTTAAAAAGCAGAAATATAGAAATACTAGGATGTGTTGTCAGCGGTAAGTTAAATCAATATAATTGTGATGCGATAGAGTTTTACGGCGCAACAAAAATTTTAATTCAGTTTCCTTATTTACCTGAAATTAATAAGGATGTTTTAAGAAAAATACCTTTAACACAGAATTTACAACAAATATTGAAAATTTGATAATGACCTCTCTTTCTGCTCGTGATAAAAAAATTATTTGGCATCCTTTTACTCAAGAAAAAACAGCCTTTCTAAATGTTGCTATTAAAAAGGCTGAAGGCTCTTATATTTATGATGAGTATAACAAAGCATATCTTGACCTTATCTCCAGTTGGTGGGTTAATCTACATGGTCATGCTCATCCCGATATTGCTCGCAGTATTTATGATCAAGCTTTAAAACTCGAGCATGTTATTTTTGCAGGCTTTACCCATGCACCTGCCGTTGAGTTATGCGAAAATTTAAGTGAATTATTACCTAAAGAATTAAATAGGTTTTTCTTTTCTGATAATGGCTCAACTTCTGTAGAAGTCGCTTTAAAAATGGCTTATCAATATTGGCACAATCAAAATCAAGTTGAGCGAACATTATTCTTAAGCTTTGAAGGTGGATATCATGGCGATACATTTGGAGCAATGTCTGTAGGAGTACGCTCAGGATTTCATAACCTTTTCTCTGGCCTCTTTTTTAAGGTATTAACTATTCCATATCCTGAAACTTGGGATGAAGATTTAAATGTAAGATCCAAAGAGGATTATGCTTTATCTGTCTTGAATGAATATTTAAATGAGCATAGTCATAAAATTGCAGCTCTTATTATTGAACCTTTAGTACAAGGTGCAAGCGGTATGCGTATGTGTAGACCTGAATTTATTCGAACTGTTATAGAACAAGTTAGAAAAAAAGATATTTTGGTAATTTTTGATGAAGTAATGACAGGATTTGGACGCACAGGAACTTATTTTGCACTAGAGCAAGTTAGCTTAACACCAGACTTTTTATGTCTTTCGAAAGGAATAACAGGAGGATTTTTACCTCTTGCACTTACAGTTACAAGTGATGATATCTATCATGCTTTCCTTAGTAATGAATGGAGCTATGCTTTTGCACATGGACATTCATATACGGCTAATCCTTTGGCGTGTGCCGCAGCTTTGGCGTCATTAAAATTGCTGGGGCAAGAAAAAACGCAAAATGCGGTGCATTCTATCTACCAAGCTCATAAAAAAGGAATTTCATACTTAAAAGCAAATTGTCCAAATATTGAATATTCAAGAGTACTCGGCACTATTAGTGCATTTGCCTTAAAAAGTAGCTATAGCAATTTTAATCAATTGCTTAAACTAAAATTTTTGGAAGCAGGATTATTAATCAGACCTCTAGGTAATACTATTTATCTATTACCTCCATATTCAATCACTACTGATGAATTAGAATTAGCTTATGAAAAAATAAGTAAAATTATTAATAACGAGAAGTTAAGATTAGGAACTTAATTTACTAAACTCTTACTCTATCAGAAAACGGCTTTGTTCGGGAGGGTGGTAAAAGAAGCTATAAAGTATAGAGATAATGATATATAATATTTTGGATTAGATTAACAATAAATTGATAATGCCATACAAAGAAAGAGCAAGAACAGGTTTACCAAGAAAAACAGATAAGCCAAAATATAAAGTAACCAATTGGTCGCAATATAACCAGAGCTTAAGACAAAGATGGATGATCAGCCTGTATTTCCCTAAAGGGGATTTAGAATCTTTATTCATTAATGCCCAACCTTACGTAAAGGGAGACTCTGGTAGAACATCAACATACCTAACCCCATATATTCATCTTATTTACACATTATATCGTTTATTTGGTTTCGTGCAGAGTCAAATAACAGGTTACTTTGAGGATCTGTGGCGAAGTAAAGATCTTAAAATTCCAGTTCCAAGCTTTGGTCATTTATGTGATTTATTTTCAAAGATTCCATTAGAGGTAAAGCAGTTTTGCAATAAACTTGCTCAACGTACCAAGAATGGTGAGTCTATATCTCTGATACTAGATAACGCGAGTTTCGTATTAATAGAGGAACTGAATAGCTGATAGTAACTGGGTTACGAGGATATTAGTAATATTGTTTTTGTTATAAAATGTACTTAAAACTGCATAAATTTTTAGTAAATTGTCTTTTTTGACTATAACTATTAAATTGTAAAACTTGTCACACCTCTTACAAACCTTGAAAGGATAAGCATTATAGCATATTCATTAACCATAATTTAGGCATCTTAATACGAAACTCGCGTTAGATAGTACAGGTCTTAGATTTAGTACGGCTAGTAACTGGTATGCAATGAAATATAATAAAATCTGTAAGAATAAGCCATGGCAGAAAATGCATATTTCTATGAATCCTGAAATGAATATTTATGATGTTGAGATTACTGATTGCCATACTTCTGATATAGAGATGCTAGAGTCTTTAATACCAGAGAATATATCGGTAGATAGAGTAATTGCTGATGGTGCTTACTATAGTATTGAAGGAGTTGAGAAATTAAGTAATTGTGGTATTACACCAGTAATGCCTCCTCCACGTAATGCTAAAATATATGGTCAAGATAACACCATATGGCATGATAGGGTTGTAGGTTATATTAGTAAGAAAGGTAACATTTATGCATTTTATAAAAAATACTGTTATGGGATTAGGGTGCGAATTGAAGCTCAAATTTCAAGAATTAAGAGATGTATTAGTTCATCTCTATTAACTAAAAAAATAGCATCACAAAAACGTGAAGCAATTGTTATTGCCAATATTATAAATTTATGGAATTCATTCGGTAAATGTGCTTCCGTAAAAATAGGATAATTCCGTCCAAAACCGGGTCTGTCAGATTTTTTGTGTAAGTACGATTTCTCCATTTGCCCAATTTTGTAAATTAGTATCACAAAGTATAGCAAATTGATTTAAAGCCATGGCCCAATTCTTAATAGGCATTGTCCATTTTTTAGAAGCATTTGTCAATGCTAAAAAGATTATTTTCTGAATCGATTTATCATCTGGAAATACCCCCTTATTTTTTATAATTTTACGAATTTGACGGTTAGTTGATTCAATAGCATTAGTAGTGTAAATCGCCTTTCTAATGTCTTCCGGAAAGCTAAAGAACGGAGCTATTCCAGACCAATTTCTCTGCCATATATCAAAAATAACTGGATATTTTTCATCCCATTTTTTAGCAAAATTTTGTAATTCTCTTAATCCCTCTGCTTCATTTATTGCAGAATAAACTGCCTTTAAATCAGCTGTTACCAATTTTAAATCTTTATATGATACGTATTTTACAGAGTTTCTTACCATATGAACAATACACAGTTGTACTGTGGTTTTTGGGAAAATGCTATTTATTGCTTCTGGAAAACCTTTAAGACCATCAACACACGCAACATATATTTGTTCTACACCACGATTCTTCAGTTCTGTTACTACTTGCATCCAAAATTTAGATCCTTCATTCTTGCCTATCCAAATACCTAATAGTTCCTTCTTGCCTTCTATATTCACGCCAATATCTAGATAAACTGCTTTATTTATGATGCTATTTTTTTAGTTAATAGAGATGAACTAATACATCTCTTAATTCTTGAAATTTGAGCTTCAATTCGCACCCTAATCCCATAACAGTATTTTTTATAAAATGCATAAATGTTACCTTTCTTACTAATATAACCTACAACCCTATCATGCCATATGGTGTTATCTTGACCATATATTTTAGCATTACGTGGAGGAGGCATTACTGGTGTAATACCACAATTACTTAATTTCTCAACTCCTTCAATACTATAGTAAGCACCATCAGCAATTACTCTATCTACCGATATATTCTCTGGTATTAAAGACTCTAGCATCTCTATATCAGAAGTATGGCAATCAGTAATCTCAACATCATAAATATTCATTTCAGGATTCATAGAAATATGCATTTTCTGCCATGGCTTATTCTTACAGATTTTATTATATTTCATTGCATACCAGTTACTAGCCGTACTAAATCTAAGACCTGTACTATCTAACGCGAGTTTCGTATTAAGATGCCTAAATTATGGTTAATGAATATGCTATAATGCTTATCCTTTCAAGGTTTGTAAGAGGTGTGACAAGTTTTACAATTTAATAGTTATAGTCAAAAAAGACAATTTACTAAAAATTTATGCAGTTTTAAGTACATTTTATAACAAAAACAATATTACTAATATCCTCGTAACCCAGTTACTATCAGCTATTCAGTTCCTCTATTAATACGAAACTCGTGTATTTTAATACTGTATCAATTTTTATCCGTTGCTCTGTATCATTTTACTTCCGTTGCTAATAGTAGAACAAATATATGTTGCGTGTGTTGATGGTCTTAAGGGTCTTCCAGAGGCGATAAATAGTATTTTTCCAAAAACTATAGTACAGCTGTGTATTGTGCATATGATAAGAAACTCTGTAAAATACGTATCATATAAGGATTTAAAAGCGGTAATCGTTGATTTAAAGAGAATTTATTCTGCAATAAATGAAGCAGAGGGATTAAGAGAATTACAAAATTTTGCCAAAAAATGGGATAGAAAATATCCAGTTATTTATGATATATGGCAACGAAATTGGTCTGGTATAGCTCCATTTTTTAGCTTTCCAGCAGACATTAGAAAGGCGATTTACACTACTAATGCTATTGAATCAACTAACCGTCAAATTCGTAAAATTATTAAAAATAAAGGAGTATTTCCAGATGATAAATCGATTCAAAAAATAATCTTTTTGGCATTGACAAATGCCTCTAAAAATGGACAATGCCTATTAAGAATTGGGCAGTGGCTTTAAACCAATTTGCTATACTTTGTGATACAAATTTACAAAGTTGGGCCAAATGGCGAAATCTTACTTACACAATGAATCTGATAGACCCGGGGTAAGCCCCTTTGACTTAAGAATTAGGATTTCAAGAGGTCGTTGATTTCAGAAATAGACAAACCGGTAATACGTGCAACCTCAGGAATAGAGTAATTATTAGAAAGCATATTTTTAGCTACTTCTATAGTTCTCTTAGCTTCCCCAATCTGCATGCCTTCGTTTCTACCAATCTGCATGCCTCTAGCTTCTCCAATCTGCATGCCTTGTACCATTCCTTTTTGCACGCCCTCATCAATATATTTATCAGCAATAGTTCTCATAAGTCCCTCTTGGTCTGCTTTATTTAAATGCTTTGCTATGATCTGAGCAAGCTCTAGCTGTTTATCTTCATCTACCTTAGCATCACTATACCACAATAACCACTTAATGTAAATGTAGCCATTTGCCTTATCTATTTCAATACTACTTTCAAATCTCTCAAGTAAACTTTGCCAAAGATTTAAGATATCACGAGCCTTGATATGTTTAAGCATATACTCCATCATACCAAGATGTTTCTTTTTCTCTATCTCATCATCACTTTGTTTTTGTAAATCAACAAGTAAGTATTCATCTGACATTAAAGCTTTAGCGGTTTTACTATCCTCAAATAACTCCCAAAAGCTTCTAGGTGCATTATAAGGTTTATCATTTGCATATACTACTATAGGACATATTAGAGGTAACTTACCTGTGTCTTGTTGATTATTCTTATTTTTTGCATCCTTATGTCTCTCACATAAAAGAAGCATATACTGCCAAAGCCTGAAAGCTATCCAGTAATCACTACTAGACTGGTGCTCTATAAGTACGTATACGTAAGCCTTTGTCATTATCTACATTATCAGAAGTACTACCTTTAACATTATCATTTTTCAAAGAAACAGAATAAACAACATCACTGAGTCTTTTTCTTAAATCATCAGTAACGAAGCTTTCTTTTTCTATTGTTACGCTATTTAGATTAATCTTGTTCTTAAATGAAACCGGCAAATAATGTTCTAGAAACTCACGAGCAGCTACAGGTTCACTTATAACCTTTTTAAATAACTCATCATGTTTTGGTCTCTCATTAGAGCCACTATTTTCTAAGTCTGTTTGCTGCTGTTGTTGATTATGCTCTTTATTAGTCATGCTTGCAAATCCTTATAACCTCATAGTCATTGTATGTTCTAACTCTTTCTCTAAGCACAGCTCTTTTACTTCTGCTTTGACCTTAGAAATAGTTGCTGGTATAGCTTAAGCAGGTAAGGTAGTTACTTTTTGTAATACGTGATAAGCAGCATCAAAAAAATATGTAAAGTTACTAGTATCTTTTCTAATTTGATGTTTAATTTTAAACCAATAATGTTCTATAGGATTAAGGTCAGGACTGTAAGTAGGAAGGAATAAAATACTTGCCCCTACCGATTCAATTAATTCTTTTACCTTAGAGTTTTTATGAAAATTAATATTATCCATTACTACGACTTGTCCTGCCCTTAATTCTTTAATGAGTATATCCTTGACATACGTCTCAAAAATAGCTTTATTACAATTGCCTTCAAATATTAGAGGTGCTACAATATTGCTATTAAATAGGCCAGCAATCATACTAATTCTGTGTTTGTGCTGATAAACTTTTTCACCATAACATCTTTTTCCTTTTGGGCTCCAGCCATGTTCTCGACACGCATTATCTTCTATTCCTGATTCATCCAAAAACACTAGTTTATCTTTGTCTATGGTGGTTATCTTTTCTATAAACTCATTTCTTAATTTATGATTTCTTTTGGGATGAAGAAAAGTTTTTTTATAGCTGTAACCAACTTTTCTAATCATGTTTATTATAGTTCTTGCTGACACTTTACTAGGATACAAGATGGCTAGCTCTCGACTGCTTTTATCTTTATTAGATTCCAAAAATTTTTTAAATCCTTCCATATCTGTTATTTTATGACTATGCCCTTTTTGATAGCCAGTTTTTAATTGAACATCTCCTGTTTCTTTCTTTAATTTCTTCCAATCATATATTACTTTACGGCTGATATTAAATACTTGACTTGCTTCTATTATTCTTTTCCCTGACTCAATATATTGAATCACTCCCTTTCTTAAATCATATGAATATGGACTTGGCATAACTATTTTCTAATTACTTTACCATATCCTTTTATTAATATCACTATCTTAATTGCCTATGCTATATATGCTGCTCATCTACAAAGCCTGGTATATTATTTTGTATCTCATGTTTCATGTATTTGAGCGGACATGAATATTTCTTATCTCCTACCATCACATGCTCATCATCTAATAGCTGCTTAATATTGGCTTTGTTCGGAAGGGTATCTGTTGTGGTTTTTTGGACGGAATTATCCTATTTTTACGGAAGCACATTTACCGAATGAATTCCATAAATTTATAATATTGGCAATAACAATTGCTTCACGTTTTTGTGATGCTATTTTTTTAGTTAATAGAGATGAACTAATACATCTCTTAATTCTTGAAATTTGAGCTTCAATTCGTGCCCTAATCCCATAACAGTATTTTTTATAAAATGCATAAATGTTACCTTTCTTACTAATATAACCTACAACCCTATCATGCCATATGGTGTTATCTTGACCATATATTTTAGCATTACGTGGAGGAGGCATTACTGGTGTAATACCACAATTACTTAATTTCTCAACTCCTTCAATACTATAGTAAGCACCATCAGCAATTACTCTATCTACCGATATATTCTCTGGTATTAAAGACTCTAGCATCTCTATATCAGAAGTATGGCAATCAGTAATCTCAACATCATAAATATTCATTTCAGGATTCATAGAAATATGCATTTTCTGCCATGGCTTATTCTTACAGATTTTATTATATTTCATTGCATACCAGTTACTAGCCGTACTAAATCTAAGACCTGTACTATCTAGTATCAGAGATATAGACTCACCATTCTTGGTACGTTGAGCAAGTTTATTGCAAAACTGCTTTACCTCTAATGGAATCTTTGAAAATAAATCACATAAATGACCAAAGCTTGGAACTGGAATTTTAAGATCTTTACTTCGCCACAGATCCTCAAAGTAACCTGTTATTTGACTCTGCACGAAACCAAATAAACGATATAATGTGTAAATAAGATGAATATATGGGGTTAGGTATGTTGATGTTCTACCAGAGTCTCCCTTTACGTAAGGTTGGGCATTAATGAATAAAGATTCTAAATCCCCTTTAGGGAAATATAGGCTGATCATCCATCTTTGTCTTAAGCTCTGGTTATATTGCGACCAATTGGTTACTTTATATTTTGGCTTATCTGTTTTTCTTGGTAAACCTGTTCTTGCTCTTTCTTTGTATGGCATTATCAATTTATTGTTAATCTAATCCAAAATATTATATATCATTATCTCTATACTTTATAGCTTCTTTTACCACCCTCCCGAACAAAGCCCTATATAAGCATCATCTTTTAAGTCATATATGTCTGTAGGAACTGTGCCAGCAGTAGCAATTAGTATTTGTTTAGTATTTTGATTTATAAATACAACGGACTTATAACCATTTTGATTGGTATCAGCATCATCAGAAGATTTACATAGAACTTTCCAGTCATCACCTAATTCTTTAATGATTTTAAGTTCATGATCTTTATATATGTCATTTCCATTAGCAAGTTTATATGTGAGATCCGTTGCTAAGTGAGCAACCTTGGCCTCAACCTTATTAATGAACTTGGCAAAATTGGAAACAGTTTTTTTCGCCTTACTTACAACTCTAGTTGAATTATTGAACCAATTAGCAATGTAGCTCATTTCTTACCTCATTTTTATTTGGTTTAGATTAATTCAATGCAACCTTAAATTCCTAAACGTACCATATAATATGATAATTTATATATTCTTGTCAAGGACATAATTAATATATTAATAATATCAACAAATATCAGATATATTTAAATCTTTCAAAAAAGTAATTTGCCTTTCTTATAAAGTATACTTTAAGAGACTAACAAAACTATTGTCTTAATTAATGTCTCATTATATTATTCTTATAACCTTTAAAATATTATGAGACATAAATATGGCAAAAGTAGGATATGCAAGAGTTAGTTCATCAGGACAGTCCTTAGATGTACAATTAGATAAATTAAAAGATTGTGATAAAATCTTTCAAGAAAAGAAATCAGGTCTTGACGGAACAAGAAGTGTGCTAAAAAATGCATTAGATTATGTACGTGAAGGCGATATATTCATTGTCACAAAACTAGATAGGCTAACGCTCTACAGCACATCTATGTAAAATAGCTGAGATTTTAGAACAGAAATCTGTCTCTCTGAAAGTTTTAGATCAAAATATCGATACTAAAGATGCAACTGGTCGATTAATATTTAATGTATTAGGAGCAATAGGACAATTTGAAACTGAGATTAGAGCCGATAGGCAAATGGATGGAATCTTAAAAGCAAAGGAGAGAGGTGTAAAGTTTGGGAAGAAGCAATACTTAACACATGAACAATTAAGGAATTTGAAAGAGAAACGGGGTCTGTCAGATTTTTTATGTAAGTACGATTTCTCCATTTGCCCAATTTTGTAAATTAGTATCACAAAGTATAGCAAATTGATTTAAAGCCATGGCCCAATTCTTAATAGGCATTGTCCATTTTTTAGAAGCATTTGTCAATGCTAAAAAGATTATTTTCTGAATCGATTTATCATCTGGAAATACCCCCTTATTTTTTATAATTTTACGAATTTGACGGTTAGTTGATTCAATAGCATTAGTAGTGTAAATCGCCTTTCTAATGTCTTCCGGAAAGCTAAAGAACGGAGCTATTCCAGACCAATTTCTCTGCCATATATCAAAAATAACTGGATATTTTTCATCCCATTTTTTAGCAAAATTTTGTAATTCTCTTAATCCCTCTGCTTCATTTATTGCAGAATAAACTGCCTTTAAATCAGCTGTTACCAATTTTAAATCTTTATATGATACGTATTTTACAGAGTTTCTTACCATATGAACAATACACAGTTGTACTGTGGTTTTTGGGAAAATGCTATTTATTGCTTCTGGAAAACCTTTAAGACCATCAACACACGCAACATATATTTGTTCTACACCACGATTCTTCAGTTCTGTTACTACTTGCATCCAAAATTTAGATCCTTCATTCTTGCCTATCCAAATACCTAATAGTTCCTTCTTGCCTTCTATATTCACGCCAATAGCTAGATAAACTGCTTTATTTATTATTATATGATTGTCTCTTGCCTTAACATGAATACAATCTACATTATAGGATATACACTATCAAGTGCTCTATTCTGCCACGCAGTAACTTCCTCTAAAATGCCATCAGTTACCTTTGATATTAACTCAGATGATACTTTGGTGGCATATAGTTCTTCTAAGTGCCCTTGTATTTCTCGAATAGTCATTCCCCTAGCATATAAAGATATTACTTTATCATCAAATCCTTCAAATCTCCTTACTCCTTTTGGAATTAGTTGAGGTTCAAATTCTCCTTCCCGATCCCTTGGTACTTCTACTATCAATTTATGACCCTCGGGATCTATTAGAGTCTTTTCATAATTGCCATTACGTCTATTATCTGACTCCTTGGTATTCTTAGAATGCTTCTCATAACCTATATGAGATTCCATTTCTTTTTCTAAAATCTTATTTACTATCTGCTTTTTAATTTCCTGAAATATTCCTTCTTTGCCAAATTATTCTTCATATTAGCCTCATGTAAGTTGTTTTAATTAATTTTATTCTTAACTATTTTTATAACTTACACAAACTTTCTGACACCTCCGAGAAACGAGAACAAGGTATTAAAATCAAAAATCTGATGCAAGAATTTAATTTATCAAAAGCCACTATTTATCGCTATCTTGCTCAGGAGCCTGCATAGTTTCTTTTAAGTATTAAATCTTAACTTCTGCATTTAATAAGTTATTAACCATTCCTGCAGTTTTGAATAACGTAAAGAAGTTTTATTATCTTTAATGGCAATGGCTAGTGCTTTTCTTTGTCCAATTATTATTACTAAGTTCTTACCGCGAGTGATGGCAGTGTAAATTAAATTACGTTTAAGCATCATATAACTTTGCATAGTTAATGGAATGATTACCGCAGGATATTCTGAACCTTGAGATTTATGTATCGTAGTAGCATATGCTAAGGTAATTTGATCAAGATCACTATAATCATAAACCACATCACGGTTATAAAAGTTTATTGTGATTTCTTGGTCATGATCATTAATATTATTAATAACCCCTACATCTCCATTATAAACTTCTTTGTCATAATTATTTTCTGTTTGCATAACCTTGTCTCCAATAGCAAAAATTTGACCGAATTTAGTTATGCCACTACTGTAGTTAGGATTAAGTATCTTTTGTAATTCAATATTTAATGATCTAGCTCCCACCCCGCCTCTTTGCATAGGACATAATAATTGAATATCATTTATAGGGTTAAGATTAAATTTATTTGGTATACGATCCTTTATCATTATAATAATTTTATTAATGATATCTTCTCCATGTTCTGCTTCTATAAAATAAAAGTCTGATTCTTTTTTGGGAGATGTAAGATCAGGTAAAATACCATTATTAACTTGGTGAGCATTAATAATAATCTTACTTGTTGCTGCTTGCCTAAATATTTCAGTTAACTTGACCGTCGGTATAACCTTAGAATTAATAATATCCTTGAGTACTTGCCCAGCACCTACAGAAGGCAGTTGATCTACATCCCCGACTATTAGTAATGCTGAGTGTGGTGGAATGGCTTTTAATAATGCATGAAATAGTGATATATCTACCATTGACGCTTCATCTATTACCAAATAATCACACAACAATGGCGATTCCTCGCTACGCTTAAATCCGCCGTAAGCAGGATCAATTTCAAGCAATCTATGTATAGTAGTTGCCTCGAGCCCTGTGCTTTCACTTAAGCGTTTAGCTGCTCTACCAGTTGGAGCACATAGTTTAATATTTAATTTCTTTGTTGTAAGTGTCTTCAGTAATGAATTTACTAATGTGGTTTTTCCTGTTCCTGGTCCACCCGTAATAACCATTACCTTATGTTGCAATGCTTTCTCTATAGCAGTTTTTTGACTTGTTGCAAGCGTGATGCCTAGATCTTGCTCTATTGGTAAAACAGAATCGGTATCTACTTCGCCCCAAGTAACAGCAGTTTTTGTTAAATTGACTAATATTTTAGCGATATTTTTCTCATATATGTAATAACTAGTTAAGAAAATGGATTCTACATCATTAATAGTATCAATTATTAATGAATTTGATGCTACTTCTTCTATTATAGCCTGCTCAACTATTTCCTGTTCTATCTCAAGTAATTTTTGAATATTTTGCAGTAATATCTTTTTAGGTAAGCCACAATGCCCATTTGACGTTGCTTCAAGTAATGCGTGGGTTACGCCTGCTTTGGCCCTGATTAAAGAATTCTTATCGATACCTAAATTACGAGCTATGGTATCTGCTGAAATAAATCCAATACCTCTGATATCTTTAGCTAATTGATAAGGATTATTTGATACAATTTCAATCGCTTTATCTCCATATGTTTTGTAGATTCTAGTTGCCCTAGTAGTACCAACTCCATGTGATTGTAAAAATACCATTATTTCACGAATAACTTTTTGTGCTTGCCAGTTGTTACAAATGCGATTAGCTCTTACCTTGCCTATTCCTTCTACAGTAGATAAAAGGTATGGCTCATGTTCAATAACTTCAAACACTCTATCTTTAAATGCTAATACTAATTTCTTAGCAAAATATGGTCCTATGCCTTTAATCAATCCAGAGCCAAGATATTTTTCTATACCTTCTAGTGTATTAGGTGGCAAAGCTTTGATGAAATGTGCCTTAAATTGTTTACCATGATTTCTATCGTTATACCAAATACCACTGCATTTTATATATTCCCCTACTAGTATAGAAGGTACATTACCTGTAACGGTGATTAAATCCCTATGACCTTTTATCTTAATACGTAACACACAAAATCCATTATCAGGATTATGATAAGTAATACGTTCTATAATGCCGGATATATATTCATTAACATCCTGTTTATTCATATAGTTTTATTTAAAACTCTAGGAGATTTTATGCTTTATTTGTATGTATGAGGATATACCCTCTTGCTTTTCTTATTTTAGTAATACGTTTAATATGCGTATCTATTTCATATTGTGAGTTACAATGAATCACTTTATAATTACCTTGATTAGAGTACAGAGTGCCCCAGCTACATATAAGATCAGTAGTACCAAAGAGATTGTCTTGAGTAGTTAATCTATAATATTTATGATCTTTAGTCCAATAATAAGCCATGTTTATTAATTATAATACTGATAATCTTATTTATTATATCGTGAGCACTGAGATGATCATATGGATTAGAAAGACTGTTGTAAGTACAATCATTGGCATAATACATATAGCAAGTAGTGTTAATATTAACAATATTATGCCCGAATAGATGGCTTTTATATACTCAGTATTGTTTAAGATATCTACACAACGTACTGGGATCACCTTGCCTTTAGTATCCCATAGTTCGATCGTAGATTCTATATTTAAAAAACAGCACTGAATATATGCAAATATGGCATCCCAATTATAATTCTGTAACTTGAGTATGACTGGATAAAGCACTATACATGTTGATACGGTAAGAGCAGGAATAATTTTCTTTTT
>NZ_CM000771.1:0-55147 GCF_000160735.1 Rickettsia endosymbiont of Ixodes scapularis | reverse complement strand
TTGCTGATGTTCTAATTGTGCTTCTATTTTTGCAATACGTTCTTTTTTAAGTTGCTGCAAGTTAGCAAGTTTAGTACTTGTTGCAATAGCTTTAGTTGCCATAGTTCCTCAAATCTTTACATTAAATGTAATATTAAGTGCTTAGCACCTACTAAACTATACCAGCAAAAACAATATTGAGTCAAGCAAAAGCTAGCATCACACATATTTCTCTTACAGATATTACGGGGGATCATTTAAGGGGGCAGTCAGCCCCCTTAAAACCCTTTATTAGCACACAGGTAAAAATAAGTTGCAAAAGATGATAAAATATGATGTAGTGGAAGTATTCTCGTAAGAGCGCACTTAGGTATTTTATTGACATAAAATACGTGCGCTTAGTGAGTAGTAATATTCCAGTAAAGTAATAATTTAAAAACACTCATTGTAATAAATGGCGTCATATCACTTTCATAGTTCGTGTATACAAAGAAGCAAAGGACAGAATGCTGTTGCTACTGCTGCGTATATTTCTGCCAGTAAATTAGTGTACAAAACTATTGATAAAGAAACTGGTGAGGAAATAAGTATTACTTATGATTTTACAAAAAAGCAAGGAGTAGTATATAGCAAGATATCTGTACCTAAAGGCTTTGAATACGCTGCATGGTTACACAATAGAGAGCAATTATGGAACGCAGCAGAAGCAAGAGAAAAGCGGGAAGATTCAACCATTGCAAGATGTATAGAATTTGCATTACCTAAGGAGGTATGCAAGGAAGAAAATATTAAATTAGTTGAAGAGTATGCACAGCAATATATAGTAGCGCGTGGTCTAGTATGTGATGTAAATATTCATTACGATAATTCCAATAATCCGCATGTACATTTTCAGTTTTTAGAAAGAAGATTAGAACGTTTAAAAAATGAAGAAGTAGTATTTGCAAAAAGAAAAGATGGCGAATTGTCAAGAAGAAAGTTTTTAGCTAATTTAAGACATCAATGCGAGGTTGAAATCAACAAAGTGTATGAAGAAGCAGGTTTACCTTTTAAGGTAACTGCTAAATCATATAAGGCACTTGGGATAGATCAAGAGCCGACCAAGCATCGGGGCGCAACTCATCATATGCAAGGGACGAAGTTAGAAGCACGCAATAAAGAAATAATAGCTGAGAATGCAAGGAAGATAAGAGAGAATCCTGAAATTATATTTGGGCGCATTTCATATACGAAACCAGTCTTTACTAAAAAAGATATAGCGATTGCATTATCGGACGCTTTGATGGTGCATTTAGTTTCAAAAGATAGTGATATTGCTAAGCAGCAAGAAGCTATTAGAGCATTTGGCAAGGGGTTAGTGCAGGAGCAAGTAGGTGATGAAGATACAGCACAAAGTATAAAGAATAATTCATTAGCAAGAGCGGTTAATGACCAAGCAGATAGTAGCACTAATAACCCAGCTATCGAGCATTTGAACAAGGAATATGGCGAGGAGTTTTTGAGACTTTATAATCAGCTACTTGTATCTGACAAGATAGAGTTGATGGACCAAAAAGATTTGATGGGAAGAACGCTATATGCCTTAAAATCAAGAGTAAATTTAGAGCATCGCTATGTATCTGCTATAGAAGAGTTAAATGCCAAGGAAGAGCATAATCTAAATATTTTAGGAAGCACTATTGGAGAGAGAAACAGCCTTAAGGAACAAATAGGCGATTTAGTAAATGTATTAGGGACACACCTACAAAATAAGTTTAATGATAAGATAGGAGGTAGTTTAGGCTTAAATCTTAATGTATTTGGCAGCAAGAACCATAAGTTTAGTACAGAGCAAATTAACGCAATTTTATCGGTCTGTAATGGCTCTGATATTAGCGTACTCGAAGGGAATCCTGGAGCTGGTAAGACTTTCGTGATGCGAGAGATAGTGAGGCAGTACAAAGGTGCTGGATTTAAGGTGGTAGGTACTGGACCAAGCAGCGTATCTGCAAAGGTTTTGAGCCGCAATGCTGGAATTAAAGCGGATAATACGAGTTTACTACGAAAGAAAATCGTGGAGTCTAAAGGGGGAAACTTCAAGATAGATTTAAGCAGCAAATATTATGAGGAGGAGGAATATTTAAAATCTATTGGTTGTGATGCTGTCTTCAGCGGCAAAGTTGCAGAAGTTCTTGATAGCAAGAGCGTACTGATTGTTGATGAGGCAAGTATGATAGAGCTTGCTAATATGGACTATTTAGCCCACGAGGTCTTAAGGTCTAAAGCAAAGCTAGTACTTGTTGGAGATAACAACCAGTTTACAGCTGTTGGTATGACTGGAGCATTTAACAAAGCACGTAAGATAGCGGGAGGTGTAAAGCTTACTGAAGTTAGAAGACAAGAGCGGTTAGAGTACAGGGAAGCGACTGAAGCTATAGGACGCTTTGCAATGATTGACGCCATTGAGATATACAGAAAACTAGATGTATTTAATATTAAGGATAATGAAGAAGAAGCTAAAACTAGCTTAATATCATTATTTACTAAAGCATATACTGAACAGATTGATAGTCTTAAGCGAGATGATTTAATAGCTATTAGAAGTATAGCAATTGGAGCGTATACGCACGAGAAGGTAGCTGAGTTTAACGCAAGAGTAAGGGGTGAGCTAAAAAATAGCGGAGCATTAAAAGGAGCTGAAGTACAAATTAACAGTGGCGGCAGAATGCTACCGCTGATGAAAGGAGATCAGGTTGTATTTGAAGAGAATAGCTTAAGATACGGTATTAGTAATGGTGAAGTTGGAACAATATTGTCAGTCAAGCCTTCCGTTAGAACGTTTAATGGCAGTGCAAGTAGTAAGGGTGAGAGCGATGGTGATGGAATTTTAAGAGTACTAGTACATAAAGCAGATGGTTCAAAGGATATAGTAAATATTGATACTGCGGCTGACGCTGCAAATAATAAGCGGCGGATTAAGTTAAATCATGGGTACGCATTAACTGGCTACAAATTACAAGGTGAGACGGTAGACCGTATGCATGTATATTTTGACCGCTCGATTGGGTATGAGGCGTTTTTAGTATTAATGTCATGTCATAGGCAGGATGTGAAGCTTCATGCGTCCGCACAAGAGTTAGAAAACATAGTCTATCAACGTCTTGATAGTGATGTCGAGAAAGTCAGAAAGCAATTCAAGATTAACAGTTATGAAATGTTACTTAAAACGATTACAAACGAGGATGGTTCGTCATATGAAAAGCATGTCCCAAAAGAAATACCTAACTGGCTAATCGGCTTAACTCTTGCAGTCAGCAGAAGAGCTAATAATAGCTTTGCAATAGACTATAGAAGCAATGGCACTTTAGACGGTAATCAGTTAATCATCAAGGAGTATTTAGAAGCAAGATCACGAGTATTTGAGTGCCACGGCAAGATGCGAGAGTGGAAGAGTGATATTGAATCCCCCGGCAATATCACAAGATTATATGACAAAATTCTTACTCAAGCGTCTTATCTAAAGAGTATCAAATTAGATGATACAAGTCCTATCCTTAGTTTTGAATTAGATTTAAATATCAAAGATTTAAAGATTGATCCATACAGCATTGTTCTTAGCGACGGCGAGGATAGTTTTAAATACGTCACTGAAAATATTTTAAAAGAAGTGAAAGAGGAACAATCGGAGAGTGTACGCAGTCACAAACAAGATAGCATCGAGCCAAAAGCAATAAAAGGCGTCACATATATTGACGGTAAGGTGCACATTAACTTCAAGGAGCTTGATAGCAAACATCAAAGCAAAATCATTGCTATTTGTTTAAAAGAGAAGACTTACGAAAATCTAAAAGAAATTTTTGAAGAATTAAAATTAGAAAAAGCTGTTTTAAGAGATTACGCTGGGATTATATGTGATAGCTACTCTAGCGTAATTGATACTGAGAATGCAGATGAATTTAAGCGTTTGATTCTTGAAAAGAGAGATGCCAGCAAATTAATAGCTGAAAACAAAGTAGAAGCTAGAGCCTTAATACGAGAGAAGAATTTTAGTAAGTCTAATGAGAGAAAAGCTAGGTTAGAAGAGCAAATTGCCACAGTCAAGGAGCAATCGGCTCAGTATGATGAGAAGTTAGAGGAAATAGCTAGTAGAATATCAACTAGGATTGCACTAATTCAAGAAAATACTAATCTGAGCAGTGGCTCTGTATTAATGGGTGAGCGGACTATTCAGCTTAATATTAACTATGAGACGCTCCGCAAACATGCAGGTTACGATACATATAAGTATTATCTAAAGGACATATCTACGCATAGTAGTTTAAATAATTGTAGTTCATATCAAAGTCTTATTGAGCTTGTAAGGGATGTAATCAGTAATGACCGGCATGCTGCTAGTGCTTTAACAAATAGCAAGCTCATGAGTTTAGTAAATAACTATATTGCCGGCATTGATAATTATAATTGGGATAATAAAGAATTATTAGAGTTTAAGAGATGTGATTTGCTTGAGAGTCAGAAGGCTTTAAGTGATCTTAAGCAAGAAGAGCAAGTTACCGGTAATTTTGTACAAACATTATTTCCTCATTATTTAGGACGTATTTACGAGCAGACAGGAGAAGAGATTATTGCGAAGTGGGAAGCAGTTAAAGCAGCTAACTCTGATGTAGATGTGAAAGCACTAATTGAGAGTGTAAAATCTAATCCATTAATGCTTGGGAAGTTACCAGGCATTGGGATAGGGGCAATATTTGGTGTCAGCTCTAGTCGCCGTAAATCTATAGAGCAGGTAAGCAAACTCGGCGTACAACTTCTAAAGTATGAGGAGAATATGGCAAGACTAAACGAGATTGAGAATAATGATTTAATAAAAGAGCAAGAGCAGAAAATAGTAGTACTTAAAGAAGAGTTAAATGTTCTTGAAGCTTTAAAAGCAAGTAAAGCAGAAGAGAAGTTCTTAAGTAGTTTAAAGACAATGCAGGCAGGTAGCGGTTTAAATATTAAAAGCTTCAAGTCTTTAATTGAGAGTGATGAAGTACAGGATTTGCT
This sequence comes from Rickettsia endosymbiont of Ixodes scapularis, assembly GCF_000160735.1. Classification (NCBI taxonomy): domain Bacteria; kingdom Pseudomonadati; phylum Pseudomonadota; class Alphaproteobacteria; order Rickettsiales; family Rickettsiaceae; genus Rickettsia; species Rickettsia endosymbiont of Ixodes scapularis. The sequence continues at coordinate 50,143 of NZ_CM000771.1, read as the reverse complement.
TTGCGAGTACTATAATAACCAAAATGAGAAATATACAAGGATTAATGAGCCGGATAGAGCAGTAGTAGAACAAGAAGATGTACAATCCGTAACCACTAATTCTAAAACTAATACGCTATCAAATACTAGCAAAGGTACTAGTCGTAGAAGAGAGCGTAGTAGCATAAAAGAGCCAGCACTTCGTTTTGATAAGGTACAGGACGCTCTGACCAGTAGCGATATAGAGAGAATATTTAGGCAATATGCAGCATCTATCAGGGGTGGTGTAGGAGCTATAAAGAGAAGTGGCTCTGAGATTAGTATGGGTAGTCTTAGCATGAATTTAAGCAAAGGTACGTGGATACGTCACAGCAGCGGGCAGGGCGGTAATATCTTTGGTTTTGTACAAGAAGGAGCTAGCGTTAGCAAGCGTCAATCACTTGAGATTGTTGCTGAACTGGCTGGTATCCGTGCGGAATCAAGTAGTTATGATTACCATGCTCATCTTGCAAGCAGCAGAGCTAATAAAGAGCAAGCGGTAGAGCAGGCAAAGCAGAGGTTAGCGAGTGGGTGGTTAGTCGCTCAAGACAAAATCAATAATGCAGACATCTTTGATCCAAAGAAGCATCTAAAAGGCATGATGCAGCATAATATATTAGAGGCAGTATACGCTTACAAAGATGCTAACGACAAGTTACTTGGCTATGTAGTACGGTTTGTGAGCAAAGAAGACGGCAAGAAACAAACGCTACCTGTCACCTATTGCTACAACGCTGCAAAAGAAGAGTATAGTTGGCGTCTTAAAGGATTTAGCGATAAAGGCGACAAACCGATCTTTGGTATAGAGAAAGCTATATGCAGTAGCAAACCTATCTTGATAGTAGAAGGGGAAAAAGCCGCTATAGCTGCTGCTAAAATACTTCCTGATCACGAAGTAGTATCATGGATGGGAGGCAGTAATGCTGCTGATAAAGTAAATTGGGGTCAACTTCAGTGGCGGGATGTAATAATATGGTCCGATAATGATCAGCCGGGCTTTAAAGCAGCAGAGGTGATAAAGGACAAGCTCAACAAAGTAAATGATCATATAGCTTTTGTAAGCGTAGTTGATCCTACTCAATTGAAGTTTAATGGTAGCGTTCACAAGGACTTGTTTCCTGAGAAGTGGGACTTAGCAGATAGATTACCTGAAGGTATGACCATTGCAAATGTTAAAGAAGCTATAGAAAATGTAAGAGCTGCTCATTTAGACTTAAACCAAATACAGAGCGTAATTCAAAATACTAACTCTCCACATGTATCACAGCGGCTATTTGAACGTAATATTTGGCAGGAAGTATTTAAGGGCAAGATCGTTGACGCTGAGAGAATCAAAAGCTTTAGTGCTAATGAGTATAAAGCTGCTAGCTTCTTTAGTTCAGAAGAATCAAATAATTACGTTAAATATTTAGAAGCGACAGGTAAGGGCGGCGTAGTGCATGATTATTTAAAATACGACTCTTTGATGTATCAAGATATATTAACTAGTCTTGCAACGCATGATGAGCGTTTAAGTGAGAATATCAAGGAGTTAGGCAATGGTAATAATGCTGCTGGGACTGATGCTATAGAGAGAAAAACAAAGTTAATAGATGATACACAAAATCTATATGAGAAAAAAGCACTAGAATGTAGCGGTATCGCAGGTACAAATGCAGTATACAGAGATTATTTGGAACTGATGGTGAAAAACTATGGCGAATCACATGAGAAAGTAACGTTATACAGAAACATCGTTCGTGACGTATCTATTCTGCATTCATCACAGCTTGGCACTAATATTAATGATTTACCTGAAAATTATCATAAGGAGATGGCAAGCACAATTTACAATAATGTTACTAGCTACAAGGCGGCAAACGGTAGGGGCAAAAGCGAGCATAATATCGATAATCTCGATAAAACCAAAATATCTGAAAATTGCTACCATCAGCTATGTAGTAGCAATGTGTGGCATGATAGAGCCTTAAATAGCGTCAAAGTAGCAGATGAGCTACTTAGCAGCGTAAACTTAAGCAGACAAGAGAATGTAAGCATTCTTCTTGAGCAAGAAAAACACAAAATCAAAGATATATTAAAGCTAAATCCAAAATTTGATCAAGAAGCTTTAAAACAAACCTTGGCTCAAGTTGGAGCTATCGAGCAAGAAGAAGTATTAAATAAAGTATGGCTTGGTGAGTTTAAAGCTCAAGTGTTGCCAAAGCTTGATGTGCTTCAAAAAGAAAAATCTGAATCTAAAACAGTAAATGAGTTAATAGGTGTATTTAAGAAAGAAAAAGAATATTGTGCTGTAGTCCATGATAATTACTTTTCATTAAATTTTGCACTCAGACTTCAGGAAGATAATAATCATATTAGCAGCGTAGTGTCTGACTATCGCTATAAACCAAACTTGCTAGATAATTTAACTAGAGATATTAATGCAAGTCAGCAATACGGCATTTGGAATGAGGAACGTAGTCTTAGCTATATGAAGCAGTGTGGCAGTGCATATGATTCAGCACAATTCATGTTCCAAACTTGCCGAGATCATGTACTTAAAACGATTGATAATGATCTAGATACTATCAAATCAAAAGGAGTAGTAGAATATGATGGTCAAAAATATCATGATCAGATTCATTACCTAGAGCATCGATTAAATACTAATGAAGGACAAACATATGTCGTAGATAGTAAAGCAAGCATTACACTTGCAAGATTAAAAGAGGAGCAATCATATGAGATGAATGCAGGGCAACAAAATAATCAAAATATAGCTGAGAAAATAGAAGATGCAGCACCAACATTCAAAATTAAATTATAAAAAGGATAATATTATGACCAACGAAAATAATAAAGAAAACAATAAAAAGGCTACTCACAATAATACACATCAATTAAGCACTCAAGAGGAAGCGTTATATAATACAACAGAGTTAGGCAGAATATTGAAAGATTTGGAGTCAGTGGAACAAAAAATACAGCAGAACGCTAATGATGCTATTGAGGAATTAAAAGCAGAAAATTTAGTTTTATGCAAACTTCCTGTAAGATTGGAAGAGAAATTGCAAGAAATAGTTCCTGATATCGCTGAAGCATTGCAAAAGCAAGTTTTTAAATCAAATCTTGATAAGATCCAAAAGGCAAACGAAGCTATTGATGATATGATGCAGCAATTCGACAAAAAGATCAACGCATCTCTTGTAGAAGCTGATAGGCAAATATCATAATCTTTAGCAAAGGTAAAACGTCTTACCAACAATATGGTAGAATATGAGATTGGCAGTTTTAAAAAGAAATTAATAATAGGTGCTACAGCATTTGCAATGTTAGTAGCTAGTTGTTGTATTTCATCATATATTGTATATAAGAAGTTTCCGGGAAGAATTCACATGCGTAATGATGGTCCTATGTATGTAGAAAATAGCAGTGTGATGCTACATTATCCTACTATTGGAAAAATAGAAGGAACAAATAATAAGAAAATTGGTAAGTAGAGTTTTATAGTTTTAATTGTCAGGCTCTACACTTGACCTGACAGACAGTGTATAAAATTAAGTATAATACTTAATATGATTAATTTACCTAAAGTGGAGCGATTAAATTGGCTCTATATAGATATGAATAGTTATTTTGCTACACAATAGAGCAACAACTAGATCATACGCTTAGAGGTAAAGCAATAGCAGTAGTAGCTAATCTGTCTGATAGTACCAGTACTATTGCTGTAAGTTATGAAGCAAAGAAACTAGGTATTAGTACTGGCACCAAAATATTTGAAGCAAAGAGGATATATCCTGAGCTAGTGTGCGTTGTCTCTAAACACGAAGAATATACAAAGTATCATAAAGCGATATTTGCAGAAGTAGAAAAACATTTACATGTAGATAAGATATTATCAATAGATGAGGGAGCGTGCAGGCTTACAGGAGAGTTATGTAATCAGGATAATGCTATTAATATAGCAAACCTAATAAAGCAATCTATTAAGGATAATGTTGGTGAATGTATAGAATGTTCGATAGGCATAGCTCCTAACCGCTATTTAGCAAAAATAGCGTCTAATATGCAGAAACCAAATGGTTTAGTAGTAATACGTCCTGAAGATATACCAGAGAAATTGTTGGGGTTACAGTTATATGATTTACCAGGAGTAGGAAAAAGTATATATAGCAGGCTTCGCGGTTATGGCATCCAAGCAATTGGGCAGTTATACAAGTTCTCACAACAAGAACTCAAGAAAAAATGGGGTAGTATTGTGGGTGCAAAGCTATGGTACTTATTGCGTGGTTATGATTTATCTAATGAGAATACAGTAAGTAATACAATAGGTCATAGTCAGGTGTACTCGCTCCAAACTTACGTAATGTTGAATCAGCTAGAGTAGTAGCTTTAAGTTTACTACAGAAAGCGGCGTATAGATTAAGAGCAAAAAAGCTTCAAGCATCACGAATTATAATAACTATTCAAACTACAGATAGACAAACGTTAAAGAAAAGTATTAAGGTAGCAAAGTTATCGGATAATATATCGCTTTCTAAAATATTGATCCAAAGATGGCAGGATCTAATAAATCCCTATATAGAAAATAATAATAAATTATTACCACATAAGATATCGATTGCTCTTACAGGTTTAACGGGAGATAGTAATCAACTAAGTTTTGAAGATATGTTAGAGAGCAAGAAGAAAAAAAGAAATACATCACTTACAGCATGCTTAGATAAAATTAATAATAAATAGGGTAATAATACTGTAGTATTGGGATGTACTACCAATAAAAAATAATCAGTAATATTTTAATGGACAACAAAAACACACCAAAAGATTCTAGAGAATTAAGTTCATCTGATAATACAGAGCCGCATAGTAATCGCACACAGGTAGCACAGTCGGACTTAAATACAAATAGCGATACTTCCGAGCGTCCAAGGCATGATGAACTATTTAAAAAGGTCATGAGTGAGCCTGTAGCTGCTCGTGAGTTTCTAGAGCATTATTTGCCAGTGTCATTTAAGAACAAAATTAGACTAAATAGTGTTAAAATAGAAAAAGAGAGCTTCGTTACTGACTCTTTGCAAAAAAGACTCAGTGATGTGGTTTATTCTGTTTCTTTAAAAAAGAATAATATTAAAGATAGTACTACTGAAAGTGCCAATAATGACAAAGCTTACGTTTATGTTTTGATCGAGCACCAGTCTAGTAGTGATTACTGGATTGCTTTCAGACTTTTGCAGTATATGCTTTTATTATGTGAAAGACATAAAGACGTAAATAAAAAGAATAATACCAAACAAGAAAAAGGTAATAAACTACCTCTAATATGTCCTATTAGTAGTATATGCAAACGATAAGCCTTATAATGCTCCAAGGAGCTTTTGGGAGTTATTTGAAGATAGCAAGACTGCTAAGGAGATGATGGGCGGCGAGTATTTACTTGTTGATTTACAAAAACAAAGTGATAATGAGATAGAGCAAAAGAAGCATCTTGGTATGATGGAGTATATGCTTAAACATATCAAAGCTCGTGATATCTTAAATCTATGGCAAAGTCTACTTGAGAAGTTTGAAAGTAGTATTGAGATAGATAAGGAAAATGGCTTTATTTACATTAAGTGGTTATTGTGGTATAGTGATGCTAAGGTATCTGAAGATAAACAAGTAGAACTTGCTAAGATCATAGCAAAACACTTAAATAAAACAGATCAAGAGGGACTTATGAGAACTATTGCTGATAAATATATTGATGAAGGTATTGCTCGAGGCATGCAGATTGGAGAAGCTCGAGGCATGCAGATTGGGGAAGTGAAAGGAAAATATGAAGTAGCTAAAAATATGCTTTATGCCGGTTCTGATATTTCCTTTATCTCTAAAGTTACAGGACTTTCTATCTCTGAAATCAATAAGCTTTCAGGCTCTCAATAATCAATTTTTAGATGTAAAACTCTACACTTGATCTGACAGGTAGAGATTGATTAAGCAGCAAAAGTGCTGTCAGATAAGTAAGAATTAATAGACTTATCTTGAGCAATTTTAATGCTATCCTTGAAAGTTTGCATAGGAGTTTTGCCATAACAGAACTTTCCAGAATGCGGTCTAGTATTGTTATATTTGTTTAAATATTGATCTAAGTCAATCTGTAAATCCTCTAATGAGCTATAAATCTTTTTACGGAAAGCTATATCATAAAATTCATCTTTTAAAGTTCTATGTAATTTTTCGCATATTCCATTAGTTTGAGGAGAACGTGCCTTAGTTTTAGTATGATCAATATTTTCTATAGCCAAATATAACTCAAAAGCATGATGTTCTACCTTACCACAATATTCCGTTCCTCTATCTGTAAGGATTCTCAGTAGTGGTACATCATGATTATTAAAGAAAGGTATTACCTTATCATTTAAAATATCAGCGGATGTTATTGCAGATTTATCAGTATAGAGTTTGCAAATAGCCACTCTAGAATAAGTGTCAATAAAGGTTTGTTGGTATATTCTACCTACTCCTTTCATATTACCGACATAATAGGTGTCTTGTGCACCAAGATAACCGGGATGCTGAGTATCAATTTCTCCATGAGCTAATTTGTTTTGCTTTTTCTAAAGCAGATATCTGCTCTTCTGTCAGTAAGATACCGTCCTGTGCAGATTTAGCTTCTAAAGCTTTGAGTCGTTTCTTTAGAGTTTCAAGATCGTTGCGTAGCCAGATAGAACGTACACCACTGGATGACACTATAATACCTTGCTTTATTAGTGCTTGGCTCGCACGAAGCTGACCAAGAGCAGGATTCTCTATAGCAAGATTTATTACTGCTTGTTCTATATGTTCTGATACACGATTCTTTACTATAGGTTTCTTACGACTCATATCCACAAGAGCCGCTTCTCCGCCCATCTCATATAGTTCCTTGAAACGGTAAAAGCTATCTCTTGAATAGCCCATTACTTTACACGCAGTACTAACACTACCTAGTTGTTTTGCAAGTTCTAATAATCCTAATTTAGGTTTGATAGTCCCTTTGGAGGTACAAACCTCCATCTTCCAGATGGAGAAGCTTTAGCTTGCCATGTGCGCCATGATGCGTTAGCATCATAAGCACTATGACACATTACAGCAGGAAATCACATACAGTTTACTATCATCGCTATCACATAGTGTGGATTACAAAGTATCGATATAAGGTATTAACTTACGATATAAAAAAGAGGGTTCGAGAAATTATTGCACAGGTAGCAACAGAATTAGGTATTAAAATAGAAAATGGAGTAGTATCAAGCGATCATATACACATTTTTGCTAATATTCCACCTCATATAAAAATCTGTGAATTTGTACAAAAAGCGCAAGGCAGATCTTCAAAGAAGATGCAAGAGGAATTTCCAATATTAAAACAAAAGTACTGGGGTAGACATTTGTGGGCACGGGGTTACTTTAGTGCTACTAGCGGTAATGTGACTGATTATATAATTAATGAATATATTAATAAGCATACTGATGCACATGAATCAGACATGATTTCTAACATAAGACTCGAATAAGCTTTAGCTTGATGTGCGACTTCTAGTCGCTATAATCAAACTTTCATCTCTCAGATGAAAGTGGTTGATTGAATGTCCCCCTTCGGGGATAAGAAATCCCTCGCCTTCAGGCGAAGGGAAGATATAATGAAATTGCTTTAGCAATGAATTTATATCAAGAAACATGAGAAGTTATAGAAAGAATAGTCATAGTCAGTATGATTTAAAAGTACATCTTATATGGATACCAAAATATAGGAAGAGAGTATTGATAGGCAAAGTAGCGGAAAGGGCTAGAGATTTACTAAGGCAGATTTGTATGGAACATGAAGTATATATAATTTCAGGGAAAATATCATGTGATCACGTGCATATGTTTATCTCATATAAATCACAAATATCTCTTAGCAAGTTAGTACAGTATTTAAAAGGTAGTAGCTCAAGAATTTTATTGCAAGAATTTGCTCATTTAAGAAAACAATTTTGGGGCAATCATTTGTGGGCTAGGGGCTATATGGCGGTCAGTTCAGGTAATATAACTGATGAAATGATACAGCACTATATTGATGAACAGGAAGGTGAACCTGTGAATGATGATCGATTTCTAATCGATTCCACTTTATAACCCCTCAGCTTATAGCTGAGGGTTCTTTAGTTCTTCACGTCTTTTTTTATAATTGTAGGGTACTATGCTGTCTATTTTTGAATCTATATTTTGTTTTTTAACGACAGTGGTATCATATAAGCGTTGGCATTGCATATTTTAATTCCTAATAAAATTGTTATAACAATATAGATGGAAAGGAGCAGAGCTCATTTTCCAAAAGAATATCTGTAAAGATCAGATTATTATAACTTTTTAGGTTTAAAGAATTTATTAGTTTTTGGTGGTACTTCTTCTTTAGTTACTAAACTAGCAGGAGTTCCATCAAGGTTAAAGCGTTGTTTTCCTTCGATCAATAGTTTTTTATATCTATTATCAGAGCAGTATTTTTTAAAAAACCTACGTATTTGCATTTTTGATACATTACCATTTTCTGCAGCTATAATTTCTTTGTGGATACCTATAGCTAAACGTTTAGCAGGGATAGAGAAACATAGAGGGTATTTTGCTTGCAATAGAGCTAGAGTATTTTTGTATTCTTCTTTCCATCTTGCAAGTTTAGCTTTGAGTGCTTCTTGTTGTTGGTCAGTTAATGTTTGTGTCTTTGCAGCTTTATTGTTGCAAGCATTAGGCTTAACAGATTGAGTAGGCTTTGAATTGTTATTTTTTTGCTGCAGCGTATTTTTATCTATGACTACTACTTGTTTTTGTGGTAGCACAGGTGCAACAGTTTGCAGCGGCAGCGGCATTTTAAGCTTTAATGTAGATCTTGCAGTTTGCATAACGTTTTACTATTCATTTCTTAGTTTGTTGATTTCAGCAATAGATAAACCGGTAGCAATAGATATAGTATTAATATCTATATTCTGGGCTAATAAGTTCTTAGCAACTAATGTCATGGTTTCAGCTTTTCCCTCAGCTTTTCCGATCTGCATACCCTCATTTCTACCGATCTGCATACCTCTAGCTTCGCCTCTAGCTTCAGCGGATTCAATCATGAAATCTTCGACAGCTTTGTTATCCATGATGCGTTTAATTTCTTGCTCATAAGCAAGGAGTTCTGCTTCATTCCAGTTAAACTGATTTAATGCTTCATAAGCACGCCCTACTACAAGATCACTACCTATAATTTTCTGCAGGTCAGCTTCGCTTGTGTTAGCAGCATACTTAAAGAAATAGCACCATTTTTCGGTAATAGTTTTTAGGTCTTCAATTTTATCTATATTAAATTTAGGTAGTTCAATAAAGCTAAAAGAGAAATCCTTTAAGTCATGTTCAAAATTAATTTTATCAAGGATGACATGATGAGAGATATAATCAGCTTTATCAGGGAAGATAATATAATCACTAATAGCAATAAAAATGACTTGTTTTAGGTTAGCATAGAGTCCATCTTGTTTTTGTCCTTGGGATAGTTGTCGAGAATAGGCTTTAGCGGCATAATATTGAGCTCTTTTCTCAAAGCCTTTGGCAGGAGATACTTGCATTTCTACAATGATTTGTGTGCCATTTTGAGCTTTACATAGAACATCAACAAGAGATTGCTTTTTATAAGCAATCTCAGGGTCTTGGATAGGACTTAGGAAAGTAACATCCTTTATTTGTTCATCATCTTTAAATCCCATGATATCATTTATGAAGTGGATAAGAATATCTTTGTTTTTTTCAGAACCAAAGATTTTCTTGAAGGCTACATCATTTTTAGGATCTAGGAACTTTGAAACTGCCATGATTAGTTACCAATATTTGTATGTGCATTATATTATAACACAAAATAGAAGATAAGTAAGTTATAAAAATAATTGCGTAGATGTTGTTGATTGATATTCATATTCCCATCTGCCGTAAAGCAAGGTGCAAGGAACCTGGTTCTGTGGCATATGTTGGACAATAGAAAAAAGATTGATTTAATGACCTAAAAAAGATGTCAAGATGTTTCGTATTACTGCAAGATTATTACCATATTTCAAAGGATTTTGTTCTTCGCCAGAAATAATCATGTTATTTGTCTATATGAAATGCCGATTTTCTTTAAGTTATCGAGATTTGGAAGAAATGATGAGCATAAGGGGAGCAAAAATTGATCATTCTACGTTACAAAGATGGTTTATAAGATTTGTACCATTGATAGATCAGGTGGTTAGAAAAAGAAAGAAGCCAGTTGGTAATAGTTGGAGAATGGATGATGAGACTTATGTTAAATTAAACGGTCAATGGATTTATTTATATAGAGCACTGGATAGTCTTGGTAATACTGTAGACTTTCTGCTACGTAAGCATAGAGACAAGTCTGCAACACTTACATTTTTTCGTAAAGCCTTCAGAGAGAATAATTTTCCTGAGAAAGTAGTAATTGATAAAAGCGGTAGTAATACTGCTGCTCTTAATGATTTAAATACAGAAGTTCCTGAAGATTATAAAATTAAGGTTATTCAGACCAAATACCTAAATAATCTTGTAGAACAAGATCATAGGTTTATCAAAAAACGAACAAAGCCAATGCTTGGTTTTAAGAGTTTTCATTCTGCAGAAATGACTATTACCGGTATAGAAAATGTTCGTATGATGCAAAAAAGACAAATAATTGGAGCTAATGATAATCTTTCTACTTTTGAGAATTTTGCTATGCTAATGGCATCATAATGTCCAAAGTATAAGTTGTAACAATTTTGGTATAGCATAAAATTTATAGATGCGACAGAACCCTTATAACCACCATTGGACTTACTTATTTATCCTCTCATCCCTTATCTTAAACTTGGACGTCTACCAGGTGACTTTTTCTTTCAAAAAGGTAACTTCTCTTTTTTCTGCCCTCTAACCTCTTGCCTCCTATTTAGTATCCTCATCTCTTTACTCATATTCCTATTCGATAAATATTTCTAATCCTTAACTCTAAACATTATTGCTCTTAATAAAAAGAGTAATAAATAACCTTGAAACTAAAAAATCTTATTATTATATTTATAATTTGAATTATAAATATATATTCAACAATTTTTACCTATGATTGATTACACTACTACTACACATACTACCTCTAAAACTCATGATGAAGGTCTGAGACAATTTATGTTAAAGGTTTATAACCTTATGGCTGCAGCTCTGCTATTAACTGGTAGTACTGCTATTATCACAATTTCTTGGACACCACTTGCAAATTTGATGTTTAACACTGCTGTTGGCTCTATTATTGCTTTTGCTCCTCTAGCTATTGCTTTATATTTCTTCTTTGGCTTCTCTAAATTATCTATTCAATTGGCACAAATCTTATTCTGGATATACGCAGTGCTAGTGGGCATGTCTCTATCTTACTTATTCCTTATTTATACTGCTGTATCTATTGCTAGAACTTTCTTTATCTGTGCTGCTGTCTTTGGTATGATGAGCTTATATGGATATAACACTAATAAGGATCTTACTTCTTGGGGTTCTTTCTTTTTAATGGGACTTGTCGGTTTACTGCTTACTTCACTTATTAATCTTTTCTTACAAAGTCCTGCTGTATATTTTGCTTCTTCTTTTCTAGGAGTAATCATCTTTATTGGACTAATAGTCTGGGATACTCAAAAAATTAAATCTTTCTACTTCACTAATACTGACAATCATTTAGCACAAAAAATGTCTATTGTAGCTGCTTTTAACTTATATCTAGACTTTATTAACCTATTTCTACACCTTATTAGATTCCTCGGAGGATATAAACGTCAGCAATAATTACTTGAATTTTTCTATTCTAAAACTATATCTAAAGATATATAATTATGTTACTATTCTATAGATTCTATAAATTAACCTTATATGTTATATAGTCAAATTGAAGTAAAAGAAGATAATTATGTTATACAACAATATTAAATTATATTTAATAACTTGCATTACTGTCATTTTATTGGTCAATCCAGCAATTGCGGCTGAGGATAAAAAAACATCAAATAATAATCATTATACTATTTATTTACGTCATCCATTAGATTTTATTAATCGTCCTTTCTCTGCCTTTGATTATTACTGGAATAGTATATTTGATGATAGATTATCTATCTATGACTCAAGTGCTATAAAAAGTAAATTCATTCCTCAAGACAAACAATATATCCTAGTCCTAGAAGTACCAGGCTATGATAAAAGTCACATTAAACTTAAAGTAAATAATCATAAGCTTTTTATTGAAGGTAAAATTGACGATACTAAAGCAAATAGTGCTACTGATCATTTAAATAAAAAATTTAATTATGTTATGTCTCTATATGATGATATAGATCAAAAGGCTATCGCATCTCAGTTAAAAAATGGCATTTTGACTATTACTTTGCCTAGAATTGCAATCAAAGACCAAGATGCAAAAGAAATACCAATTCAATGATGAGAATAATAAATAATTATTTTTACTCATTGCAGTACTGTTAATATTTGAACTTGTTTAACTTTATTTAATAGGAGGTTTTATGGCTTTTAATTTACCACGTGTTAGAAATAAATCAGAACTACAAAATAACTCAAGTAGAAGAAGTTATGTTGATGATATTTTTACTAACTTTTTTAATGAAATATCTTCATGGCCTTTTGCTTACAATGATAGAGTATTATCACCTAGAACTGATATTATTGAAAATGACTCTGATTATAGTCTAGAAATGGAGCTTCCAGGTGTAATACAAGATAATATTGATTTAAAAATAGATAATAACATCCTAACTATTGAAGGCAAAAAAGAACAATCTTCTGAGAAGAAAGATCATAATTATCATATGCAAGAACGATATTACGGCTCTTTCTCCCGCTCTATTAGTTTACCTTCTAATATTGATGAGGAGCATATAGAGGCACAAGTCAAAGATGGTGTATTATCTATTAAAATACCTAAAAAAGAACAAAGTAAAGCAAAAAAGATAAAGGTAGTAAGCTCCGCATAACAAAAGAAGCACTAGATATTCCGTCCACCAAAACTCTACAAACCTTATAGTCACAGGATTTTGCGGCAAAAAGTAGTATCAAAATCCATAAGAAAAGTCAAAGAGATATCTCTTTGACTTGTAGATTAGGATTTGAGAAGCTGGTTAAGCTCAGAGATAGAAAGTCCTGTAATACGAGAAACCTCAGGAATAGAGTAATTATTAGAAAGCATATTTTTAGCTACTTCCATAGTTTTTTTAGCTTCTCCAATCTGCATGCCTTGTTGCACTCCTTCTTCTTTCCAATGATGCGCAAGACTAGTCATAAGTTTTTCTCCTTGTTCGGTGTTTAAACGACTTTTTAATATTTTCTCTAGCTCTATTTTATCAGATTTTTCAATTTTAATCAATGTATAGGTTAATATCAGCTCTAGGTAATCAATACCAATATTAAGTTGTAAAACTCTACACTTGATCTGACAGGTAGAGATTGATTAAGCAGCAAAAGTGCTGTCAGATAAGTAAGAATTAATAGACTTATCTTGAGCAATTTTAATGCTATCCTTGAAAGTTTGCATAGGAGTTTTGCCATAACAGAACTTTCCAGAATGCGGTCTAGTATTGTTATATTTGTTTAAATATTGATCTAAGTCAATCTGTAAATCCTCTAATGAGCTATAAATCTTTTTACGGAAAGCTATATCATAAAATTCATCTTTTAAAGTTCTATGTAATTTTTCGCATATTCCATTAGTTTGAGGAGAACGTGCCTTAGTTTTAGTATGATCAATATTTTCTATAGCCAAATATAACTCAAAAGCATGATGTTCTACCTTACCACAATATTCCGTTCCTCTATCTGTAAGGATTCTCAGTAGTGGTACATCATGATTATTAAAGAAAGGTATTACCTTATCATTTAAAATATCAGCGGATGTTATTGCAGATTTATCAGTATAGAGTTTGCAAATAGCCACTCTAGAATAAGTGTCAATAAAGGTTTGTTGGTATATTCTACCTACTCCTTTCATATTACCGACATAATAGGTGTCTTGTGCACCAAGATAACCGGGATGCTGAGTATCAATTTCTCCATGAGCTAATTTGTTTTGCTTTTTCTAAAGCAGATATCTGCTCTTCTGTCAGTAAGATACCGTCCTGTGCAGATTTAGCTTCTAAAGCTTTGAGTCGTTTCTTTAGAGTTTCAAGATCGTTGCGTAGCCAGATAGAACGTACACCACTGGATGACACTATAATACCTTGCTTTATTAGTGCTTGGCTCGCACGAAGCTGACCAAGAGCAGGATTCTCTATAGCAAGATTTATTACTGCTTGTTCTATATGTTCTGATACACGATTCTTTACTATAGGTTTCTTACGACTCATATCCACAAGAGCCGCTTCTCCGCCCATCTCATATAGTTCCTTGAAACGGTAAAAGCTATCTCTTGAATAGCCCATTACTTTACACGCAGTACTAACACTACCTAGTTGTTTTGCAAGTTCTAATAATCCTAATTTAGGTTTGATTATTTTTTGATCATAATTTGACATATTGTTCCTATTAATTGAGTTTTATATTTAGTTCGTGGATATGATAGATAACTCCTTAGTTATCTACATACCCACAAACTCGTCTAATTTCAATCTTAATATGTCAGATCAAATCTGAAGGTTTACATTTTAGATCCTGCAAGTTATTCTTTGTTCTTTTGAGTTTGTTTCTTCATCTCGATATGACGCTTTACCACCTCGTTTAATTCCTCACGTCTTTTCTTGTAACTAGTCCCTCCGCCAAAAATACTTAAAATCCCCCATCATCTGTGATTAGATAAAATATTTACAAAAAAATTTCTAATATTTTTCTCACTACATGACAATTTTTCATTTTGCTATCTCCGTATGAACAAATATTGAGCACAAAAGCTACATCCAATGGGCTGATTGGTTAGAAATATTATAAAAGATAGTCACCAATGTATCTAATCCGACACGAAATATACTGTTTTGTCTATAACCATGTTTTTTTATAATTATTGGTTTATCTACAACTACAATCTCTCCAGTTTGATAGGCTAGACAAAAAGCAATAGACATTACTTGCATTAATGTGTCTAATCGTAAATCATCAGTAATATGAGTTGCTTCACAGTTAAAACCTGCTGATTTAAAAGCTTTGAACATTGTTTCTATTTGCCATCTTTGAGCATATATCTAAGCAGGGTTGTTAATATCATCATTGTGTATTAAGACTGCAAGCTCCCCATTTTTATTTCTCATTCCTGTGACGTTACAGAGCTCTCCTGTTTTACCAATTTTACGCTTATGTAAACTTACACAAGAGCCAAGAGCTAAAAAACGAAATAAATCTTGTATCTTTACCATTTTGCCTCTTGCGTTACTGATGTATTGACCATTTTCCTTTGTACGTAGAACATATGCTATTTGATTATCTTCTAAGCCAAGCAAGCCATTGTGTACCTATAAATTCTCTATCAGCCCTTAACGCTTCAATTCTGGCTTTATCAAATACTTCTAAAAAACACTCCATCAGATCAATACGATCAATATAATCAGAACTGCCAGATTTTTTATCACTTAAAAAACTCCAAAAAGGGGKATTGCTATCCCATGAAAACTCACAGCTAAGTATAAAATATTAATGTGTCGCTTACCAAATTTCCAATTCGTTCTATCTAAACATAACACCCATTTCGTTTGCTTTTCAAGGCTAGTCATCACGACTAACATTAAAGCTAATGCTCTCCATGATATTGAGATTTCAGATATAAATCTTTGCATCCTTCTATACCACGATGCTGATTTGATGCCAGACGGCATTGCATTACATAATAATGCCATGTTTACTGTCCTGCAGCTAAGCATTGATATTATAAATAATCCTAAACATTTTGCTCTTGATAAATTAAGTGCAATATGTTCTTGTAATAATTTGACTAAAGGAGCGGAGTGATCTGTCATATGTTAACCAAGGATTTTTGACTTTATCATCATAAATTATCAGTAAAAATCAACCTTTTAACCTTGCGTCTCTAAAAATTGTCATGTAGTAAGATGGACAACAAAAATACACCAAAAGATTCTAGAGAATAAGTTCATCTGATAATACAGAGCCGCATAGTAATCGCACACAGGTAGCACAGGCGGACTTAAATACAAATAGCGATACTTCCGAGCGTCCAAGGCATGATGAACTATTTAAAAAGGTCATGAGTGAGCCTGTAGCTGCTCGTGAGTTTCTAGAGCATTATTTGCCAGTGTCATTTAAGAACAAAATTAGACTAAATAGTGTTAAAATAGAAAAGGAGAGCTTCGTTACTGACTCTTTGCAAAAAAGACTCAGTGATGTGGTTTATTCTGTTTCTTTAAAAAAGAATAATATTAAAGATGGTACTACTGAAAGTACCAATAATGACAAAGCTTACGTATACGTTCTGATAGAACATCAATCTAGTAGTGATTACTGGATTGCTTTTAGACTGTGGCAATATATGCTGCTATTATGTGAAAGACATAAAGTCGTAAATAAAAAGAATGAACAAGAAAGAGGCAAGCTGCCTTTAATATGTCCTATAGTAGTATATGCAAATGATAAGCCTTATAACGCTCCAAGGAGCTTTTGGGATCTATTTGAAGATAGCAAGACTGCTAAGGAGATGATGGGGGACGAGTATTTACTTGTTGATCTACAAAAACAAAGCGATGATGAGATCGAGAAAAAGAAGCATCTTGGTATGATGGAGTATATGCTTAAACATATCAAAGCTCGTGATATCTTAAATCTATGGCAAAGTCTACTTGAGAAGTTTGAAAGTAGTATTGAGATAGATAAGGAAAATGGCTTTATTTACATTAAGTGGTTATTGTGGTATAGTGATGCTAAGGTATCTGAAGATAAACAAGTAGAACTTGCTAAGATTATAGCTAAGCACTTAAAAAAAGAAGATCAAGAGGGACTTATGAGAACTATTGCTGATAAATATATTGATGAGGGTATTGCCCAAGGTATGCAGATTGGTAGAAATGAGGGCATGCAGATTGGTAGAAACGAAGGCAAATATGAAGTAGCTAAAAATATGCTTAATGCCGGTGCTGATATTTCCTTTATCTCTAAAGTTACAGGACTTTCTATCTCTGAAATCAATAAGCTTTCAGGCTCTCAATAATCAATTTTTAGATCCTGCAAGTTATTCTTTGTTCTTTTGAGTTTGTTTCTTCATCTCGATATGACGCTTTACCACCTCGTTTAATTCCTCACGTCTTTTCTTGTAACTAATATTCCCATTTATTTTTACTGGGACTTCCGAAGGTTGTATGGCTTGAAATGATTGAGATTTCATATGGTTACCGCAAAGAATAAAATTAGAGTTGTTTGTTCTATAGAAAACGACTAACTTAAGCAAGTATGAACTACTATTATGAATATCTTAAATTTTTTTGCGTATGTTTCTATTTTTGTGTTTTCGTTGGTAATACATGAAATAGCACATGCACGTACTGCTTATTACCTTGGTGATCCAACAGCAAAAAATATGGGTAGATTTTCACCTAATCCATTAAAACATATCTCATTAATCGGTATGTTACTACCAATAGTACTATACCTGACTGGTATGCCTATGTTTGGATTTGCAAAACCAGTCCTTTATAACCCTGTATATTTCAAAAAACCCAGACGAGATATGATACTTGTAGGTCTTGCTGGACCTTTATCTAATTTCTTATTAGCTGCATTAATCTTTCTGATCCTTGGAATATTGCAGGCTTACTCTATAACTTATTTTAATAACATACTGGGATATATGTTAGTAGTAAACTTAGTGCTATGTTTCTTTAACTTAATCCCTATACCTCCATTAGATGGTAGCATCCTATATATGAGCAGTATTATTCATAAGAATCAAGAGTTTGCCCAGAAACTCACATGGTTTTGTTCCGGTATGTTATTATATATTATAGTGTTTTTACCTTTGACAGGAGATAATATTATTGCAAGATATATGCAATGGTGTATTAATGCACTATTATCGTTATTGCACTAAAGTTATATCTACTTACTAGTTTTAAACTTTTTTTGATGACATACTAAATTAGTATTAGATATCTCATCACTTAGAATACCATAATCAATTTTTGTATGCCATATGTATTGCTGTGCAGCATATCGCACGCCACTACCTCTGCTTTTTTTGGGGCTCTTGATTCTGACCAGCAATTGTTTGGAGCGAAAATAATACAAATGCTATCGTAAGAAAAGTTTTATATAATTTATTTTTCATAATATATCTAAACCTAAATTAATCAGTTAATTAATAATAATCAGATCAGTTTTGCCATTTCATGTTTAGTTTAGAAATAGGATAATGTCCAGCTAACTTCACAAAACACGATAAGTTAGGTAGCGACATGATTTCAGCAGGTAATACCTGCATTTTCTTTTGTTCTATAGTGTTGATATTAACACCATCTCTTATGGTGTTTGAACCATATGATAGACTTTCTTGTGTTTTACGTATTTCTTGCTCACCTAGCATCATTGCCGATCTATGTGCTGTTTGCTGATCACCAACACGGAAAATGAACTTAGAATTAAACAAATCCAGCAAATCATTAGCTGCAGGAGATCCATATATTTTATCTAGCTGAAATATGTTCTGAATACCTGCAACAAAGCATCCGCCATATTTTCTACTTTCTGCAAGAGCTGTATTTAAGCTATTGATTTTACCAAGAGCAGGCAGCTCATCCATAATAAACCAAAGATTCTCTATTGTGCTTCCTATATCCCTGCTCATTAATGCTTTTAATGCTACGCTAATCCATGCCGATAATAATGGGCTAAGCGTTGCTCTTTGGCTAGGAAGTGCAGTTAGAAATAACCAGCTTTTGTTGTCTTCGTCATTACACCACTTGCTAATTGAGAAATCACCCATATCTGCTAGATGCTTTAAAGCTGCGATATTCTTACTAAGCGTTGCTTGTACGCCCGTAGAAGTCTCAGGAGCTGAGTTATTAATCATACCTGCAACTGCAGTATTCTCAAATGCTTTTGCGAATTCTGAGTTACTTGAATATGTAGTGATTCGGAGTAACTCTTCTAAATCCCTGCTTACTGCGTATTTCTTTAAAGCTTCTGCAAGCACTAATTCAGCAGTTCTATCAAAGAAGCTGTTTCGTCCCATGCCATTATTGCTAGAAAAGTGACTTGCAAGATCATCAAAATCTTCTGTATCTACTATATCATTCCAAGGAAGCCAATTAGAGGTGCGCGAGTCAAAAGGATTAAGGATGATATCGCCATTACTTGGATCATAGAACCGATCTACATATGATCCTGTCATATCAACAATGATTGCTTTTTCGTTATTGCTTCGTATTTGAGGCAATAACTCATTAAGCATATTGGTTTTACCAGTACCAGTAGTACCAGTGATTAGTATATGTTGTCTTTCACTATTCTTTACTATAGATAGTCCTGCAAACTTAATGCTAGATGCTGCTTGATCTTTTTTAAGGATTTTAGTAAGTTCAGAAGCTTGTACATAATCCATGCCTCTTAATTTCTGACTACCTATTGTTTTGATGCCTCTATACCAAAAAAAGATAGTAATACCAGACATAGTTAAGCCAAAAACGCAAAGTACTTCAAATGCAGCAGAGCCAGCAAGCCAAGAGCCGAAGCTTGTAATATTGCTACCATACTTTGTTACATGCCAAAACTTATAAACAAATTCCTCTGCAGATCGGTATATCCATTCCTGTCTTTTCACATCATAGAATGTTATACCGATCTGTGAGATATCATAGAAATACGTTCCTACTGCTAGTTTTAGCTGCACGTAGCATTCTATGAAATAATAATATAGGCTTAAGATATTGACCTTTTGAAAGATTCTGAATATTAACCACATACATGACGCAGTAAGACCCACTGTTAGTGCATTAGTGATGCCTTGTGTAAGCATCCTAATCTGATGTGCAAAGATTTGTGCACCTCTCGTGAATCTACCTTGCTCTTGTATGTTCATTTTTACAATTCTTATGTATAATAGTAATAATGATAGATATTCCCAGGTACATGAGCATAACTTGGACTGGTAAATCGTTCATCATCTCTTCTATGATTACCCATATCTGAACTAAAGCCACTTAAATTATTAGGGTATTGTGTCTTACCTTGCATTCTTTCATTACTGAATACTATATCCTTTATAAAATTTAATAACATTAACCCTATTTTAGAAATCATTGGGTATTTCATGATTAATCTTCTTGTCATAGGTACTTTAACACAAATGGCAAGAACTAAGACAAATGGAAGTATTTGAAATAACATTTTTATATCCTCTTATTGTGTTTGTTTTTATAGTATAGGTTTTGAGTTTTTACCTATTTCATCTATTGTTCTTTTTATAGTAGAATCTGAGGTGTCCTCATACTGATCTTCTATTTTCTGTCCTTTCTGCTCTACGAGCTGAGCGGTATTATTTAAGTTATTGTAGTTTTCTTTTTCGCTGTTACTTAGGTTATTATTTAATCTCGTTTCAACGTCTTGATAAGCTACTTCCTGCTTATTATTTATTTTATCTGCTGATGCTTCTATTTTGCCTGTATGAGTCTGATATTCACTTTTTAAATGCTGCTCACTACGCATTGGCATATTTTTTACATCAGAGCTAATACCTCTTAAATGCTTGCCACTATCTAATACGATCAATGGTAGCTGCATTTTGTGCTACATATTGACGACTTCTACTTAATTGGTCTTGAGCTGATATTGCATCAGATATTTCTCTACCAATAGATTCCTGCTCTTGATAATTCTGACTTAATGTTTTCGCAAGTGACTGAGTATCACTATTAGAGCTATTGAGCCTTCCTTCTTGAAGAGCAGATTTTGTTTTTTCAAGCACATTGTTGATAGCTTGCCTTTTTGCGAGGATCTCTTCACTGCTATTACTTGTATTATTAGACGCCGATACTTTTGCTGAAGCACTTACTAAGCCGAGAACATTGAAGCCCACACTTGCCTCATTACCACTAGATACATCTTTGCTACTACGTGTACTAGTATTATCATTCACAGCATTATCTATACTCACCGCATCTTTAAACTGCATTTGCTCTTGCTCTGAGATGCCGATTGAACGTGCTTCTTCTGCAGTTAAGCGGCTTGCAAGCTCTAATGCTTGTTGTCCTGACATGGTACGTAGCATTGAGTCTTTAGATGATAATGAGTTTAGCCTGCTGCTAGTAGCTGCATATTGATCAGATAGACTACTTTGCAATAAGTCTGAGGCTCTAAAGTTAGTGCTCAGTGTATCGACGCTTTCAGTGATAAACTGTCTACCATCATCAGTAGTCGTTACTCTCATACCACCATCATCAATAATACCATCGCCCATCATTAAAGACGGGGCTAGATTCTGCTGTGATATAGTTCTATTGCCAATACTTACATTATCCATGCTTAAGTTATTATCAGCAATGCCAGCAGCTACGCTACTTGCAACAGAAAGCGGCGAGAACTGACCTGCAAGAATAGACATGCCATGCGAGCAAGCTTTAAATAACGCCCAAGATAAAGGAGGCACTAAACATCCAAGCATCTGATATGTCGCGTAGGTATTTAATGTATATTCTGCATATGAGCCTTGCGATAAGATACTCATGCCATTACCTCCAAATACGCTGACCTTTCCTGATAATGATAGCATACCTAAACAATGCACTAGTGAGTAGAATATTGGCCATGATGATACCCATATTGTAAAGTTACACCAAAACTGGAAGAACTTAAAGCCTCCAACAAGGCAAGTTAGTGGAAGTACCACTACCATACAGCTAATGATTAGAGAAAATGCTACTGACTGCATTATGCTTAAGAAATCCTCCGCCATCTTGCCACCAACTAAATATGAAAAGGATTGCTGAAACATTCCTCTTGTGGCATGCATACTAATTAATTCCGGATATAGCCTATTCATCGATAGTTTCTCACGCCAGTCATCAAGTGCTTCTCTGTTGGCGTTTAAAAGCATGGCTTGCTTCATCCAGTCATTTAAGTCTTGTTGATCTGCTTTTAGAAAGCCTAAAGTATCTGCGGTAATGGCTTTTAAACGCTCTGCTATTTTAGTATCATTCTGTATGCCAATTGCAACACCGAATTTGCCAATTAATCCATCATTGGTCTCAAGAGCAATACTTGTCTTAATTAAAGGCAACGCATCTTTACATAACTTAAAAACAGCTCGATCCGTTCCATTTGGACCTTTATAATATATGCCGAAATTATTTGGCATATTATCATCTATAAATTGTAAGATATTTTCGCTTGATAATGCAAGAGATTTCTTACCTTAGAGGTCACCAATAATATAAGGTTTTAAAAACATTGTCTTAAAAACTCTTTGGTGTTATTGAGCGTGTTTGGATTCTGTATTTGGATCTCTTTTATTTTCCCAATTGCTTTTGCTCCAAACATGATACTACTTTGCCCTGGAGAAAAATCACTTGCCGGATTTACTGGATCAGCTGTTCTAAAATACGTCTCTATCCTTTCAGCTAAAGCGTGACTTAAAGATGTTGAGACTGACGTTATTATTGCTATTCCTGCAGGTATATTATCGACCTTGTATTGCTGATTTGCTACTTCATCTTTTAGCCATACTGTAGTTTTAGGGACAAACATAAATACGAATAAGAAAAATGTAGGGAAAAACCATTGCGTGGCAAAAATACCAATATTTCCTTTAAAAATACTTCTACATGCTGCCCATAAACCTCCTATTGTT
The DNA here is from genome assembly GCF_000160735.1 of Rickettsia endosymbiont of Ixodes scapularis. Classification (NCBI taxonomy): domain Bacteria; kingdom Pseudomonadati; phylum Pseudomonadota; class Alphaproteobacteria; order Rickettsiales; family Rickettsiaceae; genus Rickettsia; species Rickettsia endosymbiont of Ixodes scapularis. Next base: position 27,312 of record NZ_CM000771.1, on the reverse strand, counting down.
AATGCAAATTTAGATACAGAGGTAAAATATGTACTATCTGATGCACATATCATGCTAATTGCATTAAATGTTCGCCATAAAACATCAATACTACCAAAACTATAAACTATCCAACCATTTAAATCTTCCATTTTATCCTCTTCCTCTTGCCATTAAATGCTGCTCTATTAATCTTGCTCTCTTTTCAATTTGATCGCTCTTAGTAAGTAGTAATCCCCACTTCTCAGAGGCAAGTAATTGTATTTTATCTAATTGTTTTGAAGTAATCTTTTAGATGGTGTCTGATACTTGTTTTGCTTTAAGCAGTTGCACTGCCTTTCTGATCTCTCCAACTACTTCTTTTAAATGCTGCAGCAGAACGTAGCTTGCAATTAACTCAGATGAATTATCAAGTATGGTAACGCCTGATACTGCTTCAAGTGATGCATAATCAAATATTGGAAAAGCAGAGCCAATAGACGATAAGAAGTTTAAATTATCTTGATCGAATTCTTCGTTATTTAAGAACTTTAATTTAATATTATCAAGTCTAGCACGAGCCTTGCCGGCAAATGAATTCTCAGGCGTAATGCTAATATCTCGCACTAAAGTAACATTTAGACATTTTGTGTTTTCATCGCATTTATATGCTGATGCATCAGGACCACCATTTAGTTGCGATAACCAATTTTTTTCATCTTTTGCCAAAGACTCAAGAAAGAAGACATTATCTTCTCGGACGATAATAGTACCGGTCATAGACATTAAACTATCTCGCATCTCAAGCGGAATGCCGGCTTTTTCTGCAGCTTTAGTAAATAAATTATAATTACCGATCATCAGCTCGGGATCTTTAGTTTGTACCTCACGAATAGCAGCTTTACGCTCAGCAGCACTTGCACATTTCTTACCAGCTCCAAAATAATCAAAACCGCTGCCCCCTCTCATATCTTTACATACCGCTTCTTCAAGTGCTGAATCTCTTGGCATACCAGCAGCAAAAAGGGATTGCAGTAATTTACAGTCACTTTGAGCAAATTGGCTAGCGCTTGTTGCAAGATTTCTTAAATCTTTTAAGGCATTCTCTATTTGCGGTGCAAAAACTTTTAATCCTAGAGAAAATGCATATACTGGCACTTGTGAGCCAACATTTTTCATCAGTGTCACCATTTCGTCAGACTTAATAAAAGACATGCCGCCCAAATAGCTGTCAATGCCGCTACACCCCATAGTCAGCACCGGAGGAGTAATTGATACAGGATTAAATCTAGTACGCTCAGTTCTCACCGATAATCCGCCTCCTGAATAATAACCAGCTGCCTGATCTTGATATGATCCTGCCCTGGTGTAATTACTATGTAATCCTTTAAAAGCATTTTTAATGTCCCATGCGAAACTATCTTGACTAAATATGATAGTGATAGTCAGTATGGCTAATATTTTCTGTTTTATGCTTTGCCGAATATTCATAACTACTAACTTTAAATTCCTTTTTGCCTTAACTCTTTCTCAATTTCCTTGGTTTCCTATTTTAGATCTTGCGGATATTGCTGGTGCTTTGTGTCTTCTCATATGATATGAGTGCATCGCGAGAATATTATTCCCTATTTCATCTTCATTAATTATGCCTCTTGCAACTGGATAGATATATTTGCTATCGCTACTTACTAGATATAATACCGGTACTTCTCTTGCTGGATTTAAATGGTTTAAAAAAGAACCATCTTTGGTTTAAAAAAGAACCATCTTTAATTCCACCAATCCCTTCAAAACTATTTCCGCTACTTGAAGCTGCTATTACTTGAAAATTATGCTGTTCGGCAAAATCTTTCACAATTGGAGCAAATGTTTTGCAATATTTACAATTAAAGCTTACCTGCACAATTAAGCCCCAGTTTTTACTAATATCTCTTAATTGCTGCTGGTCTGTGATTTTCTTTTCTTCGTCATATATTCTTTTTTGCAAGACATTAGATGGCATATCTTGAGTACTTAAACTTGGATCTAACAGCGATACTAATTGCCAAATCTTTGCAAATTCTTGAGATTTGACAAATATTTCATTTTGCAATCTCTGTGCGTTAGTAACATTTTCATAATTTGGATTGTCTATGGCAACTTTTAGAGCTATATCAAAATTCTTTTTTAATCTATCAAGCCGTGGTGTTAGCTCACTTATCTTGCCATTATTTAAATCTTTCTTCTTTTGGATTTGTCTGTTTGGTTTTTTATTATTTGTTTTATCTATTTCTTCGTTGTACCATAAGAACCCTTCCGGATTTTCCTGCCAATCATGTTTGTTATGTTTTGCTCTTGTTTGCTCTATCTCTGACTCATTACTTAGTTCCAAGTCTCCTGCAAACACTATAGCACTAATCAAATACAGACTGCACATCGCTAAGTATGTGATGATTTTCCTTGCTAAGAATTTGAAAAGATTTCGCATATATTAATGAGTCCACACTTCAATATGTTAGTTCCTTGCGATCATTGTTTTTGATATCTGATTGAATCTTTGGCATCTGATCTTGTATTTGTTTTGAAAAACCTTTATTTATTTTGGCTCTTACTTCCTCAAGCATCTCAGAAAATAATTCTTCTAAATCAAGCTTTGAATAATCTATTCTCTGCAACTCTTCTGTAGTAAGACCTCTGCAGTTTGGACTCTGAGGGGCACCATAACTAATGCCAAGTTGAGTGCGTCCCTGCTCCTGAAAGATTCGTGCAAGCTTTGAATTATAGCAACAATAGCTAGATTGCTTAGTGATGCATCTTTTAGTAATAGGGGCTTTTTTGGAGCAATAAGTACCAACATAGGTACATAGTCCTTTAGAGCGTTTCAATGCTAATGATTTCTCCTCAGCCCTACATTTAGCAAGCCCCGTACTACGACCCCACCCTTTCATAGAGCTACAGCAATTAATGAAACTTCCTATATTGATTTTCCTACAACTATTTACTGCTCCCTTAAACACTGAAATTGGATTTGCGTGCATGTCCTTTTTCATTTCATTTAACACCGCTAGATAAGCAACATTTTCTATATCTGCGTTTCTCTCTATTGTAGGATTAAAACACTCCCCTCCTAAACAAAATATTTCTGAGTCTTTAATAGAGGACCGAAGCTCGGATTTTATGCCGTAACACTCAAAATCTCGCTTCCACTTTAAGCAATAATTACCAAGATATTGCAAGCATGTACTTTTAATTAAACTGCATCCTTGCTTTTTTAAAGCACCGCAACCATTTTGTGGTGATATCTGACACTGATACCTCATTTGTTCCTTAAAACATGGTCTGTTTATGATATATTTCTCAAAATATATTTTAGGAGAACTATCTAAACAGTTCCTTGATATCTCGCTACATTCATGACTAGCTATTAAATCTTCTACGCTTTCAGGATATATTTGAAAATATTCATCCTTAATATTAAATTTCTCTAATTTTTCTCTAAACTTAAAAATTTAATGTACTCACATTGCCTAAATGTTTTAAGTTACTATTAAGATTATCTAGCATCATGGAATGTCCTTTACGAATGCCTAAACGATAACCAATCGTAATACCATCAGCTACTTGATCATTTGCTACCTTTAATGTATTAAGTATCTTATTTTTAGATGAAACTGTACATTGCCGTCCTCTTCATTAATGCTTGTATACTCTCTACTCCAAGAATAACCCTTGCCACTATCTCTATCTGTTACTCGCTTCGTCCAAGATAAGTCGATATCACTACTTAAAATATTCATCTCCTTGTCTTGGAAGTCGCCAAATTCTTCTATTAGCTCTGGCTCTATATGTAATTGCCTTATTATATCTAGTGTAATATCTCCACCTTCCATACAGCTCTTGTAAATGGTCGTTTTACTTGGCGTCTCGCTTGAGGAATAATATGTTCCGCTAGTCACTTTAAGCGGATCGTTTGCTATTTCCTGAGCTTGTTTAATTAATGCATTATCATTATTAATCGAGTGCTCATTGATTGCGTTATTCTTAGCAATATCACTCTCTATTAATAACGCTCCATCTTCGCTATGATTAAGTAACTTTGCTCCTTGATGTGTTAACTCTTGATCTCGCATATTACTTAAATGAGCAAAATCATCCTTGCTACCTGTAATACTACCTTTAGGATCTATATCTTCAGGGCTATTTAAAGGTGTAGCTTCTTTAAAATCCTCGGCTTGATCAAAATAGCTTTGCATCATTAGCTTATCGTTGGTGCTTGCAAAAATATTAGATCCATTTAATACGAGTATTAAAGCAACTGGGCAGAAGATATTAAATTTAAATAATCCTTTTTTCACAGATATTATTAACCTTGTTTAAATAACTCTAAAGCAGCACTCAGTGGTATATGACCACTAACTTTTTTAATGCCGGTTAATTTATCATCCTCTATAATCACCGGCACAGATGTAACGTGATAATTTTCAAACAATTCAGGATCTATATTAAAGTTAATCGAAAGATCTAATGCTTTTTGTCTTGTATCTAGAAAATTATTGTTAACAAGACCACGAATAACTAAGATAGCCTGCAACTCTTCTGATTCCCTGTAATATGCCTTTAAAGCCTCATCTGACATTGAGAAAGACACAAATATATATCTGTTACTTGCTGATGCTATACTGCCAATAAATATCAAAAATATTAATAATATTGTTCTTAAAATCATTGCTTAACCTTTAGTTTTTACAGCATACAACAGTCACGTTTACGCCATATTAAATAGCCAAAATCTTCACCTTTAACCGGGAACTCGCGTCCTTGTTGCCACGTGGTTTCGCTCTCGCCAATCTTTTTACAGTTTCTTGTGTCAATAATAGGATATGTCATTTGCAACCTATATTGACTTTTCTTAATTACTGGCATCGGATATTTGCCACATAATCCTCTTTTTCCGACATATCCCCATAACAATAATTCACGATGCATCTTTGCTATAAATTTTGATACGATTAATGAAGAGCTACCCACACCTCCGTTATGATGTGCTAAAGTACCAGTAAAAGGATACAAACCTCCTTGACACCCAGCACACCAAAACATCGCATCATTTGACAAACTGCCACTACTGCAACTTATACAATCAGCTATGCATGCGACGCTTGCAGCTTTAAATAACATGCTCTCAGGATTTAAGATGGTGCTTTTGACATCATCACCCCATAACGGGTCATATTCCGTCAAATAGGCTATATCCACCTCGCTCGTCTCAAGACATAAAAAGTCAAATAATATCTCAAGCCAATATATCACCGGATATATATACCAATGCACATGATAAAATGCTGACCCTTCACTATCATCCTTTATGCCTTGTTTAATGCTGCTACCTACTTTTAAACCTCCTAAATTCACCATACATAGTGGAGATTTAGTAACGTCGACAAGTCTTACCGGTTCCCAAAATCCTATAGGGATTCCGGGCACTGGCAGCGGGATATTTGGTCTTGTGCATGCACATATAATGTCTCGTGGTGATTTTGTATCAGTCATTGGACTTGATACAATTTTGACACCTGCAATAGTAATCGGAAATAAACATTTCCAGCATACATCCGTTACAGGACTCATCATCCGACCAACGCACCCCACAGCTCCATCACTACTTGTATATGCTACAAATATGCATATCATAATTGTTAACTTTAATATTTTTCTCATATTTCAAAGTGTTATCTGATTTCTTATGCTACTTCCTACTTGACAGAGCTTTACGATTTTATTAACCTCACTAAGGCGTATTAGCAGGTTATTATATCTCTCACCTGCTAATAATTGTCCATATGACTCCTGCTACCGGCAAATCCCCTACTTCTTTATCTCTGCTTGCCGGTAGCTAACAATTTTTTCAAATAAAAGAAATCATAGTAATACTTCCTTTATCTTGAGTTTTATGCCGTCCTGCACCACTATTGCAGGAACTCCTTGGATGCAAAACTTATGGGTCAGCACGCCCCCTTGGTCAAAATATACTGTCCTTGATATTTGATCGCTTGACTCTAATACGCTTCCTTCGACTAATATTATTTTACCTTGCTGTTTTACTGCCCACTCTATTTGCTCTCTATCATCGCCATTAATAAATATTAAAGGCTCGCCCCAATTGAGCTCTTCAAGTGGATTTACTGTAGTACCAGCTGGTACTAAAATATTACCTTCCGCATCTTTAATATCTTCTGCTTGAGTAAATGAATCTGCTGCAATAAATTGAGCTTCCAATCTTCATCAACAAAACCGGCAAGTTTTGGATTTGCTCGCATTGCTTTGAAACTATCAGCATTCTGCTTCAATATGACTTTATGTGAGGCATTTTCAAACGCTTTCTCTGCAACTGAGCTCTCGCCCCTGAAGTAATCTGTTAACTGCTGCGTTGCAAGCGTAATAGATCCGTTATATTTTCTTGCTATTCTTCCTGCTTCTTCAAGAAAATTTCCTGATTTCTTCCCAGACAATAATTTCCACGCCTCATCTATCATGATGAGAAATGGACGTTTCCGGTCACCCTTCACCATACTACCGTTAATATGTACGATCATTATTTGCACTATCACCGCTAATAATTCAGGTACGCTTCTTAAGTGATCAGTTTCAATAACTACGATATCTTTCTTCAAGGATAAGCCAGCTTTACCACTGAAGAAACTGCCATATTGACCATCTCTCGTAAACGGAAACAACATATTACCAAGCTCTTTTGCGTATTCCTCGTCCCTATTACTTAGCCATTTTGCTATATCAGTGATTTCTGCTTTTGAGCCCTTTTGTTGCCATACCTCAATTACAGCACGCTGTAGCATCGGTTGCTGCAAATCATTAGTACCTGCTTTTGGAGCTGCCATTGTGCCAAGTATTGATGGAAAGCTTGCTAAAAAATCTGCTCTTGCTTCAGCGTCTTTCTCAGCTATTCCTTCCGGCACTTCTGAAAAAGGATTAATCGAAATGGGGTTTCTCACGTCAAACTCAATATAATTACCGCCAAGAAGTAAGCAGCTTCTCTTAAAAGACCTCCCATAATCTAAAACAAAGACCTTACCACCAACGCCGAGTGTCGATAACATCAGCTCCTGCATGAATACAGATTTTCCTGATCCCGGAACTTCGGCTATACATAAATTGAAATTCTCATTTGGTGCTAATTGTTGATTAGATGCTGATGGCATAAGTGCCGCCCCAAAAGGTGACCAGTACATTATCTGCCCTCTTCGTCCTGCAAGCATCATGCCAGGTGATCTAATATCACCCTTCCACTCGCCTACTATTGGCATTAAAACCTTACTCTCGCTTGATACTGTCTTATATCCGATGCCATGCTTCGATAAAGCAGATGCAAGACCACCTGCCTTTTTTCCTATTACTTTTAAATAACGCTGTTTTGCAAAACCTAAAGTTTTGGCAATTCTTGCAGGAGTGCTTTCGACTTCTTCAACAAGCTGCATAGGCATAGCACTCAGCAATACCGCAAAATGATCATTTGTCGCTGACACAAAATTAAAGCCATTTCTTCGCATCATCGCAGCAAATTGAGATGCCGTCGCCTTTGCTTTCTCTCTAGCGTCCCATACTATGACATTAAGAAAAATATTGACTAAACGGTCTCCACTTTGCAATTGTGCAACAGCTGCATCGATATCTTCATATTCTAATTGCAGATCAGGAAAAAACTTCCCCATCCCAGCACCAATATTTCTGCCTATCGCTTCTCTTTTTGCAAGTGCTGCTGCTCTTGCAACTGATTGACTCGGCAGTACCGTTACTTCAAAATGAATTAAGAAGTTTGATTTGATTAACTCGTTCTTACGAAGTTCATTGCCTAGAAACAAATCCATATTGCTAAGTCGCCATTGACGAGGTCTTTTATACGCCTCTAGCGTGATATATTTTGTAGTATCTTGTCCCCTTTCTATGACAACGCCATCTTTGTCTTCTATTGCTGAAAAATCATTGCCAACAATTTGATGCGATAGTAAATCATGCTCATTTACTTCTTCATGAGACCCAAAACTATAACCAAAAATTGGTCTAATATATTTTAAAAGACCTGCCGCATCTAAATCCCTCGTATATAATCCAATCGAGCTAAATGTATCTTTTAAATTATCGCGCCTTCTCTGCATATCAGAAACTAATGCATTCGTATCAGGTACAGTTACAGATATCAGTAATATAACGTCCTTTAATTCTCCTGTTTCCTTACTTCTTTTTTTTAAGTGCTCTACTCTTTTACTTGCAAGCTCCTGATAGATATCACCACTTCTTAAAGCCTGCCAATGATGCAAGTAATGATCCACATTGTTAAGCCCAATCATTAATACCTGAATGCTACTCTCAACAGGTAAATTCTCTTCGCTCTTTAAAAACTCTGATATCTCATTTTGAGCATTGATATTTGTGCCAACAAGTGGAAAGCCAAGTAAGACAAAACCTGCTGATCCTCTATTGAAGAATAATTTTGTTTCCTCGTCATATGACTCATATACAAAGTATTTACTTATGCACTCCCTGCCAAAATCTTTGTTAAATCTTTCCTGAGACCAATTAGACATTTACTCCCCTCTTTTTATCCTGCAGCACTGATTTAATGTCTGATCTCTTTCGGGCTCAAATATTCCTTGATCTGCTAATTTATTCACCTCGTAAAGCGATTTACACTTTAAACCATCAGGAATTGGACAATCAAAATGGCTCTGATAAGGCATTATTTTACAGCTACTTAAAATTATACTTGTCAGCAATATTGCTATATATTTTTGATGCATTTAAAATACCTCCTCTCTACCATTTGATGCTTGGTTATTTTTGGTTAAACTATCAACCTGATCAATTGCACTGGTGCTTTCGTTTAAAATTCTCTTAAATTCATTATTGGCTTTATAATTTGAAACATTACGGTTAGTGGTATTTGCAGGTCTTACTGCCCCACGCCCTACTAATGCAGGATTTGAGTAGTCTGTTTGTGTTGGAGGGTTAATACCAATATTTTTAACGACCGTCGCATCTTTTTTTAATGAAAAACCTTTTCTAAATACTACATCTACTACTCTACCTGAACTGATCATGATTACAGGCGACATACTTTCAGCTCTTTTAATCGCAAAATCAGCTAATTTCTCTAAAGCGTTACCAGCACCGGCATAAGCACCACCTTGCAAAGCCTTGCTACCTTTTAATGCATTTTGTTGACCAGTAATCGGTGAAATTGGAAACACACTATTTGTCGCCTGATTTTGGAAGAATTGTGCCATGCCTCCTAACACACCATTAACCACCGCCATTCTTGCAACGTCAGATGATCGGTCTACTATTACTCCGCGAACGCCCGGTCTGCCGTCCTCACCAATTAACCATCCTTCAACTGATCTCTCTATTACCTTTCCGTCTCTATTCATGAGTGATAAAGTCTCTAAACGACATCTCACTCTTTCAGACGATATATCACCACTACATGATCCTATTAATATCGCGTCCTTTAATTGCTTGGTATCATACTCCTTTGAAAAAATCCCCTTATTGACTAATCGTAACATGATAGGCTCAGGACTGCTTGCAGCATTAGTACCAGTGCCAACAACAACGCCAGTCATAAGCACGGCTCTTGCAAAAGAGCCGCTAGTGACATATTCCTCTATGTTTTTCTCATCCTCTTCGTCCTCTTCTAACCTAATATGACCAATATTGCGGTTTTGATTGATTTGTGGAGCGTAGTTACTATTATCATTTGGATTTGGCATAGCCGATTGCTCGCTGAATTCCATCTGACCTTCTAAGATGCTAGCAACTCTTTCCTCCGGTGTTTCTTCAGCAGGTGGCATCATTAATCTTTCCTGAACACTATCTATAGCTTCTAACTTATCTTTGATGCTTTTGATCTCTTCTTGCTGACCTGCTACTTGCTCTTTCATGATATTTTTAAGCTCTGTCTTTAGCTGATCCATCTCACGCCTTAACTCGCTAGTCCACCTATCTCTTGGATCTACGGACCTTTCTACACCTGATATAGTATTATTGCTGCTTCTGCTCTCTTTTGGAGGTAACGTTTCCTTTGGCAATCCTTTACTGCTGCCTAACAAAAGATAGCCAAAACTGAGCAATACTACCGAAGTAACAGCTATAGCTATTTTAGGACTTCGCTTATATGCCCTGATGCACCTTGATAAAATAGTATCGCAAGGTGCTATCCGTTCTTTTTTATCCTTTATTCTGATTTGCTCCATTTTATCCTCTTCCCCAAAGCTCAGTACATTTTAAATCATAAATGTCCAAAGCCTTGATTACATCGATACTTTCATACCGGCATTAATCCACTCTAAGTACAATCCTAAGATCACACCTATTGCAACTATCGCTCCAGCAAGCTTAATATTGCCTCTAACTACTGCCCATATGGACGATAATATGGTCGCTCCTGATATCCCGATTGTCTTTAGTTTTGTGCTGGATAATGTTCCTATTTTATCGAGCTGTGATTCTAGTGTAGTAGCTGACGCCATCTCAGATACCATTAGTACTAAAGCACCAAGGCATAAACCTTTTAAAAGCTTATTCCTGTTGCCTTCTTGCAGACTTTTCTTTTGTTCGTTACTTTGATTAGTTATTGCGTTTTTTAGCATTAATTTTACTCCTTATTAAATTATTGTTGTTTGTTTATTCCTTTGTTGACTTGTAGCGTTTTAGTGGTCTCTGGTTTGTTAGTTTGTTTTACATTGTCTACTGTAGGTGACTGACAATATTTAGTCCACCATTGGTACAATACTAAAATCAAACCAATAGCAGCTATGACACCGAAAACGTTTCTTTTATCTCCCTTCAGGCTACATGATGCTGCTATTTGATCTAACTGGGATTCTAGAGTGGTAGCTGAAGCGATTTCAGAAACTATTAGCACTAAAGCAGCAAGGCATAGACCTTTTAAAAGCTTATTCCTGCTGCCTTCTTGCAGACTTTTCTTTTGTTCGTTACTTTGATTAGTTATTGCGTTTTTTAGCATTTTAATTACTTCTTATTGTCGTATATTCCTCTGCCTTGTATGTATACTTGCTGCATTCATTTGTAGCTGGCTTGCTGTTTTGTTTTTGATTGAATTTCAAAGGTAGATTGAATTTAATGCGTTTTTTTGCACGCTTTTTGGTTTGACCTTTGAATCTACGCATTTGTTGCATTGGTATTGCTGAGCATTAGCTATTTGTAGTTTGCCACTTTGATCCTCCCATTCATTGCTTAATTTTAAAAACTTGATAGAACTTGGTTGCTGGTCTCTAATTTTGAAAACAATATCTTGCATGCTGCCTCTTGCACCAATTAGCGTCATGTAGATTTTGGTTTGTCTCACATTTGGTACAATAAATAATTGACCGCTACTATGGAGCAGTACCTCCGCTGATCCTTCAGGATAAAAAAACACATCTTTGATTTTTTCCCCATCAAGAGCAATTCTAGTAGGTGCATCTGCTGCTATGTGCAGCTCTATAGTCTTTTCTTCATCAAGCGTATAATTAACCGCACTTGCATCAGACCCTAAAAATAGAGCTACTAGAATTATTGCTTTGTGTAATTTGCTAAAGTTCTTCAACATCTTCCTACCTTGATTGTGGTTCTTTTTCTTCGGATACATTTGTTAGTAACAACAAATTTCGTCTTCCCAGCTTGTACTGCAGTAAATAACTCTTCTCTAATGCTACATCCTTTTGGTCCTCTCCAAACCAATATCTAAATGTGCCAGTCACTCTAATGCCTTGATCTACTATTTCTATCTTCTTTGGAAAAAATACAGAGGAGATTTGTGATCCTTGTACATACTTAATATGCTCCTTGAAAAACTGCTCTAATTCAGTCATAGCACTTGATACCACCCTTAAATCTGCTACTTGACGCTCTACTTCCATTGGAGAAGTAGTAAATAAATTCCTCATCACAAAAATTGCCCATTCGCTTAAATACGTCTGGTGATAGCCTTGACTTGATATACTCATTTTTCGGTCAGGCTCTAACGCTGGCACTAACACCCATCTCTCTTCCTTGCTGATTACTGCAATTAAGCTGATTAAGGTGCTAATTGCTAATATTACGCATGTGATAAGAAGGTATTTGTTATACCTAATTAATTCCTGAATAGATGTTGTCTTGATTGAATGCTTTATTTTGCTTGTGTTTGTTCTTTTTTAATTAGTATTTCTGACTTTCTACTTTCCTATGACTTTTCCTTTTAACATTGGATATGATTTAGATGCCTGCCATACTCCAAGTGCTACTAAAAAACTAACTAAACGGAAATGCTCCGATACCCCTTTAAACTTCTTAAACACGTAACATAGCATTATTCCGACTAGGAAACTAATTAAGCCTAGTCTTGCCATACCGCTATTAATCATGATTATTCCAGGTATAACGCCTGCAAGAGTTACTCCCCACTCATCTAGCGTTAGTCCCATATATTTTAATGGTCTTCCTATAGACCAAAATAATCTTTGCTCTGATTGCCATCCTCTTGACATATGCTTTGTTCCTTACACAAAATACGTAACAAGTTGGATATGGTTTTATTCACACTTGTACAATGATTAATGCATTTTTAATCACAAAAATATATACGTCATAACGACGTACGTAGCTTTTTTAAGGTTAATATGAATGTTATATTCTTTGTAACTTCTCTATGATACGTGTGATATTTGAAGAATTTTGGGGAAAATATTTTTTTGCATACTCTAGTGCTTCGAGGTAGTTTTGTTTTGCTATTTCAGCTTTAAATAAAGCTTTGTTTATATCGCCTATGAGTTCTTGACTGCGATAATATTCAGGATGGGCATGTTTTTTTAAAATTTGTTTTGCACGATTTAATACGTTCTCTGCTTTTTGATATTCTTCTACTAACGTATAAAAACGTCCTAAATGGTTTAACACTTTGCCAGTTTCAATATGCTCAGAACCATAATTACGCTCATAATCCGCTAAGCTCTTTTCTAAAAAAGCCTTGGCTTGTTTTTCTTCTCTAAGCTCTCCGTAGATTATGCCAAGATTTAAGGTATTTCTACCAATGTCTGGATGGTCTTGCGGTCTAATGCTTTTATATATCTCTGTGCTTTTTTCCAGTACATCTTTAGCATTGTGGTATTGACCAACCATTCTATACGTGATAGCTAAATGTGCCAAAGTACCTGCGTATAGAGAATTATACTGCGAGTATCCATTTTGTTCGTATATGGCTTTTGCATCTTCTAGGCAAGTAGAAGCCGCTTCTAATTCTCCTTGCTCGCGATATGCCACGCCTAGGTATCCTAGTGCCCTTATCTCTCCTACGGAAGTAGTGTTATTTCTTCGATATGTGTCGGCGCTATCTTTTAATATTGTTGTTGCCTTTTCAAGGTTTCCAATTGTTCTATAAGTATTACCAAGATGTGTTAACGCTAAACCTTTTCCGAGATGATTTTCAGAATCATATAATTTAAGTGCTTTTTCTAGGTATGATATGGCTTGATTGTAATCCTGTCCTAACTTTCTGTATATTGCACCTAGATGTGTATATATTATTGCTAGTTCTTGGTCTTTATTGATTTTGCTTAAGTCCTGCTCAAGGATCTCGCGAGCTTCTGCATCTCTTCCTAAATAATAATAAATTAACCCAAGATCAGTCTTTAAGGAAGTGATATCGCTTGGCGATATCATATTTTCTCTATTTAACAATGCTTCACAATGTCGTATTAGATTCTTAAGATTTGTAATATCTTCCAAATCTACTTTTTTAAGTACATATGCTTGGATATTTTTAATTATATTTGCAATATATTCATGTCTCTGATTTTCGCTTAACAATCTTAACATTTCTATTAAGATGTTATTTTGAGTGCTGCGATGTATTGAAATATTATTTAAACTTTGTTCATGATTATAAATATCTGCAATTAAAGAGTTTTTGCTTAAATCTTTAATAAAGTGATTTGAGGTATATTGATCTTTTGTTAAATACAATAGATCTTTTGGTATGTCTTGAGAATCAAGCATCGATATCAGAAACATTAATTCTTTGAATGCTGCATTTTTGTTTAGTATATCTTGTAATGCTACAGATATAATATTATACCTTGTGCTTGAATATTGCTGCACCTCTTCCAATATTGCACTTTGAAGCTCATTGAATGAATTATGCGATAATTGGATATCACTTACATATTCTGTCAAACTAGTCTTGGTAAAATTTAAATAATTTGCAGCTAGCGATACGTCTAGAGGAAAAGATGGGATTTGGTCCAAAAACTCTTCTATTTTGTCCTGACTTATCTTATTTAAACTAGCTGATTTTTTTGTTATTTTTTTAAATAGTTCTAATTTTTCGGCTCTACTTATCTCGCCTACACGAATAACATTATCAGCGTCGATAAGTTCATTATTGGTGATGTTACTATTTCGAGTAGTTATAATTAACGCACCACTGCCCCAGCTATCTGCACTAAACGGAAAAAAATTTACCATATCCTGTAATGATGTCACATTGTCAAAAATTAGTAGCCATGTGCCTGCTTGCTTTAACTGTTTCTGTGTAAAAAATATTAATTGTGCTTCTTGTTTTCTAATATCTTTGATATTTAAAATATTACGTAATTCTTGCCTATCCATGTTGTTATCGCATAGTGCGTACGCTAAATTCTCAAATGAAATTATTAGGTTTTGCTTGGTTTCGGCATTTAATAGCCACACAATCTTGGATTTTTGATCTTTGCCGTATTGTTTTGCTATTGTACTCTTGCCAGAACCACCGACGCCTAGTAATACGGCAATGTTTATTTTTAGTGGTGATTGTGTTAAAATCTTATTTAGTTTGTTTGATGCTTCATGTCTTTTTAACAGAATATTCTCATTAGGTAGGAAAAGATTAGTGTTCATTGTTGATGTAGTATTAATATGTTTATATCCTAATATACTAATTGCTCGCCCTAATACGAGAGTTATAACCAAAATAGCAATAATCATCCTCGTGTTATTAAGTGTTTTTACTCCTATTCTTTTATGTTCTATGAATAACTCATCTCATAAATCTATCTTTAAGTTAATAACACGTTCTTTTTGTTTATAAAAATCTTCTATCTCATACTTTAAATTAATGTTTGGTGCTAAGATCTGTATGATTTTAAACACAGCACTATATATTTGATCCGCTTGGAAACAATCTATAACGTTATAATTGGTATATTGATTTAAAAATTTATCTCTTAGCTCCTTATTGCTAAACAAAAATATTTTTTCTCGTACATGTTGGTTGTTATTTTGCGAAATTTCTAGTAACTTGTGTTTGTTTAATATTGTTAGTTGGTAACACCTATTAGAAGTGTTGGGTGTATTAATTATTACTATTCCAGCGATCTTTAGATATTCAACTATTCTTCTAGTACTCTCTAAATCAGGTTCTTCAATATAACAGGCAATATTCTGATTCTTAAACTGTGATGAAATTTTAATAAGTTGAGTCAAAAATATTTTGTTTAGTAAAAGTTGTAAATAATGCCTATGCATTAAACTTTTCTGATCTGATTTACATACAAAATCTTTAATCTCGTCTTGAGAACTCCGTCCAGTTTTTTTAAGAATATTTTTAATATGTACCTCGACAGTGCGAGGCGAAATATTTAAAATCTCCGCTACTCTCTTACGACCATTAATATTTAATAAGCATGCGATAATATCTATTTCTCGTGAGGTAAATTTAATACCCTGTATTTGAGTGATTTTGTTTTGATCTATTGTCGGCATGTCATACCCTAATTCCTTAATCTTTTCTAAATTTCCATTTTCTTACCTAAAACTTCAATCAGCTTAATGCCACTTCTCAGCAATGTATCTGCTTCCTCTCTTGTTCTATTAGGTAGTATCATCGTGATACCTCGGGAGCTTTAGTTTTGCTGTGACTCGCTGATACTACACATGACTTGAAGGTTTTAGCAGAAACACCATTGTCGTTAGCGTGAAGCTCCTTGCCACATAGCCTACCCTTGATTCGATCCGCTATGCAGCAGGCAACATAACTCCCTACTTTCTTCCCCCCTTCTATAGCTTGCTTGCGTAAGTATGCATCCGCCCCACCAGCTTTGACGCTCTCTAGAACCACATTAAAACCTAGTTTTCCTCCTGCTTTAAGTATGTCTTTGATTTGCTTTGTCTTTGATTTCTCTAAATTATTGTCGTTTGCTGCAATACTGCCTTTTCTGTCGCTACCTATTGCTTTCTCGCTTGCACCATCTAACCACCCATCCCCTATATTCTGCATAATCTCACAAAGTTCACTGAGTGCCTTACCACCGTCTGCTTCTTCTAAATATGCCTCGTGGTGAGTCTCAATATGCTGCTTTGCTGTCTTCCTTATATATGGCTTGAACTCTTTGTACTTAGCGTCAGTCAAACATTTCTTAGTTAATAGCAGTATTTTTTCTCTTTCTTGATCTCGGCTTTGAAGTGCTGGCTCTAGCTCCTTGAGTATGTTTTTGTATTTTGTAATTTGATCTTCGTGATACTTGATTTGTGCCGCTCTAGAACCATCAAGATTGTTAATTCTTGCCATTTTTGATGTTAATCCTGATTTTTCTTCCTCTTCTCCTGTAACTCTTTCTATTTTTGCTCCTGATACTTTGCCTATGTGACTTACCAAATCTTGTGCTCTGTCCTCTACTTCCAATGATAGATCAATAGCCTCTCCTTTGTTTCTTGCTACCTCCTTCATCATCTCTTCATATTTGCCTCTAGTTACTAGCAACGTGTAAATCCCCCCGCCATGCTCGATGTATCCTATAGCATCAAAGTTGCTACCTAAAAACTTGATTGGCTTTGGACTGCTCACCTCTTTTAATTTCGGTACACCATTTGGCTTTGGGTGTGCTTCGTAATGTGCTGTAAAATATACTGAAAAGCATTACCTTTGTTGCCTGTATTATCAATACATGCTATTTTCATTATATGAATCCCTTATTGCGTTATCACGATAGTGTTAATAAATACCTGTGATCAGGAAATAGATATTTATTAATTTGTTTTACAAAAGGTAGTAAAACATTAATATAGATATTAGCTAATTAATTAGCTATAGTCAAACAAAATTCAGAATAAGTTTGAAATTTTTTAAGTTAAGATGTCAGTTGCAGTAAATATACAAAGTTTTATAAAAAATAAATTAGAAGAATTTAATATATCTAGAAAACAGTTTATACAAGAAAGCGGTATCTCATCTTCTGTTGTCAGTGGGTTATTAAATGGAATGAGGGTTAATCCCACTTTGAAATGCCTGATAAAGATTGCAAATTATTTTAATTGCACAATTGATGAGGTTTTAGGCAGAAAACATTATAGTTTACCATTGGATATTGATAAGACTATGGCATATAATGATATTGTAAATAATATCTATGATTATATCAGATGTAGATTAGAAGCTCAAAACATAACTGCAAATAAACTTTCTCAGCTATGTGGTATAGGCGAGAATACTATTTTAAAAAGTTTGAAAGAACATAAGACTAAAGGTAATTTGGGAACAAAGAGCTTAGTTGCTATAGCTGATTATTTTGATGTTTCAATAGATGATATGGCAAAGCGTTTAATACACAATAAAGATTAATAAAACATTACTATTATATAGTTACTAGCTAGTAACTATATAATAGTAATGTTTGTACTATATGAATAAAATATGGTATGTTGTTATTTTTCTTATCTTATGATTTAATGCTTAGGGGTTAATTTTTATGTCTATAATTGTTGCCTTTATCTCGCAGAAAGGTGGTGTTGGAAAATCAACATTATCTAGAGCTTTAGCACGTGAACTTTCTTACAATAAATTTTCAGTGAAGATTGCAGATCTAGATGTACAACAAGGTACTTGTATTGAGTGGAACAGAATTAGATTGCATAACGATATTAAGCCGTATATCCCTGTAGAATTCTTTAAAACAGCAAAACAGGCTTTAGAAGAAAGTAAAAATTATGATGTGTTAATTATAGATGGTCCTGCAAGAACTAGTGTTGCTACATTGGAAATAGCTAAAATGGCTAATTTAGTTATACAACCCTCTGGAGCTAGTGTAGATGATTTACTACCTGCAATAAAAGAGTTTCATGGATTAATCAAAAATACAATTCCAAAATCTAGACTTGCAATAGCACTTAACCGTATAGGCACCCCTGCAGAGGCTGCAGAAGCAATACACTATATTCAAGATGCAGGATATAATGTATTTCACAATTATTTACATGATAAACCATCTTACCGGAAAGCACAAAACTTAGGTTTTTCAATTACAGAAACTAAATATAAAGCTCTCAATGAAAAAGCTGATAGTATAATTCAAGATATAATAGATAGGATCACAGATGGCTAATACCGCAAAACTTAAAAAATTACGTAAGACTCTTGGGGCAGCACCTAAAATAGAAAATGCTAGCACTAACCTAAATGAACCAGAAATAGTTCACAATGATAACACACATAATGCATATTCTTTTCTAGATGGGCGTAGTATCAGAAAAACCAATAGAACTGTAAGATTTGCTACTTGCGTCACACCTCAATTTAATGCATTATTAAGAAAAATCGCAATAGAAAAGAAAATGTTATTGTCTGAGGTATTAGAAGAAGCTTTAAATCTATATCACTCACAAACACATCCTAAATAATTTTATAACAAACTTATTCTGAATTTTGCTTGACCACATCACCAATAGTGTTATAGACTTATAAAATAAGAGAAATATACTTATATTAAAAGTGAGCCAGTAAATACTGAAATTTTTCCTGATCTAAGTATTTACTGGCATTATCGTGATAACCCAACTAGGTATCCTATGAATATACCACATAACGAACAAAAACACAATAGTAAACCCTTACCCTTGCAACATCTGGGCAACTTAGCCTATCATCAAAGCAAAAGTGCCACTAGTTATGATAGTTTTAATTCCTTAACCACTCACAATACTCATTATACTTTGCTATATCCTGATTTAGTGCATGGATTATTTAGTTTCTCGTTGCATAATAGCAACAGTTTGGCAAATAATTTACCTTTCTTAAGGAATATAAGCGTAAATAATGCAAAATATTCTTCTTTAGACTCCTCATTGTCTTCCTCTTTAGACTCTTTGTTATCACCAAGAGACATATTATTTTTCTTACAGATTGTCTCATTATATCAGCTAGAACTAAGTAAGGGTAATCCTTCTATTACCTATCCAGCCTTGAAACTTGCTAAACTTCTTGGTGTTGATGCTTCTTGTGATACTTCAAATCCCTTAGGTGACGCTAATATGAGAGCTACTATATTAAAGATGACAGCTAAACTTGAGTCTTTAGGGCTACTTAAGGTTTTAAGAAGAAAAAGAAGTAATGGTATGGACATGGCTAATAAGTTAATACCTGTTCTTCCTGATAGGTTGCACGCAAAGATTAAAAACTCATCAACTAATTTAAAAGTTTGTGATAGCTCTAAATTAGATCATGAGTCTAACTTAGAACATATATTAAGAACTAAGTTATTTGTTCCTATTGAGCTTGAATTCATGAAAAGTTTGTTTAAAGATAGCATGCCTTCTAAATACAAACTGTTCTTCCTAAACTGTATTATTTCTGCTTATAGAAATTTTAGGCAAAACTCCAATGGCTCTAACATGCTTTCTTTTTCTTCCACATCTCGTGAATTGATTAAAAAGAATAACATAAGCCGTAGTACTCTTGATAGGATATTTAGATACATCAAACAACAAGGTGATAGCTTCTTTCTAAAAGCGGAGCATAAATATACAAAATCTGATGATATAGATTGTAATAGATATGACAAATCTATTTTTATCATATCTATCAATCCTTTAGTCTTTCCTATTTCTCAAATTAGACAGTCTCAGAAAGAAGAAATTTCTAACATTAATCATGATGAGTTACAAGGTGTTAATTCTTCTATTTTTCCTGATACCTATGAGGGGTTTGAAACGGCATGGTCAAAAAAGCAGCCTAGCATAATCATAAAAACAGCCCTTAATAATAAAGATATAATAATAGAAAATAAGTATAGTAAAAATATAGATGAAAACCTGGATGTAAAAAATAAAGTACTGGATAAGATAGCCAAAAACAATCAGATAAAACCACAAACATTTTTGCAGACTTCAAATTCAGAGCATTTGGAAAGTGAGCAAAGCTCACTTTCATCTAAATCTTTAAAAAATATACTTAAGGATTTTATGGATGCTTTACCACTCTCGTCTAATGCTACGATCGAAGATGCTTCCAGAACCATCAAGTACAATCTCTCAAGAAAAAATAAAATAGAAAAGAGAACAGTGCTTCACCCTAAAGCAAGCAATGACAATCAGAATAAAGAACTAAGACATTTCTATCCACTATCGGAGAAAGACGTAAGCATACTCAACTTGAGAGCAAACAGAGAGTTTAGTGTTAACTTTGTAAATCAGTTACTGTTAAAGCTCTACATCAAATACTCAAAGAAGAGATTTAAGAATAAATTTACATTCCTAAGCTATATGCAGAAAGCATTAAAGAATGAAAAACACCAAGGACCGCTTGTTAATCACACAACATTCAGGTTTAGCTGTAACATTAATGCGGAAGAGAAAAACTTACTTGAATATGAGAAATATTTAAATGAAATAGAGCATTCCTTTGATACCAGTAAAGAGATACAGCTAAAGAAGAAGATATCAGGCAGATTTAATACCGAGATAGCATACAAAATACTGACTCAAGTAGAATTTAAAACGAACCAAGATAATAGCTTCATAACAGCATTAATTCCAAGCAGCTTAGATTTAAGCGAGAAACAAATAGAGATCTTAAGCGAGCAATTAGAAGCAGTATATGGTATTAACGGGTATTATGTGCCTGTGGTTAGAGATGAAGGATCTTCTGAAGGTGGGATAGACACAGAAGAGCAAGCAAGGGAGGCAAAAACGGAAGTGATATATCCAAACGCTACAAAACCCGCTATTGTCACTAATAGTGAAACTGTTGATATTTTAACTATAAGTGGCGATGTGGATACAATCAACGAGAACACATCATGGCATCAAATCAGGAAAAGGTTAAGAACAGAGTTAGGAGAAGCTATAGATACAGCATGGTTTTCTAAAGCAGTAGTCAAAGAGTGTAAAGAAACTAATATACTAACGATAACCATGCCAACAAGATTTATGGCTGATTGGATTAGGAATAACTACTCGCAAATGATACGTAGATTGGCGGGTAATGTAGGTGTTAAGAGAGTAGAGTATGGATATGATATTAGCAGTAAATGGTAATATCATAAAAAATTAAAGTAATATAAAAAAATAGAATGATAATATGAGTGAAGAGCTACTACAGAGAGATTTGATCAGAAACCCGCAAAAGATAGGGACTTGGAATTTTTATAATATAGGTGCGACAACAATCGATGCATTAAAAAAGGCAGGAATTATTAGAAGTATTGATTATGAAGAGGTATCAAGAAAGAAAGTTGATGGCATAATCACCAAACAAAAAGAAGTAATAGCAATAGTTGAATACAAATCACCTAAAGCATTCAATACACAGACTAAAAAAAAAAAAAAAACAAAGCTATTTTACAAGAAATAGAGGTTGCCAAAAAGTTAAACACAAAACTAATAATAGTTACGGATACATATGAAACAATATGGATTAATGTTGCCACTAGTAATCACGTTAAAGATCAAAAAGGGAATGATTTAAAGTATAATTTCGAACCAAACGATAAAAATATACAAAAAATAATTACACAAATTATACAATCTATAAATAGTACTAATGACAAGATATTACCGCAAGAATTAATTGATCCTACAGGATTAGCCAAACAAATCTGGCAAGATGTTTGGAGTGTTAGCGGAGCAACGCCAGAAAATTGTTTATATACATTTGTTGAGCTTTTCATATTTAAATATTTAAGTGATTTAGGAATTTTAGATAGGGATTATAGTTTTGATGAATTACTTAAGAAAGGAAAAAAGTTAGACTATTACGCAAGGTTTATTAGACCAGAAATAAAAAGACTGTTTCCTGAAAACAATATTGATAAAACAACTATTATAAATGGCACAATATTTGTGAGTAAGGAGCAAAAGGCTGTATCTGGGTATGATACAGTGTTTAAGAAAGTTTTAGAAAAATTTAGAGATTTTGGAAAATTGGATCATATAGACCTCGATTTCAAAAGCAAGTTATTTGAAAGCTTTTTGAAAGAAAGTATAAGCAAGAAGAATTGGGGGCAGTTTTTTACTCCGATAAGTGTTGTCAGAGCTATAAATGATATGGCAAGAAGTGATTTGAAAGAAGGGATGAAAATTTGTGATCCTGCCTGCGGTGTAGGTAAATTTCCTCTTGAGTATGTCAAGCACAACCTACAGGAACTATTTGAAATCAAAAACGGCAAAGTTAAATCAAAAGTCAAAATAATAGGTTTTGACAAAGGTTTTGATAACGATGAGAAAAAAACTATAATTCTCGCAAAGGCAAATATGCTTATTTATTTTTGCGAACTCGTAAAAGATAATCCTGAATATAAAGAAGAATTTGCGAATTTATTTAACGAGACATTCATATTGAAGACAAATTCAATATTAGGAACTTTATCGGAACCTATAGAGAACGAATATGATTTGATTCTGACTAATCCACCATATGTCACTAGTGGCAGCAGTAATCTAAAAGAAGAGATTGCAAAAAGCACCACCCTTAAGAACTACTACAAAACAAATGCAATGGGAGTTGAAGGGTTGTTCATGGAGTGGATAATAAAAGCTTTAAAACCTAACGGCAAGGCTTTTGTAGTAGTGCCTGATGGAATCTTTAATAGAAAGAATGATAGAAATTTGAGACAGCTAATTTTGGATAACTGTTTTGTAGATGCTATAATTTCCCTTCCGCTGAAGACATTTTTTACAACACCGAAAAAAACCTATATTTTGGCAGTTACTAAAAAAAGCGAACATTCCCAGACGCAGATAGATCCTATTTTTACTTATCTGTGCAGTGAAATAGGAGAGAGTCGTGATGTTTATAGGTTTAATATAGAACAGGACGATTTAAAAGAATCTGTTGAGCTTTTTAGATCGTTTAAAGGAAACAAAAAAGGATTCGCCAAACTGAATCATGATAAAAGATGCAAATTACAATTTGTTGAGTTGTTTAAAGCTGAAAAAGATTGGAGTATTGAAAAATTTTGGACTGAAGAAGAAAGGAAAGAGTTAGGCTTATCTCTGGATAATGATTTTAGCTCAATTCAAGATTTCAAAAGTAATATCCAAAATATTTCTGATGAACTTTCTTCAATGATTCAGGAAATTAATGCTATAGCACCAGAGCAAGGCATTCTTTTTAAAAACTTTACATTAGAAGAGGTGTTAAATCCACGTTCTGGCAATCAAGATTTAAAGAAGAGTTTTATAGAAAAAAACAAAGGAGAATTTCCTGTTTATTCATCTAATACAAAAGAAAATGGATTATTTGGTTACATTAATACATATGATTATGATGCTGAATGCGTGCAGATAACAACAAATGGTGTTTATGCAGGGACAGTTTTTTACAGAAAAAAACATAAGTTTAGCATCAATTCTGACGCTAGATTGTATATTCCAAAGCATCCAAACTTAGATTGTCTATATCTAACCTACGAATTACAAAGAGTGTTAAATAAGAACAATTTTAGTTGGGAATATAAACCAACAATCGCAAGAACTAAATATCTTCAAGTAAAAATACCAGTTACAAAAGAAGGTAGTTTTGACCTAAAGAAACAAAAAGAGTTAGCCGAAAAATATCGAAAAATTGAAGAGGTTAAAAAAAACATAAAAGCAGAGCTGGAGAAAATCGAAAATATCAAAGTTGATATTTCAATTTAATAGATTGTACGAAAAACCTTATTTAGTTAATTGTCGTATATCAAAGCAATACAACATAAACAACATGTTAGATAAAGTAAAATAAATAATAGATAAGTAACAAATGTTAATATATCCCAAAAACGAACGTTTTTGTACACCCCCTATTCCTATGTCCATAAATTATATTGACTTACTTTAGTACAGACCTTATATTAAGGACCCCCTTTTTAATACAATTTACACATATGTCTCGTACTTTTGCATATGCCCGCGTTTCTAAACTCGAACAAATACCTGAAAATCAAATCAGGGAAATTGAATCAGCAGGTTTTACCATCGAGTCACACAGAATAATTGTTGAAACTATATCCGGATCAATGCCTATAGCACAACGCCAAGGATTTGCAAAGTTACTAGATAAGATGGAGAAAAATGATGTATTGGTGGTAACTAAGCTAGACCGATTAGGACTTGATGCTATTGATGTCAGCATCACAGTTAATAAATTAGAGAAAATAGGAATTAAAGTTCATTGTCTTGCACTTGGGGGTGTTGATCTTACCAGTTCAGCTGGAAAAATGACTATGGGAGTAATTAATACTGTTGCTCAATTTGAACGTGATTTGTTAATAGAGCGTACTCAATCTGGGCTTGCGAGAGCTAAAGCAAATGGTAAAACTCTCGGACGACCACAAATTTTAGCAGAATTACAAAAAAAACAGGTTATACAGCAACTACAAGAAGGAAACACTATCACATCTATTGCAAGACATTTTAATACAAGCAGGCAAACCATTATGCGTATCAGAGATAATAACCTCTAATACTTGCTTGTACCGCTTTACATTCATTAATGATGATAAACCCCCAAGATTATGTAAAACAAATTTATAACTTACTTATCTTCTATTTTGTGTTATAATATAATGCACATACAAATATTGGTAACTAATCATGGCAGTTTCAAAGTTCCTAGATCCTAAAAATGATGTAGCCTTCAAGAAAATCTTTGGTTCTGAAAAAAACAAAGATATTCTTATCCACTTCATAAATGATATCATGGGATTTAAAGATGATGAACAAATAAAGGATGTTACTTTCCTAAGTCCTATCCAAGACCCTGAGATTGCTTATAAAAAGCAATCTCTTGTTGATGTTCTATGTAAAGCTCAAAATGGCACACAAATCATTGTAGAAATGCAAGTATCTCCTGCCAAAGGCTTTGAGAAAAGAGCTCAATATTATGCCGCTAAAGCCTATTCTCGACAACTATCCCAAGGACAAAAACAAGATGGACTCTATGCTAACCTAAAACAAGTCATTTTTATTGCTATTAGTGATTATATTATCTTCCCTGATAAAGCTGATTATATCTCTCATCATGTCATCCTTGATAAAATTAATTTTGAACATGACTTAAAGGATTTCTCTTTTAGCTTTATTGAACTACCTAAATTTAATATAGATAAAATTGAAGACCTAAAAACTATTACCGAAAAATGGTGCTATTTCTTTAAGTATGCTGCTAACACAAGTGAAGCTGACCTGCAGAAAATTATAGGTAGTGATCTTGTAGTAGGGCGTGCTTATGAAGCATTAAATCAGTTTAACTGGAATGAAGCAGAACTCCTTGCTTATGAGCAAGAAATTAAACGCATCATGGATAACAAAGCTGTCGAAGATTTCATGATTGAATCCGCTGAAGCTAGAGGCGAAGCTAGAGGTATGCAGATCGGTAGAAATGAGGGTATGCAGATCGGAAAAACTGAAGAAAAAATAGCAATAGCAAGAAACTTAACAAGATCAGGAGTAGCAATTACGATAATATCTGAATCTACTGGCTTAACTAAAAAGCAAATTGAAGAATTAGATGATTAAATTTTTAAGTTGAATTAACTATAAAGTAAGTGCATATTTAAATAACAGACCAGCCATTGAAGTTACTAAGAATCAGTTAACTATATTGGTATAGAATGCATTGAATGGCATGACCCAATATGGTTTAATAGATTGCTGTATACTAGATAAATATTCATTTTATGTGTCAACACCGGCTGAAAAATGATACAGTCCGTGCTTACGCTATGTTGAACAATTAATTGCTTAATATTGCAATATTATTGCAGTTAATCCCTATCAAAATGTACTTTTATGACAGGGATTAAAATTATCTCGAAGCAACATAGCATAAGTTTTGGATAATAATACTGTATCAATTTTCATCCGTTGCTAACAATTTATTATTAAAATCAGTAATTAATCAGACAAAATCTACTTAATTGATTATTAGGAAACTTGCCATTTAATATATTCTTTAGTTCAAGATGGATACCGATAGCTAGAAGTTTGATGTCTTTAGAGAAGCACTCAGGATAATCAGTATGCAATTTAGTTAAGATGCTAAAATATTCCTTTTTGCGTCTTTTTATCTTCTCTTGTCTGATTTCTTCGGGAGTTGCTACTACCTTCTTGCTGCTTACTTCTTTTTTATTACTTGCTGTAGTTTCTTGTTTCTTACTCTTCTTTGCATCCTTGCTTTTGGCTTTAGAAGCATCTGTAGTAGCTTCTTTTTGGAGAGGATTATCATGCATACTATTTGCATCAGATTTGCTAATTTTGTTACCTACCTTGCTTACTTTAGTAGTATCTATAGCATCCGATTTAGGTTTTTCAAGGACTACAACTTTCTTAAGAGCAGGACTTAGAACTAAGGAATTCGCATTAGTAGCTAGTGTTAATGGTTTTGCACCAAAGTTAAGCTTTAGTTTAGGTCTTTCTGTGTTTGTAATTGTGTTCATATGTGACTCTTGTTAGTTAATATAGCTTCTAGCTATTTTCTTTTAGGATATTTTAAGACCAATTATCGATATGACTAAGGTAGTAATAAAGAATAGGCGTAATATAGATATTGGTTCATTGAAAATAAATATGCCTAATATTGTGTAGTACCAAAGAAAACCAAAATATTTTTCTAAAATAATAATTTAATATTTAGAGAGTAGTAGCTCTCTCCTTTTGTTTTTCCATTTATCAATAATCTTCGGATTAATGATTAATTGCTCCTTACAATCAAGCAGCATTCCGTAAAGAATATGAGCATTATCAGGGTGCAGATAATCAAGACCAGCTTTAACAAATAATCCGCCTAACATGATCTTGTTTCTAGCATCAGCTTTGCGATCAAAAGTAACTGTTTTTTGTAATTGCATACGCGTATACCATAATTTCTTTGTGACTAGTTTAATCAGTTTTGACGTTTCCTGATTTGGGTTTACTGGGCATCTTAGATTTCTTGTGTACCTCTTTTAATTCATTTAAAAAAGGATGATTTTTATTATCAACATTTTTTACAAACTTCAAAAATCCAATTAGCAATCTATCATCAATGGTTAGAGCATTACATGCTTTAAAGATGTTAAACAATTCTTCTTTACGTTTTTGGAGCAACTGAGA
>NZ_GG688316.1:0-33951 GCF_000160735.1 Rickettsia endosymbiont of Ixodes scapularis | reverse complement strand
TTTCTGATTATTATATTCACTGGTCATGCTTGCAAATCCTTTAAAATCTCATAGTCATTGTATGTTCTAGCTCTAACTCTTTGCGTAGCTCTTTAACTTCTGCTTTTACCTTAGCAAAGGTTGATGCTATATGCTTCTCATCTACAAAGCCTGGGATATTATTCTGCATCTCATGCTTTATGTATTTAAGCGGGCATGAATATTTCTTAGCTCCTACCATCACATGCTCATCATCTAATAACTGCTTAATATTCTAATTGTGATAATCCATATAATGCTTCTCACATATTTTACTTAAATTCTTAAGAACATTATGACTATCAGAAGAGTTAAATTGATTTAGTATCTCGTAATCCTTTAATATACCATGTTTTTGGGCATATACTACCATATTATGCATATTACTAATTAACTTATCTTGCTCTATAGTCTTAGCATTTGATATTGCTGATAGTAAACTACTATCATACTGCTCCACATATTTAAGATTTCCATCAAGCAACCTAAAGAATTCATGCTCACGGCTAATTGGTGTTCTGACGTAGAACCCCAGATTTTTTTGATTTCAAGAAATTGAAATTTTTGCTTCTCGTTTTTCAATATATTCTTTAAGTGATAAATATTTGCCATATTCAAGATGGGTAGAAATAATTTTATGTAATGGCACGCCAAGTTTATACAAATGAAAGATTTTTTCTTGATCGTTATCATACATTGATTTTTGTAATGTTCCTTTAGGTTTACCAAGTTTAATGCCTTTTGCTACCCTAGCACGTAAGCCTTCTTTAGTACGCTCCGATATAAAATCACGTTCCAACTCTGCTGTCATAGAAAATACGGTGATTAAAATTTTGTTGGTAACATTATTTTTGTCTTTGGGATTTAAGTCTAGGTTTTGCTTGATAAGAATAAGCCTCGACTGTTTCTCTTGTGTAATTGTTTCAACAATATTCAAGGTTTCTTTGATTGAGCGTCCCAAACGTGATAATTCAGATGCGATTACAATATCTTTAGGTGACAATTTTTCTAATAATTCATCTATGCGTCTTTTAGCAGTAGATTGACGTGATGACATCTCAAGCTCAATCCATTCATCAACTATAAATTTATGATCCATACCATATCGGCTAATCATATTTTTCTGACTCTCTAAATTTTGTTCATGAGTGCTAACACGAACATATCCATAAATCATCCTAAAATACCTTAATTTTGATTGATTTTGTCTTAACGTATTTTATAGTACTTTCACTAAAATAATAGTTTTTCATACAATGAATCTTTTTGATATAAAAAAGATATTTATATAATGGACATTATAAGCATAATAAATACAATATGTATAACTAAAGAACCCTCAGCTATAAGCTGAGGGGTTATAAAGTGGGAATCGATTAGAAATCGATCATCATTCACAGGTTCACCTTTCCTGTTCATCAATATAGTGCTGTATCATTTCATCAGTTATATTACCTGAACTGACCGCCATATAGCCCCTAGCCCACAAATGATTGCCCCAAAATTGTTTTCTTAAATGAGCAAATTCTTGCAATAAAATTCTTGAGCTACTACCTTTTAAATACTGTACTAACTTGCTAAGAGATATTTGTGATTTATATGAGATAAACATATGCACGTGATCACATGATATTTTCCCTGAAATTATATATACTTCATGTTCCATACAAATCTGCCTTAGTAAATCTCTAGCCCTTTCCGCTACTTTGCCTATCAATACTCTCTTCCTATATTTTGGTATCCATATAAGATGTACTTTTAAATCATACTGACTATGACTATTCTTTCTATAACTTCTCATGTTTCTTGATATAAATTCATTGCTAAAGCAATTTCATTATATCTTCCCTTCGCCTGAAGGCGAGGGATTTCTTATCCCCGAAGGGGGACATTAATTATGACCCAAGATAAAAATTTAGCTATTTTTTTCCGAAGTGGAAAATTTGCTTTGTATGGAATACCGGATTTTAATAATAAACAACGAAGAGAATATTTTAGTTTTTCTGAAAGTGAGATTGTAAATATTACAAGCAGTCTACACACCCATATCAATGTTTTTTATGCATTACAACTTGGCTATTTTAAAGCAAAAAAGATATTTTTTCAACTCTCATGGGAAAATATTCCACAAGAGGACTTGCAGTTTATTATATACCATTATTTTGATGATAAAAATTTATCTAAAATTTCTATCACTAATCATGAATATTACACTCAACGTAAAGAAATTATAGGTTTCTTTGGTTACCGATTCTGGACTAAAGACTTCCTGCAGGTACTCCTAAACCAAGCAACTCAAATAATAAAACGTGATATTTCGCCTAATTTTATAGCACGTGAGCTAATTGCTTTTTTAAATAACATCAAAGTGGTACGCCCAGCTTATACTACTCTACAAGCTATAGTCAGTAAAAGTCTTACTGCGGAACGTAAACGTATCAGTGCTATACTAGATAGAGAGCTAAAGAGTGAACATAAAGAGGCTCTAGATCAATTGATGGTAAGTGAAAATACTATTTCAACACTAGCCGGGTTTAAGCAAGATGCTAAAAATTTTGGCTTTAAAATGATGCTAAAGGAACGACAAAAATATAGCACCTTAGAACCTCTATATAGCACTGCTATAGACGTGATACTAAAATTAGATATTTCAAGGCAGAATATTGATAGTTATGTCAATCTTGCTCATTATTACAGTATTAGTAACTTACGTAAGTTGCGGTACAACCAGGATTATTTATATATTTTATGTTACGTGCTTAAACGCTATCAGCAATTAAGTGATAATTTAGTAGAAGCCTTTATCTACCAAGTAAAGAGATTTGAAAAAACTATTCGAGACAAAGTAAAAACTCATTTTGTCGATGAAGCAACAGAATCACAAGAAAAAATAGGAAACCTACTATTGCTTTATGTGGATGAGCAATTTAACGATACGACGTTATTTGTCAAAGTACGTGATCATGCTTTTAAAATTATGTCTCAAGAAGATATTCAAGTTCTTGGGCAAAAGATGCTTAATAAGCTGCACCGCAAGCAAGAATTTAAGTGGCAACAAATTGATAAAGCTCAGAAAAGTTACAAGTAAGGATGAAAAAATACAAAACAAATTCTTCAAACAATTACCGTTTTGTGAAATTAGCGAAGTATTAAACTTTGTGAATAACAATTGCAATTTTTTATCAGCTTTTACCACTTTGCAGCCTCGTTATGCTAAACAAGAACCAAACAATAAGGATAAACTAATCGCTACAATTCTTGCTCAAGCTTTTAACCACGGCAATTATAAAATGTCTCAAATTAGTGATATTTCATACCGCACACTTGAAACAAGTTATCAGCAGTATTTACGGTTATCAACATTGAAAGAAGCAAACGACATAATAAGCAATGCTATCTCAAAGCTTAAGATTTTTCCGTATTATTCTTTAGATTTAGAATTACTTTATAGCAGCGTTGATGGTCAGAAATTTGAACTGGATACGCCCAATATCAAAGCACGTTATTCACGTAAGTATTTGCGAGAAGGTCAAGGTGTTAGTGCTTACACTATTCTTGCAAATCATATACCATTGCAATGTGAGCTTATTGGCACACATGAATATTAAAGTTACTTTGTGTTTGATATTTGGCATAACAATACCTCAGAAATTATTCCAGGAGTGATAACTGGTGATATGCATGTTATCAACAAAGCAAACTTTGCAATCATGAAGTGGTTTGGAGCTGGGTTAAATCCAAGATTCACCAACCTCAATGATCAACTAAAAAATCTGTATTGCGGGGATGATATTAAAGAATACGCACATTGCTTAATTAAACCCATTGCTCAGATTGATATCCAAGTTATTATTGAACAAAAAAGTAGTATTGATCAACTTGTTGCCACCTTGGCACTAAAAGAAATGAATCAAGCTAATTTGATTAAAAAATTATGTCACTTATCACCAGAAAATGCTTTGCGGAGAGCTGTTTTTGAGTACGATAAATTAGTAAGAAGTATCTATACACTAAAATATCTGATGGATAGCCAATTACAGAAAACTGTACGCAAATCACAAAATAGAATTGAATCATATCACCAATTACGAGCTGCTATTGCAAAAGTTGGTGGTAAAAAACAATTACATGGTAAAACAGATATTGATGTAGAAATTATGCGGTAGACTGCTTGCTAATGCGATTATTTACTATAACTCCGTTATTTTATCTGGAGTTCTAGATAAATATGAAAACCTTGCCAATAATAAAAAATTTTTGACAATACTAAAGAAAATATCGCCAGTTGCTTGGCATCATCATATTCATTTTCTCGGTCAATATACGTTTTACAATAAAGGTAATTCTATAAATATAGGTGAAATAATGAAAAATATCGAATTAACTTATTAACACATAGCAAGCTACTTGTTTTGTAAATTAAATGCTAGTAAATAACCATTTATTGACTTGTGCTGCAGCAACCAACAGCAGAGATAAAAAGTAAATATAAACTTGTTAAACAACTAAATCTTCCATCATGGGAGAAGACATACAAAGGCTAAGCTAAGATATTAACCTAGGATTATGAATCCTAGGTCTTATTCTCAGGGGGTGTCAGAAAGTTTGTGTAAGTTATAAAAATAGTTAAGAATAAAATTAATTAAAACAACTTACATGAGGCTAATATGAAGAATAAGAGTAAAGTATCAAATCCGACTATAGAAAAAGTAGTATCAGAAATACTATCACAAAGTGATCCATCTGAGATATTTGGCAAAGAAGGAATATTTCAGGAAATTAAAAAGCAGATAGTAAATAAGATTTTAGAAAAAGAAATGGAATCTCATATAGGTTATGAGA
Source organism: Rickettsia endosymbiont of Ixodes scapularis (assembly GCF_000160735.1). Taxonomy (NCBI): domain Bacteria; kingdom Pseudomonadati; phylum Pseudomonadota; class Alphaproteobacteria; order Rickettsiales; family Rickettsiaceae; genus Rickettsia; species Rickettsia endosymbiont of Ixodes scapularis. Next base: position 29,091 of record NZ_GG688316.1, on the reverse strand, counting down.
AGCATTCTAAGAATACCAAGGAGTCAGATAATAGACGTAATGGCAATTATGAAAAGACTCTAATAGATTCCGAGGGTCGTAAATTGATAGTAGAAGTGCCAAGGGATCGGGAAGGAGAATTTGAACCTCAACTAATTCCAAAAGGAGTAAGGAGATTTGAAGGATTTGATGATAAAGTAATATCTTTATATGCTAGGGGAATGACTATTCGAGAAATACAAGGGCACTTAGAAGAACTATATGCCACCAAAGTATCATCTGAGTTAATATCAAAGGTAACTGATGGCATTTTAGAGGAAGTTACTGCGTGGCAGAATAGAGCACTTGATAGTGTATATCCTATAATGTAGATTGTATTCATGTTAAGGCAAGAGACAATCATATAATAATAAATAAAGCAGTTTATCTAGATATTGGCGTGAATATAGAAGGCAAGAAGGAACTATTAGGTATTTGGATAGGCAAGAATGAAGGATCTAAATTTTGGATGCAAGTAGTAACAGAACTGAAGAATCGTGGTGTAGAACAAATATATGTTGCGTGTGTTGATGGTCTTAAAGGTTTTCCAGAAGCAATAAATAGCATTTTCCCAAAAACCACAGTACAACTGTGTATTGTTCATATGGTAAGAAACTCTGTAAAATACGTATCATATAAAGATTTAAAATTGGTAACAGCTGATTTAAAGGCAGTTTATTCTGCAATAAATGAAGCAGAGGGATTAAGAGAATTACAAAATTTTGCTAAAAAATGGGATGAAAAATATCCAGTTATTTTTGATATATGGCAGAGAAATTGGTCTGGAATAGCTCCGTTCTTTAGCTTTCCGGAAGACATTAGAAAGGCGATTTACACTACTAATGCTATTGAATCAACTAACCGTCAAATTCGTAAAATTATAAAAAATAAGGGGGTATTTCCAGATGATAAATCGATTCAGAAAATAATCTTTTTAGCATTGACAAATGCTTCTAAAAAATGGACAATGCCTATTAAGAATTGGGCCATGGCTTTAAATCAATTTGCTATACTTTGTGATACTAATTTACAAAATTGGGCAAATGGAGAAATCGTACTTACATAAAAAATCTGACAGACCCTATTCTCATGATTGTCAATCAGTAAATTCAATTCTGCTCGTAATCAAAAAAATCTGGGGTTCTACGTCAGAACACCTATATTAGAGTTAGCATCTTTAACCGCTTCCCACTTCGCTATAATCTCTGCTCCTTGCTCCTGGTAAACCCGTCCTAAATAATGCGGCAGTAATGTTTCAATGAAATTCTCCTTAACCTGCTCCTCTTGCTTTAGATCACTTAAAACTTTTTGATTCTCGAGCAAATCACATTTCTTTAGCTCTATTAATTCGTGATTATCAAAAACAAAACTATCTATAGCTGATAGATTCTTTTGTAATCTACCAATTAATTTACTTGTAGTATTAGTTGCAGGCTTTTGTTGTGCTAATTCTCTTTCTACTAAAATATCACCGCAGGCATCCCGCGCTACTGTCATTAAATCCTGATACGCCTTGCAATTACTTATTGTGCCTTTTTGTGTGATGTTCTGTAAATAGTACTTGTATGTATATCATATCCTGCATGTTTCCGCAGCGTTTCATAGTTAATATTAAGCTGAATAGTCCTCTCGCCCATTAATACAGAACTACTGCTCAGCTTCAGGCTTTCTTTGATTAGCTTAGTCATAGTTGATATTCTACTAACTATTTCCTCTAACTTCTCATCATACTTAGCTCCTTGCTCCTTGAGCTCTTCAATCTGCTCTTCTAACTTAGCCCTGCGTTCCTCTAATTTACTAAAATTCTTCTCTCTAGCTAAAGCTCTAACTTCTACTCTGTTCTCGCTTATTAATTTGCTCACGTCTCTCTTCTTGCAAATCAAACAGTGATAAGTAGTCCAAGGGTGATGAAGAATTTCTGCATATAAGAACCTGACAATTATAGTTAATAATTATTTTATAAGGAGTAATTGTCCTTTGATTTTCCATTTATCAATATAATTTTCTGCAAGTCAGATTCACTAGTTTTAGAAGCATATTTAAAGAAATAACACCATTTATCTATAATAGTTTTTAGATCTTCTATTTGCTCTATAGGGAATTTAGGTAGTTCAATAAAGCTAAAAGAGAAATCCTTTAAATCGTGTTCAAAAGTAATTTTATCTAGGATAACATGATGAGAGATATAATCAGCTTTATCAGGGAAAATAATATAATCACTAATAGCAATAAAGATGACTTCCTTAAGGTTAGCATAGAGACCGTCTTGTAATGATACAGATTTTTAATATACACCTGCTGAAAATTGATACAGTATAATAAAAATTATTCTAGTACTAGTGACGCTTTAATCTGATGCCCCACAGTTAAGATTTCATCTCACAGACAGCGGAGCATATTATCAGATTATCATAAAGAGTAGTTCTTTTAACGTTAAAAGTCCTGCATATTGCAGCTTTGCTTGTGCCGGATTTCAGGGCTTCGTTAATAGCTAGCATTTTTTCAGGTGAAATAGCTCTTGGTCTTCCACCGGTTTTACCTCTTTGTTTAGCCGATTTCAAACCTGCCATAATGCGTTCTTTCGTAAGTGCTCGTTCATATTGAGCAAGAGCCCCAAACACACTAAACAAGAATTCACCATAGGGCGTTGTAGTATCCATTTGCTCAGTCAATTATTTAAAGCCAATATTTTTCTGCTTAAAACCATCAATAAGGGTAATTAAGATGAGACAATGATCGTCCTAACCGATCTAATTTTCATACAATAAGGCAATCACCATCTTTTAGATAATCTAAAACTTCTTGTAATCCTTTTCTATTATCTTTAGCACCACTTGCTTTATCTTGAAAAATATGTCTTGGGTCTACCCCTGCTTTAATGAGTGCGTCATATTGAAGATCGAACACTTGACGATCATTTTCACTAGAAACTCTCATATATCCAACTAGCATGTACGAGAAACCTTATTTTGCTAATAGTCGTACTGTGTAGCAATACGACAGTGTTTATCGTATATAAATAACCTAGTTTTAAATAGATAATAGAAGACATGTCGGAAAACACCTGTTTTCCGTACTAATATATTTTACTTTGCCTTAAGAATAGATTTTGACTAAGTACGATATTTTAGATAGAGTGTGATTAAATCATCTTACTAGTCTTCTTCAAATGCAATCACAATATCACAACCTACAAGACCAAAGCAAAAGAAACCGCAATACACAAGACACCGCCTTAAATTCTCAAGCGGCAATGACAGTAACAGAAGAAACATTAAATCTAGATAATAGAATCTGTTATAAGAAAAGGAGAGAAGAATTAAACAGAAGAGTTAAAAGTTTGTTAGAGCAAAAGAAGCAAACATCAAACGCAAGAAACTAGAACGAATAATTGAGTAAATTAAGTAAAAATACAGAAGGAAAGTAGAATCTACTACTTTCCAAAAAGAATAATGAAAGCAAAGAATATAGAAATCAAGCTTTGTTTTTAAGAAGATCGTTGATTTCAGAAATAGAGAGTCCTGTAGAGATAAAAGAAATATCAGAACCAGCAGAAAGCATATTTTTAGCTACTTCCAGAGGGTGTCAGAAAGTTTGTGTAAGTTATAAAAATAGTTAAGAATAAAATTAATTAAAACAACTTACATGAGGCTAATATGAGAAATAAGAGCAAAGTATCAAATCCAACTATATGAAAAGACTCTAATAGATCCAGAAGGTTGTAAATTGACAGTAGAAGTGCCAAGGAATCGGGAAGGAGAATTTTAATGTCCCCCTTCGGGGATAAGAAATCCCTCGCCTTCAGGCGAAGGGAAGATATAATGAAATTGCTTTAGCAATGAATTTATATCAAGAAACATGAGAAGTTATAGAAAGAATAGTCATAGTCAGTATGATTTAAAAGTACATCTTATATGGATACCAAAATATAGGAAGAGAGTATTGATAGGCAAAGTAGCGGAAAGGGCTAGAGATTTACTAAGGCAGATTTGTATGGAACATGAAGTATATATAATTTCAGGGAAAATATCATGTGATCACGTGCATATGTTTATCTCATATAAATCACAAATATCTCTTAGCAAGTTAGTACAGTATTTAAAAGGTAGTAGCTCAAGAATTTTATTGCAAGAATTTGCTCATTTAAGAAAACAATTTTGGGGCAATCATTTGTGGGCTAGGGGCTATATGGCGGTCAGTTCAGGTAATATAACTGATGAAATGATACAGCACTATATTGATGAACAGGAAGGTGAACCTGTGAATGATGATCGATTTCTAATCGATTCCACTTTATAACCCCTCAGCTTATAGCTGAGGGTTCTTTAGTTATACATATTGTATTTATTATGCTTATAATGTCCATTATATAAATATCTTTTTTATATCAAAAAGATTCATTGTATGAAAAACTATTATTTTAGTGAAAGTACTATAAAATACGTTAAGACAAAATCAATCAAAATTAAGGTATTTTAGGATGATTTATGGATATGTTCGTGTTAGCACTCATGAACAAAATTTAGAGAGTCAGAAAAATATGATTAGCCGATATGGTATGGATCATAAATTTATAGTTGATGAATGGATTGAGCTTGAGATGTCATCACGTCAATCTACTGCTAAAAGACGCATAGATGAATTATTAGAAAAATTGTCACCTAAAGATATTGTAATCGCATCTGAATTATCACGTTTGGGACGCTCAATCAAAGAAACCTTGAATATTGTTGAAACAATTACACAAGAGAAACAGTCGAGGCTTATTCTTATCAAGCAAAACCTAGACTTAAATCCCAAAGACAAAAATAATGTTACCAACAAAATTTTAATCACCGTATTTTCTATGACAGCAGAGTTGGAACGTGATTTTATATCGGAGCGTACTAAAGAAGGCTTACGTGCTAGGGTAGCAAAAGGCATTAAACTTGGTAAACCTAAAGGAACATTACAAAATCAATGTATGATAACGATCAAGAAAAATCTTTCATTTGTATAAACTTGGCGTGCCATTACATAAAATTATTTCTACCCATCTTGAATATGGCAAATATTTATCACTTAAAGAATATATTGAAAAACGAGAAGCAAAAATTTCAATTTCTTGAAATCAAAAAAATCTGGGGTTCTACGTCAGAACACCAATTAGCCGTGAGCATGAATTCTTTAGGTTGCTTGATGGAAATCTTAAATATGTGGAGCAGTATGATAGTAGTTTACTATCAGCAATATCAAATGCTAAGACTATAGAGCAAGATAAGTTAATTAGTAATATGCATAATATGGTAGTATATGCCCAAAAACATGGTATATTAAAGGATTACGAGATACTAAATCAATTTAACTCTTCTGATAGTCATAATGTTCTTAAGAATTTAAGTAAAATATGTGAGAAGCATTATATGGATTATCACAATTAGAATATTAAGCAGTTATTAGATGATGAGCATGTGATGGTAGGAGCTAAGAAATATTCATGCCCGCTTAAATACATAAAGCATGAGATGCAGAATAATATCCCAGGCTTTGTAGATGAGAAGCATATAGCATCAACCTTTGCTAAGGTAAAAGCAGAAGTTAAAGAGCTACGCAAAGAGTTAGAGCTAGAACATACAATGACTATGAGATTTTAAAGGATTTGCAAGCATGACCAGTGAATATAATAATCAGAAACGAAGGTCAGAAGACAGTGCAAATATATCTAATGAAAGACCAAGGCATGACGAGCTATTTAAAAAGGTCATGAGTGAGCCTGTAGCTGCACGTGAGTTTCTAGAGCATTATTTGCCAGTGTCATTTAAGAACAAGATTAATATAAATAGTGTTAAAATAGAGAAAGAAAGCTTTATTACTGAGGATTTAAGAAAGAGACTCAGTGATGTTATTTACTCTGTTTCTTTAAAAAAGAATAATATTAAAGATAGTACTACTGAAAGTGTTAATGATGACAAAGCTTACGTATACGTTCTGATAGAACATAAAGACATAAGGACGCAAATAAAAAGAATAAACAAGAAAGAGGTAAACTCCCTCTAATATGTCCTATAGTAGTATATGCAAATGATAAACCTTATAATGCACCTAGAAGCTTTTGGGAGTTATTTGAGGATAGTAAAACCGCTAAAGCTTTAATGTCAGATGAATACTTACTTGTTGATTTACAAAAACAAAGTGATGATGAGATAGAGAAAAAGAAACATCTTGGTATGATGGAGTATATGCTTAAACATATCAAGGCTCGTGATATCTTAAATCTTTGGCAAAGTTTACTTGAGAGATTTGAAAGTAGTATTGAAATAGATAAGGCAAATGGCTACATTTACATTAAGTGGTTATTGTGGTATAGTGATGCTAAGGTAGATGAAGATAAACAGCTAGAGCTTGCTCAGATCATAGCAAAGCATTTAAATAAAGCAGACCAAGAGGGACTTATGAGAACTATTGCTGATAAATATATTGATGAGGGCGTGCAAAAAGGAATGGTACAAGGCATGCAGATTGGTAGGAATGAGGGAAAATATGAAGTAGCTAAAAATATGTTTTCTAATAATTACTCTATTTCTGAGGTTGCTCGTATTACCGGTCTATATAGTTAAGAATAAAATTAATTAAAACAACTTACATGATTATATTTATGAAAAGCATAAAAAATTTAATTATAAATTATAATAATATCTCTCATATTCCGTGTACATTTAATGGTCAACTTTATACTGCAATTCGATCATTTGAAAGAAATAATGAACATTATTTTGTAATAGTAAATTCTAGTAGTTTAGAAGTGAAAATTGTTGCTCAACATTTATGTTCTTACCGTAAGCATGATGATGATGGTAGATACTTTTCCTTTAAAGAGGTAAAGTCTTCTAATTATTATAAAGTATTATATTTATTTAATAAAATACAAGATAGTAATGAGAATCAGGGACTTAGGAATATTGTAGGAACACAAGGATGTTTTTTATCAGATACTACTGAATAAATTAAAACTTTCACTTGGAATGAAAGTAGCAATTGTTGGATGTGGATCTGGGGAATCGATTGATCTAATATATAAGAAAATTGGTAAAGATGGGGAATTACTATGTTTGGATATAAATCAAGAACAAATATCCTTAACAAAAAGAAAATTATGTAGTCAAAATAAGTAATCTGATACCATATACGCTACTTCTATCGGATGATTCGAAAACTAGAATTTTAGGAATAGAGGTGCTATAAGTACTTAATTTGAGGTAATAATGAGATTCGATCAGGTTAAAGAGTTAGAGGATGAAAGATTTAAATAATTGGGAAGAAAAGTTTGAGATATGTATTTATGCTAAGAAATTACTGGATAAAGTAATATATTTAAATAGTGTAGTAAAAGTACCATCAGTGGACGTATTGGAAGTAAAGAAAGCAATATACTACGCCAGGAAATATCATGGTAATCAGATGCGTCAATCGGGAGAGCCATTTTATAGTCATCCAATAGAGGTGGCATATCTAATATCAGATTACTTGTTTAGAACAGATATATTAGTTACTAGTATATTGCATGATACTATAGAAGACACAGAACTAACCAAGGAGAAGATATCACAAGAATTTGGGTGGAAAGTAGCAAATCAGGTAATGGATTTAACCAGGATTAAAGAGGACGGTATAAAGATTAGTGCTGCTGAGGCAGTAGAGATATTATATAAAGAAAAAAAACATGATGTACTGCTAATAAAGCTCTTTGATAGACTACATAATATGCAGACAATAGGGGCTAAATCTCCTGAGAAAGTTAAAAAAATCGTAGAAGAAACTATGTATTATTTTTTAGTGTTATCTAAATACTTAGAGTTATTAGATATAAAAGTTAATCTTATAAAATTATGTTCTGCTACTCTTACAATACCGAATTATTTTTTAGATCATTATCACTTATTTTCTTTGGATAATTACCAACTTCCTTTTCAAGTTTTTCAAAATGATATAGACCAAAAGTATATCCTGCAATTAAAGGAATTATTATAATCAACAATCCATACTGTCCGAAAATATGTACAAAATATGTAATTCCAAAAGATGTTATAATGTACATGAGAGCATGTGCTATCGCATATGTTACATTTGCATAAGTAAAACGTTTAAAAATGGGAAAATGTTTTAGAAAAATTGGCATAGCTGGTGTTTGTGCGGGTCCGYATATTATAGGTACTATTTGTATTAATAATAAATGTAAAGGTGATGTTATATTATCTAATAAGTAAGGACAAGGTATCATTATACATGAGAATATTAATAATTTAATTTTTAATATTATTAATGGATATATCTTATAACTAAGGTAAACCAGTATACAGTAGACCGCTAATCCTATTATTGAAACTATGAAATTTTGATGTATTACTTGTGCTGCAGTATAATGGAAAGAATTTTTTAGAATATTTCCACAATGGATATAAGAGAAATATAAAGTAACTGGTCCTCCACATAATGTTAAAAAATTTGCAATTATCGTTTTCTTACTTACATTTTGTTGTATACCAACACTCATAATCTTTTGACTATCTAATTTTGCTGCATCCAAAATATTTTGTATCCGTCGTTTTGCATTAACAAATTCCGGTGTTTCACGAAGAGATGTTCTTGCTAAAAAACCAATAACTGCTACAATTGCACCAATCCAAAAAGCGATCCGCCAATTAAAACCTTGTGAAGTTACTAAAGAAGCTATAGCTAAAGCAACAGTCCCGCCTAAAGCAGCTAAACAACCTATTAATGTAACAGCTGCATATTGTATAGGAGGTTTTGTGATTTCAGTAATATAAATTCCAGCCCCTATTCTTTCACCAATTGATGAGATACCTTGTATCATGCGGGCATACTGTCATAATAACAACAGCTTTCATTCCAATTTGATCATAAAGTTGGTAAATTAGCCATAATAATACAAGAAATAGCCATCATAAATGTTGTTATGATAACGGTTAATTTTCTACCTATATTATCACCTATATAGCCAAAAATTAATGCTCCAAAAGGTCTTAAGGCATAAGTGGAACAAAAAGCAGCAGCAGACAAAAATGATGCTACATTGGGATCAAATTTAGGGAAGAATAACTCATTAAGAACTACTGCCATATGTACATAAAGCATCAAATCAAAATATTCTAAGAAAGTACCTATTGAGAGTAATCCTATTGCCTCTTTTTGTTGTTTTGTCAGAGAAGAAAATGTTCCCTCATCATGTCTAATATACTCTGGCATATGTAATTTTATTTTATGAACTATTTATCTAACTGTAATAGTTGTTACTTAATTTGTCTATTTTTTTTTGCAAGAGCATTTATAGAGAGTGTCAGATAGCAATTGATTTATTCTTTTATGTTGTTCTCTGCTTTTGTCGTTCTATGTGATTTTTAACTAATTTATTTAATTCGTCACGTCTCTTTTTATAATTGTAGGAAACTATGTTGTCTAATTTTGAATCTGTATTTTTATCGATGAAGACAGACTCACTTAACTTGACGGTGCCCTATTGCTTTGTCACAACACTTAATTGCTGCTTCATGCGGCACCGTCAAGTTAAGTGAGATGTAAATTAAGAAACGCAGGGAATGATTTATAGAATAGCTGTAATAATTTCTCACTAAATCTTACCGTTATGCATATTACTCAAGCCCTGAAGAGACATCGTTTTCCAGCAAGTATTATTAGCCATGCAGTATGGTTATATCATCGCTTTAATAATAGTTACCGAAATGTTCAAGAACAGATGGCTTATCGAGGTATTATTTTAAGTCATGAGACTGTAAGATTTTGGTGTAATAAATTTGCGATTTATTTTCAAGATGTTATTAGAAAGAGAGAGAGGAAACCAACTGATAAATGGCATTTAGATGAGATGAATATTAAGATTAAAGGCGAAGTATTTATATTATGGAGAGCCGTTAAGTCTGAGGGACATGAATTAGAAGTATTATTAAAGAAGCGTCGTAACAAGAAATCAGCTATTCGCTTTCTATCAAGATTATTGGGCAATTATCCAGCTTCAAGAGTAATTGTTACTGATAAGTTCAGGAGTTACATTAAACCGGTTAAGCTGATGTGTACTAAGACTGAGCATCGCACCCATAAAAGACTAAATAACGCGAGTTTCGTATTAAGATGCCTAAATTATGGTTAATGAATATGCTATAATGCTTATCCTTTCAAGGTTTGTAAGAGGTGTGACAAGTTTTACAATTTAATAGTTATAGTCAAAAAAGACAATTTACTAAAAATTTATGCAGTTTTAAGTACATTTTATAACAAAAACAATATTACTAATATCCTCGTAACCCAGTTACTATCAGCTATTCAGTTCCTCTATTAATACGAAACTCGCGTTAAATAATCGTGTTGAGAATGCTCATCAGCCAACTCGGCGAAAAGAGAAGATACTGATTAAGTTTAAACATCCTAATTCTGCACAATGTACATTATCACTGAGGGGAAAGGTTAGAAATATATTTGCCATAAATGTTAGAAGATATACTAAAACATCACCTGAGCAAAGAATTGCATTTGCATCCGCTAGATCCATTTGGGACGAAGCTACTCAAAGACTTCTTGCTGCCCGAAATCTAAAAATACAGTGGGTCTGTCAGATTTTTTGTGTAAGTACGATTTCTCCATTTGCCCAATTTTGTAAATTAGTATCACAAAGTATAGCAAATTGATTTAAAGCCATGGCCCAATTCTTAATAGGCATTGTCCATTTTTTAGAAGCATTTGTCAATGCTAAAAAGATTATTTTCTGAATCGATTTATCATCTGGAAATACCCCCTTATTTTTTATAATTTTACGAATTTGACGGTTAGTTGATTCAATAGCATTAGTAGTGTAAATCGCCTTTCTAATGTCTTCCGGAAAGCTAAAGAACGGAGCTATTCCAGACCAATTTCTCTGCCATATATCAAAAATAACTGGATATTTTTCATCCCATTTTTTAGCAAAATTTTGTAATTCTCTTAATCCCTCTGCTTCATTTATTGCAGAATAAACTGCCTTTAAATCAGCTGTTACCAATTTTAAATCTTTATATGATACGTACTCGCGTTTATTAAGTTTTGAGTACCAAATCCTAAATAATAGTTAAACTTCCTATAGGTATATTAGCTACAGCCATAGCAATGATTATGTATAAAATACGTGTTATGTATATAACGATCTTACTGAGATTGCTCGCTGTAGTAGTATTACCGTTTAATTTGTTAATGACATAACTATTAATAAAATTAGAAAATCGTTTTGAATATCTGAGACCAAGTAATAGTATTATTATAAATATACAAACATTGCTTACAGTTATCTGATTATCTGCAATAGGCAATAAGGGGTAATGCCATAATACTGCAAATTTCTGAGTAACTAATTTAAGAGTTTCTTCAGTCTGATCCATATGAGGTTAGATAGATTAGAGAGATCAATTTCACATTTAATTAGTCTAGTGGAGGATCTTCATAATAAAGGTATTAACTTTAAATCTTTGTGTGATGGTGCAATAGATACTACTACAGCATCAAGAGAGTTGGTATTTAATATATTCTCCTCTCTTACTCAATTTGAGAGGAGATTAATACAGGAACGTACTAGAGCTGGTCTTAGTGCTGCACGTAGTCGTGGTCGTATCGGCGGTAGACCTAAAATCGCAACAAATAATCCTAAGGTTATTATGGCTAAGCGTATGCATCTAGATAAGTCTCTAGCAATAGAAGAAATATGTAATTCGTTAATGATCTCTAGAGCTACATTCTTTAGATATCTAAGCTTAGTTAAGCCATAATATGCAACAGCATACTATTAAGATATTTTGATTTTCTTAGCCTTACTTTGTTCTTTTTTAGGTATTTTTATAGACAATATACCATCCTTAAAGTTTGCTTCTACATGTTCTTCATCTACATTAGATGGTAAACTAATAGAGCGGGAGAAAGAACCATAATATCGTTCATGCATATGATAATTATGATCTTTTTTCTCAGTAGATTGTTCCTTTTTGCCCTCAATAGTTAAAATATTACTATCTATTTTGAGATCAATATTATCTTGCGTAACACCTGGTAATTCAAGTTCTAGATAATATTCAGATTCATTTTCAGTAATATCAGTTCGAGGCGATAACATTCTGTCATTGTAAGAGACAGGGTACGAAAAAGAAGCTATTTCATTAAAGAAGTTATTAAAGATATCATCAACATAGCTTAGTTTATTTGTGCGATGTTGTAACTCTGATTTATTTCTAATACGTGATAAATTAAAAGCCATAAGTACCTCCATAAGTTAAATAAATATTGAATAGTAGTAGTTAGGCAATATTATTGAATATTGCCTATTGAATTGGTATTTCTCTCGCCTTTGCCTCTTTTATAGCTATGCGTGGTAGAGTAATAGTAAGTATACCATTCTTTAAGTTTGAAGAAATATTATTTTGATCTATATCTTCATACAAAGATATAACATAATTGAAATTTCTATTCGTATAACCATCTGAAGCATCAGATTTATTTCCCTTTTCTATATTTCTTGTAACAAATAATTTATTACTGCTAACTTTAACTGTGATTTGATTTTTATCATACCCCGGTACTTCTAATACTAAGATATATTGTTTATCTTTAGTAATAAATTTAGTTTTTAAAGAACTTGAGCTATAGGTAGATAGTCTATCATCAAATATATTATTCCAGTAGTAATCCAAAGCAGAAAAAGGACGTAGGTCCATGTCGTAGGTAAACTGTTTGTGCCTTATTATTAGGTTTACTCACACTATCAGCTGCAATAGCCTGATGAGTCAATAAGATGATATTTTGCTTTTGCCTTGATTATTACATCTTTAGCACCATCTCTGTCTTGTATACCTGCTGAATGTACTTCACATGATAATACTAAACCAAGTGTATCTGTAACTATATGGCGTTTCCTACCCTTAATCTTCTTGCCTGCATCATATCCTCTAGCTCCCATTTTTGGGTAGTCTTAACAGACTGACTATCTATAATCTCTACAGTAGAAGTGGATTTCTTACTTTCTTTCTCCCTTACTTTTTGGACTAATCTATCATATATTTCTTGCCATCTACCATTCTTACGCCAACGTAAATAATAGTCATATACTGTTTGCCAGGGGGAAAATCTTTAGGTAATAATCGCCACTGACAACCACTCCTCATTACATAACGAATGCCATTAATTATATCTCTTATATTATGTTTACGCGGCCGTCCTATCTTGCAAGGACTAACAAATGGGGCTAAATGTATCCATTCTTCTTCCACTATATCACTAGGATACATATTCCTACTTTATTATTTTTTGACAATATAAATTATTTTTTATATCTTTTCAAGACAGGCTCTGAGAGATGAAAGTTTGTCTATAGCGACTAGAAGTTGCAAATCAAGCTAAAGCTTATTCCAGTCTTATATTAGTAGTCATTGCTGGTTCATGAGCATCAGTTATTAATATATTCATTAATCATGTCATCAGTAACATTACCACTAGTCGAACTAAAGTATCCTCTTGCCCATAAATGTCTAACCCAATACTTTTTTCTTAATATTGGAAATTCTTCTTGAATCTTTTTTGACGATCTCCCTTTGGCTTTTTGCACAAATTCACTCACTTTAATATGAGGTGGTATATTGGCAAATATATGTATATGATCGCTTGATATTACTCCATTTTCTATTTTAATATGAGCTCTTCTGCAACTACTGCAATAATTTCTCTCACTCGCTTTTTGATGTCATAGGTTAACACCTTGTATCGACATTTTGTAATCCATACTATATGATAGCGATGATAGTAAACTGTGTGTGATTTGTTGCTGTATTGAGTCATGGTGCTTATGATGCTAACGCATCATGGGTAAGCACTCTCACTAATGGAATATTATAAGATTCAAAAAATGGTATAACTCTATCATCCAGATGGTCTGCAGCAGTTATAGCTGTTTTTTCAGTATAAAGCTTACAAATAGCAACTCTTGAGTAGGTGTCTACAAAGGTCTGCTTGCCTCCTTCTTGTTTAGTCTTTTTATTTGCGTCTTTATTTCTTTCACATAATAAAAGCATATACTGCCAAAGTCTGAAAGCAATCCAGTAATCGCTACTAGACTGATGCTCTATCAGAACGTATACGTACGCTTTGTCATTATTAACACTTGCAATTGTAAACCATAAGAAATAACGAAGTCAAAAAATTTAATTATCTTTAATAGCTTAAAATATGTGATGTAGTGAATAGAACTATTTTTAGATATAAAAAATAAGTTACTATAGGAGTTTATAGCTAAGATAAATATCTAGATTGATGTGATACAAAAAACACAAATTTATTAAACATACAAAATCATTTTTGAGTCATATACTCAATTGTCAAACTATAAGATTTTAAAAATAGTATTAATAATTTGGGAAAATTCTTTTGTTCTTGATAATTTTAAGTTTTGTTTTTTTTCATAAGCCCAATTTATCATAATAATATTCTATAAAATTGAATCCTAGACTACTTGATAATCTATAAACTATATGACCATATTGATTTTTGAGCCAATCAGCCATGAACTTAGTGGGCATAGAGATGGTTAATGTTTTCATCTCTTTATCCTCTTTAACTCTTGCTTTAGAAAACCAAGCCCTATCTATTTCATAACCTAACTCCTCAATTAATCCTGATCTGATTTGGTGCCATGCTGTATTTTCTTCAATTGCATCTAAGCCTCCACTTCTCTCTAAAATACCAACAGGTGTGCTATTAGAGACAATAGTGGATTTTGTGATTTTAGGATATAGTATTTCCATTTCTTTCTCTTTTCCCCGTCTTTCTTGTTCCTTTTCAAAATCTTCCACATCCTCTACCTCCTGTACATAATACCCATTTATGCCATATACTGCTTCTAATTGCTCGCTTAATATCTCTATTTGCCTATCACTTAAATCGAGGTGGCTTGGGATTAACGCAGTTATGAAGCTATCACCTTGGTTTGTCCTAAATTCTACCCCAGTTAGTATCTTATATGCTACATCGCTGTTAAATCGCCCAGCTATCTTCTTCTTGACGCACATTTCTTTGCTCGTATCAAAGGAGTTTTCTATTGCACTTAAATATTTCTCATATTCAAGAAGATTCTTCTCTTCTTGTCCTATGTTACAGCTGAATCTGAAGTTTGTGTGATTGACCAAAGGCCCTTGATGCTTCTCATTCTTAAGGATCTGCACCATGTAGCTTGAGAATGTAAATTTATTTTTAAATCTCTTCTCTGGATATTTGATGTAAAGTTTAAGCAGTAACTGATTTACGAAGTTATTACTGAATTCTCTATTAGCTCTAGAGTTTAGTAGGCTTATGTCCCTTTCTGATAAGGGGTAGAAATGTCTTAGTTCTTGCCACACTTCTTTTCGTTCTTGTTGCTGTATTTCTCTCCCTAATATCTCTTGCTTTGCTGATTTAATAACTACATCTTCAAGATTTTTATTTTTCTTCAGAAGAGTTTTCTTAAAAGAATCATTTGAAAAAGGAGAATTATTATAAAATTCAGATGAAGACAAGTCTTGCTTGTCTTCCAAAAACTCTTCTTTGTGATTTATTTCTGTATTTTCTGTTTTTGGTAACTCTCTAAGTATATCTTGTGAATTATTTACAGATAAATTTTTAAAATTCAGATGATTTACATCTATATAATCTATATTTCTATTAATACTATTATTTAATATAAAGTCTTTAATATATAATTGACCAGAATCAGTGCAAGGAGGGTCATATTTGGTGCATCCCTTATCTTTCAAGGATTCCAGAGCTTGATTTACTCCTGTATCACATGCTTGATTATGATCTATATATTGTTGTTTTTTGCATTTATTATCATTGGTTACGAAAACACTAAGTAGTGATATTCTCCATAGTGACTTATCAGCTCTGTTGTTATAATCATCATCATTTTTAATAACTATCTGATCTCTGTTGATAAGATTAGCTTCTTCTAGATTCATTAATGCCTTAGTAAGACTATTTCTATGTAACTTAAGCTCTACCTGTAGTTCTTGATATGATATAACAATAGAGTATGGATTATGAATTACAGAACTACCATAATTACCAGAACCGTCATGATCGTATTTATTAGCAGAAGATTTATAAATCTTCGTAAAAAGATATAATAATACGATCTTAGATGTTGCAGAAATACTACAATTAGAATTTAATTGTTTTAAGAACTGATAAGGGACTCTAATAAACATCTTAGTTTTGTCAAGATGTTGTCTTTTACCTTCTAATGTAGGTATGAATGTTTTATCTATAGAATCTAGACTATATGACTGAGAGTTATTAATAACTTGATCATCTATATCATCATCAAACCTTAAATTAAACCTATCAGGTTCATATTTAAGATCATTAAAAACCTGAGTAGGAATAGTTGTAGTAATAATATTACGATTATTTTGTCCTTTATCGTTCTTATCTCTATGAATAATAAAATACCCTTTATCTTCTAGGGATTTTTGCAATACAAAGACTTCAGATTTAGAACAAGCAAGTCTTTCAGCCCAGCCTTTAGCGGGTAGTGATACAGATCTATTACGTCCTTTAGATGAGTTAATACAAGAAAGAGAATCAGTTAAGATATAATACATCTTCTCAAGAGAGGATAATTCTTTGCTTGATAATATATGAGATAAGACACACCCAGTTATTGGGATGTATGATTGTGATGGATTCTTTGTGGCATCATGGTGTTTACGTATACCAATATTATCACTTGGTAACCCAAGTGGATAAAATAATTGCATTTTATGCTCCTTTTATGGAGCTAAGTACCTAAAACCCTTGACTTTTTATATAAAAAGGTGTACTATAAACTTACAAAGCCGTGCGAAAGCTTTTATAAGCCGTTAAGTCTTGGGACCATTAGAGTTCTAGGACTTAACCCTAACTTATTCTATTTCATATCCTAATCGTTCTAATTTTTCTACCACTGCCTGAGTAATCCAGGAACTTCTTGGAGAAGAAAATTTAGATCTTTCTTTATCTACGAGCTCAACTATATTTTTTCGAATTCGTAAAGTTACTATTTGCTCTTCTCTATCTTTGTTACTAGACGCATCTATATTCATGTTGAATACTTTTTTAAGTAAATACCTTAAGTTCTAATATACATGAATATTTTTTTGTTTGTCAAACAAAATATTGTATTAGAATACTAAATATTTTTTTATATATCAAAATGATGATATTATTCTCTTAATTTAATTAATCCGTTCTTTTTTTCATAATCACTTATATAAAAATTAAATGCATCTTCAACGGTATCCTTAATTTTTTTTCGTTGCCAATATGATATTGCCTTTAATTTTTCTAACTGCTCAGCATTCACTACAAAAGTAGCCCTTAATGTTTCTTGGGCATCACATTTTATTTTGTTAGTAGAACTATTGGTGAGTAAACCGTCAAAACCAGTTTTAAAATTTTTTTTCGTCATTTAAAACAATCCTCTTTTTATCATTTCATCGCATAATGTATTATAATCAGTAGCTCCCTTACAATTTTTATTATATGAGAATATATCTTTGCCTTGGCTAGGAGCTTCCGCTAAAGCTATATTATTAGAAATTTTTGTTTCAAATAGTTTTTCTAAAAAGAATGCACTCACACTATCTGCAATATCCTTATTTAAAATTTTTCTAGAATCATACTGAGTAAAAAATACACCGCCAATTTGTAACTGATCATTCAATCTTTTTTGGATTTTCTCTATCACTTCGGTTAATTTAGCTAAGCCTCGTAGCGGCAGATACTCTGCCTGCATAGGAATGATAACATATTGAGCAGCTGTTAATGCATTTATTGTTAATAATCCTAGAGATGGAGGGCAATCTATAAAAATATAATCAAAATCCATTTGCATCTTCTTAATAATATCTTTGAGTATATACTCTCTACCAGGTTCTGCACTCAGTTCAATTTCTGCAGCTGATAGATCAAGTGACGAAGGTAAAACACTTAAATTATTTCTATACTTTATAGGCTCAAAGTTGTTTTTACCTCGTAAATTCTCATATATACTAATTTTTACATCTGTTATACCCAAACTTATTGTTAAATTTGCTTGTGGATCTAAGTCTATTAAAAGCACTTTCTTTTGTTTGTAAGCTAAAGCCGCACCCAGATTAATAGTGGATGTAGTTTTACCAACACCACCTTTATGATTACTTACTGCAAAAATTTTAGATATCATATAAATAATATTACTAGTAATATTTATTACTAGTATACAAATAATATAATAATATAGCAACAAAATGTTTTTATACGAAGTTACACCATTAAACTTATGCTATGTTTAATGCAGAACTAAAGAACCCTCAGCTATAAGCTGAGGGGTTATAAAGTGGAATCGATTAGAAATCGATCATCATTCACAGGTTCACCTTCCTGTTCATCAATATAGTGCTGTATCATTTCATCAGTTATATTACCTGAACTGACCGCCATATAGCCCCTAGCCCACAAATGATTGCCCCAAAATTGTTTTCTTAAATGAGCAAATTCTTGCAATAAAATTCTTGAGCTACTACCTTTTAAATACTGTACTAACTTGCTAAGAGATATTTGTGATTTATATGAGATAAACATATGCACGTGATCACATGATATTTTCCCTGAAATTATATATACTTCATGTTCCATACAAATCTGCCTTAGTAAATCTCTAGCCCTTTCCGCTACTTTGCCTATCAATACTCTCTTCCTATATTTTGGTATCCATATAAGATGTACTTTTAAATCATACTGACTATGACTATTCTTTCTATAACTTCTCATGTTTCTTGATATAAATTCATTGCTAAAGCAATTTCATTATATCTTCCCTTCGCCTGAAGGCGAGGGATTTCTTATCCCCGAAGGGGGACATTAAAGGGATCATCTATAGTGCAGACAAGCTTAAAATTAACTTCAAGGAGCTTGATAGCAGGTATCAAAGCCAAATCATTGCTATTTGTTTAAAAGAAAGTGACTACGCAAATCTCAAAGAAACTTTTGAGGAATTAAAATTAGAAAAAGAGGTTTTAAGAGATTACGCTGGAGTGATTTGTGATAGCTATCATAGCGTCGTTGATGCTGCTGATGCAGAAGAATTTAAGCAATTAATTCTTGCAAAGAAAGATAAGAGTAAATTAAGCACAGAAAACAAAGTAGAAATTAGAGCTTTAGCACGTGAGAAGAATTTTAGTAGGTCAGAAGAGAAAAAAACGAAGGTAGAAGCACAAATTGCCGAGGTGAAAGAGCAGTCAGTAAAGTACGAAGAGAAATTAGAGGAAATAGCTGGTAGAATATCAACTATGGCTAGTGCAATCAAAGAAAATACCACACTCACCAGTAATTCTGTATTAATGGGCGAGCGGACTATTCAATTAAATATTAACTATGAGACATTACGCAAACATGCAGGTCATGACACATACAAGTATTATCTAAAGGACATATCTACATATAGTAGTTTAAATAGTTGTAGTTCATTTGGCTCAAAAATCAATATGGTCATATAGTTTATAGATTATCAAGTAGTCTAGGATTCAATTTTATAGAATATTATTATGATAAATTGGGCTTATGAAAAAAAACAAAACTTAAAATTATCAAGAACAAAAGAATTTTCCCAAATTATTAATACTATTTTTAAAATCTTATAGTTTGACAATTGAGTATATGACTCAAAAATGATTTTGTATGTTTAATAAATTTGTGTTTTTTGTATCACATCAATCTAGATATTTATCTTAGCTATAAACTCCTATAGTAACTTATTTTTTATATCTAAAAATAGTTCTATTCACTACATCACATATTTTAAGCTATTAAAGATAATTAAATTTTTTGACTTCGTTATTTCTTATGGTTTACAATTGCAAGTGTTAATAATGACAAAGCGTACGTATACGTTCTGATAGAGCATCAGTCTAGTAGCGATTACTGGATTGCTTTCAGACTTTGGCAGTATATGCTTTTATTATGTGAAAGAAATAAAGACGCAAATAAAAAGACTAAACAAGAAGGAGGCAAGCAGACCTTTGTAGACACCTACTCAAGAGTTGCTATTTGTAAGCTTTATACTGAAAAAACAGCTATAACTGCTGCAGACCATCTGGATGATAGAGTTATACCATTTTTTGAATCTTATAATATTCCATTAGTGAGAGTGCTTACCCATGATGCGTTAGCATCATAAGCACCATGACTCAATACAGCAACAAATCACACACAGTTTACTATCATCGCTATCATATAGTATGGATTACAAAATGTCGATACAAGGTGTTAACCTATGACATCAAAAAGCGAGTGAGAGAAATTATTGCAGTAGTTGCAGAAGAGCTCATATTAAAATAGAAAATGGAGTAATATCAAGCGATCATATACATATATTTGCCAATATACCACCTCATATTAAAGTGAGTGAATTTGTGCAAAAAGCCAAAGGGAGATCGTCAAAAAAGATTCAAGAAGAATTTCCAATATTAAGAAAAAAGTATTGGGTTAGACATTTATGGGCAAGAGGATACTTTAGTTCGACTAGTGGTAATGTTACTGATGACATGATTAATGAATATATTAATAACTGATGCTCATGAACCAGCAATGACTACTAATATAAGACTGGAATAAGCTTTAGCTTGATTTGCAACTTCTAGTCGCTATAGACAAACTTTCATCTCTCAGAGCCTGTCTTGAAAAGATATAAAAAATAATTTATATTGTCAAAAAATAATAAAGTAGGAATATGTATCCTAGTGATATAGTGGAAGAAGAATGGATACATTTAGCCCCATTTGTTAGTCCTTGCAAGATAGGACGGCCGCGTAAACATAATATAAGAGATATAATTAATGGCATTCGTTATGTAATGAGGAGTGGTTGTCAGTGGCGATTATTACCTAAAGATTTTCCCCCTGGCAAACAGTATATGACTATTATTTACGTTGGCGTAAGAATGGTAGATGGCAAGAAATATATGATAGATTAGTCCAAAAAGTAAGGGAGAAAGAAAGTAAGAAATCCACTTCTACTGTAGAGATTATAGATAGTCAGTCTGTTAAGACTACCCAAAAATGGGAGCTAGAGGATATGATGCAGGCAAGAAGATTAAGGGTAGGAAACGCCATATAGTTACAGATACACTTGGTTTAGTATTATCATGTGAAGTACATTCAGCAGGTATACAAGACAGAGATGGTGCTAAAGATGTAATAATCAAGGCAAAAGCAAAATATCATCTTATTGACTCATCAGGC
Source organism: Rickettsia endosymbiont of Ixodes scapularis (assembly GCF_000160735.1). Taxonomy (NCBI): domain Bacteria; kingdom Pseudomonadati; phylum Pseudomonadota; class Alphaproteobacteria; order Rickettsiales; family Rickettsiaceae; genus Rickettsia; species Rickettsia endosymbiont of Ixodes scapularis. Next base: position 7,762 of record NZ_GG688316.1, on the reverse strand, counting down.
TATTGCAGCTGATAGTGTGAGTAAACCTAATAATAAGGCACAAACAGTTTACCTACGACATGGACCTACGTCCTTTTTCTGCTTTGGATTACTACTGGAATAATATATTTGATGATAGACTATCTACCTATAGCTCAAGTTCTTTAAAAACTAAATTTATTACTAAAGATAAACAATATATCTTAGTATTAGAAGTACCGGGGTATGATAAAAATCAAATCACAGTTAAAGTTAGCAGTAATAAATTATTTGTTACAAGAAATATAGAAAAGGGAAATAAATCTGATGCTTCAGATGGTTATACGAATAGAAATTTCAATTATGTTATATCTTTGTATGAAGATATAGATCAAAATAATATTTCTTCAAACTTAAAGAATGGTATACTTACTATTACTCTACCACGCATAGCTATAAAAGAGGCAAAGGCGAGAGAAATACCAATTCAATAGGCAATATTCAATAATATTGCCTAACTACTACTATTCAATATTTATTTAACTTATGGAGGTACTTATGGCTTTTAATTTATCACGTATTAGAAATAAATCAGAGTTACAACATCGCACAAATAAACTAAGCTATGTTGATGATATCTTTAATAACTTCTTTAATGAAATAGCTTCTTTTTCGTACCCTGTCTCTTACAATGACAGAATGTTATCGCCTCGAACTGATATTACTGAAAATGAATCTGAATATTATCTAGAACTTGAATTACCAGGTGTTACGCAAGATAATATTGATCTCAAAATAGATAGTAATATTTTAACTATTGAGGGCAAAAAGGAACAATCTACTGAGAAAAAAGATCATAATTATCATATGCATGAACGATATTATGGTTCTTTCTCCCGCTCTATTAGTTTACCATCTAATGTAGATGAAGAACATGTAGAAGCAAACTTTAAGGATGGTATATTGTCTATAAAAATACCTAAAAAAGAACAAAGTAAGGCTAAGAAAATCAAAATATCTTAATAGTATGCTGTTGCATATTATGGCTTAACTAAGCTTAGATATCTAAAGAATGTAGCTCTAGAGATCATTAACGAATTACATATTTCTTCTATTGCTAGAGACTTATCTAGATGCATACGCTTAGCCATAATAACCTTAGGATTATTTGTTGCGATTTTAGGTCTACCGCCGATACGACCACGACTACGTGCAGCACTAAGACCAGCTCTAGTACGTTCCTGTATTAATCTCCTCTCAAATTGAGTAAGAGAGGAGAATATATTAAATACCAACTCTCTTGATGCTGTAGTAGTATCTATTGCACCATCACACAAAGATTTAAAGTTAATACCTTTATTATGAAGATCCTCCACTAGACTAATTAAATGTGAAATTGATCTCTCTAATCTATCTAACCTCATATGGATCAGACTGAAGAAACTCTTAAATTAGTTACTCAGAAATTTGCAGTATTATGGCATTACCCCTTATTGCCTATTGCAGATAATCAGATAACTGTAAGCAATGTTTGTATATTTATAATAATACTATTACTTGGTCTCAGATATTCAAAACGATTTTCTAATTTTATTAATAGTTATGTCATTAACAAATTAAACGGTAATACTACTACAGCGAGCAATCTCAGTAAGATCGTTATATACATAACACGTATTTTATACATAATCATTGCTATGGCTGTAGCTAATATACCTATAGGAAGTTTAACTATTATTTAGGATTTGGTACTCAAAACTTAATAAACGCGAGTACGTATCATATAAAGATTTAAAATTGGTAACAGCTGATTTAAAGGCAGTTTATTCTGCAATAAATGAAGCAGAGGGATTAAGAGAATTACAAAATTTTGCTAAAAAATGGGATGAAAAATATCCAGTTATTTTTGATATATGGCAGAGAAATTGGTCTGGAATAGCTCCGTTCTTTAGCTTTCCGGAAGACATTAGAAAGGCGATTTACACTACTAATGCTATTGAATCAACTAACCGTCAAATTCGTAAAATTATAAAAAATAAGGGGGTATTTCCAGATGATAAATCGATTCAGAAAATAATCTTTTTAGCATTGACAAATGCTTCTAAAAAATGGACAATGCCTATTAAGAATTGGGCCATGGCTTTAAATCAATTTGCTATACTTTGTGATACTAATTTACAAAATTGGGCAAATGGAGAAATCGTACTTACACAAAAAATCTGACAGACCCACTGTATTTTTAGATTTCGGGCAGCAAGAAGTCTTTGAGTAGCTTCGTCCCAAATGGATCTAGCGGATGCAAATGCAATTCTTTGCTCAGGTGATGTTTTAGTATATCTTCTAACATTTATGGCAAATATATTTCTAACCTTTCCCCTCAGTGATAATGTACATTGTGCAGAATTAGGATGTTTAAACTTAATCAGTATCTTCTCTTTTCGCCGAGTTGGCTGATGAGCATTCTCAACACGATTATTTAACGCGAGTTTCGTATTAATAGAGGAACTGAATAGCTGATAGTAACTGGGTTACGAGGATATTAGTAATATTGTTTTTGTTATAAAATGTACTTAAAACTGCATAAATTTTTAGTAAATTGTCTTTTTTGACTATAACTATTAAATTGTAAAACTTGTCACACCTCTTACAAACCTTGAAAGGATAAGCATTATAGCATATTCATTAACCATAATTTAGGCATCTTAATACGAAACTCGCGTTATTTAGTCTTTTATGGGTGCGATGCTCAGTCTTAGTACACATCAGCTTAACCGGTTTAATGTAACTCCTGAACTTATCAGTAACAATTACTCTTGAAGCTGGATAATTGCCCAATAATCTTGATAGAAAGCGAATAGCTGATTTCTTGTTACGACGCTTCTTTAATAATACTTCTAATTCATGTCCCTCAGACTTAACGGCTCTCCATAATATAAATACTTCGCCTTTAATCTTAATATTCATCTCATCTAAATGCCATTTATCAGTTGGTTTCCTCTCTCTCTTTCTAATAACATCTTGAAAATAAATCGCAAATTTATTACACCAAAATCTTACAGTCTCATGACTTAAAATAATACCTCGATAAGCCATCTGTTCTTGAACATTTCGGTAACTATTATTAAAGCGATGATATAACCATACTGCATGGCTAATAATACTTGCTGGAAAATGATGTCTCTTCAGGGCTTGAGTAATATGCATAACGGTAAGATTTAGTGAGAAATTATTACAGCTATTCTATAAATCATTCCCTGCGTTTCTTAATTTACATCTCACTTAACTTGACGGTGCCGCATGAAGCAGCAATTAAGTGTTGTGACAAAGCAATAGGGCACCGTCAAGTTAAGTGAGTCTGTCTTCATCGATAAAAATACAGATTCAAAATTAGACAACATAGTTTCCTACAATTATAAAAAGAGACGTGACGAATTAAATAAATTAGTTAAAAATCACATAGAACGACAAAAGCAGAGAACAACATAAAAGAATAAATCAATTGCTATCTGACACTCTCTATAAATGCTCTTGCAAAAAAAAATAGACAAATTAAGTAACAACTATTACAGTTAGATAAATAGTTCATAAAATAAAATTACATATGCCAGAGTATATTAGACATGATGAGGGAACATTTTCTTCTCTGACAAAACAACAAAAAGAGGCAATAGGATTACTCTCAATAGGTACTTTCTTAGAATATTTTGATTTGATGCTTTATGTACATATGGCAGTAGTTCTTAATGAGTTATTCTTCCCTAAATTTGATCCCAATGTAGCATCATTTTTGTCTGCTGCTGCTTTTTGTTCCACTTATGCCTTAAGACCTTTTGGAGCATTAATTTTTGGCTATATAGGTGATAATATAGGTAGAAAATTAACCGTTATCATAACAACATTTATGATGGCTATTTCTTGTATTATTATGGCTAATTTACCAACTTATGATCAAATTGGAATGAAAGCTGTTGTTATTATGACAGTATGCCGCATGATACAAGGTATCTCATCAATTGGTGAAAGAATAGGGGCTGGAATTTATATTACTGAAATCACAAAACCTCCTATACAATATGCAGCTGTTACATTAATAGGTTGTTTAGCTGCTTTAGGCGGGACTGTTGCTTTAGCTATAGCTTCTTTAGTAACTTCACAAGGTTTTAATTGGCGGATCGCTTTTGGATTGGTGCAATTGTAGCAGTTATTGGTTTTTTAGCAAGAACATCTCTTCGTGAAACACCGGGAATTTGTTAATGCAAAACGACGGATACAAAATATTTTGGATGCAGCAAAATTAGATAGTCAAAAGATTATGAGTGTTGGTATACAACAAAATGTAAGTAAGAAAACGATAATTGCAAATTTTTTAACATTATGTGGAGGACCAGTTACTTTATATTTCTCTTATATCCATTGTGGAAATATTCTAAAAAATTCTTTCCATTATACTGCAGCACAAGTAATACATCAAAATTTCATAGTTTCAATAATAGGATTAGCGGTCTACTGTATACTGGTTTACCTTAGTTATAAGATATATCCATTAATAATATTAAAAATTAAATTATTAATATTCTCATGTATAATGATACCTTGTCCTTACTTATTAGATAATATAACATCACCTTTACATTTATTATTAATACAAATAGTACCTATAATATRCGGACCCGCACAAACACCAGCTATGCCAATTTTTCTAAAACATTTTCCCATTTTTAAACGTTTTACTTATGCAAATGTAACATATGCGATAGCACATGCTCTCATGTACATTATAACATCTTTTGGAATTACATATTTTGTACATATTTTCGGACAGTATGGATTGTTGATTATAATAATTCCTTTAATTGCAGGATATACTTTTGGTCTATATCATTTTGAAAAACTTGAAAAGGAAGTTGGTAATTATCCAAAGAAAATAAGTGATAATGATCTAAAAAATAATTCGGTATTGTAAGAGTAGCAGAACATAATTTTATAAGATTAACTTTTATATCTAATAACTCTAAGTATTTAGATAACACTAAAAAATAATACATAGTTTCTTCTACGATTTTTTTAACTTTCTCAGGAGATTTAGCCCCTATTGTCTGCATATTATGTAGTCTATCAAAGAGCTTTATTAGCAGTACATCATGTTTTTTTTCTTTATATAATATCTCTACTGCCTCAGCAGCACTAATCTTTATACCGTCCTCTTTAATCCTGGTTAAATCCATTACCTGATTTGCTACTTTCCACCCAAATTCTTGTGATATCTTCTCCCTTGGTTAGTTCTGTGTCTTCTATAGTATCATGCAATATACTAGTAACTAATATATCTGTTCTAAACAAGTAATCTGATATTAGATATGCCACCTCTATTGGATGACTATAAAATGGCTCTCCCGATTGACGCATCTGATTACCATGATATTTCCTGGCGTAGTATATTGCTTTCTTTACTTCCAATACGTCCACTGATGGTACTTTTACTACACTATTTAAATATATTACTTTATCCAGTAATTTCTTAGCATAAATACATATCTCAAACTTTTCTTCCCAATTATTTAAATCTTTCATCCTCTAACTCTTTAACCTGATCGAATCTCATTATTACCTCAAATTAAGTACTTATAGCACCTCTATTCCTAAAATTCTAGTTTTCGAATCATCCGATAGAAGTAGCGTATATGGTATCAGATTACTTATTTTGACTACATAATTTTCTTTTTGTTAAGGATATTTGTTCTTGATTTATATCCAAACATAGTAATTCCCCATCTTTACCAATTTTCTTATATATTAGATCAATCGATTCCCCAGATCCACATCCAACAATTGCTACTTTCATTCCAAGTGAAAGTTTTAATTTATTCAGTAGTATCTGATAAAAAACATCCTTGTGTTCCTACAATATTCCTAAGTCCCTGATTCTCATTACTATCTTGTATTTTATTAAATAAATATAATACTTTATAATAATTAGAAGACTTTACCTCTTTAAAGGAAAAGTATCTACCATCATCATCATGCTTACGGTAAGAACATAAATGTTGAGCAACAATTTTCACTTCTAAACTACTAGAATTTACTATTACAAAATAATGTTCATTATTTCTTTCAAATGATCGAATTGCAGTATAAAGTTGACCATTAAATGTACACGGAATATGAGAGATATTATTATAATTTATAATTAAATTTTTTATGCTTTTCATAAATATAATCATGTAAGTTGTTTTAATTAATTTTATTCTTAACTATATAGACCGGTAATACGAGCAACCTCAGAAATAGAGTAATTATTAGAAAACATATTTTTAGCTACTTCATATTTTCCCTCATTCCTACCAATCTGCATGCCTTGTACCATTCCTTTTTGCACGCCCTCATCAATATATTTATCAGCAATAGTTCTCATAAGTCCCTCTTGGTCTGCTTTATTTAAATGCTTTGCTATGATCTGAGCAAGCTCTAGCTGTTTATCTTCATCTACCTTAGCATCACTATACCACAATAACCACTTAATGTAAATGTAGCCATTTGCCTTATCTATTTCAATACTACTTTCAAATCTCTCAAGTAAACTTTGCCAAAGATTTAAGATATCACGAGCCTTGATATGTTTAAGCATATACTCCATCATACCAAGATGTTTCTTTTTCTCTATCTCATCATCACTTTGTTTTTGTAAATCAACAAGTAAGTATTCATCTGACATTAAAGCTTTAGCGGTTTTACTATCCTCAAATAACTCCCAAAAGCTTCTAGGTGCATTATAAGGTTTATCATTTGCATATACTACTATAGGACATATTAGAGGGAGTTTACCTCTTTCTTGTTTATTCTTTTTATTTGCGTCCTTATGTCTTTATGTTCTATCAGAACGTATACGTAAGCTTTGTCATCATTAACACTTTCAGTAGTACTATCTTTAATATTATTCTTTTTTAAAGAAACAGAGTAAATAACATCACTGAGTCTCTTTCTTAAATCCTCAGTAATAAAGCTTTCTTTCTCTATTTTAACACTATTTATATTAATCTTGTTCTTAAATGACACTGGCAAATAATGCTCTAGAAACTCACGTGCAGCTACAGGCTCACTCATGACCTTTTTAAATAGCTCGTCATGCCTTGGTCTTTCATTAGATATATTTGCACTGTCTTCTGACCTTCGTTTCTGATTATTATATTCACTGGTCATGCTTGCAAATCCTTTAAAATCTCATAGTCATTGTATGTTCTAGCTCTAACTCTTTGCGTAGCTCTTTAACTTCTGCTTTTACCTTAGCAAAGGTTGATGCTATATGCTTCTCATCTACAAAGCCTGGGATATTATTCTGCATCTCATGCTTTATGTATTTAAGCGGGCATGAATATTTCTTAGCTCCTACCATCACATGCTCATCATCTAATAACTGCTTAATATTCTAATTGTGATAATCCATATAATGCTTCTCACATATTTTACTTAAATTCTTAAGAACATTATGACTATCAGAAGAGTTAAATTGATTTAGTATCTCGTAATCCTTTAATATACCATGTTTTTGGGCATATACTACCATATTATGCATATTACTAATTAACTTATCTTGCTCTATAGTCTTAGCATTTGATATTGCTGATAGTAAACTACTATCATACTGCTCCACATATTTAAGATTTCCATCAAGCAACCTAAAGAATTCATGCTCACGGCTAATTGGTGTTCTGACGTAGAACCCCAGATTTTTTTGATTTCAAGAAATTGAAATTTTGCTTCTCGTTTTTCAATATATTCTTTAAGTGATAAATATTTGCCATATTCA
>NZ_CM000770.1:1819106-1822326 GCF_000160735.1 Rickettsia endosymbiont of Ixodes scapularis | reverse complement strand
ACCTTTTGTTGTCTTACTGCTTGCTGCTATGCCGGCGAACACTTTATTCATTGAAATACGGTATCTCTTACATACCTCTATACTACTTGAATCTACAAAAGAGAGTCCGTCACACTGATCCAAAATAGAATTGAATATTAGTACTAATAGTGGTAAATGTAGACCTATTATTTTTATAAATTGACTATAGCTTACTAATTGAAAATCTCTTTGATGATGAATTCATATTTGCTTCAGACAATAATTCTTAAAACAATCATAAGATGACTGCCAGTAGCCTATTATAATTGTTATTACCTCACTTCTGTTCAGTCGACTTTTAGGACCAGATTTGTTGTTATGGTTAGTAATTGAATTTGTATGCTTGTCTAATTCTTGAAAAAAATCATCGACGTAACAAAATATTTCTGTAAAATCCATTATCATAGGTTATTGCTCTTAAAGTTTTTTCAATAACCTATAAACTTTTTTCTAATACTATAAATACCATATTTTAATTAGCAATTTGTATTTTGTACTCACTTTATAACAAAAACAGTATTATCAAGATCCCCGTAACCCAGTTACTATCAGCTATTCAGCGACTTTTTGAATACGAAACTCGCGTTATGTAGTTACTTCTTTTGGTTTAGTGTATTTAATTAATTATTTTGAATCATGGGCATGGGGGTTAATAGCGATTATTATTCCTACAGGGATTGGATATATTGGGGGTATAAATCACTTTCAAAGATTGGAGAAAGAAGTGAATCAGTATCCTTAAACCTAAAAGAAATTTTTTTTGAATATCTATTTGTATATCTAAAAATATTGTAGGGATCTTTATCTTTAAATAAATAGATAAAGGTACAAAATTTCTTAAAGTCTCTTCAATAATTTTTTTAGCCTTTTCAGCTGATTTAGCTGCTAATGTTTGTACATTATGAATACGATCAAATAATTTTATAAATGCGGTATCATATCTTTTTTGCTTAATTAATAGGTTTAAGCTTTCCTCGACACTGATTTTTCCGTGAGGTTTAATTCTAGTTAAACCTTCTACAGGTTTTGCTATTTCTTTACCAAAAATTTCGATGATCATCTTTTCAGTAAGCTCTGTATCCTCAATAGTATCGTGAAGTAGAGCAGCATTTATCATATTAGAAGTAAAAAGCTTAGGAGCTTAGTCTGCCACAAACTCCGCAAGCATAATCGCCACCTCAATCGGATGAGAATAGTAAGGATCGCCTGATTGACGCTATTTGCAAACCATGATATTTATGAGCGTAGTAGATACTTTTTTGACTTCCTCTATATCAACAGGATTTTTTACTTTAGTGTTTAAATATTCGAGTTTATCAATCAACTTTTTAGCGTAAATGCAAATTTCAAACTTTTCTTTCCAAGAGCTTATATCTTCCATAAAAGTTATTTCTTATTTTTGTTAATAATAGTTGATTAAAAAAAATTGCAATAATAAATAATTTTTTAATTTTAAATAGATTAATAACTTTTGGTTATATTGTATTTAAACAACTTCATTCTGTTTTGTTATTTACTTTTGCTTCTTGTTCTTGCTGTAATTTATACTCTGCTGCTTTTTCTTCTATATAGTTAAAAAAGAAATAACAAAAAGTTAAAAAACTAGTAAGAATAATAGCAAATGTTATTAATATTAACTTAAGCTCTTTCCTTGCATTTTGAGCTTTTAAACGTTTTTCCTCCTCTTCATCTATTATTAACTCAGAGGTTAAAATTTCTTCTTCTTTATTTTCCATATTTTAACTCTTAAAAATTAGATTATATCATGAATGACAGAGTTTAATTATTATTTAAGAGAAGCAACTAAAGAACCCTCAGCTATAAGCTGAGGGGTTATAAAGTGGAATCGATTAGAAATCGATCATCATTCACAGGTTCACCTTCCTGTTCATCAATATAGTGCTGTATCATTTCATCAGTTATATTACCTGAACTGACCGCCATATAGCCCCTAGCCCACAAATGATTGCCCCAAAATTGTTTTCTTAAATGAGCAAATTCTTGCAATAAAATTCTTGAGCTACTACCTTTTAAATACTGTACTAACTTGCTAAGAGATATTTGTGATTTATATGAGATAAACATATGCACGTGATCACATGATATTTTCCCTGAAATTATATATACTTCATGTTCCATACAAATCTGCCTTAGTAAATCTCTAGCCCTTTCCGCTACTTTGCCTATCAATACTCTCTTCCTATATTTTGGTATCCATATAAGATGTACTTTTAAATCATACTGACTATGACTATTCTTTCTATAACTTCTCATGTTTCTTGATATAAATTCATTGCTAAAGCAATTTCATTATATCTTCCCTTCACCTGAAGGCGAGGGATTTCTTATCCCCGAAGGGGGACATTAAGATTTCTTATTCCTTCAAGTTTTCTGTAATCTGCGTTATATCGGCTATCATCTAATCCAACCTGTAGTTCAATTGCATCTTCCATAACTAAATGCTGTAAAAGAGGTGCATCGATTATTTTCCTTAGTTCTTTGTTTTTATCTCCTGGAAACGAGTTTTTTATTATTGTTGTAACTTTATCTAAATCCTTAGTGTTTAAATCGGCTAGGGCCATAATAGCTAATATATAGGCTTTCAGTAGTAGGAGATTGGTCATTAAAAAGGTCAATAACAGGATTCGGCAATGTCTTTGCAGGCTCTAGATATTTTGGTATTCAATGCTGTATCGTTAGTTTTCATGGCTTTAAAAAGTTGCTCTTGTAATAATAATTCCTGTTGAGTTTTCTCTTTAGACATAAAAATAACCTGATTATATTAACTAATGCTTCAAAAATTTATTATATTAATTGATTAATTGCAAGGAAGAAAAAATTCTGATTTACAGAATTTTTTTATTATTTTTTCTGGATTACTATCCTGTACTATAGATTTGATCGTGATATGACAATGAAAAAACCAAAGTCATGAAATAAAATCATGACTTTGCAGGAATGATACTAATTAATCCCTTCTATTGCCTAAAAATCTCATTAAATATAGGAAAAGATTTATAAAATCTAAATATAAAGTAAAGGCTGCCATAATAGAAAGCTTTTGTCCTACTTCATCGTTTCCTGCCATGTAATACATAGACTTAATCTTTTGAGTATCCCAAGCAATTAATCCCATAAATACTACTATTCCAATAAGAGAAGTAGCAAAAGAAAGAGCCGAGCTTTTAGAAACAAGTTG
>NZ_CM000770.1:1815760-1817106 GCF_000160735.1 Rickettsia endosymbiont of Ixodes scapularis | reverse complement strand
ATGAAAATATAATAGAGGCTTTAAATCATTTTTAATAGCGGTATTTATTACTTCACCGATAAATATAACATGATCACCGGCATCGTAAGAAACATATTTATTACATTCTATATGACAAGTTGCGCCGTTTATTAAAGGGCAATCAGTTTTATTACCAAGCACATAATCAATTTTTGTAAATTTATTAGGTTGTGATTTAGCAAAATGTTTTGAAATATCAATTTGATTCTCTGCTAAAATACTAATTGCAAACTTATCACTTTTTCGAAAACTGTTTATACTAAAAGAGTTTTTATTAAGGCAAAATAATATTAACGGCGGTTTTAAAGATATGGAAGTAAGAGAACTAGCAGTAAAGCCAAAAAGTTCGTTATTGCAATTTGTTGTTATAATAGTCACTCCCTGAGGGAATCGGCTCATAGCATCTTTAAATTGACTTTCTGTTACTGTCCCAGCCATTTTTTCATAATTTTGTTAATGGTCCCGTCTTTTTTTAATGAATAGATTGCCTCATTAATTTCATTAATTAGTCCTGAGTTTTTAGACATACCTATAGCAAAATCGGATGAAAATTCTTCTAAAGTACTGCTTTCTAAATTTGAATTATTTTCTTTTAATTTTTTGCCTTGAAATTCCTCAGAAATAATAGCATCTATGACTCTGGCTTTTAATTCTTCAACTAACATTAAATGATTTGCTAAAGAATGAACTTTAATATTCATCGTCTGTGATAGATCTTGTGCTTTTTTTTCTAAAACACTACCGAGCTGTACTCCTACTATTTTATTCTCTAGATCTTTGCTATTTTGTATATTGTCGCCTGTTCTATATATTATAGCAAATCTTGCAGTAGCGTAATTATCGGAAAAGCTGATATATTCGGAACGCTCCGGTGTTACGGAAAGCTCCGCCACCGCAACATCAATATTTTCACTAACCAAAGCTGCAAGTAAACCGTTAAAGTCGAAGTTTTTTATGATAACTTTTTTATTTAGACGTTCACTTATTGCTTTGATAATATCAATATCAATCCCAACAATCTCTCCGTCTTGGATGAATTCATAAGGAGGATTATCTGCGGCAGTACCGACTATTAAAGTTTTTTCCGTTTCTTTTTGTTCACAAGAAACTAGTAAGAAAGATAGTAAAAATATTTTCAGAAATTTCATAAAAATAATGTTTTAAGTTTGAGTATGTCCTGTGTCATCCCGCAAGGTATTGCGCTTGTTATATGGCTTGGAAAACCCGTTCGGTGTCATACCGTGGCTTGGCCACGGTATTCCAGAAAACAACTAAAAATACTAATATTATTAGTATTTTTAACTGGATCCCGCGATCGAGTCGCG
>NZ_CM000770.1:1807761-1814160 GCF_000160735.1 Rickettsia endosymbiont of Ixodes scapularis | reverse complement strand
AGCCCTATTACATATTCCCATTTCCCCGTATTACCTTCAATATATGCCATAATTAAAAACCCTTTGGCTCAAATTTAATATGTTTTACACCTGACTCAATTGTCGATGCTACTTTCAAAACATTATATTCATCTAATTGTTTACCTATAATCTGCATCCCAAGAGGTAAACCTCGTGCCGATAATCCGGCAGGAACCGATGCACAAGGTAAACCGGCTAAACTTGCAGGAATAGTAAATAAATCGTTTAAATACATAATAGTCGGATCATTTTGTTTTTCACCGATCTTAAAAGCTTCGGTCGGTGCTGCAGGTAACAAAATGGCGTCAACTTTTGCAAAAGCATTATTAAAATCGTTTGCAACTAAATGACGTACTTTTTGAGCTTTTAGATAATATGCATCCATACAACTAGATGAAAGCACATATGTTCCAATCATAATACGGCGTTTTACTTCCTCTCCAAATCCGGCTGATCTAGTCATTTCATACATTTCGTCAAGCGTCATATTTTCACGTTCTACCCGAAGACCGTATCTAACACCGTCATATCTAGATAAATTTGAAGAAGCTTCAGCCGGTGCTATTACGTAATAAACGGCAACACCATATTTAGCATGCGGCAAAGTAATATCAACTATTTCAGCACCGGCGTTTTTAAGTAGCTCTATGGTATCCTGCCACATTTTCATAATATCAGGTTCAATAATACCACCTTCACCAAGGCTAAGAGGTACGCCTATCTTCATATTTTTCATAGAACTTCCGATAGCGGATTGTAGCTCTGGAACTTCTGCTTTAATCGAAGTAGAATCTTTTTCGTCAAACCCCATCATCGCTTCAAGCATGATGCTACTGTCTAAAACGCTTCTAGTAAATATCCCTGCTTGATCAAGTGAGCTAGCAAACGATACCATTCCGTATCTTGAGCAACGACCATATGTCGGTTTAAACCCGACTAAACCCGTAAAGCTTGCAGGTTGACGTACCGAACCGCCTGTATCGCTACCAAGAGCAGCAGATGCCATAAATCCGCTAACTGCCGCAACTGAACCGCCTGAAGAACCGCCTGGAATTAAATCAGCATTATCATCATTTGCTTTCCAAGGGCTAATTACATTTCCAAAACAACTAGTGATATTTGCTGAACCCATAGCAAACTCATCCATATTGGTTTTGCCGAGCATCACACCGCCCTTATCAAAAATATTTTGTGTAACACTTGATTCATAATTAGGTATAAAATTTTTCAGTATATTAGAACATGCCGTAGTTCTAATTCCTTTCGTGCAGAAAAGATCTTTAGCGGCAAACGGGATACCTTCAAGTGTTCTTGTTTTATTTTGAGCATAATTTTGATCGGCTGCTTCAGCCTGTTTTAAAGCTAAATCAAAAGTTTCGGTAACATAAGCATTTAGGTTTTTATGCTTTTCTATTTGTTTAATATGTGCATTAACTAATTCCTTACTTGTAAAATCTTTATTTTTTAGACCTTTTACACTGTCTGCTACTGTTAATTTGTTTAGTTCCGTCATAATTATTCAACAACCTTTGGAGTGATAAAATATTTTACTTCTTTAGCAAGCTGAGCACTATTTCCGCTTACATTATCAAATAATTTGTTTGATAAATCAGAACTCGTAACTTCATCCTCTCGCATTCTAGCATTCATATTAGAAACCGAAGTTAAAGGCTCTATATCTTTGCAATCTATTTCATTTAAAATATCAATCATATTCATAATAGTACTAAGCTGAGCAGAAAATTTTTCTACAGTATCTTCTTCAAATTTTAATCTAGCTAATTTTGCTATTTTCTGTGTTTCTTCTTTTGTTATCATAGTTTTATTATTTTGAGTGGTAATGGTATGATGTTATTCCCGTGAAAGCTTGCTTGCGTGGATCGATATTCTGTAAATCAGAATTTTTTAATTATTTTTCTGGATTGCCACGTCGCTTCGCTCCTTGCAATGACGATTCAGTATCCACGCAACAAATCTAAAGCAGGAATGACATAGAAAGTCAAACAGTCATTATTTCTTGTTCTTTTTGTTTTATTACCGAGTCAACTTTACTACTATAATCATCGGTTAACTTTTGTACTTGTTCAGATAAGCTATGATGCTCATCTTTTGCGATAACGTTATCCTTTTCTAGCTTTTTAAGTTCTTCATTACCGTCTCTTCTAATATTACGTAATGAAATTTTAGTATCTTCACCGTATTTATGAGCAAGCTTTACCAATTCTTTACGCCTTTCTTCGGTTAAAGCCGGTATAGGTAGTCTGATTAATTGACCGTCTGTTGCTGGAGTTAAGCCAAGATTTGCTATCGTAATTCCTTTCTCTACCGATGATACCATAGATTTATCCCAAACCTGCACGTTAATTGTTCGTGCATCAGGGGTGGATAGAGAAGCAACTTGTGAAAGCGGCATTTTACTTCCGTAAGCTTCTACGGTTACACTATCAAGCAAATTAACCGAAGCTCTACCCGTACGTAGCCCTTTAAGCTCATGATCTAAAACTTTGAGAGCTTTCTCCATCTTTTCTTGTAAGTTTTTCTTTAAATTCTCTTTACCCATCTTTATTTTATCCATACTAATAATTATATTTTTATTTGGTATAAGCATTACCGGTGTAGTTCTATGTCATGCTAGTTCCTTGATCACGGCATCCAGTTTTTTTCCTTTTTTATGGATACCGGTGTCAAGCCACGGTATGACACTATACTACATTTCCTCAATTGTCGTATATTCCCCTTTATCTTGTATTACTCTAGCAAAATTTCCCTGTTCTTTTATCGAAAATACCCTTATAGGTAATTTATTTTCTCTTGCAACTGCAATAGCTGCTGTATCCATGACTTGTAGGTTGTTAGTTATAACATCTTTATAGCTGATAGTGAAATATTTTTTAGCATCCGGATTTTTTTTAGGGTCGGAATCATATACACCGTCAACCTGAGTTGCTTTTAATAAAATATCGCAATTCATTTCGATTGCACGAAGTACTGCAGCACTATCG
Source organism: Rickettsia endosymbiont of Ixodes scapularis (assembly GCF_000160735.1). Classification (NCBI taxonomy): domain Bacteria; kingdom Pseudomonadati; phylum Pseudomonadota; class Alphaproteobacteria; order Rickettsiales; family Rickettsiaceae; genus Rickettsia; species Rickettsia endosymbiont of Ixodes scapularis. The sequence goes on along the minus strand of NZ_CM000770.1, from coordinate 1,811,137 downwards.
GTTGTACAAAATGGGTTACCCGTGCCGCCGGCAAAAATTACTACACGCTTTTTTTCCATATGTCTTTTAGCTTTGCGGCGAATATAAGGCTCGCACACGCTCATCATAGGAATAGCCGATAGAACCCTTGTATAGATATTGAGGCTTTCCATAACGTTTTGCAGTGTTAAAGCATTAATTACCGTTGCGAGCATACCTATATAATCCGCTGAAGCTCGATCCATACCGACGAGTGCTGCATTAATCCCGCGGTAAATATTTCCACCGCCGACTACAATAGCGACTTCTACTCCTAAATCGATAACTTCTTTAATATCGCCGGCAATCTTTTTTATTACGTCATATTCATGCCCAAATTGCTTGTCTCCCATTAAAGCTTCCCCTGAAACTTTAAGTAAAACTTTTTTATACTTTAGAGCATTTATATCTGACATCATTTTCTACTTCAAGTTGTTTTTAATATCTGCTTAATTTTTTTAATCATTATACCTCTCTGTAGGTCGGTAATCGATGATTTATTAAGTGCATGCACTAATAACATATTATTATTTATATCAAGTGTTACTGTACCTGGAGTTAGAGTAATCGAATTACCATACATTATTTCGCCTATTTCTTCTAGCCCTTCTGCGTCAACCCATTCAAAAATCGGTTCTATCCCTATCTTTCTTTGCCAAATTATTTTAATAATCGAGAAAGCTGATTTCCATATTTCTAATAATAACCAAGGAAAATATAATATAAATTTAATTTTAGTGAGCATTAACATTTCCGGTTAATTTGATATTTGAAGTAAAAGGTATTAGTAGCATTATAAATACAAATAACAGCCCTATCATATTAAATATATTATTTATTGCAATTACAAAAGCATCATTATTTAATTTGTTTACTAACAAGCCCTATAATAAGCATCAGGCGTAAATCTACTCCTAGCCCTAACATTCTACCGGCGAGTGGTGCAGATAAAAATTGTGCTCCGCCCGTCACCATCATAGTAGCCCCGATTTGTAATGTATCATATCCGGCAATAGTAAAGAGAAATAGCGGTAATATATATACTGCCCCGTATAATCCGATACCCATAACGAACGAATAAAGGCAACCAAAAGTAAAGTCTTTATAAAGAAATGTTTTTTAAGTCTAAAATTGGATTAATAAAGGTTAGTTCTCTAATGATTAATAAAATAAAACCTAAAGCTACTGCAATACTTAAGAATAATATTAAATTATCCTCAAGCCAACCTTTTTTGTTTCCTTCTTCTAAAACATACTGTAATAAGCCGAGCGTTAAAGCAATTAATAATATACCGAGAAAATCAAAATTTTTCAGTAATTTATAATTTGGTTTATCAAAATCCCCATATAAAAAACTACCGTGCATACGAAAATACCGGGTATGAAGTTTAATAAAAACATAAAATGCCATGATAAAATCTCCGTAATATATCCACCGAGTGTAGGTCCTAAAGTAGGGGCAACAGTTACGATAAGTCCAATTAAGATAGTAACGGTAGGACGTTGCGATGCAGGAAAAATTATAAAAACGGTACTAAAGACCGTTGGTATCATAGCACCGCCAAAAAATCCTTGTAATGCTCTAAAGATAATCATGGATTCAATATTAGTTGCAAGCGAATATAATACGCTCATAACCGTAAACCCTAAAGCTGCAATAAAATAAGAAATTCTAGTAGAAAGCAACCTTGCTAAAAAGCCGGTAATAGGAATAATGATAACTTTAGCTATTAAGTACGATGTTTGAACCCAAGAAAGCTCATCGCTTGATGCAGCAAGACCGGCAGCTATTACGGATAATGAGCTAGCGACAATCTGAATATCAAGTACCGACATAAACATCCCGACAACCATACCAAAAAAAGCAAATAATTGCTTTTTAGAAAGAGCAGGCGGTTGTAAATTATCATTTGACATAATTAAATTATACATTATACAGTTTAAATTAAATAAAGTTAATAAGTGACATAAAAATATATGTTTAAAATAAAAAATTGTTGTACAACTTTTAATTTTTAATTAAACTATTTATTAGGATATAAGTAGACAAGACATAATATATGGTAATCATTTTATTTATATTTAGCAAATAATAAATATGTGATTGATTTATTAAAAAATATTTACTATAATTGATTTATTAATATGCTTACTACATGACAATTTTTAGAGATGTAAGGACTAAAGGATTGAATTTTGCTGATAATTCATGATGATAACGGGGAAAGAACTTGGTTTACATATGAAAGATCATTCCGCCCCTCTAGTCGAATTATTACAAAAACATATTTCACTTAATTTATCAAGAGCAAAATGTTTAGGATTATTTATCATTTCAATGCTTAACAGCAGGACAGTAAACATGTCATTGTTATGCAATAGAATGCCGTCTGGGATTAAAGCAGCTTCATGGTATAGAAGGATGCAAAGATTTATCTCTGAAATCTCAATATCATGGAGAGTATTACCTGTTATGTTAGTCATGATGACTGGGTTTGAGCAGGAGCAAAAATGGGTATTGTGTTTAGATAGAACGAATTGGAAATTTGGTAAACGACATATAAATATTTTATATTTAGCTGTCAGTTTTCATGGTATAGCGATCCCCCTTTTTGGAATTTTCTAAGTGATAAAAAGTGTGGTAACTCTGATTATATTGAGCGTATTGATCTGATGGAGTGTTTTTTAGAAGTTTTTGACAAAAACCGCATTGAAGCATTAACCGCTGATAGAGAATTTATAGGTAAGGAATGGCTCTCTTGGCTTAGAACAAATCAAATAAGATACGTTTTTCGAGTTAGAGAAAATGGACAATATATCAGTAATGCAAGGGGAAAAATGGTTAAAATACAAGAGTTATTTCGCCCTCTAGCCATAGGATCGCATGTGAGTTTGTCACAACGTAGAATTGATACAAAAGGTGAAATATTTAATGTAGTAGGGATCAGAAATAAGAAGAGTGAACTTGCAGTCTTAATACATAGTGATGAGATCAAAAATCCTGCTGAGATATATGCTCAAAGATGGCAAATTGAAACAATGTTCAAAGCTTTTAAATCAGCAGGATTCAACTGTGAAGCAACTCATATTACTAATGATTTACGATTAGATACATTGATGCAAATATTGTCTATTGCATTTTGCCTAGCTTATCAAACTGGAGAGATTATAGTTTTAGATAAACCAATAGTTATTAAAAAACATGGTTATAGGCAAAATAGTATATTTCGTGTTGGATTAGATACATTGGTTAATATCTTGTATAATATTTCTACTCAATTAGTACGTTGGATACAGCTGTTGTCCTTGATATTCCAATATCCAAAGATGATAAAATGAAAAATTGTCATGTAGTAAG
>NZ_CM000770.1:1796090-1807661 GCF_000160735.1 Rickettsia endosymbiont of Ixodes scapularis | reverse complement strand
TTGAACGAAACAGTCAAATAAAAGAAGAGAGGGTGGGGCAATAGTAAAAGCTAGGCCCTAATAAAGAGCGCTTTATCGGTCTTTTGTAAAGATTTCGCATGCTGAAGATGAAACAATCTATATTCCTCCAAGAAAAAAGATAATAGTTAATTAACACGAATAGCGAATTATTACATAATCTGCTATTCGGCTTAAGAAGTTGAATATAAAAGGTGAAAATTGGCTTTCACTTTTTATATAAAGCTAAGTATATATTATTTTTTAGCAAAAACTTATAATTCTTTACAAAGTATAATGGGATTGCCTAAAAAAGGTAGTTTACACCACAATCATTAGTAATATGAGTTGCTTCACAGTTGAATCCTGCTGATTTAAAAGCTTTGAACATTGTTTCAATTTGCCATCTTTGAGCATATATCTCAGCAGGATTTTTGATCTCATCACTATGTATTAAGACTGCAAGTTCACTCTTCTTATTTCTGATCCCTACTACATTAAATATTTCACCTTTTGTACCAATTCTACGTTGTGACAAACTCACATGCGATCCTATGGCTAGAGGGCGAAATAACTCTTGTATTTTAACCATTTTTCCCCTTGCATTACTGATATATTGTCTATTTTCTCTAACTCGAAAAACGTATCTTATTTGATTTGTTCTAAGCCAAGAGAGCCATTCCTTACCTATAAATTCTCTATCAGCGGTTAATGCTTCAATGCGGTTTTTGTCAAAAACTTCTAAAAAACACTCCATCAGATCAATACGCTCAATATAATCAGAGTTACCACACTTTTTATCACTTAGAAAATTCCAAAAAGGGGGATCGCTATACCATGAAAACTGACAGCTAAATATAAAATATTTATATGTCGTTTACCAAATTTCCAATTCGTTCTATCTAAACACAATACCCATTTTTGCTCCTGCTCAAACCCAGTCATCATGACTAACATAACAGGTAATACTCTCCATGATATTGAGATTTCAGAGATAAATCTTTGCATCCTTCTATACCATGAAGCTGCTTTAATCCCAGACGGCATTCTATTGCATAACAATGACATGTTTACTGTCCTGCTGTTAAGCATTGAAATGATAAATAATCCTAAACATTTTGCTCTTGATAAATTAAGCAAAATATGTTTTTGTAATAATTCGACTAGAGGGGCGGAATGATCTTTCATATGTAAACCAAGTTCTTTCCCCGTTATCATCATGAATTATCAGCAAAATTCAATCCTTTAGTCCTTACATCTCTAAAAATTGTCATGTAGTAAGGGAAATTTGGTAAACGACATATAAATATTTTATATTTAGCTGTCAGTTTTCATGGTATAGCGATCCCCCTTTTTGGAATTTTCTAAGTGATAAAAAGTGTGGTAACTCTGATTATATTGAGCGTATTGATCTGATGGAGTGTTTTTTAGAAGTTTTTGACAAAAACCGCATTGAAGCATTAACCGCTGATAGAGAATTTATAGGTAAGGAATGGCTCTCTTGGCTTAGAACAAATCAAATAAGATACGTTTTTCGAGTTAGAGAAAATGGACAATATATCAGTAATGCAAGGGGAAAAATGGTTAAAATACAAGAGTTATTTCGCCCTCTAGCCATAGGATCGCATGTGAGTTTGTCACAACGTAGAATTGGTACAAAAGGTAAAATATTTAATGTAGTAGGGATCAGAAATAAGAAGAGTGAACTTGCAGTCTTAATACATAGTGATGAGATCAAAAATCCTGCTGAGATATATGCTCAAAGATGGCAAATTGAAACAATTCTTAAAAAGACCTTATTGTCATTCCCGTGTAGCATTGGTATTGTTGCATGGATCAATTCCACCCTGTCATCCTAGCTCATTTGTATTGGGATCCAGTTTAAAATACTAAAGGTGACCTTACAGTTAATAAAGTTCATCAAAGTAGTTGCCGCAATCTTGCCGATATTATGGCTTAAAGAATCACGAGTTGCTGCATGTTGGCTGGTTATTGTTTTGCCGTTCAGCCTAACATTAGCTCGCTCAGCTAGCTTGGTGATAATATTAATGCCTGCTCTTTAATATCACTAATGATTGGGTCTATCTTCGAGATCGCATCAATAGTTGTAACTGCTCGCTGCACACTGTAAAGTGCTGCACCAATAGGGTTTAATGACTACATGCTGCACAAAATACTCCGCTAGATAGTTCGTTAAGTACCCTAGTATGCTTCGAGGTTTTGGTGATATTAAAGCATGTTTAACTGCATCGCTTTTAATAACAATTCCTGCTCTAAACGGCTGTAACTGCTTAAGAGTATACAGTTATAAGAATTTAGAACAGGGATATATTTTCACTAACTTGAATTACTTATCTTAGTTTATAACCATTTTTAGTATTTTCTGCTATAGCAAAATCGTCATAATCCTCATATCCATCTATATTAAATTGATTGAATTGAGCTAAACATTCACTGAAATCATTAGCTTTATTATTTTGCTTCATTATCTCTACTAGTTCTGTTGCGTCATCGATAATCTTTTGCTACTGTGGGTGACCGTAATATTCTATAATCTGGCTTTTCGCCTTCTATTTCTTCTGTTAAATCATAAAAGAAATGACTGAATTTATTTACTTTTTCTACTTCTTCTTGATTATACATAGTAAGACCAATTTTAATTTGTGATGTTTTGTCTAAAGCATTTGCATCATTAAAAAGCGTATCAATACAAAAGCATAATTCATTCCAAAAAGAATGCTTATATTTAGAATCTACCCATTTTGTTAACTGTAATTCTTTATTGGCTAACTCTTTAAAAGTAGCAAATATCTCCCATCTAAGTGCAGGAGATAAAAGCCACATCATTCTATGTTTCATAATATTTTTTTATTTTTTAGATTTAAAAAATTCTTCCCATTTATTCCTCTAAATCAATGTGAGCATCTGGGTGATGACCAGTCTTATGACCATATTCTTTAGTAATATCAAACCTTTAACCGATACCATGCAATAAAGCCATGTTCAATGATTTAAGGCTTGTATCTCTTTTAAGTAAGGTGGATTTTGTTTTTTTCAAAAAAGGTATTACTTTTTCTCTTAGTTCAGGTATCATAATTGCTATATTAACTAAAAAAGAGTCTGTATAAATATGAACACAACTTTTATCTAGATTTATAAATTTTTTAATAAACGGTAATATAATATCAAAATCTATTTTTTTAAATCTGATTACTATATAACTGAGTCCTTGAAAAGCAGTTTTATATATTTGTTCATTTTCTTTTTTTTTCAAGAAAATACAGGCAGACCTCTAATGCTTCTTTGTAATTTAAAGAATTTTGACAGAAACTTAAAATAAACTCTACTTTTTCTTCTTCATTATTTAAGGAGAACATTAGTGTTTTATCTGTATATCTTTTTAAAGTTTTTCCAGTAAAAAAATCAATTCCATTTTTAAAATATTCCAAATAAATCTTTCTTCTTAATCTTATTACATGGTAAGTAATTTGCTCTAAGGTATCTTTAGTTTCATATAATATTCTCTCACTTTTACTATTTAAGTTGTTAAACAAAATAGGTAATATTAATTTTTTTTAATATTGCTAAACCTATAAGCTAAGATTCCTAAAGCTTGAAGTGCCGCAGCTTGTATTAATTCTTCAGGATTATTTAAATTTTTGATAATACAATTCATCGCATCATCATAATTTTCATAATGAGCTACATATTATAATATAATAAAAAGACTTTTCCCATTCAGGAAGATTAATTACATCGGATTGTTTTTTAAACTCTTCTTCATTAACTAACATATACTTTCAATGTACCTATTTTATAATTTTACCATTTGTTTTTATTAGGTTATTTTTTAAAACAGCGTCTCTCTCTATTTCTTTATATGTCCTTGTATGACCATTATATACATTACCACTTGTATTATCAAATATTACAAACTGGTCATTTTTTATATCAACAGCAATAAGTCTTTCAGTATCATTACTTATTTTATAAGCATTTTTTAAAGCCGCTTTAGGGTCTTTAGATGCTGGATTTTGACCACTTGGATTGATGGTGATGATAAATTATTAGTATTTTAAGTTATTTTTCTGGATACCGTGGTCAAGCTACGGTATGACACAGAATGTGTTTTTCTATCCACGCAACAATGTCTTATAGGAATGACATAGAATGCGTTTTTCTAAACATTATTAGTATATCAGGTTCTACCACGCCTATCACAAAATAGGGCTATAGTTTTATTTAGAGAATGGTGCCAATGTGGGGATTTGAACCCCAGACCTACGCATTACGAATGCGCCGCTCTACCAGCTGAGCTACATTGGCTGAAATATGATTATATTATGCTGAGATATGGATTCCTACGAGACATGTTTCGTCATTGCGAGCGACTGACAAGGAGCGTGGCAATCCAATAAAAAATTTTAAAATGCTAAAAGACTAGCATCCTTAATTGGATCCCGTGGTCAAGCCACGGGGTGACAATGAAACATCTTTATAAATGCGTCGAAAATCTTAAATGGAAATGCTGCGTATCATCATATTTCTTCTTCTTAACCGGGAAACCCCAATCCATTCTGATCGGTGCAAAACGTGTTACCCAAATAAAGCCGAAACCAACGGAAGCTCTAAGCGATTTATCATTATAAAAACCGTTTGGAGTTTGATATTGTTTCTTATTTAGACCTACTCCCCAAACGCTTCCTAAATCCATAAAGACTGCACCGGTTAAATTAAATTCCTCAGGTACAGGTGTTGGGAAATTAAGCTCTGTTGAGAATGTGTAATATCGCTCACCGCCAAGTCCTTCGTTAGTGACCTTTTCACGAGCTCCTACACCACCGCTTGCAAAGCCTCTTAAACTATAATCACCTAAATTAAAGCGATCGGAAATTCTAATAATTTTTCCTCCAAGTCCTGCAATATCGCCTCCGGAAGCAGATAATTTTAAAGTAAGTTTGTTATGTATGAAAGATTTATAATATTTACCGTCAACTTCATGCTTTATATATTTGTTATCACCTCCAACGCCGGCAAATTCTTGTGTGCCGCTTACTAAATAACCGTTCTTTGGAACAATTTTGTTATCGGTTTGGTCATAAGTAATAGTATGTCCTATAGCAGAAGTAATGAATCTTCCCATTTGCTCCTTTAAGAATATTGAGCTTGATGGAGTTGGAGCACTTAAAATATCACGTTTGATTAAATAATCTATTTCGTGACCTAAATCCTCTTTAATTTCATAACCAAGAGAAGTTTTGACTCCTATAGAGTGTAACTTATAGCTTTGATCAGTTGTATTTAATACACTAGCACCGCGTCCGGTATAGTTTCTAAATGCGTTTACTCCAAGTAATAAATCACGATCTAAAAAGTGCGGTTCGGTAATACCACCGTAATAGCTTGTAGTGTTTTTACTTACTTGTACACCGGCATTAAGCAGTTTCCCGGTACCGACTAAATTACGCTCTAAGAAAGAGAAACGTCCGAATAAACCGCCGGCAGTATTATATCCTAAATCAAAACCTATAGAGGAAGTAGATTTTTCATCAACTTCAACGTTAACATCATATTTATCTTTAGCTTTAGTCGGAGCTAAGCTAATTGCTACTTTCTCAAAATAATCTAAATTTCTAAGATTACGTTCACCTTTTTCAATATATGAACGATTAATTATATCACCTTCTTCTGTTTTAAATTCTCTTCTTATAACATGGTCTTCGGTTTTAAAGTTATTAATAATATTAATTTTATTAGTATAAACTTTGTCGGCTTTCTCAATAATAAATTTAATATCTGCAGTATGATTAGCATTTTTCATTATATCCGGATAAACATTTACTGCAGGGTAACCGTTCGCTGTAAAATATTCTCCGATTTTTTCAGCTATATCATCAACCTTTTTCATATTGAAAACCTTGCCTTGCTTAATATTAACAATTTTATTAAGCGGTGTTATATCTATGTTAGTTAATTTATTGTCTATTGTAATATTACCGAAGCTATATTTTTCTCCCTCTTCAATGGAATAGGTAAGGGTGAAATATTCTTTAGTATTATTGAGTTCTGCCGATGCCGAAATTACTCTAAAATCTGCAAAACCTACAGATTGATAAAACTCTCTCAGTAATTCTTTATCATACTCCACTCTATCAGGATCGTAAGTATCGTTACTTTCTAAAAAACGAAACCAACGAGATTCTTTAGTTAAAACAATGGATTTAAGTTCTGAATCACTATAATTTTCATTACCACTAAAATAAATATATTTAATACCGGTTTTTGGTCCTTCTGCTATATCAAAAATAACCTTAACTCTGTTGTTTTCTAAATTTTCGATTTTAGGTGTTACCGTGGTAGCAAAACGTCCGCTACGTTTATAAATTTCTAATATTTTCTTTACATCTAATTCAATTTTAGCTTGGCTAAGAGATTCGCCCGACATTGTATAAATTTCTTTAGCGAGCATATTAGTTTTGATTTTAGAATTACCGCTAAATACTACGCTACTTATAAAAGGCGTTTCAGTAACGTTTACTATTAAATTACCCTCATTTGTTATATGCATGTTTATATTTCTAAAAAGTGAGGTGGCATATAAACGTTTTATTGCCTCATCTTCTTTAGAATTATTATAGGTTTCTCCTACCTTAAGCTTTAAATAGCTATCAATAGTAGAATGCTCAACCCTATGGTTACCTTCGATAGTTATTTTACGAATTACAGAGTCAGCTAATGAAATATGATAATAAAAAATCGTTAATAATAAAATTGTTAACTTACTAATTGATCTGATTTTCACTTAAAACCTTCTTTAAGATTTAAATATTCTATGGTTTAATGTATTAGTTACAAATTCATCGTCATTGCGAGGAAATTGCATAGCAATTGACGAAGAAGCAATCCCAGTAAAAATTCTGGTTTACAGAATTTTTTTATTATTTTTTCTAGATTGCTACACAGTCTATAGCTGCGGTGTTGTTGCATGGATCGAAAAACCTACTCGATGTCATCCCCGCGTATGCGGGGATCCAGAAAAATAACTTCAAATGTTGATATAGAAGTTACATATTTGATAAAATAAACATATAAAAAACTTGTTTTTTATATGTTTTACTGGATTCCCGCCTACGCTGGAATGACAGAAAACGATCCATGCAACAAGGTCTACGGCTGCTCGCAATGACGATAAAGCTCTCCTATACTAATGCATTTAAACGTAACTAAAGAACCCTCAGCTATAAGCTGAGGGGTTATAAAGTGGAATCGATTAGAAATCGATCATCATTCACAGGTTCACCTTCCTGTTCATCAATATAGTGCTGTATCATTTCATCAGTTATATTACCTGAACTGACCGCCATATAGCCCCTAGCCCACAAATGATTGCCCCAAAATTGTTTTCTTAAATGAGCAAATTCTTGCAATAAAATTCTTGAGCTACTACCTTTTAAATACTGTACTAACTTGCTAAGAGATATTTGTGATTTATATGAGATAAACATATGCACGTGATCACATGATATTTTCCCTGAAATTATATATACTTCATGTTCCATACAAATCTGCCTTAGTAAATCTCTAGCCCTTTCCGCTACTTTGCCTATCAATACTCTCTTCCTATATTTTGGTATCCATATAAGATGTACTTTTAAATCATACTGACTATGACTATTCTTTCTATAACTTCTCATGTTTCTTGATATAAATTCATTGCTAAAGCAATTTCATTATATCTTCCCTTCGCCTGAAGGCGAGGGATTTCTTATCCCCGAAGGGGGACATTAATGTACTCCACTATAGTAGATAATATAAACGAGAGCAAGCAAATCTATAATTTAGGAAAACAAATTTTGTATATCGTTGGAAACAGAAATTATAATAAGAAAAATTATGATTATTGCTCCTAATTGTAACAAAATATTTTTAGTCTTAGGATTCGGTAATTTATCTGTAATTGCTTCATATAATATAATTACTAAATGTCCGCCGTCAAGCACCGGTATAGGTAGTAAGTTAAGTAACCCTAAATTAACGGAAAGCATTGCTATAAATAATAGATACATTTGACCTCCCCCCGCTATAGATTTTCCTGACTCTTTAGCAATAGCTACCGGTCCTCCTATCTCATCGAATGAACGTTTCCCTACAATCATTTGCGATATTGCTTTTAGAGTTAAAGCAGACATATCTATAGTAGTATTAATAGCTTCCCAAAATCCTCCTAAAATTCCTATTTTAGTATGAATAGGTTCATTTTTAGCTATAATACCGATGCGAAGAGTTTTCTTAACTTTCTTTTCTTCGGGAGGTGATATAATTATTTCTTGAGGCATTATATTAACGATAAATTCCTCATTTTTTCTTTCTATAGTTAAAGTAGAAGGACTAAAGCCGTTAATTAATATTTCTTTCTGTACATCCCCGAAATCTTTAACAGATTTATCATTAACCTTAACAATTTTATCTCCTTCTCTTAAGTCTGCTCTCTCTGCCGGTGATGAAGCTACTACGTCACCTATTATAGGAGGAATCTCTGTTTTTCCAAAGTAACAATAAAAACCTGCAAATATTATTACGGCAAGTAAATAATTAATTAACGGACCTGCTGCAACTATTAAAAAACGTTCTAAACAAGATTTAGCATAAAAAGCTACTTTTTCGTTAATTTCTTCAGTCTTATCCATAAGGCTGCGATCATAGCCGTAAATCTTGACATAGCCGCCAAGCGGTATAAGACAAATCTTCCACCTAACTCCTTTTTTGTCGGTAATACCTATTAGTTCTTTACCGAAGCCTATCGAGAATTCCTCAACTTTTACATTAAAATATCTAGCAATGCAATAATGCCCAAACTCATGGATAAATACCAAGATACTAATTGTTATAATAAATCCGATTAAAGAGAGCATAAAAATTTTATAAGTTTACTAATAAATTATTTTAAGGTATAAATTGCAAGGTTACAGATATCATTTCGTCATTGTGAGTGATATTGTTGCAGGGTTTGAGTTTCTTAATGTCATCCCGCGACTTGATCGCGGGATTCAGTCTTTTTTTATTTTTTTTCTGGATACCGTGGTCAAGCCACGGTATGACACTGAACGTAATACTCACTTGCAATGACGAAAATTAAATTTTAAATTTCTTTTCTCTATGAGTTCAAATAAAATTAATAAAAAGTCGATTGCACGTATTGCAGCAGTGCAAGCTATTTATCAAAACATATTGCAAAATAACGACGATATGGATGATATCATGCAAAATATACTTTCTTTTTATCAAAATAATAATTCTATAACAGATTTACCGGAGAATTTAAAAATATCATTAAGTATAAGTCATTTTAAAATGCTGGTAAAGTCAGTATTTGAAAATATTAATAAACTAGACGAAATTATAGACAATCATTTAACAAATAATAAAGATCCTGCACATATGCTGATCTTACTCCGAGCTTTATTGCGTGCCGGTATATGTGAGCTATTATTTTGCCCTACTACGCCTGCTAAAGTAGTAATCAACGAATATACGGATATAGCAAATGACATGTTAAATGAACATGAGATCGGTTTTGTGAATTCTGTATTAGATAAAATAGCAAAAGAGTATACTCGTTTAATTTGAAAAATTGGCTACGTCATCCTACAAGTACTCCGGTACTCACGTATTAAGTATACACTCCGTTCCTCGTCTTGTGGATTCCTTGCTCTTTTCCAAATTAAACTTCGTCTACTTATTATTCATTATAAGATCTTATGACAAATAATTTAAGCGGTTATAGAAATAAATTCGTTAGAGTCAAGAGTTCTAAAAAACGTACCGTTTCCTCTAATAACTGGTTAAAACGCCAATTAAACGATCCGTATGTTGCAAAAGCACGCATTGAAGGCTTTAGGTCGAGAGCTGCATATAAACTACTTGAAATTCATGAAAAATTTAAACTTTTTACTCCTAACATGAAAATTGTTGATTTAGGGGCAGCTCCTGGGGGATGGAGTCAAGTAGCTTCCAAGCTTATTAAAGCTTCGGATAATAGCCTAAATAATAAAATAATCTCTATAGATTTATTAGAAATTGAACCTATTGCCGGAGTTGAATTTTTTCAAAAGGACTTTTTTGAAGAAGATACGGAAGAATTAATTATTCAGGCTTTAGACGGTAGAGCTGATATAGTAATGAGTGATATGGCATCAAATACCATAGGTCATAAAGCTACAGACCATATAAGAACCTTACTTTTATGTGAGCAAGCTTTTGAATTTGCTTTAAAAGTACTAAAGCCCTCCGGTCATTTTATTGCTAAAATTTTTCGTGGCGGTGCAAAAAACGAATTATTAAATAAAGTGAAGCGTGAATTTAGAACGGTGAAACATTTTAAACCTTCGTCCAGCCGCAGCGAATCTACGGAAATCTATTTAGTTGCTCTAAATAAGAAATAATCAATATGAAAGGCGAAAGGTGGTTTCCGCCTTTTATATAAATTGTTATTTTTTTATTTAACATAACGCGAGTTTCGTATTAAGATGCCTAAATTATGGTTAATGAATATGCTATAATGCTTATCCTTTCAAGGTTTGTAAGAGGTGTGACAAGTTTTACAATTTAATAGTTATAGTCAAAAAAGACAATTTACTAAAAATTTATGCAGTTTTAAGTACATTTTATAACAAAAATAATATTACTAATATCCTCGTAACCCAGTTATTATCAGCTATTCAGTTCCTCTATTAATACGAAACTCGCGTTAACATACTATACTTATATCTCCTGTTGTTTTGACTTCTTGAGCGTATTCTTGACTGCAGCTTTGAAAATCATTATACATCTCAACTAAATTAGCTCCAGTTTCAGTTTTAACTATTCTATTATATAAATTATTTTTTAAATTTAGAGTATTTTTAGCATATTTTTGTATTCCTGCTTCCCAATCATCTACGGTTAAAGTAATATTCTGTTTAAAATCAGAGAAATTAACAAGTCCATGTTTACTGATTCCGGCTATTATTTCCTCAAAGCCTTCAACTATTCCATTAATTCTTAGGAATTTTATAACTTTTTGTTTGGCAAAATTATATAAATATGATGCCCATTCTTCTGATTGTGATAGTTCTGTTTTTTTACCAGGAAGTACCATTGTTGTTTTCCCCAAATGCTTATTAGTAATATTAATAAGATTATGTTTTGCATTATATATCTTGGAATGGGTAGCTAGCTCTTCTATTGGAGTTGTTACTTTTCCGGTAAAGAAATTTTTTTTGATGGCTCTTTCAATTATCGGTTTTGAGCCAGGGCTGTCAAAAGTTGTAGATTTATTAAAATGTAAGTTGCGAGAATGTATTTCTACTGAGGTTAAATCTGCAATTATTGCTCCAAGTGAATGACCGCTAGTATTAAAACTATATTCTATGGCTTTACTTAAGCCGCCTAATTTGTTAATTACTTCATTAACAAATTCCTGAAGCGGAGTTAGTTTAGTAGGTAAATAGTGAAGAGTGATAAGCCCGTCATCTAATAAATCATATATATTGAATTTTGTGCCGGCACTAGCAATATGAACTTCTTTAGTTTCTT
>NZ_CM000770.1:1791937-1795090 GCF_000160735.1 Rickettsia endosymbiont of Ixodes scapularis | reverse complement strand
ACTTATTATTAAATAAAGATGACATTTGGTACCTTTGTTATATAGTGCATTGCGTTAAAACCATGAAACATGGCAACTTAAACAAGGAGATAAACTATGTTTACATTATTAGTACGTAATTTATTCGGAAGTAATAAACCTATTACTTACTTATCTTTAATAGAAAAAGCAAAAGCAGATTATAGTTTTTATACAAAATTAGCATCAGGAAGTTTTCTTGCAGGAATTAAGTAGTTTTTTTTCATCTAGTAGTTGGCTAAGCAAAATACCTTTAATAACGGGGGCTGTTTTTGGTACTAGTTATGGGGCAAAAGGTATTATGGATAGTAATGAACAAATAAAGCTTTTTACTAAAGCTCATGAAGCAACTAAGGTTGAAGAGTATTTGGCTATTTCGAGGTTAGGAAGTTTTGTATACGGTACTGCTATAGATAAAAATGGTATAGATAAATTTACCGGTAAATATATTGAAGGAATAAACGGTAAGATAATATCTAATGCAATAACTCGTGTGCCAATCTTAAGTTTGGCGGAAGACGGCGTTGGTTACAAACATAGTGGTGGTTATGAAATAGTAGAATCAACAGATCGTGCATTATATCAGGAAATACCTGGCGTGAAAGGACAATATACAAATAAATTAGTTCTAGATACTAGTATTCTTTCTTTACGTGATTGTATTATTCAGCAGCTAATACAAAATGGCTATTCAAGTGAAGATATTAAAAAAGCTTTAAGTTTAGAAACTGTTGAAAAGAGAGAAAGTTACAAAAATAAGCAATTAGCAGAATACAAGCCAAATTTGACAAGTAAGTTATGGCATGGTACAGAGAAAGCTATACAAAATAAAGAAGTAGAACTTTCAAAAGAAATACAGAAATATGCTGAAATAAATGAAGCTTATGAAGCATTATTTAATTATCATACTTCTAGTACTAGCGAAGAACAAGAAGAGCAGTTTTATAGCCTTGATTATAATAATCTTAATGATGATCAAACTCAAATCTTAGGAGATGAAGGATATATATCTGATATTGCCTAGTAACTAAATACAAAATTTTCTAGAGAGTAAGGTTGTAGATATATAACCTTACTCTTTTTTATTTAATAACCTCTTTAGCTCTCTTTTCAAAAGCCACAATCATTTTTTCTGTTGCTTTGGTAAAATAAGTGCCGATTAATTTATCCAGTATTACGGACTTCATTTTAAAATCAATAAAGAATTTTAATTCAGTTCCTGCTGTGCATGGAACAAATTGCCAAGTACTTTTTAAATATTCAAAAGGTCCTGAAATAGCTACCGTATTAATCAAATATATTCCATCACCTGTTATTTCGCTTGTAACCCGTGAGTTATATTTTTCTGAAAAGCCTTTTAACTGAATTACTAATTCGGCAATAACCTCTTGATTATTTTCTGAAATGATTCTAGCGGCGGCACACCAAGGCAAGAATTTAGGATAAGACTCTACATCCCACACCAAATCAAACAATTTCTGCGGCTGGTAAGGTAAAACCTTAATTTGCTCAAATGATGGCATAATATTAGAAATCCGTGACTTTACCTTTATGTTGCCAATCGCCGTATCTTGTCGGTTCTAGACCTTTAACACCGCCAATTTCTTTTTCTTTTGGCAAATTTTCTTCTTCTTATATATTATTATCTTTTTTATAGTCCATAGTACTAAATATATGAAATATAATCGTATTTATATTAATAGTCGTTTAGCTGAAAATAGCAAGCTAGAATTAGCAGGTGATCATGTTCATTATGTTAAAACGGTGCTACGTCTTAAAGTAAATGATGGCTTGCGTATCTTTAACGGTATGGATGGAGAATTTTTAGCACAAATTACCGATATAGGTAAGCATAACTTATCGGTTAGGCTTAAAGAACAGTTAAAAAAGCCTTATACAGAATCTACTTTAATTCTTGCTATATCTATAATAAAGCAAGATAAATTAATGCTTGCAATAAATATGGCTACGCAACTCGGTATAACTAAAATTATTCCGTTAATTACTAGGCGATGTCAATTTAGATCGGTAAATATCGAACGTTTAACAAAATGTGTAATTGAGGCAACAGAGCAATCAGAACGTCTTACTCCCCCGATAATTGAAAAAGCTATCACAATACAAGATTATCTTAAAAAGAATAATAATTTGATGTTATATGCTAATGAACATGAAAAAGAAGAAAATTCTATATTACGAATTTTATCATCACTTAGTAATATATACTCTTGCGAAATGAAGAGGGGTTATACGAAGAACAACTTGGAAAAGAGCAAGGAGTCTGTAAGCCGAGGAGCGGAGCGTATACTAATACGTGAGCATCTGAGGACTTACAAAGACGACGTAGCCAATTTTTCAAGTTCATCGAGTATAACTATTATTGTAGGACCGGAGGGAGGCTTTACTAATGATGAGCTGGAACTTCTTGCCTCATATAAGAATACAAAATCTATAAGTTTAGGAAGTAATATATTACGTGCTGAAACAGCAGCAATAACTGCTATAGCACAGGTGAGGTTGTGGTGTGGATCAGTCTCAGTGGTCACCCCGTGGTTTGACCATGGGGTCTAGTTAAAAATACTAATAATATTAGTATTTTTAGTTATTTTCTGGATACCGTGGTCAAGCCACGGGATGACACCGAGTGGGTTTTTTGAGTCATAAAACAACATCTTTAGTTGGTTAGCTCATGACGAAAAGGCGTTTACTTCGCCTTTTCTATTCCGGGTTTACAAAATAGCTTACCTAAACAAAGGAAAGAATATACACCACAAAAGCCTATAATTATATAAAGTATGGTAACAATAATTGGAAATGAGCTAAATAAAAGTGTGACTAAATTAAATAATCCGACTAAGCCCCAATTTATAGCACCTATAGAAGATAATAAATGTATAGTAGTAATAAGCGGATTATTAGAAGTATTTATTAACATATTTAAGCTCCTTTTAGTTAAACGTAAAAGACCTTGTTGTGTGGCTCATACCTCTGTCATCCTGCGACTTAATCGGCGTTGTTGCATGGATCAAAAAACCTACTCGATGTCATCCCCGCATAGGCGGGGATCAGAAAAATAACTTCAAATCGATATAGAAGTAACCATTTGATAAAATAAACCTAAAAAACAAGTTTTTA
>NZ_CM000770.1:1788488-1790937 GCF_000160735.1 Rickettsia endosymbiont of Ixodes scapularis | reverse complement strand
CATAGCAGCAAGCAGTAAGACACAAAAGGTTGGTTCTATGGACTTAAACTACATCTAATAATTAATAGAGCCGGTGGTATAGTTAAAGCATCTTTTAGCCCTGGCAATAAGGATGATAGAAAACAGCTGGAACTGATATCAAAAATCTTTTTGGTAAAGTATTCGGAGATCGTGGTTATATTTCGCAACAATTATTTCTACAACTTTTAGAGCAAGGAATTTTTATGGTAACTAGGGTAAAGAAAAATATGAAAAATAAACTTATGTCTATGTTGGATAAAATATTATTGCTTAAAAAAGCATTAATAGAATCTGTGTTTAGTAAAATTAAACTATTGGGGAAGTTTGAGCATTCAAGGCATAGATCAGTTACAAATGCCTTTGTGCATATGGTTGCAGCACTGATAAATTATCAAATGTCTGATAATAAACCTTCTATTACATCTCTCTTGATATGCTAAATCCTATGCTATATTAATTCGAAACTCGCGTTATAGAAATAAATAAAGCATTAGAATTAGACCCAAATAATCTTGATGCTCAAACTATTAAAAAATTACTACAAAAGAAATTGCATAAAAAATGATTTAGGTAATAAATAATTTTTTATGCACTTACGTATAAATCAATTATTATAAATACCAGCACTAAATATTCTCCTTAAGCTAAATGAAAAGTTTTTTGAGAAAGCTGGTATTTTCGTTTAATCCAACATGAAAAGATTCGTGCTATTGTTTTAAGGCATGAATTTTTAACATACCGATAACGGTCGAGTAGATAGTGGGATTATAAGTCTTCAACCAAGCCGTCAATAATTTCCGGTTTACCGATACGAACTTGTTTGCTCAAAAATTTTATTTGCCAGTTCTTTAACACCTCTAAGTATTGACCCGCCACCGGTAATGATAGTTCGAGACGCTAGCGGTTGTCCCTTTGTTGCTTTATCATATTCACGTGAGTTTCGTATTAATAGAGGAACTGAATAGCTGATAGTAACTGGGTTACGAGGATATTAGTAATATTGTTTTTGTTATAAAATGTACTTAAAACTGCATAAATTTTTAGTAAATTGTCTTTTTTGACTATAACTATTAAATTGTAAAACTTGTCACACCTCTTACAAACCTTGAAAGGATAAGGATTATAGCATATTCATTAACCATAATTTAGGCATCTTAATACGAAACTCGCGTATATTCAGCTTTTACCATTGATAATATCTCTTCGACTCTTGGTCCGATTATTTCAGTAAGCTTAATAAATAGTAATTGCTGCATTAAGATTACAAAGACTGTCAATTTACAAATCTTCTAAATTAATAATAGAATCTTTATCAAACGAAGATAATATTGCATTACCGTAGAGAACCTTTAATTTTTCGGGTCTGTCAGATTTTTTGTGTAAGTACGATTTCTCCATTTGCCCAATTTTGTAAATTAGTATCACAAAGTATAGCAAATTGATTTAAAGCCATGGCCCAATTCTTAATAGGCATTGTCCATTTTTTAGAAGCATTTGTCAATGCTAAAAAGATTATTTTCTGAATCGATTTATCATCTGGAAATACCCCCTTATTTTTTATAATTTTATGAATTTGACGGTTAGTTGATTCAATAGCATTAGTAGTGTAAATCGCCTTTCTAATGTCTTCCGGAAAGCTAAAGAACGGAGCTATTCCAGACCAATTTCTCTGCCATATATCAAAAATAACTGGATATTTTTCATCCCATTTTTTAGCAAAATTTTGTAATTCTCTTAATCCCTCTGCTTCATTTATTGCAGAATAAACTGCCTTTAAATCAGCTGTTACCAATTTTAAATCTTTATATGATACGTATTTTACAGAGTTTCTTACCATATGAACAATACACAGTTGTACTGTGGTTTTTGGGAAAATGCTATTTATTGCTTCTGGAAAACCTTTAAGACCATCAACACACGCAACATATATTTGTTCTACACCACGATTCTTCAGTTCTGTTACTACTTGCATCCAAAATTTAGATCCTTCATTCTTGCCTATCCAAATACCTAATAGTTCCTTCTTGCCTTCTATATTCACGCCAATAGCTAGATAAACTGCTTTATTTATTATTATATGATTGTCTCTTGCCTTAACATGAATACAATCTACATTATAGGATATACACTATCAAGTGCTCTATTCTGCCACGCAGTAACTTCCTCTAAAATGCCATCAGTTACCTTTGATATTAACTCAGATGATACTTTGGTGGCATATAGTTCTTCTAAGTGCCCTTGTATTTCTCGAATAGTCATTCCCCTAGCATATAAAGATATTACTTTATCATCAAATCCTTCAAATCTCCTTACTCCTTTTGGAATTAGTTGAGGTTCAAATTCTCCTTCCCGATCCCTTGGCACTTCTACTATCAATTTACGACCCTCGGAATCTATTAGAGTCTTTTCATAATTGCCATTACGTCTA
>NZ_CM000770.1:1783221-1784488 GCF_000160735.1 Rickettsia endosymbiont of Ixodes scapularis | reverse complement strand
AATATGATAATAGATAAAAATTTAAGCCGGTTATCTTCAAGTAAAAATATATAACAGCAACTAACGATTTGTAATAAACAAAACCATAATAACATTGAGCCTTCGTGGCTCGACCAACTACCGGCTATTTTATATATTAAAGGTTTTAAAGTACTGGAATTTAAGAAAACATTTTGTAGTGAAAAGTCAGAGATAATAAAAGCATAGACTAGGGTAAAAAAGGCAAGTATAGCACATGAGGCAGCTATGTAGAAGTAAATGTCATTCCCGCGTAGGCGGGAATCCCAGAAAAAATAATTTTACTATTGGTAAAGAAGTTATTTTTTTTGTAAAATAAACATATAAAAAATTAAATTTTTTATATGTTATACTGGATTCCCGCCTACGCGGGAATGACAATAGTACCGACATCCCACTTAAGCACATCGTTGTTAGCAGTAAAAAATTACCCATTTCACTCACTGCTTATTGTTTCCTCGGTAGTAGGTAATACGGTAATTTTTACGCTATCAATCTTATTGGCAATTTTCTTTAAAATAATTACCTTTAAATTAAATATTTCAATTACTTCCCTTTGACTTGGAATTCTAGCAATTTTATGGATTATTAATCCTGCTATAGTGTTTGCATCCTCATCCGATAAATTCCAATCAAGTTCTCGGTTAATATCTCTAATAGTCGTAGTTCCTTTTATAATGAACTCGGTATTAGACTTCTTGATAATTTCATTATTAAGTCTATCATGTTCATCAGTAATGGGTCCTACGATTTCTTCTATAACATCTTCAAGAGTAATAATACCTAGTAGAGTACCATACTCATCTACAACACAAGCAAAATGATTATTACGTTCTCTAAATGCATGTAGCTGGTCTACTACAAGTGCATTCTCAGGGATAAACCAAGGTGGAGTTAGAAGTTTATTAATATCAACTTTTTTTGCATCATTATTATTTTCGTATAATGCTTTAAGCAAATCTTTTAGATTGAGAATCCCTATTATATTATCTCTATTATCTTGCCACAAAGGTATACGTGTATGAGCCCCCGATAATAAAGTTTTAATTATTACTTCATGAGGTAAGTTGATATTAAGGGCTATAATACTGCTTCTGTGAGTCATAATTTCCGATACCGTCATATTACGTATATCTAGTATCCCGCCGAGCATATTACGATCGGATTTATAAACTCCGCCTTCTTGATGGTAATGCTCAATCACGCCTCTTACTTCTTCCGTTCCTGATATTTGAGGATTTAAATTAAT
>NZ_CM000770.1:1772378-1781621 GCF_000160735.1 Rickettsia endosymbiont of Ixodes scapularis | reverse complement strand
AATCGATTCAGAAAATAATCTTTTTAGCATTGACAAATGCCTCTTAAAAAATGGACAATGCCTATTAAGAATTGGGCCATGGCTTTAAATCAATTTGCTATACTTTGTGATACTAATTTACAAAATTGGGCAAATGGAGAAATCGTACTTACACAAAAAATCTGACAGACCCGAAAAATTAAAGGTTCTCTACGGTAATGCAATATTATCTTCGTTTGATAAAGATTCTATTATTAATTTAGAAGATTTGTAAATTGACAGTCTTTGTAATCTTAATGCAGCAATTACTATTTATTAAGCTTACTGAAATAATCGGACCAAGAGTCGAAGAGATATTATCAATGGTAAAAGCTGAATATACGCGAGTTTCGTATTAAGATGCCTAAATTATGGTTAATGAATATGCTATAATCCTTATCCTTTCAAGGTTTGTAAGAGGTGTGACAAGTTTTACAATTTAATAGTTATAGTCAAAAAAGACAATTTACTAAAAATTTATGCAGTTTTAAGTACATTTTATAACAAAAACAATATTACTAATATCCTCGTAACCCAGTTACTATCAGCTATTCAGTTCCTCTATTAATACGAAACTCACGTGAATATGATAAAGCAACAAAGGGACAACCGCTAGCGTCTCGAACTATCATTACCGGTGGCGGGTCAATACTTAGAGGTGTTAAAGAACTGGCAAATAAAATTTTTGAGCAAACAAGTTCGTATCGGTAAACCGGAAATTATTGACGGCTTGGTTGAAGACTTATAATCCCACTATCTACTCGACCGTTATCGGTATGTTAAAAATTCATGCCTTAAAACAATAGCACGAATCTTTTCATGTTGGATTAAACGAAAATACCAGCTTTCTCAAAAAACTTTTCATTTAGCTTAAGGAGAATATTTAGTGCTGGTATTTATAATAATTGATTTATACGTAAGTGCATAAAAAATTATTTATTACCTAAATCATTTTTTATGCAATTTCTTTTGTAGTAATTTTTTAATAGTTTGAGCATCAAGATTATTTGGGTCTAATTCTAATGCTTTATTTATTTCTATAACGCGAGTTTCGAATTAATATAGCATAGGATTTAGCATATCAAGAGAGATGTAATAGAAGGTTTATTATCAGACATTTGATAATTTATCAGTGCTGCAACCATATGCACAAAGGCATTTGTAACTGATCTATGCCTTGAATGCTCAAACTTCCCCAATAGTTTAATTTTACTAAACACAGATTCTATTAATGCTTTTTTAAGCAATAATATTTTATCCAACATAGACATAAGTTTATTTTTCATATTTTTCTTTACCCTAGTTACCATAAAAATTCCTTGCTCTAAAAGTTGTAGAAATAATTGTTGCGAAATATAACCACGATCTCCGAATACTTTACCAAAAAGATTTTTGATTATCAGTTCCAGCTGTTTTCTATCATCCTTATTGCCAGGGCTAAAAGATGCTTTAACTATACCACCGGCTCTATTAATTATTAGATGTAGTTTAAGTCCATAGAACCAACCTTTTGTTGTCTTACTGCTTGCTGCTATGCCGGCGAACACTTTATTCATTGAAATACGGTATCTCTTACATACCTCTATACTACTTGAATCTACAAAAGAGAGTCCGTCACACTGATCCAAAATAGAATTGAATATTAGTACTAATAGTGGTAAATGTGGACCTATTATTTTTATAAATTGACTATAGCTTACTAATTGAAAATCTCTTTGATGATGAATTCATATTTGCTTCAGATAATAATTCTTAAAACAATCATAAGATGACTGCCAGTAGCCTATTATAATTGTTATTACCTCACTTCTGTTCAGTCGACTTTTAGGACCAGATTTGTTGTTATGGTTAGTAATTGAATTTGTATGCTTGTCTAATTCTTGAAAAAAATCATCGACGTAACAAAATATTTCTGTAAAATCCATTATCATAGGTTATTGCTCTTAAAGTTTTTTCAATAACCTATAAACTTTTTTCTAATATAGCATAGGCAATTAAGATAGTGATATTAATAAAAGGATATGGTAAAGTAATTAGAAAATAGTTATGCCAAGTCCATATTCATATGATTTAAGAAAGGGAGTGATTCAATATATTGAGTCAGGGAAAAGAATAATAGAAGCAAGTCAAGTATTTAATATCAGCCGTAAAGTAATATATGATTGGAAGAAATTAAAGAAAGAAACAGGAGATGTTCAATTAAAAACTGGCTATCAAAAAGGGCATAGTCATAAAATAACAGATATGGAAGGATTTAAAAAATTTTTGGAATCTAATAAAGATAAAAGCAGTCGAGAGCTAGCCATCTTGTATCCTAGTAAAGTGTCAGCAAGAACTATAATAAACATGATTAGAAAAGTTGGTTACAGCTATAAAAAAACTTTTCTTCATCCCAAAAGAAATCATAAACTAAAGAACCCTCAGCTATAAGCTGAGGGGTTATAAAGTGGAATCGATTAGAAATCGATCATCATTCACAGGTTCACCTTCCTGTTCATCAATATAGCGCTGTATCATTTCATCAGTTATATTACCTGAACTGACCGCCATATAGCCCCTAGCCCACAAATGATTGCCCCAAAATTGTTTTCTTAAATGAGCAAATTCTTGCAATAAAATTCTTGAGCTACTACCTTTTAAATACTGTACTAACTTGCTAAGAGATATTTGTGATTTATATGAGATAAACATATGCACGTGATCACATGATATTTTCCCTGAAATTATATATACTTCATGTTCCATACAAATCTGCCTTAGTAAATCTCTAGCCCTTTCCGCTACTTTGCCTATCAATACTCTCTTCCTATATTTTGGTATCCATATAAGATGTACTTTTAAATCATACTGACTATGACTATTCTTTCTATAACTTCTCATGTTTCTTGATATAAATTCATTGCTAAAGCAATTTCATTATATCTTCCCTTCGCCTGAAGGTGAGGGATTTCTTATCCCCGAAGGGGGACATTAAGAAATGAGTTTATAGAAAAGATAACCACCATAGACAAAGATAAACTAGTGTTTTTGGATGAATCAGGAATAGAAGATAATACGTGTCGAGAACATGGCTGGAGCCCAAAAGGAGAAAGATGTTATGGTGAAAAAGTTTATCAGCACAAACACAGAATTAGTATGATTGCTGGCCTATGTAATAGCAATATTGTAGCACCTCTAATATTTGAAGGCAATTGTAATAAAGCTATTTTTGAGACGTATGTCAAGGATATACTCATTAAAGAATTAAGGGCAGGACAAGTCGTAGTAATGGATAATATTAATTTTCATAAAAACTCTAAGGTAAAAGAATTAAATGAATTTATATCAAGAAACATGAGAAGTTATAGAAAGAATAGTCATAGTCAGTATGATTTAAAAGTACATCTTATATGGATACCAAAATATAGGAAGAGAGTATTGATAGGCAAAGTAGCGGAAAGGGCTAGAGATTTACTAAGGCAGATTTGTATGGAACATGAAGTATATATAATTTCAGGGAAAATATCATGTGATCACGTGCATATGTTTATCTCATATAAATCACAAATATCTCTTAGCAAGTTAGTACAGTATTTAAAAGGTAGTAGCTCAAGAATTTTATTGCAAGAATTTGCTCATTTAAGAAAACAATTTTGGGGCAATCATTTGTGGGCTAGGGGCTATATGGCGGTCAGTTCAGGTAATATAACTGATGAAATGATACAGCACTATATTGATGAACAGGAAGGTGAACCTGTGAATGATGATCGATTTCTAATCGATTCCACTTTACAACCCCTCAGCTTATAGCTGAGGGTTCTTTAGTAGAGTATCTAGTAAATCATACACTAGTCGGTAAAAACACGGGGCAGCAAACACTTTTTAGAAAAAGTAACTCAAATTTATGACAAGAATATAAACACCTCAAAACTAGTAAAAATTTTGATTAAAGATTACGCCGAATTTGATAAAGCTTTAGGACAAAAGCTTTTACAAAAAGCAATATATGCCGGTGATTTAGAGTTAGTAGAAACTTTATATAGTAAAGGTGTTGATGCTCAGTACAAAGACCAATTAGGACGTCTAGCTCTGCATCATGCTATAAAAGCTAATTGCGGTGAAGAATTAATACAGTTTTTAATTGAACATACTACGGATATTAATTATCGTGATAAATCAGGCTTAAATCCTCTAGGCTTAGCAAAGAGTAATAATTGTACAGTAGCTACAAAATTATTACTCGAAGCTGGTGCTTATGAAGGTTATATGTATGATGATGTTATTAAGGTGTTAGGGAGAGAGAGTACGGATACTAAATCGTCATTGCAAGAGGTATTGCCTGTGTGGATACTACCGAGTCGTCATTGCGAGAAAATTACGAAGTAATTGACGAAGCAATATCAGGATATTTGACGAGATTGCCACGCTCTCTACGTTCGCTCGCAATGACGAAGGCCGGTCCACGCAGGCAACGCCGTTACAAAATGACATATAATCTATACAAATGCCACATATTCATACTAAATTTGTAAAAATATCATCTAAATTATTAATTATAATAGACATATTTAAAAAATTGTATTAAAGGATATGGTAAAGTAATTAGAAAATAGTTATGCCAAGTCCATATTCATATGATTTAAGAAAGGGAGTGATTCAATATATTGAGTCAGGGAAAAGAATAATAGAAGCAAGTCAAGTATTTAATATCAGCCGTAAAGTAATATATGATTGGAAGAAATTAAAGAAAGAAACAGGAGATGTTCAATTAAAAACTGGCTATCAAAAAGGGCATAGTCATAAAATAACAGATATGGAAGGATTTAAAAAATTTTTGGAATCTAATAAAGATAAAAGCAGTCGAGAGCTAGCCATCTTGTATCCTAGTAAAGTGTCAGCAAGAACTATAATAAACATGATTAGAAAAGTTGGTTACAGCTATAAAAAAACTTTTCTTCATCCCAAAAGAAATCATAAATTAAGAAATGAGTTTATAGAAAAGATAACCACCATAGACAAAGATAAACTAGTGTTTTTGGATGAATCAGGAATAGAAGATAATGCGTGTCGAGAACATGGCTGGAGCCCAAAAGGAGAAAGATGTTATGGTGAAAAAGTTTATCAGCACAAACACAGAATTAGTATGATTGCTGGCCTATTTAATAGCAATATTGTAGCACCTCTAATATTTGAAGGCAATTGTAATAAAGCTATTTTTGAGACGTATGTCAAGGATATACTCATTAAAGAATTAAGGGCAGGACAAGTCGTAGTAATGGATAATATTAATTTTCATAAAAACTCTAAGGTAAAAGAATTAATTGAATCGGTAGGGGCAAGTATTTTATTCCTTCCTACTTACAGTCCTGATCTTAAATGTCCCCCTTCGGGGATAAGAAATCCCCTCGCCTTCAGGCGAAGGGAAGATATAATGAAATTGCTTTAGCAATGAATTTATATCAAGAAACATGAGAAGTTATAGAAAGAATAGTCATAGTCAGTATGATTTAAAAGTACATCTTATATGGATACCAAAATATAGGAAGAGAGTATTGATAGGCAAAGTAGCGGAAAGGGCTAGAGATTTACTAAGGCAGATTTGTATGGAACATGAAGTATATATAATTTCAGGGAAAATATCATGTGATCACGTGCATATGTTTATCTCATATAAATCACAAATATCTCTTAGCAAGTTAGTACAGTATTTAAAAGGTAGTAGCTCAAGAATTTTATTGCAAGAATTTGCTCATTTAAGAAAACAATTTTGGGGCAATCATTTGTGGGCTAGGGGCTATATGGCGGTCAGTTCAGGTAATATAACTGATGAAATGATACAGCACTATATTGATGAACAGGAAGGTGAACCTGTGAATGATGATCGATTTCTAATCGATTCCACTTTATAACCCCTCAGCTTATAGCTGAGGGTTCTTTAGTTTTTATTAAGGTTTACATATGGCGAATATTTCTCCAAAATTATTTCAAAAGGCAATTCAAAAAGGTCTTAAAACCGCTTTATTCACCACCTCAACCGCAGCATTAATGCTGAGTAGTAGCGGGGCGTTGGGTGTTGCTGCGGGTGTTATTTCTACTAATGATGCAGTATTTAGTGATTTTGCTGCTGCCGGTAATTGGAATAAGATAACGGCTGGAGGAGTAGCTAATGGTACTCATGTTGACGGTCCTCAAGACAATAAGGCATTTACTTACGGTGGTAATCATACTATCACTGCAGATGAAGTCGGTCGTATTATTACGGCTATAAATGTTGCGGCTACTAATCCTGGAGGCCTAAATATTACTGAAAATACCAGCGTTGGTTCTATTGATACAGATGGTAACTTGTTGCCTGTTACTATTACTGCCGGCAAAAGTTTAACTTTAACCGGTACTGCTGCGGTTGTTGCACATCATGATTTTGGTGCTTTTGCTGATACTTATACGGGTTTAGGAAATATAACTTTAGGGGGAGCGAATGCTGGACTAATTATACAATCTGCAACTCCGGCAAAGATAACACTTACAGAAAATATAGATGGAAGAGGTATAATAACTGCCAATATAGATGCTGCCATTAACGGAACAATAGGTAATGTTAATCCAGCAGCTCAAATAAGCGTTGGGGCAAGTACCCTTTCTCTTGGAGGGGCGGTTATTAAAGCCACTACGACTAACTTAACAAATGCTGCGTCGGTATTAACCCTTACAAATGCAAATGCAGTATTAACAGGTGCTATTGATAACACCACAGGCGGTGATAATGTAGGTGTCTTAAATTTAAATGGTGCATTGAGTCAAGTAACCGGGAATATAGGTAATACAAACTCATTAGCAGAGTTAAGTGTAGGAGCAGGTTTGCTACAAGTACAAGGTGGAGTAGTAAAAGCGAATGCAATAAACTTAACGAATAATGCGTCAGCAGTGACATTTACGAATCCTGTAGTAGTGACCGGAGCGATAGATAATACTGGTAATGCTGGTAACGGTGTAGCAACATTTACCGGAGCAAGTACGGTAACCGGGAATATAGGTAATACAAACTCATTAGCAACAGTGAATGTAGGAGCAGGAATAACATTACAAGCCGGAGGAAACTTAATTACAAATAATATAAATTTTAGAGTAGGCAGTACGTTAGAGTTTAACGGTCCTCTTGATGGTGGTGGTAACATAATTACTTATGGGTTTAAAGGAGCTATAGTAAACGGTAATAATGCTACATTAAATGTTAATACAAAGTTACTTATAGCATATGATCCAACTGCGGGAACAATCGCAACAATCAATATTAAAGCCGATAATAATTTTGCATTTGATGCAAGTGCCGGTGATGTTACTATATTAGATGGTCAAGCGATTGTTTTTGAAGATGCAAATTCTATTTTAACTCTTTCTAACCTAACCGGAGGTGGAGTAAATAATATATTATTAGCAGCTGATTTAGCGGCACCTGGTGCCAATGAAGGTCAGTTAATCTTTGATGGTGGGGTTAATGGACTGAATATCGGAAGTAATGTAGCAGGTACTGTTAGAAATATTGGTGATGCAGGCGGTAATAAATTTGAAAATTTATTTATTAATCATGTGGTTACAATAACTGACGATGTAAATTTAGGTATACATGACTTGGTTATTAACGATAATGCAGATTTTACTAGTAGTACAGCATTTAATGCTGATGCTATACAAATAAACAATGCTACTTATAGGATTGATGCAAATGGCGGTGATTTAAATGTACCGGCAGCAAATATTGAATTTGCCCATGCAGATGCAGAGTTAGTATTACAAAATATTTCAAATGCAAATGACCGTACAATCACATTAGGTGCAGATATAGATCCTAATAATGATGATGAAGGTATAGTAACCTTAAATTCCGTAAACGCAGGAAGAAAATTAACAATAGACGGAGGGGTTACATTCGGTAGAGCTAAAAGGTTACAAGCTATAAAATTTCAAGGAGCAGGAAATTTGGGTACAGTAGGTATCACTTTCAATACAGCAAATATAGAGCTTGATACTACAGGTGTGCTAGAGCTTGGAGCTACTACGGCGAATGTAACATTAATTAATGATGCCGTTCAGTTAACTCAAACCGGTAATATTGGCGGTTTCTTAGATTTTAATGCAAAAAACGGTACGGTAACATTAAATAACAATGTAAATGTTGCGGGAGCAGTCCAAAATACCGGTGGTACTAATAACGGTACGTTAATAGCTTTAGGTGCAAGTAATCTTAATAGCGTAAACGGGATTGCTATGTTAAAAGTCGGTGCAGGAGCTGTAAGCATAACCAAAGGCGGTAATACTAGCATCACCGAGATTCAAGGTAACGGTACTGCACTCTTAACATTACATGTAAACTTTAACTTAACAGGCAGCATAAATAAAACCGGCGATCAGGCTCTGAAGCTAAACTTCACAAATGGTGGCAGTGTTAGTGGTGTTGTAGGGACTGCGGCTAATTCGGTTGGTGATATCACAACGGCAGGTGCTACAAGTTTTGCAAGCAGTGTTAACGCAAAAGGTACGGCGACGCTCAGCGGTACTACAAGTTTTGCCTATACATTTACTAATACAGGTGCTGTTACTTTAGCCAAAGGTTCTATCACTAATTTTGCTAAAAATGTAACGGCTACCAGCTTTGCAGCTAACGGCGCTACTATTAATTTCGGCAATAGCCTAGCCTTTAATAGTAATATAACAGGTAGCGGTACTACACTTACTTTAGGTGCAAATCAAGTAACATATACCGGCACCGGTAGCTTTACCGATATGCTAACCTTAAATACTACTTTTGACGGAGCAGCTAAGTCAGGCGGTAATATCTTAATTAAATCAGGCAGTACTCTTGATTTATCAGGGGTTTTAACTTTAGCACTTGTTGTTACTGCTACTAATTTCGACATTAATAATATAGATCCAAATACCAAATATACGGTAATATCTGCAGAAACAGCAGGCGGTTTAAAGCCTACTCCTGCAGATAATGTTAAAGTAACCGTTAATAATGACAACCGCTTTGTCAACTTTACTTTTGATGCATCAACTTTAACGCTATTTGCGAAGGATGTATCTCAAGAAGTGATAGATAACGACTTCAAACCGTGCGGACCACTTGCAAATATCCCAAATGCTGCAAATGTAAAGAAATCGCTTGAGTTAATGGAGCAAGCACCAATCGGTTCGGATGCACGTTTAGCTTTCGGTAACTGGGGAAAACTGACTCCAATCCAAGAA
>NZ_CM000770.1:1765458-1772178 GCF_000160735.1 Rickettsia endosymbiont of Ixodes scapularis | reverse complement strand
GCTGTAGCTGCTGGTTATGAGGACAGAGATGCTAAGTTTGGTGCATGGATAAGTCCGTTTGTCGGTAATGCAACGCAGAAGATGCATAACAATATAAGCGGTTATAAGTCTGATACAACTAGTAGCACTATAGGTTTTGACGGCTTAGTTAACGATGATCTAGCACTCGGGCTTGCATATACAAGAGCCGATACTGATATCAAACTGAAAAATAATAAGACGGGCGATAAGGTAGAGAGTAACATCTATTCCGTATACGGTTTATATAATGTACCTTATGAAAATCTTTTCGTTGAAGCTATAGC
Organism: Rickettsia endosymbiont of Ixodes scapularis; assembly: GCF_000160735.1. Lineage (NCBI taxonomy): Bacteria > Pseudomonadati > Pseudomonadota > Alphaproteobacteria > Rickettsiales > Rickettsiaceae > Rickettsia > Rickettsia endosymbiont of Ixodes scapularis. The sequence continues at coordinate 1,771,873 of NZ_CM000770.1, read as the reverse complement.
ATCTTACTCGGATAATAAGATAAGAAGCAAATCAAGACGTGTTATTGCAACGGCATTAGCGACTACTGCTTATCAAACTGCAAACGGTAAGTATAAATCCGAAAGCTATACAGGTCAGTTAACGGCTGGTTATACTTATGCAATGCCTGAGAACATTAACTTAACACCGCTAGCTGGGCTTAGATATTCGACTATCAAAGATAAGGGCTATAAAGAAACGGGTACTACTTACCAAAATCTTACCGTTAAAGGCAAGAACTATAACACTTTCGACGGTTTACTCGGTGCTAAAGTATCAAGTAATATCAATGTAGGTGAAGTAGTGCTAACACCTAAGCTTTACGCAATGGTTGATTATGCATTCAAGAATAAAGTTCCGGCGATTGATGCAAGATTACAAGGTATGACTGCTCCTTTCCCAACCAACAGCTTTAAGCGAAGCAAAACAAGCTTTGATGTTGGCGTTGGTGTTACTGCTAAGCACAAAATGATGGAATACGGTATTAACTACGATACAAATATCGGAAGTAAGTATTTCGCTCAGCAAGGTACAAGGTAGTGTAAAAGTTCGTGTGAACTTCTAATATGCTTGGTGTCATCCCGTGGCTTGACCACGGGGATGACACTGAGGATCTTAAATAAAAAATTATGTTAGATAATATTAGAAAAACTGCCGATAGTTTTATAATGCGGGTTTTATTCGCAATGATAGCTTTTGCTTTTGTCGGCTTTGGTATTAAAGATGTATTAAACGGAAGAAGAAGCGGTGATATTATTACTTTTTCTCATGTGAAAAATATCTCCCAGGAAGATTTTTTGAGAGCAAAATCTTTAGAAATTAATGCTATAAGTAAGCAAACGGGAACAAGTTTAACCGATGAAGAAATAGCACAGTTAAATATTGATAACCGAATCCTAAAAAGGCTTGTTTATGATAATGTCTTAGATTATCTAGTTAGCTATTATGACTTAGATCTAAGTGATGATACAGTTAAAATTTTAGTTAAAGAATCACCGGTTTTTAAAAATGAGCAAGGTGTTTTCGATATAAAAATTTTTAAAACTTACTTTAGAAATTCTTATATGGATGAAGAAAAATATTTATTAAACTTCAAAGAAAAAGCTCTAAAAAATATTTTTGTCGGTACTTTTATAGAAAGTTTCTATGTTCCTAAAGCTATGACTGACAATATAGTAGATTATATGGCTGAAAAAAGAGAAGTAGAATTAATACAAATAGATTTACAAAATAAACCAAAAGATTTACAAATCCCTACTCCTACCGATCAGCAATTAAAGGATTTTTACCAAGATAATAAAACCTCGTTTGAGGTACCTGAGAAACGCAGCTTTTCTTATATTAAAGCTAATATTAAGGATTTAAAAGTCTCAGTTACTCAAGATGAGTTGTTAGAATTTTATAATGAAAATAAAGATGAGTTTGGAAATCAAAGTTTTGAATCGGTACAAAAACAATTACATGATTTATTAAAGGCTCAAAAAATCGACATACTTAATATGGAGTTTGCTAAAAAGCTGGAAGATGAGACGGCAGCTGGTTCTAGCTTAGTTGAAATTGCCGAAAAATATAAGCTACCGATACAAAACGTTAACTATGTCAGTTATGCAGAACTTATTGAAGATAAAATAATTGCCGAAAATGCCGATAGTATTTTTGAGCTTTCGGAAGGAGAATTATCTTATCCTATAGAAACAGAAGATAAAAGCTATCTTATATTGGTAGAATTAAAATCTATTCAGCCAGCAAAAATACCTGAATTTGATGCTATTAAAGAACAGGTAAATAAAGTTTGGATAAAGCAGAATATCGCAGATGTAAACTTAAAGATTATCAAGGATTTAGCAAAGGAATATAATTCAGAGCAAGAGAATATAAAAGAGCTTAAAGCTAACGGAATAAAAATAAGCAAAAAAAATTATATTAGATCCGAAATGGAAAATGATTTAACACTAGCTCCTGAAATATTATTATCAATTTTTAATACTAAAATAGGAAGTAATACGCCTGTATTCCAAGTAGGTGATGAAGTATATTTTGCACATATTAAATCTAGAAGTATAGATGAATTAACGGCTAAAAATATTCATGTCAATTCAGAAAAAAATATAATATATAATATTAAAAATTCTGTAATTGACGAACTAATTAACTACACAATTATTCAGAATGATATGCAGGTAAAGGCTAATTTTAGTAAGTAGGGAAACCCATCGAGTCATACCGTATCGTCATTGTGAGGAAATTACGAAGTAATTGACGAAGCAATCTCAGGATATTTGATGAGATTGCCATGCAGTCTACGCCTTGCTCGCAATGACTATAAAATAAGCCGCACATTATAAACAAAAAAATAGAACTATGAGCTTTAAAGATTTACCGGAGTTTTTAAAATTTTTAGAAAAAAACGGTGAGTTAAAGCGTATTTCTGTTGAAGTTAAAACTGACCTAGAAATTACTGAAATTAGTAGAAGAGTATTAGCACAAGGCGGACCTGCATTACTTTTTGAAAATGTTATAAAAGCCGACGGCATTAAGTCCGACATACCTATTCTAACTAATCTTTATGCTAGTATAAATCGTATTTGTATGGGACTTAAACTTAAGTCACCCAAAGAATTAAGAGAGCTTGGTGTTTTACTAGCATTCCTTAAACAGCCGCAACCTCCCGCATCTTTTAAAGAAACATTGTCAATGCTGCCGCTAGCTAAGCGTATATTTGCTATGTCTCCTAAAACCGTATCAAAAGCAGCTTTTCATGAAATTGTCATTGACAAACCGAATATCAATATATTGCCGATTCAAAGATGTTGGCCTGATGATATTTCTCCTTTAATTACTTGGGGGATAGTAGTTACTAAAGGACCAACAAAAGATAAAATCGATAATTACAACCTTGGCATATATAGAATGCAGGTTATTTCAGAAAATAAGCTATTGATGCGTTGGTTAAAGTTACGAGGTGGAGCAGAGCATCATAAACGTTGGAAAGAAGCAAAAAAAGAACCGTTTCCTGCTGTTATCGTTATTGGGGCAAATCCGGCGGTAACTTTGGCAGCGGTTACGCCGATACCTGAGAATATCTCAGAGTATAATTTTGCAGGTTTACTCGGTAATGAAAAAGTAGAGCTGGTGCAATGCAAAACTATTGACCTCAAAGTACCTGCACATAGTGAAATAGTGCTGGAAGGCTATGTAAGTTTAGAGGAGTATTTGCCTGAAGGTCCTTTTGGAGATCACACCGGATATTATAATGATGTTGAGGAGTTTCCGGTATTTACCGTAACGGCAATAACGATGAAGAAAAATCCCGTATATTTAAGTACCTATACTGGAAAACCGCCTGATGAGCCGTCAATCTTAGGTGAAGCATTAAATGAAATTTTTATTCCTATCTTGCAGCAACAATTTCCGGAAATAGTCGATTTTTGGCTTCCACCTGAAGGTTGTTCATATAGAGTTGCAGTAGTATCGATTAAAAAATCCTATCCCGGTCATGCTAAAAGAATAATACTTGGGATTTGGTCTTACTTACGGCAATTTATGTATAGTAAATTTATTATCGTTGTAGATGACGATATTGATGTTCGTAATTGGCAAGAAGTAATTTGGGCAATAGCAACAAGAAGTGATCCAAGGCGTGATACGAGCTTCATAGATAATTCCCCGATAGATTATTTGGATTTTGCATCACCTGATTTAGGGCTTGGTAGTAAAATGGGAATAGATGCAACCGATAAAATATACCCTGAGACAAATAGAAAATGGGGCAAAAAAATAGAAATGAGTCAGGAAGTTATCGACAAGGTTGATAGTATATGGAATAGTTTAATTACATAAGGTATACTCGTTTAATTTGAAAAATTGGCGTCGTTGTTTTATATTTTTTGATCCTCACGTACTAGTATGTACTCTGCGGTCAAAAAATATAAAACGCCTTGCTTTTTTCCAAATTAAACTTCGTCTACGTTTATATTAATTGTTAACTTTTTAACGCGAGTTTCGTATTAACAGAGGAACTGAATAGTTGATAGTAACTGGGTTACGAGGATATTAGTAATATTGTTTTTGTTATAAAATGTACTTAAAACTGCATAAATTTTTAGTAAATTGTCTTTTTTGACTATAACTATTAAATTGTAAAACTTGTCACACCTCTTACAAACCTTGAAAGGATAAGCATTATAGCATATTCATTAACTATAATTTAGGCATCTTAATATGAAACTCGCGTTATCTAGTGAGTGGCTTAAGAAGAATATAGAACAGTATGAGCTATCAAATGATCTCAAGCAACATTTAGAGTTTGTAACTAAACATTTTATCGATGCTTTTTCACCTTCAAATTTTGCTTTTTGTAATCCAAAAGTTTTATGTGAGACATTAGAAAGCGGCGGTCAAAATCTAGTACAGGGATTAGAAAATTTCTTAAGAGATATAAAAAGTTCCGGTGATATAAATATCAAAACTACTGATAAATCTGCTTTTAAACTCGGTAAGAATATTGCTGCAACAAAAGGAAAAGTCATATTTCAAAATGATTTAATGCAATTAATATGCTATGAACCGAAAGAGAAAGTTCATAAGATTCCGATATTTATTATTCCGCCATGCATAAATAAATATTATATACTCGATTTATCTCCGCATAATTCTTTAGTATCTTTTTTGGTAGTAATTTTCAAGTTTTTCTTATTTCATGGGTTAACCCTGATATCTCTCTATCGGAAAAAGGCTTCGAGGATTACTTAAAAGACAGTATTTTAGCACCTTTTGAGTATGTGAGAAATCTTGGTTTTTAAAAAATTGATTTTGTCGGATATTGCATGGGAGGTACATTCCTTGCTATAATTATCGCATACTTCAAAGCAAAGAAAATAGATTCCGTTCATAGTGCTACTTTCTTTACTACTTTGCTTGATTATACTCATCCAGGTGAGTTTGGAATATTTTTTAATGAAGCTACGATTAACTACATTAAGGAAGATATAAAACTAAAAGGCTATTTTGATGGGCAGTATTTATCAAATAGTTTTAGTTTGCTAAGGACTAATGATTTAATTTGGACATTTTTTGTCAATAATTATTTACTCGATAAAAAACCGATGCCTTTTGATTTACTATATTGGAATGCGGATTCTACTAACTTGCCGGCAAAAATGTATGAGGAATATTTACAAAATACATATTGCAATAACTTGCTAAAAGAGTCTAATAATTTAGAGGTGCTCGGAACAAAAATAGATCTTGGAAAAGTTGATTGTAACTCTTTTTTTGTAGCCGCAAAAGAAGATCATATAGCTCCATGGCGTTCAATATATGATGGAGTAAAATTATTAAACGGACATAAGATTTTTTGTCTCACGGATTCAGGGCATGTAGCAGGTGTAGTTAATCCTCCTGCGATTGCTAAATATAATTATCGGCTTTAAATGACGACTTAAGTTTAAGTAGTCATGAGTGGCTTATAAAGGCTACGGAATATGAAGGCTCATGGTGGAATTATTGGCTTGATTGGCTTATAAAAAATAATGATACTAAGCTAGTAGATTTTTTAGATTATCAGAATTTAAAGGCTATTGAAGAAGCACCGGGAAGTTATGTAAGAAGATAAGTGTTGGATCTTTTTATTGTCATACCGCGACTTGATCGCGGTATCCAGTCTTCTTCTTTATTTTTTTATGGATACCGTGGTCAAGCCACGGTATGACATAGCGGAATGCAAACCATGCAGATAACGCCTAAAATATAAATAAGTCATGAAGAGAAAAAATAATAAATTTATAGAAATATCTATTGCCTTTATCTTGGGAGTTGCTTTAGGTATTTATGGACAGAATCCGGATTATTTTACTAATCTAATAAATCAAAAATCATTAGCTTTATCTGTACCTCAAATAAAGCATTACAATATTTCAGAGCTTTCAAGAAGTAAAGTTAGTACATGTTTTACTCCGCCTGCCGGTTGTACTAAGTTTATAGCCAATCAGATAGATAAAGCTGAAGAATCTATTTATGTGCAGGTATACGGTATGAGCGATGCGTTAATTACTACTACACTTATTAATGCACAGATGTGAGGAGTAAAAGTTAGAATATTACTTGATCGTAGTAATTTAAAGCAAAAATTTTCTAAATATTAACGCGAGTTTCGAATTAATATAGCATAGGATTTAGCATATCAAGAGAGATGTAATAGAAGGTTTATTATCAGACATTTGATAATTTATCAGTGCTGCAACCATATGCACAAAGGCATTTGTAACTGATCTATGCCTTGAATGCCCAAACTTCCCCAATAGTTTAATTTTACTAAACACAGATTCTATTAATGCTTTTTTAAGCAATAATATTTTATCCAACATAGACATAAGTTTATTTTTCATATTTTTCTTT
>NZ_CM000770.1:1764202-1765258 GCF_000160735.1 Rickettsia endosymbiont of Ixodes scapularis | reverse complement strand
AACGCGAGTTTCGTATTCAAAAAGTCGCTGAATAGCTTATAGTAACTGGGTTACGGGGATCTTAATAATACTGTTTTTGTTATAAAGTGAGTACAAAATATAAATTGCTAATTAAAATATGGTATTTATAGTATTAGAAAAAAGTTTATAGGTTATTGAAAAAACTTTAAGAGCAATAACCTATGATAATGGATTTTACAGAAATATTTTGTTACGTCGATGATTTTTTTCAAGAATTAGWCAAGCATACAAATTCAATTACTAACCATAACAACAAATCTGGTCCTAAAAGTCGACTGAACAGAAGTGAGGTAATAACAATTATAATAGGCTACTGGCAGTCATCTTATGATTGTTTTAAGAATTATTATCTGAAGCAAATATGAATTCATCATCAAAGAGATTTTCAATTAGTAAGCTATAGTCAATTTATAAAAATAATAGGTCCACATTTACCACTATTAGTACTAATATTCAATTCTATTTTGGATCAGTGTGACGGACTCTCTTTTGTAGATTCAAGTAGTATAGAGGTATGTAAGAGATACCGTATTTCAATGAATAAAGTGTTCGCCGGCATAGCAGCAAGCAGTAAGACAACAAAAGGTTGGTTCTATGGACTTAAACTACATCTAATAATTAATAGAGCCGGTGGTATAGTTAAAGCATCTTTTAGCCCTGGCAATAAGGATGATAGAAAACAGCTGGAACTGATAATCAAAAATCTTTTTGGTAAAGTATTCGGAGATCGTGGTTATATTTCGCAACAATTATTTCTACAACTTTTAGAGCAAGGAATTTTTATGGTAACTAGGGTAAAGAAAAATATGAAAAATAAACTTATGTCTATGTTGGATAAAATATTATTGCTTAAAAAAGCATTAATAGAATCTGTGTTTAGTAAAATTAAACTATTGGGGAAGTTTGAGCATTCAAGGCATAGATCAGTTACAAATGCCTTTGTGCATATGGTTGCAGCACTGATAAATTATCAAATGTCTGATAATAACCTTCTATTACATCTCTCTTGATATGCTAAATCCTATGCTATATTAA
>NZ_CM000770.1:1762020-1764102 GCF_000160735.1 Rickettsia endosymbiont of Ixodes scapularis | reverse complement strand
TATATTACATTATCAATCTCTAAAGTAAGGTTTTTGCTATATTCAAGAAGTTTTTGAGCAGCTTTTAAGTGTATCAAATAACCTGTAGTTGTATTAAAGTAACCACCATGACCTATCTTCTTTAAATATGGGTTATTGTAAATATTAGGGGGGTGTCAGAAAGTTTGTGTAAGTTATCTTACTACATGACAATTTTTAGAGATGTAAGGACTAAAGGATTGAATTTTGCTGATAATTCATGATGATAACGGGGAAAGAACTTGGTTTACATATGAAAGATCATTCCGCCCCTCTAGTCGAATTATTACAAAAACATATTTCGCTTAATTTATCAAGAGCAAAATGTTTAGGATTATTTATCATTTCAATGCTTAACAGCAGGACAGTAAACATGTCATTGTTATGCAATAGAATGCCGTCTGGGATTAAAGCAGCTTCATGGTATAGAAGGATGCAAAGATTTATCTCTGAAATCTCAATATCATGGAGAGTATTACCTGTTATGTTAGTCATGATGACTGGGTTTGAGCAGGAGCAAAAATGGGTATTGTGTTTAGATAGAACGAATTGGAAATTTGGTAAACGACATATAAATATTTTATATTTAGCTGTCAGTTTTCATGGTATAGCGATCCCCCTTTTTGGAATTTTCTAAGTGATAAAAAGTGTGGTAACTCTGATTATATTGAGCGTATTGATCTGATGGAGTGTTTTTTAGAAGTTTTTGACAAAAACCGCATTGAAGCATTAACCGCTGATAGAGAATTTATAGGTAAGGAATGGCTCTCTTGGCTTAGAACAAATCAAATAAGATACGTTTTTCGAGTTAGAGAAAATGGACAATATATCAGTAATGCAAGGGGAAAAATGGTTAAAATACAAGAGTTATTTCGCCCTCTAGCCATAGGATCGCATGTGAGTTTGTCACAACGTAGAATTGATACAAAAGGTGAAATATTTAATGTAGTAGGGATCAGAAATAAGAAGAGTGAACTTGCAGTCTTAATACATAGTGATGAGATCAAAAATCCTGCTGAGATATATGCTCAAAGATGGCAAATTGAAACAATGTTCAAAGCTTTTAAATCAGCAGGATTCAACTGTGAAGCAACTCATATTACTAATGATTTACGATTAGATACATTGATGCAAATATTGTCTATTGCATTTTGCCTAGCTTATCAAACTGGAGAGATTATAGTTTTAGATAAACCAATAGTTATTAAAAAACATGGTTATAGGCAAAATAGTATATTTCGTGTTGGATTAGATACATTGGTTAATATCTTGTATAATATTTCTACTCAATTAGTACGTTGGATACAGCTGTTGTCCTTGATATTCCAATATCCAAAGATGATAAAATGAAAAATTGTCATGTAGTAAGGTAAGTTATAAAAATAGTTAAAATTAATTAAAACAACTTACATGAGGCTAATATGAAGAATAAGAGTAAAGTATCAAATCCGACTATAGAAAAAGTAGTATCAGAAATACTATCACAAAGTGATCCATCTGAGATATTTGGCAAAGAAGGAATATTTCAGGAAACTAAAGAACCCTCAGCTATAAGCTGAGGGGTTATAAAGTGGAATCGATTAGAAATCGATCATCATTCACAGGTTCACCTTCCTGTTCATCAATATAGTGCTGTATCATTTCATCAGTTATATTACCTGAACTGACCGCCATATAGCCCCTAGCCCACAAATGATTGCCCCAAAATTGTTTTCTTAAATGAGCAAATTCTTGCAATAAAATTCTTGAGCTACTACCTTTTAAATACTGTACTAACTTGCTAAGAGATATTTGTGATTTATATGAGATAAACATATGCACGTGATCACATGATATTTTCCCTGAAATTATATATACTTCATGTTCCATACAAATCTGCCTTAGTAAATCTCTAGCCCTTTCCGCTACTTTGCCTATCAACACTCTCTTCCTATATTTTGGTATCCATATAAGATGTACTTTTAAATCATACTGACTATGACTATTCTTTCTATAACTTCTCATGTTTCTTGATATAAATTCATTGCTAAAGCAATTTCATTATATCTTCCCTTCGCCTGAAGC
>NZ_CM000770.1:1754247-1760520 GCF_000160735.1 Rickettsia endosymbiont of Ixodes scapularis | reverse complement strand
CCCTCATATGTTTTATTTTCAAAAGCAATAACAAATTTACATTTAGATAACCATTCACGAGTTTTTTCTTTTGGTATAATTGTAGATTCAGTATTTAAATATTTACCGCCGCTTACTACTTATTTTATACAGCGACAATTTATGAAAAAATCGATTTCTTGCTATGCAGCCGTCGTTTTCAGGATCTTCTATACCGTTAGAGACTAAGAAACAAGTAAAATACGGTTTGTTTGGATTGCATTTTGATCGTTTATATTCAGTACTGACTTCATTAGTAAAATACATATAATATAAAGGTATTCTTATATAATTTGGATGATCTATATAATCAAAACCTATAGATATATCATAATTTTCTAGCTTTGGTCTAACAGATTCACCGGTAAAAAATATCTTTATACTATCTTTATTACTAATATTTCTTTGACCAAAAACACTATCAATAATAAGGTCATAATTGTTATGATCTATAACAATTGTTCGTCCGTTTTCTTCAATGATTTCTTTTATCATCGGTAGCTCGTCTATTGTAAAGCCCGGCCACATATTAATAAAGCTCACTTTTATAACATGTTTGTTTTCTTTTTCAGGAGCTTTAATCTTATATATGCTTACACATAGTAACAATATGGCTATACAAACTATGGAAAGTTTTTTTAACATTTAAATTATCTATTACGAGAAAAATTTATTTATAATTTTCCTCTATTTGCGGTGGATTTTCTGCTTCTACTTCAATAATCTCTGATTTGGAGGAAACGATTTGATAACGCTCTAAGGTAGCCGGCATGGTTTTATTCCCTGAATCAATGCCGAGTTTTTGAATATTCTTTACTCTTGACATAAAATTACGATTAAACGAGGCAGCAAATTTATCATAATTAGTAACCATATTTTGCAGGTTATTACCGATCTTTTGAGAATAATCAGCCATAGTACTGATAGAACTTAACAGCTTTCTCACTTCTTCAATGATTACCTTATAATTTTCCGAGCGGCGATGATCGGTAATTTGAAATTTTGCAAATGATAGCATATTCATAAGTCCGCTAGGTCCTACCGGAAAGATATTACAGCCCCAAGCTTTTTGTAAAAATTCAGGGTCGGCTGCAATAACTTTCTCAACCGCTTGTTCAGTCGGCAAAAACATTAAAGTAATAACATTGTTAGATCTCTGATCCTTTTTGTTTAGATTAGTTAAAATATTTTCGGCATAGTCTTTATTAGCTAGAGATTTTAAATGATAATTCATAGTTTTGCTAAGATTCCCGCTATTATCCTGCTCATCAACTAGAAATTTGGAAGCTTTGGAATCAATAACCATTAAATTACCGGAAGGAAGAAAAATAAGGGCATCGGGTCTTAACTTTCCACTATCTGTTGTAGTTAAGCCGTATTGCATAATGAAATCTAAATTAGGACGTAAGCCCGAAGATTTTAGGATATTCTCAAGCGTAATTTCGGCAAGCAACCCCGTCCCGATCGGAGAAAGCAGCGACTGTTTTATCAAATCAACCGTACCTTTTGATTGCTCTATATCTTTATTTAATGCTCCCACCATCGTAATCAACCGCTCAAACTCACTATTAAATTTTCCTGAAGCAGTAGCGATATTTTTCTCGGCTAGCTCTCTTGCCGCCGTGTTTTCCATTTTATGTATCTCTATTAATTGCTTAGACAAATCTTTACCTAAATCAAATAACGCAGCTTTAGCCGATGAAAACGACTCTTCTCTTATTTTTTCTGAATCCTTAATAGTCTGTTCTTGATATTCTACTTTACACTTCAATTGCTCAATTTTCTGTAAATATCCTATCTTTTCTTGATTTAATAATTGGTTGTTATTGCTAATTTCTAGATTCTGCTCTGATAAAAATTGTAGCTGCGTCCTTAAGATTTTAGTTTTTACATAAAACCAAATTATTAGAGCTAATAAAATAAGTAGCGTAGTTATAATAGTTGGTAATAAATAAGGCATAGAATGAAGCAAAGTTTAATGTTAAATAATACTAAAGTACCTAATACTTTGCACTAATTATTTTAAATATATTAATTAAATAACGCGAGTTTCGTATTAATAGAGGAACTGAATAGCTGATAGTAACTGGGTTACGAGGATATTAGTAATATTGTTTTTGTTATAAAATGTACTTAAAACTGCATAAATTTTTAGTAAATTGTCTTTTTTGACTATAACTATTAAATTGTAAAACTTGTCACACCTCTTACAAACCTTGAAAGGATAAGCATTATAGCATATTCATTAACCATAATTTAGGCATCTTAATACGAAACTCGCGTTAAATATTAAAAAATTAATAATTTGATTGATATTTTGTTAATAAACTGTATTATGGTAACTTCAAGAGCATTAATAAAATCTTATTTAAAATATATTGAGCAGCTTACTCCGTATATGCCTCAAAAAGGTGAGTATATGGAAATAGCAAATAGCACAGGTAAGCCTGAGGTTATTGAAATAATATCTAAGCATTTACAACCGCTGCTTGATGGTAGTATTGAACATCATCAAGAGAGTAGTTTAATTCAGGTAGATATTAATGAGTATACAAATGAAATTCCCATGATGGGCGATCAGTTATAATAAAGTATAGCTGTTCAGTTTGCTACAAGTAAGACTATTTCGTTACTGATATCGAAATAGTCTTGACCATTTCGATATTAGCCTATAATATTTTTGTAAACTTATAGAAATATTATAATGGATAGGTTATATAAAAAGCAAGTTGAAGAATATCTAACAAAATATGGTAAACTTGTATTTATAAGCGGAGCAAGGCAAGTAGGAAAAACTACAATATCAAAACAAGTAATCAAGCCTAATCCCAATTCAATTTATCTAAATTGGGATTATCTAGAAGATAGAAATAAAATCCTAAACAAACACACCGAACTTTTTGAAAATCTACTGTCTACTATATCCGATAAGAAACCGTGCTTAATATTAGATGAAATTCATAAATATAAAGATTGGAAAAATCTTGTAAAAGGGTTTTATGATAAATTCGGAGAAAATATTGAATTTATTATAACAGGTAGTGCCAAATTAAATATATATAAAAAAGGCGGCGATAGCCTAATGGGGCGTTATATAAATTTAACCGTGCATCCGTTATCGGTATCTGAAATAGCTAAAAATTTTGATAATAATATTGATTATATAAAAAGCCCCAAAAATATCACTATAGATGAATTTGAAGCTCTAATAAATTTTGGAGGATTTGCAGAAAGCTATTTAAAAGCAACTGCTAAATTTCATAGAATATGGAGTAATCAAAGATTCGAACAATTATTTAGAGAGGATGTAAGAAATACTGAAGATATCAACAATATTTATGCGTTAGAATTACTTGCTACCGTTATAAACGAACAGGCCGGCTCATTAATAAGCTATACGAATCTTGCTAACAAAGTTAGGGTTTCAGACCAAACAATAAGAAGATGGCTCTCTTTGCTAGAAAAGCATTATTATTGTTTTGCTATCAAGCCTTGGTCTAAAAATGTTGTAAAAAGCTTAATAAAAGAGCCTAAATACTACCTTTGGGATTGGTCACAAATAAAAGATATAGGAGCTAGATTTGAAAATCTTGTAGCTTCTCACCTGTTAAAAGCCGTATATTTTTGGAACGAAACAGGGCTTGGTGATTTTGGCTTATACTATCTTCGTGATAAACAAAAACGTGAAGTCGATTTAGTAATAACAAAAGATGAGAAGCCTTGGATTTTAGTGGAAGCAAAAATAAGTGATACAAGCCGTTCTTCAAGCTTAAAATATTTTCATGAATCACTTAAACCTGAGTTTAGTTTTCAAGTAATTCAAAATAAACAAGCTATTTCCGGCTCTTGCTTTGATAAACCGGGCTTATGGATAGTACCGGCTATTACTTTCTTATCTCAACTTGTTTGATATGAATTTTTGCAAAAAAGTAATCTAGTCAAATGTAAATCATATGACTATTTCGTTGCTTATATCGAAATAGTTATTACCAATCCGACATTTAATTATAAGCTGTATCCTCGCACATACCAATAAATGTAGCTGAATTGACTATATTCACTTTATCTTCTAGCGGTCCGAGCGGCTGAGCAGGTTTTAACAATTCCGGCGTTAATATAAATTTGGTTTTTTTCTCGATATTCGATAAAAAAGGTAAATGTAAGCTATGAGGGCTGTATATTATTGCATATTTATCCCATTCTAGATATTGTCTATTCAAATGCTCTTTATATTCAGATGGACCATATACTTCTATACTACCAAATTTATATTTTTTTAAAGGATATAATTCATAATCATAAAAAAATCATTTGGATATTTATTACGCATACTTTGATTAAAATGAACAAATTTATCATTTTCTTTATGAAATACAAAAATATCTAAGTATCTTTCCCCGCAAATTACATAAATTTTATTATGTTTAATACGATATCCTAATGGTTCAAATTGCGGTAATATTTGTTGTAGGCGTATTTCGTCTTCATGCATAATACCGATATCTAAATCATCGTCAAAAGGAATTATGCCTTGATGTCTAACGGCTCCAAGTAGAGTGCCGCCTTCTATCCAATAATTAATATTATTCTTACCAAGTAGCTCATGAGTGTCTTTCATTAACTGATAAAGGGCAATAGCTTTTTTCTTGCTAATCCTGTATTTTTTTACTTGTTCATCACTTAAGGTTACATATAGCCAGTCATGTTCTAATATATAAGCATAAAAAAATATCCCGGCAAATATAAGTAATATTAAACCTAATATTTTAAAGAATAACATTGACTTTAATTTTATCATCTTTCATCTCAAATTGTATTTCTTCTACCGATGTGACGTTTTTTAAATCTTCTGCTAATTCTGCAGATAATACTATGCCGCTAACTTCAAGCAATTTTATTGGAGCTTTTATAGATAGATTCTTCTCAGCTTTGAATTTTCTGACGATATCTAGTATTTCAAGCAGTCCTTCTGCTCCTTTTGTATCGATTTCATAATTTAAGTCACCGTAATTAACCCAGCTACCTTTAACATGAATAGAATTTTCACTATATAATATTTGGTATAATTCTTCGGTAATATGCGGCATGAAAGGTGCAAATAGTTTCAGTAATGTTTGCATAACATGATATAAAGTTAATATGCTACTATATTGTTCTTGTGGATTTTTGTTTTCCTCGTCATAGCTTCTTGTTTTGCTTATTTCTAAATAATTATCACAAAATACCGCCCAAAAGAATTTTTCCGTCAGATGCATAGCATTTGCATATTCGTAGTTTTGTAACTCATTTGTAGCTAGCTTAACTAGTTCTACTAGTTTATTAATTATCCACTGATCAAACTCGTTAGTGATTTTTTCTTTAACATCTAAAAGCTTTGCTTTTTTATCTTTACCTTTCAGTTTATCAAAATGTATAGAAACAAATTTAGCGGCATTCCATAGCTTGTTAACAAGCCTTTTGCCGTTTTTCATAACGTCTTCAGAATAGGCGGTATCAGCACCTAGCTTTGAATTTGCCGACCAATAACGTATTACGTCGGAACCATATTGTTCTAGCAGCTTTTCAGGAACTAAAACATTGCCTTTAGATTTAGACATTTTACTTCGATCTTCAGCTAAACACCAACCGCTTACCATGATGTTTTCCCACGGCAAAGTATTTTGGTGTAAATGAGCTTTTAAAATAGTATAGAACGCCCAAGTTCTAATAATTTCGTGTGCTTGAGGTCTTAAATCCATCGGAAATAATTTATCGTGTCTATCTTTATTAACAGCGAAATCATCAGAAATGCCATGAGTAGAAAGTTGAGGCGAAACAGAACTTGTTGCCCAAGTATCCATAACGTCTAAGTCATGCTCTACTTCCTTCTTACTGTAACCTATAGGTAAATCTCTTAATGGATCAACAGGTAGCTGTGAAATATCAGCATATAAAATCTTGCCTTCTTCACCTACTTTTTTAGAATACCAAACAGGGAAAGGCACGCCAAAATAACGCTGCCTACTTATGCACCAATCCCAACTAATGGCATTAATCCAATTCTCTAAACGAATCTTCATATTTTTAGGATGCCAATTTAACTCATTTGCTCTTTTAAGCAATTCTTCTTTATGTGATATAGTTTTAACGAACCATTGCGGTACGGTTAGTATCTCAAGAGGAGCACCTGACCTCTCAGCACATTTAACGGTATGAGTTATTTCTTCTTGTTTAATAAGCAACTCTTGTTCTTTTAAAATATCTATTATTTTTGTT
>NZ_CM000770.1:1751596-1753947 GCF_000160735.1 Rickettsia endosymbiont of Ixodes scapularis | reverse complement strand
ACCAAACGTACAGCACATTACCAGCCCGTACCTTTATCTTGTTGTACTAAAGGATCAGCAAGCAGTGGAACTTTCTCATTAAAAAGCGGGGTTATAGCTGATTTACCTGCTAGATGCTTATAACGTCCATCGTCAGGGTGATAAAATACGGCTACGCAAGCCGGTAATAACTCAGGTCTGGTAGTTGCTATAGTAAGCGGGTCTCCTTGCTCGGTTTTAAACGTAATATAATTCATGAAAGAGGTTTTTTCCTTATCCTCAATATCAGCTTGGGCAAGAGCTGTACCATCTACTGGATCCCATAAAATCGGTTGATTAGCACGATAAACTTCCTCTTTTTGTACTAAATCAAGAAAAGACATTTGTGATATTTTTCGTGATAACGGACTGATAGTTTGATACTCTAAACTCCAATCAACCGATAAAGCTATTTGGTTAAATAGACTTCTAAACTTTTCTTCTTCACTTGCTACTACCTCTTCGCAAATTTTTATAAATTCAGATCGATCTGTATTATAAGCTTTGATCTGCTTCTGTTTTTCAACAAGTCTCTCGGTCGGTAGCCCGTTATCGTCAAAACCCATAGGATAAAAGATATTTTTACCGATCATACGCTGGAAGCGTACAATAAAATCTGTTTGCGTATAGCTATAAACATGACCGATATGTAACTGCCCCGAAACTGTCGGAGGTGGAGTATCGATTACATAGGTTTCTTCTTTTGAAACGTTTGGATTATAAGCATAAATTTGTTTCTCTTGCCAAATTTGCTGCCACTTTTTTTCATTTTCGGTAAAATTATAATTTTTTGGAAATTCTTTCATAGATTTTGTAGTTGATTCAAGAATATTATTATAAAGGTTATATGTGATTATGACAATAGATGCTTTTCTTTGGAAGGATATGGATATTTAGGATTTGTGCAAGTGGTGCTTGCACAATTAATTACTTTTTACAATTGAGCAGACAACACTTTCTTTAAGATCGGTAAGTTCAGCAATCATAGGAATTTTGAATCCTTGAGAGAGCATTTTTTTGCTATAATTACTGCCTTATTATGTTCGCCTTTAGCCTCTCCTATCTTAATACCTTCTTGTCTTCCTCGTATCAGACCTTCTCCCATATATTTTTCTGCTATAGTTTTCATAATGCTATCCTTAGCTTTAGATGATAAATGAAATACTTCTACTAATTCCGGTTGTTTTTGTTTTGATAATTTTGCGTCAGTATACCATAAGAACGATCTTAGGTAAAATATAACCTTTTTCTTTATCCAATATTATAATATGCTTAAACTCTGTTAAAAACTTCTCCCATAGTTTTATCATATCCCGCATATGGATATGCTTCATCATATATTCTAGCATACCTAAATGTTTTTTCTTGACGATTTCATCATCTGTCATAGCTTGCAAATCTACTAATTGATAATCTTCCGTCATTAATTTCTTTGCCATCACACTATCAGTAAATAAACTCCACAAATTTCTTGGAGCATTATAAATCTCTTTACCGTTGTAAATAACTAAATTATAAACTAGCGGCAATTTATCCTTTCCTTTCTTATGTCTTTCACATAACTTATGTCTTTCACATAACTAAAGAACCCTCAGCTATAAGCTGAGGGGTTATAAAGTGGAATCGATTAGAAATCGATCATCATTCACAGGTTCACCTTCCTGTTCATCAATATAGTGCTGTATCATTTCATCAGTTATATTACCTGAACTGACCGCCATATAGCCCCTAGCCCACAAATGATTGCCCCAAAATTGTTTTCTTAAATGAGCAAATTCTTGCAATAAAATTCTTGAGCTACTACCTTTTAAATACTGTACTAACTTGCTAAGAGATATTTGTGATTTATATGAGATAAACATATGCACGTGATCACATGATATTTTCCCTGAAATTATATATACTTCATGTTCCATACAAATCTGCCTTAGTAAATCTCTAGCCCTTTCCGCTACTTTGCCTATCAATACTCTCTTCCTATATTTTGGTATCCATATAAGATGTACTTTTAAATCATACTGACTATGACTATTCTTTCTATAACTTCTCATGTTTCTTGATATAAATTCATTGCTAAAGCAATTTCATTATATCTTCCCTTCGCCTGAAGGCGAGGGATTTCTTATCCCCGAAGGGGGACATTAAACGATCATTAACAGGTTTTGATGTGGATTGTACTATGATTACATCTTCATTATGAAACGATTCTTGAATTTCTACAGGTAATTCTCGGCTCAATATATTTAACATTTAATGCTATAGCTAAACTAGATGCGAGTAACTTATTACTACTGCCTGCTAGGATTTTTATGTGAGTGATTTATCTTGTTTAT
>NZ_CM000770.1:1743102-1751496 GCF_000160735.1 Rickettsia endosymbiont of Ixodes scapularis | reverse complement strand
GTATTACGAGTGTTAAAAACGGGGCTATAAGTTCGCCGAAACTGACGATTGAGTTTCTTCCCCCCAAAAGTTGGCGCACAAAACATCCTTAAATAAAAAAATCCAAAAAAAAAATATAAAAATACTCTTTAATCACCCTCCCTCCTCTTTACCGATTTTTTGTGTAATAAGGGAGAAAAAAAGAGCCCCCGGGCCCCACACCCCTTTTTCCACCAAAAATTAAACTTCCTTCTGCCCCGCTCAAATTTGCCTTAGAAAGCCCAACCCCCCTCAGCCCAATTTGCCAACAAAACTTCCTTCCATTTTGTACCAATATAGATTTTTTTAAGTCTACTGGTATCCAATCTTTCTAACCTCCCATGTTCTTGATATAAACCTCCTAAGGCAATTTTTTTTTTCCCCCCCCTGGAGGGAGGATACTTTTCCCCAGGACGAAACTAACACCAAAATAACAACTTTTTATTGCTGTGAAAGGTTAACTCTCTCCTATAGACCATTACCGAATCCCCCGGACTTCTCCCCCAAACTTTTAAACCTCTGTCGGTGGCGCACCACATGGGTGAGCCAATCCATTGTCTCGCCACACCCTCAGATTGATATCTTCGTCTCGATTCGCCCTTAGTAATAATATCAGATTTCTCCTCTTTCTCAAACGTGGCTTGAGCTCGGGATCCAGTTAAAAATACTAATATTATTAGTATTTTAGTTGTTTTTCTGGAGCCCGTGGTCAACCACGGCATGACAGAGGTGAAGCGAGCCATGCAACAACGCCAAAATTTCCTCGCAATGACGATTTAGGATGACAGTGAAATAAGCTTAAGAACGACTTTCTAATTTTTGTATTAGTGCCTCAAAACCTTGATTTTTAAAGTATCAGTAAACTCGTCTTGTTGAGCTCCAATAAGACTTACACCTTCCGTAATTATATCAGAAACTTTAAAAACGTCTTTTCCGTTTCCTTTCATTTCACGTACAAGATATTCTACTTTAATAGGGTCTTGCTCTTTATTACTAATGATATTCATAGCAACCATAAAATCGGTCAAGCTTAAAGGACGAACTCCTACTATTTTAGGCTGTTCACCTTTATAATCTTTTATTAAATCAGTATAAGATTTAGTAACATATTTAGAGTAAACTTTGATGAATTCCTGAACCTGCCCACCTGATAAAGTTTTTATCCCATTTCTGCCTAATGTATATTTAGCCATCCAATCAAAATCTAGGTTCTGAGACACTAACTCACGTGCTTTAGCAATTTTTACTCGCTCAGATAGCTTACTATCGTTTAATATACTAGAAGCTTCATTTACTAAATTAGTAACGTAACTGTTCAAACCGGCAGGCACTTTTTCATTAGAATAAGCGGGAAACGTTATAACTAATAGAAATAAACCTGTAATAATTTTTTGCATATAATCATCCTCTTTAATTTAATTAATTCTTGGGTTTAGGACATTTAAAATTTTCAGGATATTGAACCGATGCTTCACGAGCACGATGTAATGCTGATCTAATAGCCACATAAGGATCGATAGAATTCTTCATCACATAATCACTAAACGGTAACACAACATATCGATCGTTTATTTTACTAACTGCTAGTACTCCTAAGTCAAAATCATTATGAGTGTAGTACATTAATGGATTAAGAGCATAATTAGTAATTACCGAATCCGTCATGTCTCTTGCGTTAGTACTACCGATTATCGGCAATACTAAATAAGGACCTGGGGCAACCCCATAATGTGCGAGGGTACTACCGAAAGTTTGACGATCAGACGGCAAACCTACTTTACCTGCTACGTCAAATAAACCGCCTATGCCAAGCGTCGTGTTAATGAGAAACCGCCAAACGCTTTTCATAGTTTTATCGTAATTTAACTGAAGCCCGTAATTTACCACCGTAAGCGGTGTATCGACATTACTGACGAAACTATTAACACGTGCTTTTACGTAATCATTCGTGATGTTCTTATAACCTATCGCTAAAGGACGCAATATTATATAATCTAACACAGAATTAAATGCAAACACTTTACGGTTAAATTTTTCGTATGGATCATAAACTTCCAAGCAACCGCTTTCATTTCTTCCACCATTATAGTTATATATGTCATTATCAACATATTCAAGATCAGCTCTTATCAATAATGAACATAAAATAATGGATAATATAATTAATATTCTCATTGACTTATGCTGTTTTCTTACAAACAATAATACTATATTTATTGTTTTCCGCTAGTATTATTTCTTCCGAAGTTAATATAGTAAAATTATTTTTTTGCAAAATATTATTTATTTCATTCAAGTTAAAAATAAATTCTTTGCGTTTTACTGAAAATTGTGTCTTCGCCGCATTCGGTAAACAAAGGGCAAAATACCCTTGTTTACTAAGAGATGAGTATATTAAATTAAAATATTCTATTAAATTGTTAGTAAACGATAATCCGCAAAAACTAAAAATAATATCAAATTTATTAGTATTTTGTTTTAAAAATTCATCTATAGCAATATTATATATTTGATCGTAAATTTTAGTGTTCGGATAATATGTTTCTTGTAAATCATTCATTAAAGTAGAAATTTCTACACCGGTTAAAGTAAAACTTTCCAGAAAACGTTTTTGTATTTCATAACCTACAAGCCCTATATTACTTCCAAGTTCCAAAATAGAGTAATGATCCGGTAAATCAGATATCTGCTTAAGTGCTTCATTAACAAACCTATACGGAAGATGGATATTTTTATCGTTATTAAAAATAGTAGGATAATATTGTGCTGTTAAATCACGATATTTTCCCCAAATTTCTTGAGGTATTTCAGTAATATCCTTATAATTTTTCAAAAAATTTATAAATATAGCTTTATATTTTTCATTAGATTTTTCTAAATATTCTATAGCTTGTCTGTAATTTTTTTTTAAAAAATAAACCCATCCGAGTTGATAATATATTTTAGAATCATTAGGATTAAAAAATTTATCGACTAGTTTAAACCTAAGCAATGCATCATTTAAATTACCTCTATATAAATGATCAAGTCCAAGTTGATAATTAGTTTCGGCTAAATGAGAGAATTTATATTTACAATCACTTATATAATTCTTAAATTCTAAAATTTTATTCTTAATAAAATTCGGTATATTTATTATAGTTAAGCAATAATGTTTGATTTTGTCTTTTATTTTACCGAGCATAGTTTAATTACTAAATTAATATTACTTACTATAATAAAGCATATCTTGATAAATTTTTAAATAAAATAATTTTATTGCGATTAAAATTGCTGTATTATCGCTTTTATAAATAAAGCTTGTTGTGCGGCTCAAAAGGGTAAACGTCATTGCGAGGAAATTGCATAGCAATTGACGAAGCAATCTCAGGATATTTGATGAGATTGCCACGCAGCCTACGGCTGCTCGCAATGACGACTCTAGCATCCATGCAACAACACCTAATGCATTAATACGGACTCAAATTATGTCAATTATTTCTACGAGGCTAAGTTCTATAAAGCCATCGCCGATCCTTGCAGTCGTAAAAAAAACTCTTGAACTTAAAAAAGCGGGGGTTGATATTATCGCACTCGGTGCCGGTGAGCCTGATTTTGATACGCCTGACAATATTAAGGAAGCGGCGATTAAAGCGATTAAAGATGGCTTTACTAAATATACTAACGTTGAGGGTATGCCTCTTTTAAAGCAAGCAATAAAAGACAAATTCAAACGTGAAAATAATATAGATTACGAACTTGATGAAATAATAGTAAGCACCGGCGGTAAGCAAGTTATATATAATTTGTTTATGGCATCTTTAGACAAAGGGGATGAGGTAATTATTCCAGCACCCTATTGGGTTTCGTACCCTGATATGGTTGCACTTAGTACAGGAACACCTGTTTTTGTAAATTGCGGAATTGAAAATAACTTTAAATTAAGTGCAGAAGCTTTAGAACGTTCAATTACAGATAAAACTAAGTGGCTTATTATTAACTCTCCTAGTAACCCGACAGGTGCGAGCTATAATTTTGAAGAACTAGAAAATATTGCTAAAGTTTTAAGAAAATATCCCCATGTAAACGTAATGTCCGATGATATTTACGAGCATATTACTTTTGATGATTTTAAATTTTATACATTAGCCCAAATAGCACCTGATTTAAAAGAGAGAATATTTACCGTAAACGGAGTATCTAAAGCTTATTCTATGACGGGTTGGCGTATAGGCTACGGTACAGGCTCTAAAACTTTGATTAAAGCAATGACTATTATTCAGTCGCAAAGTACTTCAAACCCTTGTTCAATAAGTCAAATGGCTGCTATTGAAGCATTAAACGGTCCTCAAGATTATATAAAGCCTAATGCTTTAAATTTTCAAAAAAAGCGTGATCTTGCTTTATCAATTTTGAAAAGAATAGAATATTTTGAGTGCTATAAGCCGGAAGGGGCATTTTACTTATTTGTTAAATGCGATAAAATATTTGGGCATAAAACTAAATCAGGAAAAATTATTGCAAATAGTAATGATTTTGCCGAATATTTACTTGAAGAAACAAAAGTTGCCGTAGTACCCGGTATTGCTTTCGGCTTAGAGGGATATTTTAGAATCTCTTATGCTACTTCTATGGAAGAGCTAGAAGAGGCTTGTATTAGAATTGAGAGGGCTTGTAGTTCTATAGGTTGATTATGTTGTATGGCTTCAGTTTTCCCATTGTCATACCGTGGACAAGCCACGATATGACAAATAAGGTAATCAATGCGGAAAGTTTTTAAAAAATTTTTAAAAAATAATAAATACGTACTTAGTATAATTACTATTTTACTATATTGGTATTTGCGTTTTGTTTACTTTACTTCAAGGCAGAAATTTATATTTTACGATAACGGCAATAAGGAAAAATTCCTAAACGAACAAGGTGTAATCTTTGCATTTTGGCATAATATGCTCGCCTTAAGTCCGGCTATGTTTATAGGACATAGAAATATCTATGCTTTAATATCCCCGCATTTAGACGGAAAAATTTTAAACGATCTAGTAGGAAAATTCGGTTGCAGAGTTATAGTAGGTTCTACTAATAAAAATCCAATTGGAGCTTTACGTAATATTATAGGTAAGCTATCTCAAGGTGCAAATATAATAGTCACGCCGGATGGTCCTAAAGGACCGGTATATAAAGTAAATAGCGGCATTACTGAAATTGCCTATAGATATAACAAAGAACTTATTCCGATAGTAAGTAGTACCTCTAAATGTTTTAGACTAAAAAGTTGGGATAAATTAATAATACCCCTACCGTTTGGTACTATTAAAATCATAGTTGGCTCACCTTTAGAACTCACAAATGATAAAATACAAAACCATATAAGCCTTGAAAAACAATTAGCAAGCTTAACCCAGAGAGCTTAAAGAAATGATGCTATTATATTATGCTTTAAGCTTTATATTATTACCTATTTATTTCATTATAATTCTTATCCGCTTATTAATAGGTAAAGAAGATATAAGACGCATCCAAGAACGTTTTGCTATCGGGAAAAGCAGACAAGACTATTCATTAGACTTCTTGCATAACGAAGCTAATAAAGAGGAATTTAAAGGAGACACGGAACGCAGAACCGCAGCGTACACAAGCGTACGTGAGGATTCGAGTACCGGATCGACGTATAAATTACCTTTAGAAGCAAGTTATGCAAGAAGTCTAATATGGATTCATGCAGCAAGCGTCGGCGAATCTATGGCAGCTTTAACATTAATATATAATATAAGTAAACGCTATCCTGACGTTCGTTTTTTAGTAACTTCTTGGACTAACAGCTCCGCTAAAGTATTAACTGCCAAATTACCTAAAATAGCAGTTCACCAATTTTTACCGATAGATAATATTATTTTTACTCGAAAATTTTTAAGAAATTGGCAGCCTAATTTAGGTATTTTTATAGAATCGGAATTATGGCCGTGTACTATTAATGAGGGAGCGAGGCAGTGTAAATTACTGCTAGTAAATGCTCGTATTTCCGATAAATCGTTTAAAGCTTGGCTAAAAAGAAAAAGCTTTTTTCAGTTTATTCTCAAAAACTTCAGTAAAATTATCGCACAAAGCGAGCGTGACTTACAAAAATTCAATGAACTTGGAGTATCGGATGCAGTTAATTTAGGCAATATTAAATTTGCTAATGAAAAACTTCCGGTCAATCAAGAAGAGTTATCAAAATTAAGCTTACATTTAGAAAATAGGCGAGTCGTGGTATTTGCTAGCACTCACCCCGAAGATGAAGAAGTGATTTTGCCTATAATCAAAAACCTAAAAGAGCAGTTTTTAGATTGCTATATTATCTTAATTCCAAGACATCCTGAGCGAATTAAATCAATTATCGATAATTGTAAGTCACATAATTTATCCGCTACCACTAAATCACAAAATGATTTACCTGTTTTAAGCGATGACCTTTATATAGTTGATAGATTCGGTGAAATGGGGTTGTTTTTTTACGTAGCTACAATTTCTTTTATCGGCGGTTCTTTTAAACAAGGCGGGCATAATATTTTAGAAGCGGCATATTTCTCTAATTGTATTATATTCGGTCCCGATATGAGTAAAAACACCGATATCGCTAAAGGCGTACTGCAAAATGAAGCAGCTATCCAAATCAAAAACGGTGAAGATTTACTAACCAAACTAACATATCTACTTAGGTCTAATAATTCTCTAGAACTTAAAGCCTATCGTGAAAATGCTTTAAAATTTGTTGAGGACAACCAAAAAATCCTAGATGAATATTTAAAAGTAATTACAAAGTTTCTTTGATAGCTGAATTCGGTTAATAAAAATAGAACTTCTAAAATAATATTTGACTTTTAATTGTAATATGATTAAATAAGCCTTATTTAATCATGGAGGATGTATAGCTTAAGCAGGTAAGGTAGTTACTTTTTGTAATAACGCGAGTTTCGTATTAAGATACCTAAATTATGGTTAATGAATATGCTATAATCCTTATCCTTTCAAGGTTTGTAAGAGGTGTGACAAGTTTTATAATTTAACGCGAGTTTCGTATTAATAGAGGAACTGAATAGCTGATATTAACTGGGTTACGAGGATATTAGTAATATTATTTTTGTTATAAAATGTACTTAAAACTGCATAAATTTTTAGTAAATTGTCTTTTTTGACTATAACTATTAAATTGTAAAACTTGTCACACCTCTTACAAACCTTGAAAGGATAAGGATTATAGCATATTCATTAACCATAATTTAGGCATCTTAATACGAAACTCGCGTTAGATATTGTCATAAGAAAATTAATAAGATTTTTATTGAAACCGCTACTTCTAAAATAGATAGCATAATAATTTATGCATTATGATTATGATAATAATCATGCCCTAATAAATCAGATTTAGGAATACCACAATTATATTCATAAGAACCTAAATAAGCTTGTAATTCATGAACATTTTGTTCTATTTTTTCATAATTATATTTATATGAGTTTTGGAATTTTTCAACTAATTTACCTTTATTAACGCGAGTTTCGTATTAAGATGCCTAAATTATGGTTAATGAATATGCTATAATCCTTATCCTTTCAAGGTTTGTAAGAGGTGTGACAAGTTTTACAATTTAATAGTTATAGTCAAAAAAGACAATTTACTAAAAATTTATGCAGTTTTAAGTACATTTTATAACAAAAACAATATTACTAATATCCTCGTAACCCAGTTACTATCAGCTATTCAGTTCCTCTATTAATACGAAACTCGCGTTAAATAACTAAAATTGTCATCTTTTACGTAATTAGGATCAGCCCCATTTTCAAGTAGAAATTCTACCATATCAAAATGTCCGGCTGTTATGGCAGTGTGTAAAACGGTTATACCGTTATTATAGTCAAGTATTATACTTGCTCCTTTTTCAAGTAAAAGCCTAGCTATCTCTTTCTTATTATTAATACACGCAAACCTTAAAAGACTGGAGGCCTCATGCTTCAACGTAGATACTTTTGTATTTGGATCAATATTTAAAGCAGTTAACATACTATCAACTAAATCATAATCACCTTGATAAACTGCTTTAACTATAGCAGTGTCAGGAGATCTCGCTATTGTATCTACATTGCAGTATGCCATATTGTACACATTAGAAATATTTGTTGGGATCTTCAATCGAATCTTTGAATTCTTTGACAAAACTTTCTCTAAAAATTCATATCTTTTTATTTGATCTATATTATTAAATCCCATATTTTGCTGTTCTTCTATATCTTTACTGCTTAATATCTCATAAAATTTATCTCTAATCAGGTTCTCGTTTATCATAGCATTTCCTTTCGTTATTCAATTAATAGTGTTTTGTTATGAACAGAAAAAAATCATTTTTTCACCAAATA
>NZ_CM000770.1:1740626-1742902 GCF_000160735.1 Rickettsia endosymbiont of Ixodes scapularis | reverse complement strand
TATTATATTAAATATTGTCATATGCTGTTATAATAACTTCTTTAGCCACTAATATTTAAACAACGCGAGTTTCGAATTAATATAGCATAGGATTTAGCATATCAAGAGAGATGTAATAGAAGGTTTATTATCAGACATTTGATAATTTATCAGTGCTGCAACCATATGCACAAAGGCATTTGTAACTGATCTATGCCTTGAATGCTCAAACTTCCCCCAATAGTTTAATTTTACTAAACACAGATTCTATTAATGCTTTTTTAAGCAATAATATTTTATCCAACATAGACATAAGTTTATTTTTCATATTTTTCTTTACCCTAGTTACCATAAAAATTCCTTGCTCTAAAAGTTGTAGAAATAATTGTTGCGAAATATAACCACGATCTCCGAATACTTTACCAAAAAGATTTTTGATTATCAGTTCCAGCTGTTTTCTATCATCCTTATTGCCAGGGCTAAAAGATGCTTTAACTATACCACCGGCTCTATTAATTATTAGATGTAGTTTAAGTCCATAGAACCAACCTTTTGTTGTCTTACTGCTTGCTGCTATGCCGGCGAACACTTTATTCATTGAAATACGGTATCTCTTACATACCTCTATACTACTTGAATCTACAAAAGAGAGTCCGTCACACTGATCCAAAATAGAATTGAATATTAGTACTAATAGTGGTAAATGTGGACCTATTATTTTTATAAATTGACTATAGCTTACTAATTGAAAATCTCTTTGATGATGAATTCATATTTGCTTCAGATAATAATTCTTAAAACAATCATAAGATGACTGCCAGTAGCCTATTATAATTGTTATTACCTCACTTCTGTTCAGTCGACTTTTAGGACCAGATTTGTTGTTATGGTTAGTAATTGAATTTGTATGCTTGTCTAATTCTTGAAAAAAATCATCGACGTAACAAAATATTTCTGTAAAATCCATTATCATAGGTTATTGCTCTTAAAGTTTTTTCAATAACCTATAAACTTTTTTCTAATACTATAAATACCATATTTTAATGTCCCCCTTCGGGGATAAAGAAATCCCTCGCCTTCAGGCGAAGGGAAGATATAATGAAATTGCTTTAGCAATGAATTTATATCAAGAAACATGAGAAGTTATAGAAAGAATAGTCATAGTCAGTATGGATTTAAAAGTACATCTTATATGGATACCAAAATATAGGAAGAGAGTGTTGATAGGCAAAGTAGCGGAAAGGGCTAGAGATTTACTAAGGCAGATTTGTATGGAACATGAAGTATATATAATTTCAGGAAAAATATCATGTGATCACGTGCATATGTTTATCTCATATAAATCACAAATATCTCTTAGCAAGTTAGTACAGTATTTAAAAGGTAGTAGCTCAAGAATTTTATTGCAAGAATTTGCTCATTTAAGAAAACAATTTTGGGGCAATCATTTGTGGGCTAGGGGCTATATGGCGGTCAGTTCAGGTAATATAACTGATGAAATGATACAGCACTATATTGATGAACAGGAAGGTGAACCTGTGAATGATGATCGATTTCTAATCGATTCCACTTTATAACCCCTCAGCTTATAGCTGAGGGTTCTTTAGTTAATAAATTTACTATTGGTTAATATTTATTAATTAATATTACGATTGAGTGATTTATAAAATTTAAAGGAAATAGGCTGGTTTAATGAAGAAGGGTTATGGTGTTTGGGTAATCGTCATTGCGAGCAGGCATTGTTGCGTGGATCAATTTCACCCCTGTCATCCCGTGGCTTGACTACGGGGTCCATAAAAACAATAAAAATACTAATAATTTTAGTATTTTTAACTGGATCCCGCGATCAAGTCGCGGGATGACAGGGGTGAAATTGATCCCACGCAACAATGCCTTGCGAGCAAGCCGTAGGCTGCGTGGCAATCTCATGAAATAATAACAAACTCCTGAAATTGCGTACGTACAATTACTTACGTAATTTCCTCGCAATGACGTCAAAATAACATCCTATTCATCATCTATATTAGAAAGCTCATCTTGTAATTCTTGAGAAAATATATCCTTATCATCGCTTGATTTCTTAAGGGAGTTTTTGAAATTATTTAGGTCTTTATTTTCAAATATTTCAATAGATTTTAAAGTCTCGTTTGGAATTATAACTATAATATTTTTACTTAATTCATCTAAATAATCAGTGGTGACGGAAACTTTCAGCACTCCTCCATATTTGCTCTGTTTGCTACTTACTACAAAATCTTTTAAAGATTTACTTTTAAAATAGTTTTCAGAAGTAAAGA
>NZ_CM000770.1:1711330-1740126 GCF_000160735.1 Rickettsia endosymbiont of Ixodes scapularis | reverse complement strand
TATATATTAATTATTATAATTAAAGTTTTATTTATGGGCGATAAAATTTTTCATAACTTATCCGGTAAAACACTCGTTGCTACACCACATGTAATTACAAAAGGCATTTACCATAAATCCTTAATTTATATGTTATCACACACGGAAGAAGGAGCAATAGGATTAATATTTAACCGCTTAGTAAATCATATAGATTTAAAATCGTTTTTTAAAATAAAAAATGACGAAATAACAACCCCGGTTATGGTTCCTATATATCTTGGCGGACCCGTAGAACATGAAAAAGGGTTTTTTCTTCATTCTAGCGATTATAATAAAAATTTGTTATTGGATTTCCATAATGATTTAGCAGTAAGCTCTAATTTAGAAATTTCAGAAGATATAGCTTTCGGTAAAGGACCTAAAAATAGCTTATTCATTGTCGGTTATACAGCATGGAAACCAGAACAGCTTGAAGAAGAATTAGAGAAAAATCTATGGC
Organism: Rickettsia endosymbiont of Ixodes scapularis; assembly: GCF_000160735.1. Classification (NCBI taxonomy): domain Bacteria; kingdom Pseudomonadati; phylum Pseudomonadota; class Alphaproteobacteria; order Rickettsiales; family Rickettsiaceae; genus Rickettsia; species Rickettsia endosymbiont of Ixodes scapularis. The sequence continues at coordinate 1,739,645 of NZ_CM000770.1, read as the reverse complement.
TGGTTATGGATTGTAATAAAGAATTTATTTTTGCCGATAATCCTGAAAGTAAATGGCATAATGCATTAAAACACTTAGGCATTGATGAAATACATTTCTCATCACAAATAGGGAATGCTTAGATAACGTCATTAGGTATGGCTCATGTGTCATTTTGCGAAGAGGTTTTGTTGCGTGGATCGATAAAACCCACTATGTCATCCCGTGGTCAAGCCACGGGATGGACACAGAAAAGCACTGAATTCCTACTTTCGCAGGAATGATATTTTTATTTAACCATTTTTTGGTAAGCCTAAGCAATAATGCTTTAAAAATTTTCCTTGGCTGCTAATTAAATACACAAAATTAGAATGTTGTAATTCATATTCGTTTGTTTTTACATCAAATATTTTTGGATGTATAGAAAATCTTAAATTGGTTTGCTAATTGTTCAATATCTTGTACTCCCCCCGTTAAACCTATAAAATTAACATCTATTTTTTCTAAATATTTTTTTAATACCTCACTTGTATCATGCTCAGGATCTAGAGCAATAAAAACTACTTGTACTAAAATATTCTCTTTCTTCAAAATCTTAATAATATCTTCTACTCTTTTTAGTGCTTGATTGTCATACAAGGAATTAGGTAGTACCAAAATAAATCAAACTTAAATGACCTTGCAAATGGGTACTATCAAATTTCTTTCCTTCTTGATCTATAAGAGTAAACTTAATTTTAGGCGAATCGTCCATATTACTAGTTTTTGCACCAATCTTAATCTTAGACGAAGTTAATGAAGAATAAAATAAACATAAAAATATTATGCCCGTAATCATAGCTAGGGCTATAAAAATTTTTATAATATACATTTGGATTTTTATTATTTCTCATAACCTAAGTAATTATTAATATTTATTTATAATAAAACTTATTCTTATCATATACGCAATAAAAATTATCTTTTACTATATTAAATATCGTAATATCTAAATTGTAATATTTTTATCATATACATATTTTTAGTTAATAAATTTATTAACTAAGTTGAAATTTTTTGAGTTAATCTTAAAGTTAAGATCATTAAATAAAAAAACAACTGATGAGGATGATTAATATGTTAGATTGGTCAAAAATGACTAAAACACACCAACAGCAAGAAACGGAAAAATCTGTTCTTGAAATATTAGAACCTGTTAAGCTGATAAATGAATATGAGCAGAAATATGCACCTATTATTAATCAAAGTAATAAAGCTATAGTCACCTTAGGACCAAATAAAGAAGATTTAAATATTCTAACTAAATTTTTTAAAGATAAACAATTAGCAGTTAAGAGTGATGACTTTGGAAATTTTGAATTTATCGGAACAAGCGGACATGATGAAAAAATAGACATCTTTAATGTTCCTGCAAATAAAAATCAACCGAATTTAATGATTTATAACAGTAATTATTTAAATAACAACCATTCATTTGCCCAGTCAATTCTTAATACATTTTTTTACAAAAGATTTTAGATACTAAACCAACCAAATTTATTTTAGTAATAAAAGATATTGCCATACAAAACGCTCAATCTCCTGATACTCAAAATAAGATAAAAGAGCTTACTGGTGTATTATGGGAATTTACTAATTTATTTGAATCCATAGACACAGGTAATAAATATATCCGTAATTTTTACCGACACAATAAATGAGAAAACTCAGATTCAAATATCTAATATTTTTAACGCGAGTTTCGTATTAATAGAGGAACTGAATAGCTGATAGTAACTGGGTTACGGGGATCTTGATAATACTGTTTTTGTTATTAAATGTACTTAAAACTGCATAAATTTTTAGTAAATTGTCTTTTTTGACTATAACTATTAAATTGTAAAACTTGTCACACCTCTTACAAACCTTGAAAGGATAAGGATTATAGCATATTCATTAACTATAATTTAGGCATCTTAATATGAAACTCGCGTATTTTTAATGAAGCTCTTAAAGAAAAAAGCTTTAGTGAAAAACAAAAATCTATTATTGCTAAATTAACATCCAATTTTTTCCCTAAGCCTAGTAATAAGCCAAAATACGGAAAAATATTAAAGATTCTATATGATAAAGATTATATCACACCTAATAAAAGTAATAAAATAACCATCAATGATTATAATTCACAAGAAATTTTAAGTGCGATAAAGATGATTAATCTAGAAATAAAATCTAATAATAGATGCACTTAAAACAGAAATAGATAAAATATGGGATAAAAAATACAATATTTGATCCATCTAAAAATCAAAAATTAGTACAACTAATAAAAATCCTAAATGATTCTCAAACTAGGAACAATAAAGACAAGACTATAGCAAATTTTCTTAAGGCTAGTGATGAATTATATTCTATTTTACAAATTTCAAAACCGGAAAGTAGTTTAAATTCTCTTATAAATTATTTGAAATATTTTTCCAATATCAATAATTTTCAAGAGAATTTAAATTTAATTAATTCTTCAGAGTGGTTTGATAATTTATTTAGCGAGGTAGCAAGCCATAATATAAATGGAGAATTATTATTAGCTTTCATAGCAATGATAGAGAGTACTAAAGAGTCGTTTCTTAAAAAATTAAATGAAACTGTTCAGAATTTTTATAATAACATAAAAACTAACAAAACTTTAGATACTGCAAAAGTTAATGATATATTTAAGCTGAGAGAATTTTTAACAAGAATTAAAACCGCTAATATAAAAAATTTAGAGGATATTAAAACTAACTTAAAAGCAAATTTAATAAATTTATCTCTGAATTTATCTATAGATAAAAATATTACTAATTTACAAAACCTAATAAATCCCATCAATGAAGAAGATGCTAAATCGCTATGGGAATATATTACCGGTTCTATAACAGAAATTATTAAAGACGAATATATAAATATAGTAATCTATAATAAGCTACTTACTTCTAAAATACTTCCACAACAAGAGATAGATACTTATAACAAGTTAGAGACATTATTAAAAGATGCTTATGACAATATGTCTAAAAAACATAAGGAAGAACAATTATTAAAAAGCACTTATGAAGATACCAAAGAATATAAAGAAGAACATTGTAAGCGTCAATTAGCTGAAATTTATTGCCAAAAAGCCAAAATCTCCACAATAAACGCCGAATCAATCAATAGAGTTATATAAAAAAGTTGCTGAACTTGGTTCTGTTAAAGCAAATATAGAACTCGGCAAGAAGAATTATTCTGAAGCTCTCAAATATTTACACTTAACTCCCGATGTAACCAGCGTATTAAAAGCTTTTGAAAGCTTAATCAATACTCATAAATCAGAAATAATAAGCAAAATACAACAGGGTGGTATCGAAGATATAACAAAATTATCTTTAGTATTAACTGAAGCATATTTAGAGCAAGCGAAATATTTTAAGAATAGGGGCTAACAAAGTTAGCAGGAGACGCGCAAGAATTAATAAGAATAGCGTTTTTCGATATTATAACGGCAACAATAACCATAGATGAATATAACAATAATATAATATTACATAACCTTTATAAATGTCTAAGTACTTTATACTCCTCTCTTGATACTCAGCTTAAATTTAATAAGATAGCCACAAAATATAAAGATTTTACTCAACAATTTAATAATACGGGAAAAGACGAGAACCTATATCTACTTAGCCTTAAGGATATACCTAGCAATTATAATGAAGATTCTAGCAATATGTTAGGTGCTTGTTATAATTCCTCAGAGTATACTCAATGAGAAAAATTTAATATCTCTTAATACAATTTTTATAGACAAGCAGAAATGTAGTGCTAGTATAAAAATAGCTATATTTAACGATGAATTAGATTATGACAAATAATCAATTTTCCGAAGATACCAAAAAAATCGCCGATCAAATAAAAGATGCATTAATGGGTATTAGTGACGATCTTGTACTTGAGAGTAAAGAGGTAGAGGAAATTTTTGAAGAATTAAGCCAAAATGAAGAATTTGAGTATGAGATAGAGCGAATACTTGCTATCTTAAACGAGCAAACTATGGATTTAACTCAACTGCAAAGCCGAATTATCTTATTAATCCGTAAGTATTTAGGTAAAACTAAAAACTTAAAGCTTAAAATGGATGAGAAGCTCATTAACAAGAATGTTGCCGAAGTCAATAATTATTTAATGCATCAGCATTCTAAAATAGTTAGAGATGCTAATAAAAACCTTGCAAACCCAAAAGACAAATTACAAGGTTTAACCAAACAAGCTAGAATAGACTTAAAACTTTTATTAAAAAGCTTTGCCGTTTACCAAATTTATATGTTTATGAACCCAAAAAGAATAGCAGGCGAAACAAAGCTAATGAACTTCGCCTATAATATGATCAGAGGGGGAATGAAACTCGCTAAAAAATATGAAGGTGGCAAGGAAAAAGACATTAAATCATATTCACCTAAACTTATTAAAAAACTTGAAAAAGCTCATGCCGGCTTTAAAAAAAGTGGCGGTATATCAATTTAACTATTGTATCTTTTTATAAAGAGCTTATACTAAACTAACATTAATATTATGATAGGTATCAAGCTTTCAACTTAAATTATTCATGTAAACTTAATATTTCAGAACTAATAACTTGGGTACATCTTGGCTGCAGTACTCAAGAAAAACACCACGCTCAACCTGTAAAAATTAACATAAAACTCTTTATTTCAACTCCTCCCCTTGCTACTGTAACGGATAATATAAATGATACTGTTTGTTATGCAGAAATCGTACGGCTAGTACAAAAACTTTCTCAAGAGAATCACTTTAATCTTATCGAGTATTTAGCCGCACAAATATATGATATTATTTATCAAAATTTTATCGAATCTAAATTAGAAAAGATTTTTCTAAACGTAACCGTTACTAAATTAAAATCACCGGTTTCAGGAGTGCATGGCGGAGTTTCTTTTTCTTATTCAGGAAAGGAGACACTATGATTTATATTTCTATAGGCAGTAATTTAGGTAATAGACTTTTAAATATTAAAAAAGCTCTAAATTTACTAAAAAGCTGTGATTTTATATTGCTTAAGCAATCTATTATTTTTGAAACACAAGTTATTCTACCACCTAATGCGGATAAAGCTTGGAATAAATCATATTTAAATATGGTGGTGCAGGGCAAAAGTACTTTAACGCCTAGTAAACTTCTAATTGAGCTTAAAAAGATTGAAAAACAACTAGGTAGAGCAAGCTCTTACGATAAATGGTCTCCAAGAGTTATTGACTTAGATATCCTACTTTGGAATAATTGCCATATAGATTTGCCTGATTTTAAAATACCGCATCCTGAATTATTAAACAGACCGTTTTTTATTCATCTAATTGCAGGTTTAAGCTTGGAATGTCGTTATTCATGTCCGACTAATAATTTTTACAACAATAAAACCTTTGCAGAAATAGCACATTTAATTGAAAATCAAGGAGTTATACGCTCTCTTGTTTTAAATCCTCAATTTGTCGGTATTTTAAACATTACTCCTGATTCTTTTTCTGATGGAGGATTGAGTTTTCATAAAGAAGATGCCGTTAGAAATTTTGTACGCTTGATAAATGAAGGGGCTACAATAATTGAGTTTGGATCACAATCAACACGTCCTTCTGCTTTAATTATTAATGAAGATGAAGAATATGCAAGACTTGAGAATGTTCTTGAAGAACTTAGGGAAGTTATAAAGGAAAAAGAAGTTATAGTCAGTATTGATAGTTTCACTCCTGAAGTAATTAAATGTGTTTTAAAAAAATATCCTATTTCCTGTATCAACTTGGTTAAAAATAATCTAGATGACTATACATTACAATTAATTGCCGATTATAATTGTAAAATTATTACTATGCACTCATTAACCGTTCCACCGCAAAAACAAAAATGTCTTGATTTCGATAAATCTCCGCTTGCTAGCTTAAATATATGGGCAGAGCAAGAAATAACAAAATTAGAAAAATGTGGATTTGATAGAAAAAATATCATTCTTGATACTGGAATTGGTTTTGGAAAATCCATTTATCAAAATTTATATATATTACAACATATTAAAGAATTTAAAAATCTAGGGTGTGAGATATTGGTAGGACACTCACGAAAATCTTATATTTCTGCTTTTTATAATTCCAAAGCATCGGGAAGAGATTTAGAAACAATAGCAATATCAAAATATTTAACAGAACATGGAGCTGATTATTTACGAGTGCATAATGTTATAGAGCATCAAAGATTTTTTGTAGCAGATCATATGATTAAATATTCATATTATGAAAAATAGTAAAATCATCGGTATAATGGCATGTGACCCACAAGGGGTGATAGGTAATAAAGGTCAGATACCTTGGTCTTATTCTAAGGAGTTTGAATATTTTTATCAGACGGTAAAAAATAATATTATAGTCATGGGACGAAAAACCTTTGACTCTATACCTGCAAAGATTTTAAAAAATTGTATTTGTATTGTTTTTTCAAGAAATACACCATTACAATCTTATAATAATAGACATCTTTCCAAACCAACTTATAGAGAGGAATTTAAAGGATACACGGAACGCAGCACCACAGCGTATATAGACAATAGCACAGATGCGAGTACCGGATTGACGTCTAAATTACCTCTAGAAGCGAAGTTTGGAAAGATGTCTATTATATTTTTTATTAAATCTTTAGATGATTTTTGGCAGATAATAAAACCTTTTACTGATAAGAAAATTTTTATGGTTGGGGGGACAGAAATAGCGACTCTTTTCCTAGAGCAAAATCTTATTGATGAATTTTTACTTACAAAAATAAATAAAAATTATAATGGAGATACTTTTTTTCCTCTTAATCTTTTAGCAGAATTGTATTCTGTAATAATAGATACAACAAATAATTATCAGATTTATAAATTTACTAAAAGGAGGTAAGATGAAATTTTTAGAACAGCTTAATATAGATCTTGAACGATATAATCTTTTAAATCATCCATTTTATCAATTATGGAATATGGGAAAACTTACTTATTCTACTTTACAAATTTACGCAAAAGAATATTATCATCACGTTACAGCTTTCCCGCGTTATATAAGTGCAATACATTCCAAATGTAGCGATATACAAGCTAGGCAAATATTACTTGGTAATCTTATAGAAGAAGAACAAGGTGAAGAAAATCACCCGGAACTATGGAAACGTTTTGCTGAAGGACTTGGGTGTTTAAGAAACCAGCTCACTTCAGAACCTAAATTAGACTCAACTCAAAAACTTGTTCAAGGTTATTTTAAATTAACGGAGAAATCTTTTTCTATAGGTCTTGGAGCACTTTATGCTTATGAACGTCAGACTCCTGAAGTATCTGACTCTAAAATTCAAGGGTTGCAAAAATTTTATGGAATTTCAGATTACAGAACTTTACAATTTTTCATTGTTCATAATAAAGTTGATCAATGGCATGCACAAGAATGTGCAAATTTGATTAATAATTTAAGCTCAAAAGAACAAAAATTAGTATATCAAGGAGCAATAAAAGGTGCAAAACTACTATGGCAATTTCTAGACGGTATAAATACAACGTATCAATAATTTAACTATTATTCTTTCATAAAATGAAAAATATCTTCCTACATTCCTTAAGTCTTGAAAATTATCGTAATTTTAAAAATCTTGAACTAAAAACAGATAATACCCCAATAATTTTAATAGGTGAAAACGGTAGCGGTAAAACTAATATTTTAGAAGCTATATCGCTATTTTATCCAGGAAGAGGGTTGAAATCAGCGAAACTTGCTTATATATGCAAGACTTCAGAAGATCATTGTACCGTAAAAGCTCTATTGCAAAGTAAGCTAGGACTTGCAGAATTTACCACACAATTTAAACGTAGCTCTAATAGAAGAATAACCGAGTATAACGAAAGTAAAATAGCCAATAATGAGCTAAGTAAATTCACTAGCATGGTATGGCTGACTTCGCAAATGGAAGGAATCTTTACAAGCGGTAGCAGTGATAGAAGAAAATTTCTTGATAGAATAGTTTATAATTTTGATCCAAAGCATGCAGAGCTAGTTAGTAAATACGAATATTACATGCATGAGAGAAATAAAATTCTAGCAGAAGATATAAGAGATGATAATTGGCTTAAAATTATTGAAGAAAAGATGGCCGATATTTCTAACCATATTGCTAATAATCGCTTAAAAACCTTAGAATTTATGCAGCAAGCAATAGATGAACTTGAAAATGAGTTTCCAAAGGCCGATTTATCGATTGACGGCATTGTTGAACAAAAAATATTAGACGGCGAAGAAAATATTGTTAGTTTTATTACTGCAGAACTTTATCAAACAAGAAGCAAAGATAAATTACTCGGTCGCACTAGTTTTGGAGTTCATAAAAGCGACTTTTTAGTAAAGCATCAAAAGAAAAATATCTTAGCCAAATTCTGTTCTACAGGTGAACAGAAAGCTATATTAATTGCGATAATACTTGCTGAAATGAATTATGCTATAAAGCTAACTAAAATAGCGCCGATTTTACTTTTAGATGAGGTCTTTGTGCATCTAGACGACAAAAGACGTCAATATTTAATCGAATTTTTTACCTGCTTAAACATGCAGTTATGGGTTACCGCTACCGATCTAGAGGGAATAGAAAATTTTGCAGGTAAAACACAATTGATTAAGTTATAATTATGATCATTTAGCTTGTATTATTTTCAAATAACCTAAATTGGCATACTCTATAATTTTTTGATCAAATCTAGTAGCCGCTATAATAAATCTTATATTATAGTTAGTATACATTATCTTCCGGGTCTTTATGTTCATAATGAGGTAAAGGCAGCTTTGTATTAAAATTGAAACCGACAGGTCAATTAAATTTAAGCCCCGTATAAATAGTAATTTATCAATCCAATCATTTAACTCAATTGAAAATGCTATTTTACCTTTATTTTCAAGCATTACTATTTCCCATATAGATATAGCAGAGATATATAACTTATTTTTTTTCTCTTATTTTCTCTATTAGATTTATTTGTGCTTCAGATAATCTAATTCCTTCTACATACCAAATTAATATATGAGTATCTAAAATCAGCCCCTCTTGGTTGCTAGCTTCAATATCAATCATTATTTACTTCCCAATCAGATTCACAAGAAGAATTTATTATATCGTCATTAATTTTAATAGTACCTCTTAAACAGCCAAAATAACTTTTTTTATTTTCTTTAGTATCAATCTCTAGAGGCACTACCTTAGCAATCGGCAATTTTCTTTTTGTAATAATGAAAGAATTATGTTTACTTTTAACTTGATCAACTAGATTTAATAAATGCTTTTTAAACTCAGTAGCAGATATTTGAACATTACTATTTTTCATAATATAAATATAACTAAAGAACCCTCAGCTATAAGCTGAGGGGTTATAAAGTGGAATCGATTAGAAATCGATCATCATTCACAGGTTCACCTTCCTGTTCATCAATATAGTGCTGTATCATTTCATCAGTTATATTACCTGAACTGACCGCCATATAGCCCCTAGCCCACAAATGATTGCCCCAAAATTGTTTTCTTAAATGAGCAAATTCTTGCAATAAAATTCTTGAGCTACTACCTTTTAAATACTGTACTAACTTGCTAAGAGATATTTGTGATTTATATGAGATAAACATATGCACGTGATCACATAATATTTTCCCTGAAATTATATATACTTCATGTTCCATACAAATCTGCCTTAGTAAATCTCTAGCCCTTTCCGCTACTTTGCCTATCAATACTCTCTTCCTATATTTTGGTATCCATATAAGATGTACTTTTAAATCATACTGACTATGACTATTCTTTCTATAACTTCTCATGTTTCTTGATATAAATTCATTGCTAAAGCAATTTCATTATATCTTCCCTTCGCCTGAAGGCGAGGGATTTCTTATCCCCGAAGGGAGACATTAATATTTACCTTAAATTACTACATGACCATTAACATATGTTATATAGTATTTAGAGTATAGTCATGAAATATAAAAACATCAAATTAAATTTAAAGTTTTTGTATATAAAATATATTGCTTAATCTTTTGAAACTGCTTAAAATTAATGTCCCCCTTCGGGGATAAGAAATCCCTCGCCTTCAGGCGAAGGGAAGATATAATGAAATTGCTTTAGCAATGAATTTATATCAAGAAACATGAGAAGTTATAGAAAGAATAGTCATAGTCAGTATGATTTAAAAGTACATCTTATATGGATACCAAAATATAGGAAGAGAGTATTGATAGGCAAAGTAGCGGAAAGGGCTAGAGATTTACTAAGGCAGATTTGTATGGAACATGAAGTATATATAATTTCAGGGAAAATATCATGTGATCACGTGCATATGTTTATCTCATATAAATCACAAATATCTCTTAGCAAGTTAGTACAGTATTTAAAAGGTAGTAGCTCAAGAATTTTATTGCAAGAATTTGCTCATTTAAGAAAACAATTTTGGGGCAATCATTTGTGGGCTAGGGGCTATATGGCGGTCAGTTCAGGTAATATAACTGATGAAATGATACAGCGCTATATTGATGAACAGGAAGGTGAACCTGTGAATGATGATCGATTTCTAATCGATTCCACTTTATAACCCCTCAGCTTATAGCTGAGGGTTCTTTAGTTTTTAATTTATGTAAATACTATGACAAAACAAGCTAATAAAATATCCTATGATGAAGTACCTTACTCTCCATTTACTTTCAGTTATACCTCCCCACCGTATTTAAGAACTATCGGTAAGCTATTTGGACTAAACCCTCCGCCTCTTGAAACTGCTAAAGTACTTGATATCGGTTGCGGGGTTGGTGTTAATCTGCTTAACTTTGCTGAAACATATCCTAAATCACAATCTCTAGGTGTTGACTTATCCAAAACACAAATAGAATTAGGTAAAAAAATTACCAGTGATTTAAAAATAAAAAATGCCAAACTAAAGGCATTATCTATATTAGACCTTGATGAGTCATACGGTAAGTTTGATTACATAGTTTGTCACGGCGTATATTCATGGGTACCTGAAGAAGTACAAGATAAAATACTCGAAGTCTGTAATAAACTGCTAAATCCGAATGGCATAGCTTTTGTAAGCTATAATACGCTCCCGGGCTGGAATATGCAGAGAACAATACGTGAAATGATGATGTTCCATTCAGAGCTATTTAATACTAGCCACGATAAATTACAGCAAGCTAGATTACTTTTAAAGTTCATCAATGACTCATTAGAAAGCTCCACAACGCCTTATTCTAATTTCTTACGAGATGAAACAAAATTATTATCTGCATATACGGACTCATATGTATTACATGAATATTTAGGCGAAATTAATACAGGTACATATTTTCACCAATTCATAGAAAAAGCTCAAAAAAATCATCTAAATTACTTAGGTGATACGTCGCTTACTGCAATGTTTATCGGTAATTTACCTACTAAGGCAGCAGAAAAGCTACAAGCCGTTAATGATATTGTTCGTACTGAGCAATATATGGATTTTATCACTAATAGAAAGTTCCGCTCGACATTATTATGTCATCAAAACATGACTATAAACAGAAAAATTGAATTTAATAATTTAAAAGAGTTTTTTACTAGCCTTAATATTAGACCGGTAACTCTAGAAAAAGATGTTGATTTAACTAACCAACAGGAAAATGTTAGCTTCTATTACGAAAATTTACCTGATCCTTTTATTTCAACCACTTCACCGATCATGAAAGCTATTTTATATGTATATGCTGAAAATATTAGCAATCCGATAAGCTTAGAACAAGTAGCAAAAGAAGCTTTAAAAAAGCTCGGTAAATATCAATTACAAGATTTCTTAGCTGCACTAGAGCAACATTTTATCAAATTCATTTTTCAAGGTTATCTCAAAATATTTGAGACCAAACCGCATGCTATAGCAACTATCACCGAAAAACCTAAAAATAGTGAATTTGCAAGATATCAAGCAAAACAAGCACATTTTAATAATGCAACTAACGTGTTTAGCGTCACTAATAGACTTAACGATATGGTAGGTATACCTATACATGAAAAATATATTTTAGAAATGTTAGACGGTACACATAATATTGATGATATTAAGAAAGGCATTCTTGAAAAAATTAATTCAAAACTTTTAACTGCTCGTGATGATAAAGGACAGGAAGTAACAGATCCAAAATTGTTAAAAGAATTTGTTGACCATGTAGTGACTGCATCCCTTGAGAAATTCCGGATGAACTATCTGTTAGTAGGGTAAGTTAGTATGGCTTTATAGGGATTGCAAATAGGTATTGTTGCACAGGTCGAAAAACGCACTCGGCGTCATCCCGTGGCTTGACCACGGGATCCAAAAAACCACTTAAAGTATTAATAATTTTAGTATTTTTAGCTGGATACCGCGATCAAGTCGCGGGATGACAACAGAAAGCTTAGCCACGCAACAACACTTTAGATAATGTCAAAACTTACGCTACTAATTTTTCACGCAATACTTCAACTAACTTATTAATTGCTTCGGTTGGGTGGATGTTTTCAAGGATAGCAAGCTCACCTGCAAGTCTATTTAAAGCTGATTCGTAGAGTGTTCTTTCACTGTAAGAACGATCATTATCAACATTTTTATGTAAGTCCCGTAATACTTCGGCTATGGCTACAATATTACCTGAGTTAATTTTGCCTTCATATTCTTGTGCTCTTCTACTCCACATTCTATTTCCTTGCTTTGGTTTACCTTGAAGAGTTGAATATATGACATCTAAATCTTTTCTGCTTGCAACCGCTCTAAGCCCAACAACCGCAGCTCTACTAACAGGTACTTTTAATGTCATTTTATCCTGCGAAAAGGAAATTACATATACTTTAATTTCAGTACCTGCAATAGTATGATATTCAATATTTGTTATTTCACCAACTCCATGTGCAGGATAGACAATTCTCTGCCCTATTTTAAACTCAGATTTTTGTTCGGTTTTATGTTCAGATTGTGTTGTATTTGCCATTATTAATTCCTCCGTAGTGGTTTTAGTGCCTAAGAACTTAATGTTAGACTATTATTTTCTATAGCATAGCACATTTTGCTTCTATTATAAAGTAGATATTTCTATTGAAATAAAATTGATACGATATTATTGTAGATAATATTAATAGTTAAAGGAATAAATATGCGAAGTATTTTTATTGTGCTAATATTTTTATTATTTTTGAGTAGCTGTTCAGAAGAAAAAGCACAAGATAAGAACCATGAGGAAAAACAAATAATAGAGCAAGAAACTCTGCAAAATAATGAAACTTCTAAAGAAACGAATCAGGAAGCCGTAAATTCTGAAAATACGGCTGAATCGATAGTTCCTGCTAATGATAATAATCAGACTGATGAAGTATCAACGCCGGCTTCACAAGAACAAAAAAATCCTGAAATAAAACCTGTTAAAGTCACTTTTAAAATTGATAATAATGATATGGTTCTCGGTAACAAAAAATCAAATGTTATAGTAGTCGAGTATTTTTCTCCTACCTGTCCGCATTGTGCTTATTATCATCAAACAATTTTTCCGGAACTTAAGAAAAAATATATCGATACTAACAAAATTGCATATGTGGCTCGTGAATTTATTGCTACTAAACAAGATTTAGATGCTGCAATCTTAGCCCGCTGCAAGGGCGATATAGATAGCTTTGTACAATTTCATAATATCATATTAAAACAACAAGATAAATGGGCTTATAGCAATAAATACAGAGAATTATTAACCGATATAGGTCAGCTCGGAGGTGTTTCTCCGGAAGAATATAAGCAATGTTTAAATAGTGATAAAATTACTGAAACACTAATTGCTAATACTAATTTTGTAGCAAAAGCACCAAAATTTATAGGCACCCCTTCTTTCTTTGTTAACGGAGTACAAACCGGAAATTATAGTATAGATAATATTTCCACAGCAGTTGATAAAGCTTTAGAGGAGCAGAAAGAAAAAGCAAAAAATGAAATGAGCTTATAATTTAGATCGTCATTGCGAGCAGTCGTAGACTGCACGGCAATCTCGTCAAATATCCTGAGATTGCTTCGTCGACGCCTATGGCGTCTTCTTGCAATGACGGAGATAAACTAATGAATACGGAAAAACTAAAAGATATCAAAGCAAGAATTAAAGACTTAAAAACTCCTAAGTTTTCTAATCCTAAAATTCGGCAAGAAATTAGCCCGTTCACTATCGCTGTAGATTTAGTTTCAGGTACAATGGTAGGTGTCGTAATTGGAATATTTACAGATAAGTTTTTTAATTCTAAACCTTTATTTCTTATTATATTTACAATAATAGGAATGATTGCCGGCTTTAATATTATAAGGCAAAAAGTAAATAATAAAAAGTAAGGAAATGACTCATAGCCCTTTAGCACAATTTAATATCAAAAAATTAATAGACATCAAAATGTTCGGTTTTGACGTCAGCTTTACTAATTCGAGTATCTATATGTTACTTGCTAGCATCCTAGCTCTAACTTATTTTTACTTAGCTTTTTATAACCGGAAATTAGTGCCTTCTAGATTACAAGTGAGTGCTGAAATAGTTTATAATCTTGTAGCTGATATGTTAAATCAGAATATAGGAGTAAAAGGACGTAAATTTATTCCGTTAGTTTTTAGTTTATTTATTTTTATTTTATTCTGTAATTTACTTGGTATGACACCTTATAGCTTTACTGCTACTAGTCATATTATCGTTACTTTTACCTTGGCAATTCTAGTATTTTTAACGGTAACTATAGTCGGTTTTGTAAAACACGGCTTACGTTTTTTAACTCTTTTTTCACCGCACGGTACTCCTTTATGGTTAGCACCGTTGATGATAGTAATTGAACTATTTACATATTTAGCAAGACCGGTTAGTTTATCATTGCGACTTGCCGCTAATATGATGGCGGGACATGTTTTATTAAAAGTAATAGCCGGTTTTACCGTTTCATTAATGATTTACTTGAAATTTCTGCCAATCCCTCTTATGGTGATACTAATTGGGTTTGAAATTTTTGTTGCAATACTTCAAGCTTATATTTTTACTATTTTATCTTGTATGTATCTTAATGATGCTATTAATTTACACTAATTGTTATTTTGATTAATTAAAAGTTAGGTTTTTTATGGACATGGTTTCTTTAAAATTTATTGGTATAGGGCTTATGGCTATCGGCATGTACGGTGCAGCTCTAGGCGTTAGTAATATATTTAGCTCTCTACTTAGTTCAATAGCACGAAACCCTTCAGCTGCAGAAAACTTGCAAAGAATGGCTCTGATCGGTGCAGGTCTTGCTGAAGCAATGGGGCTTTTTTCCTTTGTAATTGCTATGTTACTTATTTTTTCTTAAAATTCATTTTTAAATAAGATGCCTCAATTTGATATTGCTACCTATTATTCACAAATTTTTTGGCTTATCGTTACTTTCGGCTTATTGTATATCTTTGTTTATAAATTTATAACTCCAAAAGCCGAAGAAATTTTTAATAATAGACAGACAAATATTCAAGATAATATTACGCAAGCCGATACATTGACCATAGAAGTAGAAAAGCTAAATAAATATTATAACGAGGAAATAGACAAAACAAATACTGAAATAGATAGGCTAAAAAAAGAAAAAATAGACTCTTTAGAATCAGAATTTTTAATTAAAAAAAAGAATCTAGAGCAAGATTTAAAAAACTCTATAAATCAAAATATTGAAGATATAAATTTAGCTGCTAAGCAATTTAGAACTAATAAAAGTGAAGCAATCATAAAACTTGCCGTTAATATTATTGAAAAAATAGCCGGAACTACTAAAGTAGATATGAATTTACTACAAAATATAAAAGTAAAATAATGAATTTCCTAGATGAGAGCTTTTGGCTTGCCGTTAGTTTTGTAATTTTTGTATATTTAATTTATAGACCGGCAAAAAAAGCCATTTTAAATTCTTTAGATGCTAAGATTTTAGAAGTCCAAGAAAAAGTTCTAAAAGCTAAAAAGTTAAAAGAAGATGCTGCTTTGCTCTTTGAACAAACCAATGTACAGATAAAGAAATTAGAAACTTTACGCTCTCAAATGATAGAAGAAAGCAATGAAGTTACAAAAAAAATCATTCAAGAAAAAACTAAAGAAATTGAAGAATTTTTAGAGCATAAAAAATTTGATGCTATACAGTTAATTCAAAACCAAAAATTAACCGCAAGTAAGGAATTACAAGATGAATTTTGTGATAAAGTGATAAAGCTTGTTTCCGAATATTTTCAATCAGCTAAGCTTTCAGAAAGCAACATTGCTAAAAATTTAATGGATAAATCTGATTTTCCTCATGATGAGGATAAAGCTACATAGCCACATTAACCACTAGCTAGCAATCTATTTAAAATTGCTGGGTCTGTCAGATTTTTTGTGTAAGTACGATTTCTCCATTTGCCCAATTTTGTAAATTTAGTATCACAAAGTATAGCAAATTGATTTAAAGCCATGGCCCAATTCTTAATAGGCATTGTCCATTTTTTAGAAGCATTTGTCAATGCTAAAAAGATTATTTTCTGAATCGATTTATCATCTGGAAATACCCCCTTATTTTTTATAATTTTATGAATTTGACGGTTAGTTGATTCAATAGCATTAGTAGTGTAAATCGCCTTTCTAATGTCTTCCGGAAAGCTAAAGAACGGAGCTATTCCAGACCAATTTCTCTGCCATATATCAAAAATAACTGGATATTTTTCATCCCATTTTTTAGCAAAATTTTGTAATTCTCTTAATCCCTCTGCTTCATTTATTGCAGAATAAACTGCCTTTAAATCAGCTGTTACCAATTTTAAATCTTTATATGATACGTATTTTACAGAGTTTCTTACCATATGAACAATACACAGTTGTACTGTGGTTTTTGGGAAAATGCTATTTATTGCTTCTGGAAAACCTTTAAGACCATCAACACACGCAACATATATTTGTTCTACACCACGATTCTTCAGTTCTGTTACTACTTGCATCCAAAATTTAGATCCTTCATTCTTGCCTATCCAAATACCTAATAGTTCCTTCTTGCCTTCTATATTCACGCCAATAGCTAGATAAACTGCTTTATTTATTATTATATGATTGTCTCTTGCCTTAACATGAATACAATCTACATTATAGGATATACACTATCAAGTGCTCTATTCTGCCACGCAGTAACTTCCTCTAAAATGCCATCAGTTACCTTTGATATTAACTCAGATGATACTTTGGTGGCATATAGTTCTTCTAAGTGCCCTTGTATTTCTCGAATAGTCATTCCCCTAGCATATAAAGATATTACTTTATCATCAAATCCTTCAAATCTCCTTACTCCTTTTGGAATTAGTTGAGGTTCAAATTCTCCTTCCCGATCCCTTGGCACTTCTACTATCAATTTACGACCCTCGGAATCTATTAGAGTCTTTTCATAATTGCCATTACGTCTATTATCTGACTCCTTGGTATTCTTAGAATGCTTCTCATAACCTATATGAGATTCCATTTCTTTTTCTAAAATCTTATTTACTATCTGCTTTTTAATTTCCTGAAATATTCCTTCTTTGCCAAATATCTCAGATGGATCACTTTGTGATAGTATTTCTGATACTACTTTTTCTATAGTCGGATTTGATACTTTACTCTTATTCTTCATATTAGCCTCATGTAAGTTGTTTTAATTAATTTTATTCTTAACTATTTTTATAACTTACACAAACTTTCTGACACCCCTAAATTGCTTCATCATTAACACATAATCGTAATATTGAGCCGTCAATAAAATATTCAGGATGTTCATTTGTTATCTTGTTTGTTAATTCAGGATAGGCTCTAACAAATTCTTTTACACAAAGGAAGTTTTTGCTAGGGCTGTTAATCGCTCCTAAGCAAATCACTTCAAAACATAACATTTTAGCTATTTCTATATTTTTAGATAAAACTCCTAGTTGTTTTGCTAAATATCTATCGCCTAAATAGCCTTTCACTCCCCAATTTCCTAAAATTGAGAACTTACTATTCCATTTATCTTTAGCAGCACTAATATATATTTTATTTAAAACGTTCTTTTATATTTTTTGTTTAATTTCTAATGTAACTTCCTCAAAATTGCCTCTTTGTAATATAAACTCCCTAGTTTCATTATTTTTTATAAATTCCGGAGCATTTTTCTCAAGGTAACTTTTTAATTCCTCAGTATAAGGATGAGTTGCTCCTAAAGTTTGCATAAACATTAAATAAGCTTGCTTCAAAAATTCTGTTGACTTATTAATATCGTCTAATGTTTCATAAGCTAAGCCTACATTAACAAGAAATATCTTGATGATTCCATTGAAACACTACTAGAAGCATTTTTAGAGCTTCCTCTAAATACTTTAGACCCTTAGAGATATTACCTAAACCTCAGTAAGATCTACCGATATTATTAAGAAAAATAGCAATATTATGGTAATTATTTTGATTCACTATCTGTAACATTTTTAAAGCTGCTTTTTGATATTTTAGACCTTTTGAGGTACAACCTAAGTTCGGTAAGCTAAACCGACATTATTAAGAGAGGCAGCAATATCAGGGTGATTACTTTGATACAAATCTTGTGACATTTTTAAAGCTTCTTTTAGGTACTTCAGCTCTTCTTTAGTATCTCCTAATTTTGCATATGCTGCTCCAATATTATTAAGAGAGTCAGCAACATAAGGATGATTGCTTTGATATAATTCTTGAAATATTTTTAATGCTTCTTTGTGATATTTTAATGAGTCCTTAAGTTTATATAACACGCTCTCATTATAATATCCTAACTTTTTATATAAATTTGCCTTTCTAAATTTATCAATTTCAATATTATTGTTTAATATTTTTACTACATAAGGATAAAACATAAGGATAAAATAATTTAGAAATTTCCCAGTCTTTGTTTGGAACAGCTGTAAAATAAGGAAATAAACTGTCTAAAGCTTCAGCTAGACTTGTATAAATTTTTTGTTTGTCTATTGCATATTCCTTATGTTTATCTACATATCTTTTTACTGTAGACTGCATTAATCTATGTAATTGTAAGCCGGCTTGTCCATTTTGGTATGTTAGATTCATTATCGATAATGCTTCTAACCTTTTTATAGGTTCTTGTAGCTTTTCTTCATCTATTAAAAATAATTCTTTGAAAATCTCTATGCCGATAAAATCAGGATCTAAATGTGCCGAATATTGTAGTATCTGCCAAGCTGCCGATGATACTTCTGATAACTTTAATAATATAACGCTTTCTATGTAATCATCATTGCTATTTTTAAAATAATTAACACAATCATTTACTTTAAATAATTTGTTTTCCTTTAAATATGTTACTGCGTTAGATAACTTATAAGGGAATACAGCATCATTACTGTCAAGTTCTTTTATTAAATTGCTAATATCTTGGTTACTTAACCTATTTCCTTATGTTATTGCTGTTCTTATATTAAAAGGCTTTAATTTAATATTTGTTATATCCTCACTTAAATTATTATTTCTAGTAGTAATTATAACTTGCGTCTTATCTTAGGCATATTCATTATACCGTTAATATAAGGCTCAATGTCTTTATATGCTTCTACGTTATCAAAAACAAATAATGTATTTGAATTTAAACTAGCAACCCTCTCATGGACTAATCTTATTATATCCTCTTCTCTTTCGCCTATTGTATAAAAGCTCCTCAGCAAGTTGTCTATATGCTCCGTTAATTTTGCTTGAGGAATCTGCATTAATAAAACGTACTATTTTCTTTGCTTCATCTCTTTGTTTACGACCATATTCTATAGCTATTGTACTTTTACCTGTTCCGGCGTAAGCACTGATTGCTACAAATGAATTTTTGCTTAAAGCTTTTTCTATTTTTTGCAATATTTTTTCACAAGTAATAAGATTATGGTCCGATAAAGGCGGTAAGTTGCTAATTATATTTTTATCATTTTTAATAAAAATCTTACTACATGACAATTTTTCATTTTATCATCTTTGGATATTGGAATATCAAGGACAACAGCTGTATCCAACGTACTAATTGAGTAGAAATATTATACAAGATATTAACCAATGTATCTAATCCAACACGAAATATACTATTTTGCCTATAACCATGTTTTTTAATAACTATTGGTTTATCCAAAACTATAATCTCTCCAGTTTGATAAGCTAGGCAAAATGCAATAGACAATATTTGCATCAATGTATCTAATCGTAAATCATTAGTAATATGAGTTGCTTCACAGTTGAATCCTGCTGATTTAAAAGCTTTGAACATTGTTTCAATTTGCCATCTTTGAGCATATATCTCAGCAGGATTTTTGATCTCATCACTATGTATTAAGACTGCAAGTTCACTCTTCTTATTTCTGATCCCTACTACATTAAATATTTCACCTTTTGTACCAATTCTACGTTGTGACAAACTCACATGCGATCCTATGGCTAGAGGGCGAAATAACTCTTGTATTTTAACCATTTTTCCCCTTGCATTACTGATATATTGTCCATTTTCTCTAACTCGAAAAACGTATCTTATTTGATTTGTTCTAAGCCAAGAGAGCCATTCCTTACCTATAAATTCTCTATCAGCGGTTAATGCTTCAATGCGGTTTTTGTCAAAAACTTCTAAAAAACACTCCATCAGATCAATACGCTCAATATAATCAGAGTTACCACACTTTTTATCACTTAGAAAATTCCAAAAAGGGGGATCGCTATACCATGAAAACTGACAGCTAAATATAAAATATTTATATGTCGTTTACCAAATTTCCAATTCGTTCTATCTAAACACAATACCCATTTTTGCTCCTGCTCAAACCCAGTCATCATGACTAACATAACAGGTAATACTCTCCATGATATTGAGATTTCAGAGATAAATCTTTGCATCCTTCTATACCATGAAGCTGCTTTAATCCCAGACGGCATTCTATTGCATAACAATGACATGTTTACTGTCCTGCTGTTAAGCATTGAAATGATAAATAATCCTAAACATTTTGCTCTTGATAAATTAAGCGAAATATGTTTTTGTAATAATTCGACTAGAGGGGCGGAATGATCTTTCATATGTAAACCAAGTTCTTTCCCCGTTATCATCATGAATTATCAGCAAAATTCAATCCTTTAGTCCTTATATCTCTAAAAATTGTCATGTAGTAAGATTAAGATGCCTAAATTATGGTTAATGAATATGCTATAATCCTTATCTTTTCAAGGTTTGTAAGAGGTGTGACAAGTTTTACAATTTAATAGTTATAGTCAAAAAAGACAATTTACTAAAAATTTATGCAGTTTTAAGTACATTTTATAACAAAAACAGTATTATCAAGATCCCCGTAACCCAGTTACTATCAGCTATTCAGTTCCTCTATTAATACGAAACTCACGTTATTTAAAATAATTTTACTTTCGATTTTTTGTACAATATCACTAGAAGCATTAGGCATCTTGCCTCAACTTATATTACCGATAAAATTATTATTTTGGATTTTAGCGGCTATTTCCTCTAACTGCGGAAGCGTTAAATGTAGATTGCTAAAATCTAGATGAACAAATGAAGGGGTATTCTTTTCTAGATACGCTATAATTGTTTGATAATCACTTGTATTAACTGGATTTTTTGAAGAAAACACATCTGCTTTCATAAATATACTTCATAAAATTTTATTGGTTGTATTATATAGCTTTAATTGAACTGAACTTTGCGTTTTCAATCAAACTTTTTGAAGCGTTATAAATTAAAAGTTATTATTTTCAACTATTATTTTTATTCTGAATTTAAAATTAGATTATTTGAGATAATGAATTTATAGGAAAATATAGAATGGTGACCCCTACGGGACTCGAACCCGTGTTCCCACCGTGAAAGGGTGGTGTCCTAACCGCTAGACGAAGGGGCCTTCACTTTAAAGTAGGCAAATAGATATATTAGTCATACCGTGGCTATGACCACGGCATGACAGTAAGTTAGAAGTTTTATACAACAACTTTGCAAATATTGCAAGTATAAAATTATAGGTTTACCTTAAGCTTAACACTACCTTGATGACTTCTATAATGTTTATTTAGATAATAATTATAATCCAAAGAAATAGTAGTATTCTTGATACTGCCTATAATACCCGTTCCTAAATTATAGGATGTTTTCGGTTGCTTCGGTATTAGATAATCCTGTTTGAATGTATTATCAAATATTTTAACAACTCTATTTATTCTTTGGGTTTTCTCTTTAAAATTATGTTCTACCGCTCCTTGGAATGTTAGACCTAAATTATTAAATTTTAGAGCATCTTTTAAAGGTACTTTGACTTTAGTACCGACAATTCCGGACAATATATTATTCTCTTTCATTGTAAGAGCTATTTCTTGTACGTTAATACCGGTTTCATTATATACCCCGTCTCGTGACTTCCCGTATCTTAAGCCGATATTTGGAATAATAACGAGCTTGTTCTGCAAAAGATAATTATAATTCAGTAATGCTTCTGCATTATAACTATGATTGCGATGTTTTACATTACTTCTAATTTTAGTATCACCATATGAATAAGTTGTCTTATCTTTAATAAAGTTTTTAGAAGCAGATACTAAAGCTTGTAGTGCAAAATTCCTCGGTAATTCTTTTTGTCCGTAAATAGAAACTACATGGCTATTAATAAGTTCTTTATCATTATTTTTACTATTTTTAAATTTAAATACTGAATGAACATTACTATAAGCTATACCTAGAATATTATTGTCGATTTCAACGTCAAACCCAATAGTAGCACCTTTGTTAGTACCTCTATAACCGGTCATATTGTCAACGCGTCCATGATTATTAACGCCGTACATACCACGCATCCACAAACCTCTTTTTATACGAGACTCTTCTTCATCACCGGCTCCTACTGCTACCATATTCATAGATGCATCTAATCTGTTACGAATCATATTATTTACAATAGTATTAACAACTTTCGCTTGATTTAAAGTAGGAGCGTTTTCTAAAATTTGCGTTTGCATTTCTTTTTTTGCTTTCTGTTCAAGAGGAACAGCCGTATCAACTTCCGTTATTTTAAGGTTACCCCCATCGGAATCGGATAATTGCTCTATTGTTTCTTTTTCCTCTTCAAATCCTGAATCATAACTTTCCTCATCTTCTTCATATTCGCTACCGTCACTTAATGCTAATGCATACTCATTACTTGATACAGGTAATAAAGATAATTTTCCACTTACGTCTGTTACTTCTGTGTCTTCTTGTTCTTCATCTCCTGTAGGTAAGGTAGATTCTGATTTACCATCCGACACTAACATTTCTTGTAACAATGACTGAGCAAGAATGTCTTCAGCTTCTTCGCTTGTATACTTCTCTAGAAGTAACGAAGAAATTTTTTCATCATGCTCTTGTAATAGTGCATTTATTGCTAAAAGCATGTTTTTATCTAATTCCTCTACATCCTGTATACGATCACTTATATAAGCCATTGCTTCTTTAATATGATTAAGTTCCTCACTTCTAGAACTTGAGCCAGGCAATTCTTCTATTTTTTGTATTTTATTGCTTAATACTCTTATATAGGTATCTACATAATCTTTATCATTTTCTATTTCCTGTAAAGCTAAATTAAGTGATTTTTGTTGTGAAGGACTGGTTGTTTGCAGTATTTCGGTTCTCTTTGCATCTAAAAGGCTTATAAGCTGAGCTGCCTTTTTTGTTAATCCACTATCTACACTTAAACTAGACTCCTTATGATGCTTATTTCCCCAACCTGAATAAAATCCGGCATCTTCATCTGTTTCTTTACCTAAAGTGCCGTTTGATAAGCTCCCCAAGCCTGAATCCATACTTTTAGGGTCCTCTATTTCTTGACTCGACAACATTACTGTATAAGGTTGCTGCTGAACTTTTGTTGACACTAAGTATCCATCTTCATTCTCCAGTTGTTCACCTAAAATTCTCTGAACCCCACGACTTAATGGCATGGTTGGCTTTGCTTTTGGCGGCTGCTTATAAGTAGAACCGGTAGAACTATTATAAACAACAGGAGTTAATAACTTTAGATTTTCCTCTATCTTATTTAATTGTTCAGAATAACCATTCATTTTATCTTGCATGGCTCGTAATGCCGTTCTACTTGTTTCTTTTTTCGCACTAGCAGCTACTTCTTTAGCTTTATCTGCTGCCGTTTTTATAGCTTTTTCTTGTTTCTTTATTTCTGATAACTGCTTTTGTGCTTCTTGTTTTTTCTTTTTATCTTTTATATTTCCTACTCTTATTTCCAATTCTTCCAACTTTTTCGGCAGTATTTCACTATAACCACTCATTGTTGACTGCATTTTTTTTGCAATATCTTCCCTGATTTCTACTATATCTCTTGCTTTTTCTTTTTGATGATTTTCTTCTTTTCTTTTCTTTTCTCTTTCTGTTCTTTGCTTATCCTCTGCTTGTCGCTGCTTTTTTGTTTTTCCTGCAGCAATATGTTGTTGATTTTGTCCTAATACATCTTGCTGAGCCTCATTAATTCTTGCTTGCTGTGCTTGAAACGCGCTAACTTTGGTTGACGCCGTTGTAACCGGAACTGTTCCCTGCGATTTTATCGAAACTTTATTTACTGGAATATCTATTTTTTCTATTTTCTGAAATAACGTATCTGCTTCACTGTTTCTATTTACTAACTCTTTTTTAAGTTTTTCTATTTCTTTATTATTTTTTCCTACTTTTGTCGTATCTTTATCAGATTCATGTTTATTTTTTATTCCTCCTCCCTTTTTGTTCCAATCGCTTAGACTCGTATTTGCTTCATCTAATGCTATTATTTTTTGTCCTATCCTTTCAGCTTCTGACTTTAGTTTTTTTGCTGTTTTTTGTGATGAAGTTAGCTGCGTATGCAACTTCTGCAATGGTTTTTTATTTTTTTTACCTGTGGTATCTTTAATAGCCTGTGTTACTTCAGCTAACTTGATTCCTATCGTCTCATTAACTCGTGATATATTACTTACCATTCCTGCTGCAATTTCAGTACTGCTTTTTTTTATAGGCAACGGTACAGGTGTTATCGGTCTCGGAGGAAGCGTTGGTTTACTAAGTTGTACTATCTGTTGCGGCTCGCTACTAAATGATAGTTTTTGTACTACCTTTGAGCTTGTATTTGGTGGTGTATTAACTCCTACACTATCATTTGGTTTAGAATCTGGAGTAGGCTGATACGGAGTCGCCGGTGTTGATGGAGTACTAGGTGCCGTAGTATAATATTCCGGTGATGTCAGGGTAGTACTTGGCGTATTAGGTGCAGTGACAAAGCTATTTGAAGCTGGGCTAACAGTAGGCGAAGATGCTGTTATTATAATCTCTGGTTTTTGAGGCGTTTGCTCTGTCGGTTCAAGAGTATAAGTATTTTGACTTCGTTCTGTTTTTTCACTGTCTACAAATGTTTTGCTTCTATTAGGTGGTCGTACTTTTCTTGCTTTTCCGACATCAGACTTACTACGTGCTATCTTTTTATAATGATCCTCTATAGGAACATCTTTTAATGGATTAGATGCCTTAGGTTTGTTAGATATTTCCATTTCTCTTATTTCA
Source organism: Rickettsia endosymbiont of Ixodes scapularis (assembly GCF_000160735.1). Classification (NCBI taxonomy): domain Bacteria; kingdom Pseudomonadati; phylum Pseudomonadota; class Alphaproteobacteria; order Rickettsiales; family Rickettsiaceae; genus Rickettsia; species Rickettsia endosymbiont of Ixodes scapularis. The sequence continues at coordinate 1,714,031 of NZ_CM000770.1, read as the reverse complement.
GATGGAATATATGTGTTTATTTCCGATTCCGGTACAATTACTGTTCCTATCTGCTGCGGGGTATTTGTCGTATCTTTGTTTCCGTTTAATTGTGACAAGTTATTCAACAATTTATTACCGAGGTCGATACGAAATGCTTCTTTACTCATCGCCATACTCTCAAAAGGTATTGTGATTATTGCTCCTACTGAAATAGAGGCAAGCAGAGAATATTTTAAAAATCTTGATTTTTTTAGTAAATTTTGTTCTGTTAACTTATTCATTACAAATATCTCAATTTAAATTAAAATTTTATATACATAAAACGTTAGGCATTGTAATGAATAAATTAATAAAAAGCAATATATAAGTTAATTTATCTTAACTATAATTAACGCGAGTTTCGTATTAATAGAGGAACTGAATAGTTGATAGTAACTGGGTTACGAGGATATTAGTAATATTGTTTTTGTTATAAAATGTACTTAAAACTGCATAAATTTTTAGTAAATTGTCTTTTTTGACTATAACTATTAAATTGTAAAACTTGTCACACCTCTTACAAACCTTGAAAGGATAAGCATTATAGCATATTCATTAACCATAATTTAGGCATCTTAATACGAAACTCGCGTTATTTACAGGAGAATTTTGTTCTAATTATTGAAAATATAACAGATATGACGTATAATGTGTTTTTAACTTTTAATAGAAAATGCTACAATTTTTTAAAATAACTTTGGAAGCAGAGTATAATAATTTAAATATTTGGTATTTTATTAGTTTTATTTACGGTATTATTGTTTATTTTTCGCTTGATTTTGAGCTTTCATTTACAACAATTTTTTTCATTTTTTGTGTTTGCCTAATATTAACTTTTACTAGAAATTCTAATGTATTTTTACAGTTTACTTACTGGACTAATTGGTTGGGACAGAAAGATAGTGCGGCGTTACCCTTAGAGGATAATATTTTCATAACTAATCACGGACAGAAAATTGTCATTAACAAAAATAATCATTGTGAGAAAGCTGAAATTCATATTAATCTCAATTATAAATCTAAATGCCGCGGGAGCTTAATAACGATTAATAAAGATTTTTTTAAAAAAAGCCCTGTTATACTTATCTTTTGCAATAAAAAGGAATGTACGGTAAAATCTTAGTACCGGACTGTTTTTGTTCTATGTCATTCCCGCGGAAGCGGGAATCCAGTAGTCAATAAGGGATAAATATGAAATATAGAAATTGTTTTACTTTTTTCTGGATTTCCGCTTCCGCGGGAATGACATAAACGAGCCATACAACAAGGTCCAGCTTTTAGCTAGGATGACATCAAAGTCTTTTTAAAAACTATCCGATACTATAGGTAAAACCAAGTAATGCAAGTTATACATAAAACATTAAAAATCCCCTCAAAAGGATATAGAAAAATCTTGAGTCTCTTAAATGAAAAAGGACAAGCAAGACTTATAGGCGGCTGCGTACGTGATGCGTTACTAGATCTCTTGCATAACGAAGCTAATAAAGAGGAATTTGAAGGAGACACGGAACGCAGAACCGCAGCGTACATAGACGTGCGTGAGGATTCGAGTACTGGATCGACGTACAAATTACCTTTAGAAGCAAGTTATCCAAGAGATCTACTTGAGAAAGATAGCTATGATATAGATATAGCTACTAATTTGATACCTAGTGAAGTAACAAATATTTTATCTGGAGCTAAAATAAAAACTATTCCGACCGGTTTAAAATTTGGCACGATTACGGCTATTTTAAATAATGAAAAATTTGAGATCACGACTCTTAGAAAAGATATCGAATGTAACGGTAGACATGCCAAAGTAGTATTCACCAACGATTTTGCTGAAGATGCCGCAAGACGAGATTTTACTATTAATGCTTTAAGCTATTGTCCCTTTAAGAACGAGATATATGATTATTTTGAAGGGTTTAAGGATTTGCAGCAGGAAAAGGTTGTATTTATAGGGGAAGCTCTAGATAGAATTAAAGAAGATTATTTGCGAATTCTACGCTTTTTTCGGTTTTCTAGCTATTATGCGAATCAGCTTGATGATGGTAGCTTTAAAGCATGTAAAGCTTTAAAAGACGGCTTAAAAACTTTATCACGAGAACGAATAAAAAGCGAAATGGATAAAATTATTGTTTCAAAAAGAGCAGCACAAATTTTAAAAGCTATGTTTGAAATAGGAATATTAGAACTAATATTCTCTATCCAAAATTATGAAATAAAATTTTTTGAGCAGGCAAATGATTTTAAATTAGAATTAGCTACTCGATATGCACTCTTATTATATTGTCAAAAAGATTTAAATTTAAAGGTCTTTCTAGATTGGAAATTCTCAAGACATGAAGCAATGCAAATATTATCAATAACGAACTTTCTGAATGAAGCTAAATTTAACATAAAGAAAATTTGGTTTAAAAAAAAGAATTATAAGGAATATTTATTAGCAGCTAGCATAATCGGTAAATTAAATCATTCACAAGCAAAAGAATTTATCCTTAAATATGATGCGTTATTACGTCCTAAATTCCAAGTAAACGGTAATGATTTATTAAATATGAATATAGAAAAAAAAGAGATAGGAGCAAAACTAGAATATCTAAAAAATTTTTGGATAGAGCAGGATTTCAAACCTAGTAAATTGGAGTTGTTGGATAAATTATGAGAGCTAGTATGTCAAACCGTCATTGCGAGG
>NZ_CM000770.1:1661482-1710630 GCF_000160735.1 Rickettsia endosymbiont of Ixodes scapularis | reverse complement strand
CTCGCAATGACATAAAAGTTAAAATTTTAATCATACTATATCTACTATTCTTCAGCCTTACTAGCTATGCTAAGCCTAAGATAGTTGTAAGTATTACGCCAATTAGTAGTATTGTTTCGATGCTTGTTAAAGATAAAGCGGATATTGAGAGCTTAGCTATTAGTAGTGACTGTCCGCATCATTATAATTTAAAACCTAGTGATTTAGTAAAAGTTAAAAATGCCGATATAGCAATTTATATTAATGAACAATTTGACGGTTTTGCCGAGAAATTAATTGATAATCATAGCAAAAACATTATCAAAATCAGTGATATTAAATCTTTAACCACTATAAAAGATAATTGGCATATTTGGCCTGATCTTAATAATACCGCGATTTTACTACAAGAATTTGCACGAATATTTAGCGAAAATTTTCCTGAGCTACAAGAAGATATTAATAATAACCTTTTTGCAGCACTTAAAGAATTAAACAAACTACAAGAAATTAAAAATAACGAGCTTGCAACGATAAAAGACGTAATTTTATTAAGTGACAGTAGCGAGTATTTTTTTATTAATACTAATATTAAAACTGCAAAATTATATAGCGAAAGTCAAAAAAGCCTCCGATATATAAGCAAGCTAGAAGATTTAATTAAAGAGTCTAATAACAAATGTCTTATTTTAAGTAACGAACAAAATTCACGATTATACGATAAATTAAACGCTAAAATAATAATATTAAATAGCGAAAACTGGAATGTTCAGAATATTAATTCAAGCACTTTTCAGAACCAATATTTACAAATGATTGATCAAGTTAAAAAATGCATACACTAAATAGCAAAGAAGAGACAAAAAAACTTGCAAAGCTTTTAGCACAAAGCTTAAAACCAAATGATATAGTTTTATTTAACGGTGACCTTGGAGCAGGTAAAACATTTTTTTGTCGTGAAATTATTAAATATTTTTGCGGTGAAAATACAAGCATTATAAGCCCGACTTTTAACTTACTGCAAACATATCAAGTTCCTAATTTCACCATAGTCAATTCAGACTCGTTTGATGACAGGCGTGAGGAGCGAAGCCTATATACTAATAGGCGAGACGACGAGCAACGAAGCAGTAAACGTGGATCAATTGACTATATTTATCATTATGATCTTTATCGTCTAAAATCACCTGAAGAAATTTATGAACTTGGATTTGAAGAAGCATTAAACGGTAATTTAATTTTAATAGAATGGTATGAAATTATTAAGCACCTACTATCCCCGCCTTTAATCGAAGTAAATCTAGAAGTATTAGACGAAAACAAACGTTTGTGTAGCATTATAACAAATTCACAAGAATCTTCCCTTATTGATTTTTTACAAAATTCTCCGCTATTTGGTACAAAACTTGATATTCAAAGAGATAAAAGCCCTACTAGAAAAGTTAAGTTATAATTATGAACTATTTAATTTTTCTTTTAAATAATTTATAAACTTCTCCATCATTTCTTTTTCCTAAAAACCCGAATTCTGGATTAAAAGAGGTGGGAATGGAAGTATTTACAAGGGATAGAAGATATTCTATATAAGTTTTTAGCAAAAAAACAAGAGTATCCCCTTGAAGAAAGATATTACCGCGTTATTTTGTTTTGTCGATGATTTTTGTAAAGTTGCTGAATATTGGATTAGTCGGTCTTTTTTACCAATTAACGCGAGTTTCATATTAAGATGCCTAAATTATGGTTAATGAATATGCTATAATGCTTATCCTTTCAAGGTTTGTAAGAGGTGTGACAAGTTTTACAATTTAATAGTTATAGTCAAAAAAGACAATTTACTAAAAATTTATGCAGTTTTAAGTACATTTTATAACAAAAACAATATTACTAATATCCTCGTAACCCAGTTACTATCAGCTATTCAGTTCCTCTATTAATACGAAACTCGCGTTAACAAACCAGCTATATCTAAAAATTATCTAATCCAGAATTGAGGTTATAAGAAAGATATATGTTTTAATTTTATCTTTTTGATAAATTATTCTAAATTCTCCTACATCAACTCTATAGTATTGTTCTGTTAAACCTTTTAAAAGCTTACTATCATTAGGGTGGTTTATTAATTCACACAATTCTTTAATCTTAATTGCTATTTGCCGTGCTTGCTTCGTATCTAACTTTTCAATAAACTTTTGTGAACTTTTTGATAATATTAAAGTCATATTTATTCCTTTAATATCTTATTTAAAGAATCCTTACTCTCTTCCTCTGATAAAAAACCACTTTTGCTTGCATTGCCCAATACATATCTTCAAGCTGATTAAATTTCTCATATTCTTCATGTGATATAAGAACTACTGTGGGTTTACCGTATTTATTTATAATTACCGGTGATTTTACTGCTTGATTCATCAACTCCCCAAAATGATTTTGAGCTTCTTTACTACTAATACTTTTCATATTGTTACTTTATTTAGTTTGTATAATTATTATATTAGCTATAATAACTATTATCGATATGATAACTACTAATTATTAATATCTAACTAATCAATTGTCATGTAATAAAAATGCCTTTTCAATAGGAAGTAATTTTAATTCCGGTAACATCGGCATAACTAAACAACCCTCAGCTATAAGCTGAGGGGTTATAAAGTGGAATCGATTAGAAATCGATCATCATTCACAGGTTCACCTTCCTGTTCATCAATGTATCGGACCTAATTTCGTCTAGAATAGGTGCGACTAAATAACCATAATGTGCCCATGATGAATTTGATAAAGCCTGAAAAAAAGACTCTCTTACATTACTACGGCTTATTTTCTTTTTTACTTCAAAGGACCAAAGCCTTGCTTGTTTTCCTCCATAATATTTAGCACAATCTTTAATTAGCGGACTCCATTTTTTATTAAGAACTTCCATGCCTACCCAATCAGGATGTAACCATATATTACTTCCGGCTCCTTGTTTGTTTGAAGAAAAATTATGTTTAATTTGCATATTATAGATACCTAATTCATCAAGATATAATTCAAGTACTTCATATGCTTCTTCTTCAGTTATATTATTTTCTTTGCTTACTTTATTTTTAAGGTTTGTTACTTGTTCATTATTAATTTGATAATCAGGATTTTGACTATAGTATAACCTTACTTGAGGTTCTGACTCTATTCTAATATTAGGCTTTGATTTCCACTCATTAAACCTACCTCTACTAATTTCACCTGCATAAGCCTTTATAACTTCCTTAATTTTTTCTTCTTGAGTTCTTGCTGCTATTATCCTCTTATTTCTACTTGCCGCCGCTTTACGTCCAGCTTCTTCAGGATAATTTTCTACAAGCCATTTTGCTATTTTGTAGGGGGTAAATTTCTGATCTTCATGTTCTTTTAAAAAACCAATGATGGCATTTTTGCGATTAAATTCCATATTAAATATATTAATAATTGAAATACTATAAAATATACATGTTATTTTAAAAATTTCAACTTTAAATTATCAATCTTGATGATTTTATAAAGTATTATTTATATATTTTTCAAATTTAGAAAATAATGTTTTGAAGTTATGAGTAATAACATTTGCTACTTCTTTTGATGTGATATTTTTGAGTTCGGCAACTTTTTCAGCGACATACCTAACAAATGCCGGTTCGTTTTGTTTGCCTCGCATAGGCGTGGGAGCTAAGTAAGGAGTGTCGGTTTCTATTAATAACCTATCATGCGGTATATATTTAACTATTTCCTGCAAATCGGTTGCATTCTTGAAAGTTATAATACCGGACATTGAAATATATAAACCGATATCTAGCATTTTTGTTGCTAGATTTTTTGATGAGGTAAAACAATGGATTAGCCCAGGAAATTTACTATTACGCATTTCCGAGGTTAAAATATCAATAGTATCTTCGTCTGCTTCTCTTGTATGAACAATGATAGGTAGGTTTGTGCTAGACGCCGCATGTATATGTGCTACAAACGAATCTTGCTGTAATTTTTTATCGTAAGGCTGATGATAATAATCAAGCCCCGTTTCACCGATTCCGATAATTTTTGGATGCTGGGTTAGCATAATAATTGCCTCAGTGTCATTACAATGACTAATAAAAGAATTCACTTCACACGGATGCACCCCAACACTCGCAAAAACATTTTCATATTTTTCAGCTATCTCTAAAATAATCGGTAAATCTTCAATTTTAGTGCAGATAGTTTGCATATACTGCACATTATTTTCTAATGCTCTTTGAATGACAGAGTCTAAATCCGTATCTTTGGTAAGTAAATTAAGGTGACAATGTGAATCTATTAACATGACACACTATTCAAACTTTGGAAATATTATGGTAGGTTCTAAAATATTGCTACCCGCCGTTAAAGCATAGTCACGTACTAAATGCTTAAATAGACGTTCTTCTTTATTTACCCCTAACTGATCAAGCATTTTATTTGCTGAACTTGGTATAAAAGGCAGAAGCATTATTGCAATATAACGTAAAACTTCTAGTAAAGTGTATAACACTTCTAGCATCTTATCAGGATCGATTTTTTTCAAATTCCAAGGTGCTTCGCTATCAATATAGATATTTGCCTCTTCGGCCAAATTAATAATCTTTTCAAGAATTTTATTAATCTCTGTTTTATCCATCAATAAAATATTCTGCTCGGCAAATTTACTTGCGTTTTTTAAAATCGGTAGTTCATATATTTTATCTATGACATCTTGCGTAAGTAGCGGTACTTTGCCGTCATTATTCTTATAAACAAAAGCTGTAGTACGCTGTAATAAATTACCTATCTTGTTTGATAGCTCGCTATTAATCCGAGTAATTAAATTACTACGAGCAAAATTACCGTCTGCACCAAAAGTTACTTCACGCATCAGAAAATACCTAACTTGATCAACGCCAAATTCATCAATTAACTTAATCGGATCAATGGTATTACCAAGAGATTTAGAGATTTTCTGCCCCTCATTCGTCCACCAACCATGAGCCATAATTGTCTTCGGCAGCGGGATTTCTGCAGCCATTAAGAAAGCAGGCCAATAAACGGCATGAAAACGTAAGATATCTTTACCGACTACATGTAAATTAGCAGGCCAAAATTTACCGTAATTACTTTGTTCATCAGGATAATCAAGGACCGAAATATAATTAGCCAGTGCATCAAGCCAAACATAAATTACATGTTTTTCATTATTTGGGACTTTGATACCCCAATTGAAAGTAGTACGTGATACGGATAAATCTTTTAGACCTGATTTAACAAAGCTAATTACTTCGTTACGCCTTGATATGGGTCTGATAAAATCAGGGTTTGCTTCATAAAACTCAAGCAATTTATCTTGCCATTTTGAAAGATTAAAGAAATAGCTAGGCTCTTTAACCCATTCAACTGGAGCACCCATCGGTGCAAGCTTACCTTCAGTTAGCTCTGATTCATCATAAAAAGCCTCATCTCGCACTGCATACCATCCTTCATAAAAACCTTCATAAATAGTGCCGTTATCTAGTAATTTCTGCCAAAAAACAGCTACAGCTTCTTTATGCCTGTTTTCCGTTGTTCTGATAAAATCATCATTGGAAATATGCATAGCAGTCATCAGATGACGAAAACTCTCGGATGTCTGATCGGTAAATTTTTGTGGGTCAATATTTTTATTAATAGCTGCTTTTTCTACTTTCTGCCCATGTTCGTCAGTACCTGTTAAAAACATTACATCGAAACTGCGAAGTCGCATGAAACGAGCGATTACGTCACTTGCAACACTAGTATAAGCATGACCGATATGGGGAACATCGTTAACGTAATATATAGGGGTAGTAATGTAGTAAGTATTGTTCATAAATGCTTTTTTATTAACTCATGTACTTCAAGTGGACTTAAATCTGAAGCTTTAATTGTCTTTATTCTTTCAGGAAATCTATTACTTAATTCTTTAAAGCAATCATAGATTTTTATAAAAAAATCTATACCTCTTATGTCAAATTTATTGCTCATATTTCGTGAATTGACTCTCTTAATAGCAGTATCCGGCTCTACGTCAATAAAAAACGTAATATCCGGCATAAGAGAAGGCATTAAAGTTTTGTGCAAATTATAAACTAAATCTATGCCGTTTTCTAGCTCTAATCCTTGATAACATGCAGTTGAGTCAATAAATCTATCACATATTACGATATGCCCCTCTTGTAGAGCCGGTATAATTTTCCGTGCCATATGATCATAACGTGCTGCCATAGCTTGTAATAGCTCGGACATGGGTAGTAATTCTTCATGTACTAGAATTTCACGCATTTTTTCGGCAACTAAGGTACCGCCGACTTCACGAGTTAAAATAACGGGAGTATTTTGAGATTTTAAATATTCATAGAGCATTTGAGATTGGGTAGATTTGCCGATTCCCTCCCCTCCCTCAAATGTAATAAACTTTCCTTGTTTCAAATTATTCATTAATTACAATTACTTTAAGCTATAACTTTATAATCATATCTCTTAAAAAAATATTTACAAGGAAGATTACATACTTATATACTGCTACAAAATGAAGAGCGGTTATACGAAGATCAACTTGGAAAAGAGCAAGGAGTCTGTAAGCCGAGGAGCGGAACGTATATTAATACGTGAGTATCCGAGGACTTACAAAGACGACGCAGCCAATTTTTCAAGTTCATCGAGTATAATCCATTATAAATTTTAAATTATTAATAGATGAACAATTCGTTAAGCAAAAGGGATTTTTCGATCCTAATCGGTAATGCAATGGATCATTTTGATACCGCACTTTATGGGTTTCTAGCCCCTCTACTTGTAGGTATTTTTTTCCCGAATCATGATAAAGTCGTTGCTTTAATACTTACCTATAGTGTTCTTGCTACGTCTTTATTTACTCGCCCGATCGGTTCTTATTTTTTCGGTGTTATCGCTAAAAAATACGGCGGTGTTTTTGCTTTATCTCATTCTTTAATCGGCGTTGCTTTAACAACTAGCCTAATCGGTTTAATACCTTCACATGCTCAAATAGGATGGCTTGCACCGCTATTATTAGTTTTGCTTAGAACGTTGCAAGGAGTATATTCCGAGGGTGAATGTGCCATTGCTAAATTATTTATTTTAGAGAATAAAGAAGAAAAAAAAGCGTTTAAAGCTTCTTACCTTTATCAAACATCTACTATGCTTGGTATTATTCTTGCTTCATTTATCAGCACTATAGTTTTAAATATAGAGTATAATGAATATTGGCGTTTATGCTTCATATTTGGCGGGTTTACGGCTCTTATAGGTTATTTTTTAAGGAAGAGCGAGGATATTGTAGTAAAGTCCTCATTGTCATACCGCGGCTTGACCGCGGGATCCAATAAAAAATATAAAATTACTTTAAGTAATTTTTGGATACCGTGGTCGAGCCACGGTATGACACAATCCTCTCCTCGCAATGACGTAGTATCATCACTATTACAAGACTTAACTACAATTTGGAACAGTAAACTAAGTATCTTACGCATTAGTTTTGCCATAGGTTTCTCATATATGACTTATATAGTGCCTTTCGTCTTTATGAATAGTTTTATTCCGCTTATCACTGATATATCACTGGAAATAATGATGAAATTTAATACCGAGTTTCTGATTTTTGATATGATTATGATTCCGATAATAGGGCATCTAACAAAAAAGCTACATTACCTTAAAATACTAAACGGTACTCTTATTTTAATGAGTTTAAGCATAATTCCTTTATGGCTATTCTTGAATAATTCATCTATATGGTATGTTAATTTTGTACGTATTTGGATTATAATACTCGGTGTCGGGTTCTTGGCACCTTTGAACTGCTGGCTAAATGATTTATTTAAAACTGCCGATAAATATATGTTAGTAGGTATCGGCAGTAGTATAGGTGCTTCATTAATCGGACGCCTTACTCCGTCAATCTGTCTAATGCTATGGCATGTAACCGGCAGCTCTTTATCAATTGCGATTTATATAGCGGTAATATCGATTGTAACCTTGTGGGCTGTTAGCAGTTTTGCCTGTATGGATTGATGTCATTCCCGCGTAGCATTGGCTTTGTTGTATGGCTCGGTTTTTTTATTGTCATACCGTGATTTATTCACGAGATCCAGGGAAAATAGACAATTAATGTATGTTATAAGTTGTTTTTCTGGATACCGTGGTCAAGCCACGGTATGACAATAATTCATTTTTAACAAAATACCAAACTCAAAAGTACCCCGACATAATTATTAGCTCTGAATCTTGTCATACAATCAGTTGGGTTCTCAATATCAAGAGTTGCTACTTGCAATATTAGTATAATTAAAGCAGCTAAAATAGGTAAATAGTCGATATTATGGTTAGCCATTTTTGTTGCTAGAATAAATAACAATATACAACCTATATAACATATATAAAGCCAAAGCTTAGGATGCTTGTTCTCTAAATATACACTTAACGATTTCACTCCTATTTTCTTATCGTCTTTTATATCCATATATCCGTAAATCGTATCATAACCGATTGCCCAAAAACAGCATGCTATATACATAATAATCGCTGCCATATCAAGTTTATCCTGAACTGCTGCATAAGCTATTAATGCCCCTAGCTTAAAGCTAAATCCCAAAAAGATTTGCGGGAAATAAGTAATACGTTTCATTAACGGGTATAGACTAATCATTATTACCGCAAAAAAACCTGTATATATGGCTGTTTTGTTTAAAAGTAGCAAAATACAAAGTGAGATAACGCTAAGAATAAAGAGTATAAAAATAGCATAAGAAACAGATAAAGCCTTGCTAGCTAAAGGTCGATCTTTAGTTCTTGCGACATGCTTATCAAATTTCCTATCAAATATATCGTTAATAATACATCCGCTACTCCTTGTCATTATGCTTCCTAAGATAAATAATGGTAATAAATGAGCTAATTCCGTGTTAGAAGGATTTGCAAGCAATAACCCAAATAAAGCAGGGAAAAAAACCAACAAATAAGCTACCGGCTTATCCGCCCGTATTAATTTAATGGTAAGTAAAAGTTTGTTTAGAATTAGCATATTATACTTTAGATTTAAATAAATATGGATATTATAGATAATTTAAGATAAAATACGCCACAAAATAAAGCTACTAGATATTTTATGGCTAAAAAATTAAAACACGATTCATTAGTAAAAATAATAATGAACGACCCGGTAGCAGCACAAGAATTTTTGGAATATTATTTACCCGATGATTTTAAGAGTTTAGTAGATTTATCCTTACTACATGACAATTTTTCATTTTATCATCTTTGGATATTGGAATATCAAGGACAACAGCTGTATCCAACGTACTAATTGAGTAGAAATATTATACAAGATATTAACCAATGTATCTAATCCAACACGAAATATACTATTTTGCCTATAACCATGTTTTTTAATAACTATTGGTTTATCTAAAACTATAATCTCTCCAGTTTGATAAGCTAGGCAAAATGCAATAGACAATATTTGCATCAATGTATCTAATCGTAAATCATTAGTAATATGAGTTGCTTCACAGTTGAATCCTGCTGATTTAAAAGCTTTGAACATTGTTTCAATTTGCCATCTTTGAGCATATATCTCAGCAGGATTTTTGATCTCATCACTATGTATTAAGACTGCAAGTTCACTCTTCTTATTTCTGATCCCTACTACATTAAATATTTCACCTTTTGTACCAATTCTACGTTGTGACAAACTCACATGCGATCCTATGGCTAGAGGGCGAAATAACTCTTGTATTTTAACCATTTTTCCCCTTGCATTACTGATATATTGTCTATTTTCTCTAACTCGAAAAACGTATCTTATTTGATTTGTTCTAAGCCAAGAGAGCCATTCCTTACCTATAAATTCTCTATCAGCGGTTAATGCTTCAATGCGGTTTTTGTCAAAAACTTCTAAAAAACACTCCATCAGATCAATACGCTCAATATAATCAGAGTTACCACACTTTTTATCACTTAGAAAATTCCAAAAAGGGGGATCGCTATACCATGAAAACTGACAGCTAAATATAAAATATTTATATGTCGTTTACCAAATTTCCAATTCGTTCTATCTAAACACAATACCCATTTTTGCTCCTGCTCAAACCCAGTCATCATGACTAACATAACAGGTAATACTCTCCATGATATTGAGATTTCAGAGATAAATCTTTGCATCCTTCTATACCATGAAGCTGCTTTAATCCCAGACGGCATTCTATTGCATAACAATGACATGTTTACTGTCCTGCTGTTAAGCATTGAAATGATAAATAATCCTAAACATTTTGCTCTTGATAAATTAAGCGAAATATGTTTTTGTAATAATTCGACTAGAGGGGCGGAATGATCTTTCATATGTAAACCAAGTTCTTTCCCCGTTATCATCATGAATTATCAGCAAAATTCAATCCTTTAGTCCTTATATCTCTAAAAATTGTCATGTAGTAAGGACTATTTTAGAAAATTTTAATAAAATCTATTAATAAACTCAATCGATAATACAAAATATGAAAATAGCTTTTATCTTCCCCGGTCAGGGGGTGCAATTGACCGGCATAGGAAAGGATTTTTACGATAATTTTAAACCCGCCAAAGAAACCTTTCAAATCGTTGATGAAGTACTAAACCGGAAACTCACTGATATAATTTTTAATGGACCTTCTGAAGAACTTACCTTAACCACTAACGCACAACCGGCATTAATGGCGGTATCTATGGCAATAATAAATATTATCAAAACTGAAACCGATAAAAGTTTGGATAGTCTTTGCGATTATGCTGCCGGTCATTCTCTAGGCGAATATAGTGCTTTATGTAGCACCGAAAGTATTAGTATTGAGACAGCAGCAAAACTACTTCATATACGTAGTACATCTATGCAGGAAGCATGTCCTGAAGGTGAGGGAAGCATGGCAGCTTGTATCAATATTCCGCTTCAAAAACTTGAAGAAATATTAGAAGATATCAACAAAATAAATTTATGCCAAATTGCCAACGATAACATCGAAGGACAAATAGTTATTAGCGGCAAGACTACAGCTATAGATCATGCTATTAGTATAATTAAAGATTTAGGTTATAAAGCGATAAAGCTGAAAGTCAGTGCTCCATTTCATTGTAGCTTAATGAAGCCGGCAGAAGAAAAAATGCGAGTAGCTCTTGATAAAGCTGTAATTAATAAGCCTCTGATACCGGTAATCCAAAATTATACCGCAAAACCTACTCTAGATCCTACAGAAATCAAACAAAATTTAATTCTTCAGATATGCGGGCGAGTTAGATGGCGTGAAACTTTAGAACTATTTAATACCTTAGATATAACTCATATAGTAGAAATAGGTGCCGGAAGCGTACTAACAAATATGCTCCGAAAAATTAATTATCCATATAAGTTAAGTAATATAACTAATTTAGAAGAACTACAGAATTTTTTAGATAACGTTAGCAAATAACTGTCTCTAATAGCTTCTGACTTATAAAGTTTTAAATTAACTTAATATTATTATATGAAAATTAGTTTTAGTTTTTTTAAGCAATTGCTAGAATTATTAACTAGTGATTGGCGAAGCTATTTAAATGACAGAATAACAGAGCTGAAAATTTAGCTTTATTAGACGGTAATAATACATTTTTAAGAGAAGAATGTTATAGAAAAATTGCTCTTATTGAAAGATGCATTAAAGGAGGTGAATATCCATGGTATGTTGCTCCTTTTAATAAAATAGATCATACAAGTTTACTACTTACCAATATTCATATATTAGAGCTTGATTATCTAAATCAAAATACGGTAAAAGCAGTAAAAAATATGCTGCAAAATAACTTCAAAGATATATATAATCCGGAATATTATTGCTAATTATGAAGAACCTATAACTAAASAACCCTCAGCTATAAGCTGAGGGGTTATAAAGTGGAATCGATTAGAAATCGATCATCATTCACAGGTTCACCTTCCTGTTCATCAATATAGTGCTGTATCATTTCATCAGTTATATTACCTGAACTGACCGCCATATAGCCCCTAGCCCACAAATGATTGCCCCAAAATTGTTTTCTTAAATGAACGCGAGTTTCGTATTAATAGAGGAACTGAATAGCTGATAGTAACTGGGTTACGAGGATATTAGTAATATTGTTTTTGTTATAAAATGTACTTAAAACTGCATAAATTTTTAGTAAATTGTCTTTTTTGACTATAACTATTAAATTGTAAAACTTGTCACACCTCTTACAAACCTTGAAAGGATAAGCATTATAGCATATTCATTAACCATAATTTAGGCATCTTAATACGAAACTCGCGTTATTTAAATCCTCACTCAATTCCGGTAATAAGTAAAATTTTTATACACAAAAACTGAAAAATTTTGGTATATTCTCTTAAAAAAATTTTTATAAAAAGTCTCCCAAATCCCTTATTTACGAGGAATAGCCCCTCGTCATATTTTTAGAAAAAAATGGCTAAAATTGGTGAAATTTGCAGAAAATAACGTATAAGTAACAGAAAATATTAGAGAAAAGTCTAGTGTAAACTAACATATGAATAGCATAGAACATAATTAGTAGGTTTGTATTAATAGCTAAAATCCTTGTTAAATAAAGGAAATAAGGCGATAATTTGTATTTACGAACCTAAATTTGAAAGGCGGAAACCTTGATTACTCCTTGGCTTTCCCGTTCAATAAACTACAAGAATTGGCTCACTGTCCAGATTGGCGGAGAGAGAGGGATTCGAACCCTCGATACGGTATGACCCATATAACGGTTTAGCAAACCGCCGCCTTCGACCACTCGGCCATCTCTCCGCTTATGGCTTAACTTTATATCATCTAAATTATAAAATTTCTAGAATTATTTTAGAATTTTTATTATTGATTTAAATATTATTCATAATCATGGCTAGGTAGTTTTGAAGAAACTTCGCCTATAGGAAGCATATAATTATAACACCAAAAAATAGGTAATCCTTTCCAAGGTTCTAAATAATCAATAAAATATTTTATAACTTCAGGCTTTGTCATATTTTTACAAAAATTAAAAAGTTGGGTGGTTATATGACAAATAGAATCCGTGTTATCTTCAAATTTATCTGTCACATATTTTAAAATTTCAATTCGTTTTTCTAAATCGAGAGAGATAGAATTTAAGATTAATAATTTTACTAATTACTAATATCCTCGTAACCCAGTTACTATCAGCTATTCAGTTCCTCTATTAATACGAAACTCGCGTTAATTTGATGTTTAATTTTAAACCAATAATGTTCTATAGGATTAAGGTCAGGACTGTAAGTAGGAAGGAATAAAATACTTGCCCCTACCGATTCAATTAATTCTTTTACCTTAGAGTTTTTATGAAAATTAATATTATCCATTACTACGACTTGTCCTGCCCTTAATTCTTTAATGAGTATATCCTTGACATACGTCTCAAAAATAGCTTTATTACAATTGCCTTCAAATATTAGAGGTGCTACAATATTGCTATTAAATAGGCCAGCAATCATACTAATTCTGTGTTTGTGCTGATAAACTTTTTCACCATAACATCTTTTTCCTTTTGGGCTCCAGCCATGTTCTCGACACGCATTATCTTCTATTCCTGATTCATCCAAAAACACTAGTTTATCTTTGTCTATGGTGGTTATCTTTTCTATAAACTCATTTCTTAATTTATGATTTCTTTTGGGATGAAGAAAAGTTTTTTTATAGCTGTAACCAACTTTTCTAATCATGTTTATTATAGTTCTTGCTGACACTTTACTAGGATACAAGATGGCTAGCTCTCGACTGCTTTTATCTTTATTAGATTCCAAAAATTTTTTAAATCCTTCCATATCTGTTATTTTATGACTATGCCCTTTTTGATAGCCAGTTTTTAATTGAACATCTCCTGTTTCTTTCTTTAATTTCTTCCAATCATATATTACTTTACGGCTGATATTAAATACTTGACTTGCTTCTATTATTCTTTTCCCTGACTCAATATATTGAATCACTCCCTTTCTTAAATCATATGAATATGGACTTGGCATAACTATTTTCTAATTACTTTACCATATCCTTTTATTAATATCACTATCTTAATTGCCTATGCTATACTTTTGAAATTCCATATTCTCATATAAATATTCTACCATTTCTACACATTACCGATTTTTATTGCTAAGTGAATAGCAGACCAACCATACATGTTAGGAGCAATCTTTCCTCCCATATGAACTAAAAATTTTACTGTTTCTAAATCATAACCAAGTATTGCTAACTCCAAAGGAGTTCTACATTTAGCATCTGTAGCACTAAAGAACCCTCAGCTATAAGCTGAGGGGTTATAAAGTGGAATCGATTAGAAATCGATCATCATTCACAGGTTCACCTTCCTGTTCATCAATATAGTGCTGTATCATTTCATCAGTTATATTACCTGAACTGACCGCCATATAGCCCCTAGCCCACAAATGATTGCCCCAAAATTGTTTTCTTAAATGAGCAAATTCTTGCAATAAAATTCTTGAGCTACTACCTTTTAAATACTGTACTAACTTGCTAAGAGATATTTGTGATTTATATGAGATAAACATATGCACGTGATCACATGATATTTTCCCTGAAATTATATATACTTCATGTTCCATACAAATCTGCCTTAGTAAATCTCTAGCCCTTTCCGCTACTTTGCCTATCAATACTCTCTTCCTATATTTTGGTATCCATATAAGATGTACTTTTAAATCATACTGACTATGACTATTCTTTCTATAACTTCTCATGTTTCTTGATATAAATTCATTGCTAAAGCAATTTCATTATATCTTCCCTTCGCCTGAAGGCGAGGGATTTCTTATCCCCGAAGGGGGACATTAATATTTTTTTCATTACACAAAGCTTCTACTAACTTTATTTCTTTAGACCCTACCGCTATATGTAAATCCGACCATTTATTATCTCTTACAGCCATCGGGTTTACTTTCGCTATCTTAGCTTTTAAAGCTTTAAGACGTGATATTATATAATTTTTAGGGGTAATTTTTGCTGAGGCATAGTAACTTGGGTGTCTGGTTCCAGTGTTAGAGGTAGTCATTGAATTATTTCCATTATTTAATATATTGCGGCGGCAATTATTAAAATATATTAATAATGTCAATGATAAATGTAGATACCGAGTCGTCATTGCGAGGAAATTACGTAAGTAATTGACGAAGCAATCTCAGGATATTTGACGAGATTGTCACGCAGCCTGTGATACAAGATACCGTGGTCAAGTCACGGTATGACAGCTAAAAATACTGGATTCCCGCCTTCGCGGGAATGACATTTACCTCTCAGGTAATAATATCTCTCTTTTACCTGTATGATTCGGTGGTGAGACTATTCTCTCTTTCTCCATCTTCTCAACTAAGTTGGCGGCTTTGTTATAGCCGATTCTAAGCGACCTTTGGATATAGCTAATGGAAGATTTTCGCTCGTCACGCACTATCTGCACGGCTTTTTTGTAAAGCACTTCATCAGATGTGCCGTCACCGATATCAATGCTACTATCGTCTTCTTCAGGCTGCTCGGTAACGGCAGAGATATATTCAGGTGTACCGGTCTCTTTCAAATATTCCGTAATTTTCTCAATTTCGGCTTCATTAACAAACGGTCCGTGTACCCTACTTATCTTTGAAGTATTACCCATAAATAGCATATCACCCATACCAAGTAACTGCTCGGAGCCTTGCTCGCCTAAAATCGTTCGGCTATCGATTTTAGAGGTAACTTTAAAGCTAATACGACTTGGAAAATTGGCTTTAATAACACCGGTAATAACGTCTACAGAAGGTCTTTGCGTTGCCATAATAATATGAATGCCTGCCGCTCTTGCCATTTGAGCAAGCCTTTGAATCAGCATTTCAATATCCTTACCGGCAATTAGCATTAAATCAGCCATCTCATCAACAATAACCACAATGTAAGGTAGTTTTTCCATATTCATCGTAACGGTTTCGTAAATAGGCTTACCGGTTTCAGGATCAAAACCCGTTTGAATCGAACGCTCAATTACTCTATTCTCTTTAACCGCTTCTAAGATTTTTGCATTATAACCTGCGATATTCTTAACACCGATATTGCTCATCATTCTATAACGGTTTTCCATTTCCTTAACTGCCCATTTAAGAGCAACTACCGCCTTAGAAGGCTCGGTTACCACGGGAGTTAGCAAATGCGGTATTCCATCATAAGCCGATAATTCAAGCATTTTCGGATCGATCATGATAAAGCGGCATTCTTCGGGAGTATAGCGGTATAAGAGCGATACAATCATCGTATTAATACCGACGGATTTACCTGAGCCGGTGGTTCCTGCTACTAATAAATGAGGCATTTTAGCAAGATCGGCAATTAACGGCTTACCTGCTAAATCTTTACCCAAGACTAACGGCAATAAAGTTGATTTGTCTTGGTATTCGGGAGTCTCTATAAGCTCTTTCAAACAAAAGAATTCACGTTGCTTATTAGGAAGCTCAATACCAAGTACGTTTTTGCCGGGTATGACTGCTATCCTTGTTGATAAAGCAGATAGTGAGCGTGCTATATCGCCAGATAATCCTACTACCCTTGATGTTTTAGTACCTGCCGCCGGCTCAAATTCATATTGAGTTACCACCGGTCCTTGATTGATATTAATTATCTGCCCTTTAACTCCAAAATCATTAAGCACGGTTAATAACTCTTCAGCCTTTTGTTTAAGCTCTGAGGAAGAAGCCCCTTTTACATGATGGTTTTCAGGATCACGTAATAAGGAAATAGGCGGCAATTCTGCTATTTCGCTTTGAGATATTTTAGGGCTAACAGGTTTGCTAAAGAATTTTATAGGATTTGCAGGTATGGGTCTTGCTTCTTCAGTGAATTTTACTTTTTCACTTACAGGCTTTTGGTAAGAAGAAGTTATATTTATCTTATCACTTTTTTTAGTAGGGAATAATCTTATCGACGACAATCGTGAAAATACATTATGTAAAAAAGATTGTACCCGATAGATTAAAAATTTACCTAGCTTAATAATAAAATTACTTAAAGAAGTAAATTTAATTTCAAGTAAAACAACTAATATAATAAAGGTAAAAAATATTAATAATAAGTATAGTTGATTTGTAAATCGCTCAAAAAAATTAGAAGCTATTATTCCAATAGCTCCTCCTGCATTTGCCGGTATGAATTCTAGCTTAATCTTAGATAATAACGTGCTACTGCTAACGAGAGCGAGCAACATTACAAATATACGGATAAATGAGCCGCGATATCTTCCATACCAACAATTTCTCACCCAAACAAAGCAAGCAAGCGGTATAATAAAAGCAGCCAATCCAAAAAATTGATATAAACAATCCGATAAATAAGAGCCAAAAATTCCGACTAAATTACTAGGGTACTCTGTTGTGACCGAGTTAAAAGACGGATCGTCTATATTATATGACGTGAGAACAGTAACAATACCAAGCCCGATTATCCCTAAGATAATAGCTTGTACCTTATTGTTTGAAAGAATTTTATTTATGTAATATAGCATAGTTTTAAATATTAAGCTAAATTATGAGTTTTATATCTTTTTCTATAATACTCTATAGGCTTTTCAATAAAGAAATAAATTAAAAAAGAAATAATTATTACTGTTATAAAAGTAACCAACGTATTAAGAAATTTCCCATTATCAGCCCAATATGAAATAGCAGATAATA
Source organism: Rickettsia endosymbiont of Ixodes scapularis (assembly GCF_000160735.1). Classification (NCBI taxonomy): domain Bacteria; kingdom Pseudomonadati; phylum Pseudomonadota; class Alphaproteobacteria; order Rickettsiales; family Rickettsiaceae; genus Rickettsia; species Rickettsia endosymbiont of Ixodes scapularis. The sequence goes on along the minus strand of NZ_CM000770.1, from coordinate 1,692,911 downwards.
TGTTATACAAGACAATTAAATGATAACAATATATTGGGTAAGAGAGTAAAGCAATTAATTTGTCTAACTTATTATCTTTGGTTAAGTCAAATATTTTTCCTAAAGATAGAGCAAATAAACAATAAAAAAGTAATTTTTTTTAGTTGAGGCTCTATTGGGATAAACGGAAAAGTAATAATTATTAATATAATATATAAATAGAGTAATTGACTAAGCCAAGGCTTTTTTTCGTTTATTTCTTTACTAGAATAAATATAAAATGCTTGACTACCGATTAAGAAAATTGCAAGTTCAGAAGGAAAGAATCTATAAGACCAAGGATCTCCTATAAATCCGTTAAACTGAAGAATAATTCTAGTAATTAAAAATATACAAATTATGGATAAAATATAGATATTTTTCTTTTTTAGAATCCAAGGTGCTATTAAATAAAAAGAAATTTCTAACCCAATTGACCAACCAGGAGGTATCAACAAAAATTGATAAAGAGGAGGCGTGGAGTCAGTAAAGTATTTTGTAAAATGTACTGTATTATTATTAATTCCAATAAACATTGTTACATCTTGAAACAACATTGTTAGGTTTGTAAAAATAAAAAAACAGCCGGAAATGGAAGATTATACAATTGCCTTAAAAAAGAAAATTTTTGCTGCAAGAGGAAAGTAGCTAAAATACAAAAGATATAAGTAGGATAAAGCCTTAAATATTTACTTTTCCAAAATTTTATTTTGCTTGTATAATTGCTCTGAATCATAGCCATATAAAAGCCGGAAATCATGAAAAAAGATTGTACTGCGATTTCTGAACCTACAAATTTAAGAAATGGATGAGAATTTGAATGTGCAGCCACAACAGAAAGAGCAAATTAATAACCTAACTACACCCATTATGTTAAATAATAATTATATTAGCAATTATATAATATCCAAAACCTAAATCAAGTAACATAGCAGCACTTCTCAATAATAGGATAAGTTATTTACATTAAAAGAACCATTTTGTATTATAAAAAATACATTTTTTTACTTGAGTGAAAGGTAACCAAAATTCATGACTATAAAAATCCATACGGAAAAAGATTTCATAAAGATGCGAGCAGCTGGGAAATTAGCTGCAGAGACACTCGATTTTATTACTGATTACGTAAAGCCGAACGTCACTACTAATAGTTTAAATGACCTTTGTCATAATTTTATTACTTCTAATAATGCCATTCCTGCACCGTTAAATTACAAAGGCTTTCCGAAATCGATTTGTACTTCTATAAATCATGTGGTTTGTCATGGCATTCCAAACGATAAGCCATTAAAAAACGGTGATATAGTAAATATTGATGTTACGGTAATTTTAGACGGTTGGTACGGTGATACTAGCCGTATGTATTATGTTGGTGACGTAGCAATTAAGCCAAAGCGTCTTATTCAAGTAACTTATGATACAATGATGAAAGGGATTGAAGTAGTTAGACCCGGTGCTAAACTCGGTGATATCGGACATGCTATTCAAAGCTATGCCGAGAAACATAATTATTCTGTGGTTAGAGATTATACGGGTCACGGTATCGGAAGAGTTTTTCATGACCAACCGTCAATATTAAATTACGGTCGCAGCGGCACGGGTATAACGTTAGAAGAAGGGATGTTTTTCACCGTTGAACCTATGATAAATGCCGGTAATTACGACACTATATTAAGTAAACTAGATGGATGGACGGTTACTACACGTGATAAATCATTATCGGCTCAATTTGAGCATACTATAGGCGTGACTAAAGACGGTTTTGAAATATTTACGTTATCACCGAAAAAATTAAAATACCCTCCATATTCAATTTGATTCACACAATGTTAGAAAATAATTTGATAGAATTCGGTAATGATGAAATAGGTACGCCTCATTATATAGGTCACCGTAAAAGGGTAAAAGAATGCTTCGTTACCGCCGGAGCAGAACATTTTTCCGATTACGAATTACTTGAAGTAATGTTATTTTCGGCTATCCCTCGTAAAGACGTAAAGCCTCTTGCTAAAAAGCTACTTGACCATTTTGATATTACGGATTTAATGTCCCCCTTCGGGGATAAGAAATCCCTCGCCTTCAGGCGAAGGGAAGATATAATGAAATTGCTTTAGCAATGAATTTATATCAAGAAACATGAGAAGTTATAGAAAGAATAGTCATAGTCAGTATGATTTAAAAGTACATCTTATATGGATACCAAAATATAGGAAGAGAGTATTGATAGGCAAAGTAGCGGAAAGGGCTAGAGATTTACTAAGGCAGATTTGTATGGAACATGAAGTATATATAATTTCAGGGAAAATATCATGTGATCACGTGCATATGTTTATCTCATATAAATCACAAATATCTCTTAGCAAGTTAGTACAGTATTTAAAAGGTAGTAGCTCAAGAATTTTATTGCAAGAATTTGCTCATTTAAGAAAACAATTTTGGGGCAATCATTTGTGGGCTAGGGGCTATATGGCGGTCAGTTCAGGTAATATAACTGATGAAATGATACAGCACTATATTGATGAACAGGAAGGTGAACCTGTGAATGATGATCGATTTCTAATCGATTCCACTTTATAACCCCTCAGCTTATAGCTGAGGGTTCTTTAGTTAATCTTGATAAAGAAAGGCTACTTAGTATTAAAGGTAATAATGAAAATTTATATATTAATTTTGCTCTAATACGTGAGTTGATAAATAGAGTATTGAAACAAAAAATAATAAATAAAAATATTATTGCTTCTTGGAGTTCTTTGATTGATTATTTAAAAGTTAATATGGGCAATATGCGATTCGAGCAATTTCGTATATTATTTTTGAATAAGAAAAATATTTTACCGATGAGGTTTTAAGTCAAGGAACTATAGACCAAGCTGCGGTATATCCACGTGAGATAATTAAACGAGCTTTATTTAACGAAGTAAGCAGCCTTATACTTGTGCATAATCATCCAAGCGGTAGCCCTTGAACCTTCAAAAGCCGACATTCATATGATAAATAAGATAGTAGAGACATGCCAAACCGTAAATATTATAGTACATGATCACGTCATTATAAGTAATAACAAATATTATAGTTTTAAATCTAATATGTTACTATGAATATAAATAGCTATAGCACTTTAGACTTCCTGCATAACGTAGCTAATAAAGAGGAATTTGCAGGAAACACGGGAGCGCTTGCCGCCGCAGCGTACACTTTAGTACGTGAGGATGCGAGTACCGGATTGACGCACAAATTACCTTTAGGAGCAAGTTATGCAGGAAGTCTACTATTTATTTTTTCTTTTATAGCAACCGCTATATTAACATATATATTAACTAAATATCTTCCTGCAATCGGTTTAGTTGATGTACCGAGTAGTCGTCGCTCTCATGATAAGATAACACCGCGCGGCGGCGGTCTTGCTATTGTAATTGTCGTAATGATTGCTTTGAGCGGATTTGAATATATAACAAGCAATAATCTTATTAATTCAACAAAAATACTACCTTTATTATTGGTAATTTCCTCGGTTTCTTTTTTAGATGACTTAAAAGCCGTACCTATTCTAATTCGTTTAATAGTCCACTTAATTTGTGCAGCTTTTGCTATTTTTCTTTTTTCACAGGTAAATTCCGTCCATATACTAATATATTCTATTTTAGTTATAGCTTTAAGCGGCTTTATTAATATATATAATTTTATGGACGGTATAGACGGTATGAGCTGCATAGAATCTATTCATCTATCTAGCACTATGCTTATATTATGTTTTTTACAATTTCCTACTATTGATAACTCGTATTTTATATCTAGTGTAAATGTTATTATTCTTGGTTGTTCTTGTGGTTTTTTAATATTTAATTGGCATCCGGCAAAAATATTTTTAGGAGATGTGGGAAGTATTAGCCTTGGATTCTTAACGGGTCTTTGCTTGCTCCTGCTTGCTCTTACAAGCACTAATTTATTTATAGCTTGTGCTATTGCTAGCTTATATTACATTACCGATGCCGTACTAACCATATTAATTCGGCTACTCAATAAAGAAAAAATTTGGCAGCCTCATTTAAAGCATTTTTTCCAAAAAGCAGTACAAAAAGGTAAGTCTCATAAACAAGTAGTATCGATTATAGCAGTTTGTAATATATTTTTAATGATCATATCGGTTACATCTTTACATTTTTCCGTAATATCTATAATGCTTGCTTTAGCCGTCATAACTTTAACAGTGCAGAGTTTATTAAAATGAAGCTAATTAAAGAGGATATTGATAAAATAGTTAGACGTATATTTGCCAAACAACATCCATTGCTGCCTGAAATCATGATTAACTGGAATAAAATAGTCGGGTTTAACTTCAGTACTAAAGTATTACCTTTAAAAATCACCACCTATACTTATAAAAAACAAAAGATTAATACGCTGTTTATACAAGCAGAAGATAATGCTACGGCAGCAGAATTACCTTATTATCAAGATATTATTCTAGAACGTATTAAAATTTATTTAGGCTTTGAAGCAATACATCAAATGAACGTAACGTTTTATAAGCAAAAGCCTAAAGTACGCGAGTTTCGTATTCAAAAAGTCGCTGAATAGCTGATAGTAACTGGGTTACGGGGATCTTGATAATACTGTTTTTGTTATAAAGTGAGTACAAAATACAAATTGCTAATTAAAATATGGTATTTATAGTATTAGAAAAAAGTTTATAGGTTATTGAAAAAACTTTAAGAGCAATAACCTATGATAATGGATTTTACAGAAATATTTTGTTACGTCGATGATTTTTTTCAAGAATTAGACAAGCATACAAATTCAATTACTAACCATAACAACAAATCTGGTCCTAAAAGTCGACTGAACAGAAGTGAGGTAATAACAATTATAATAGGCTACTGGCAGTCATCTTATGATTGTTTTAAGAATTATTATCTGAAGCAAATATGAATTCATCATCAAAGAGATTTTCAATTAGTAAGCTATAGTCAATTTATAAAAATAATAGGTCCACATTTACCACTATTAGTACTAATATTCAATTCTATTTTGGATCAGTGTGACGGACTCTCTTTTGTAGATTCAAGTAGTATAGAGGTATGTAAGAGATACCGTATTTCAATGAATAAAGTGTTCGCCGGCATAGCAGCAAGCAGTAAGACAACAAAAGGTTGGTTCTATGGACTTAAACTACATCTAATAATTAATAGAGCCGGTGGTATAGTTAAAGCATCTTTTAGCCCTGGCAATAAGGATGATAGAAAACAGCTGGAACTGATAATCAAAAATCTTTTTGGTAAAGTATTCGGAGATCGTGGTTATATTTCGCAACAATTATTTCTACAACTTTTAGAGCAAGGAATTTTTATGGTAACTAGGGTAAAGAAAAATATGAAAAATAAACTTATGTCTATGTTGGATAAAATATTATTGCTTAAAAAAGCATTAATAGAATCTGTGTTTAGTAAAATTAAACTATTGGGGAAGTTTGAGCATTCAAGGCATAGATCAGTTACAAATGCCTTTGTGCATATGGTTGCAGCACTGATAAATTATCAAATGTCTGATAATAAACCTTCTATTACATCTCTCTTGATATGCTAAATCCTATGCTATATTAATTCGAAACTCGCGTTGTTTAGAAATATCCACAAAACCTAGATTAAGGTTGTAAAATTTACGTTATTTAATGTGCTCTTCCCATTTCAAATATAATTAAATGTTGCATGTATTAAAAAAGGCGAAGTGACATAGGCTTGCACTTCATTATGCATAAAAGCTTGGTATATTACATTATCAATCTCTAAAGTAAGGTTTTTGCTATATTCAAGAAGTTTTTGAGCAGCTTTTAAGTGTATCAAATAACCTGTAGTTGTATTAAAGTAACCACCATGACCTATCTTCTTTAAATATGGGTTATTGTAAATATTAGGGGGGTGTCAGAAAGTTTGTGTAAGTTATAAAAATAGTTAAGAATAAAATTAATTAAAACAACTTACATGAGGCTAATATGAAGAATAAGAGTAAAGTATCAAATCCGACTATAGAAAAAGTAGTATCAGAAATACTATCACAAAGTGATCCATCTGAGATATTTGGCAAAGAAGGAATATTTCAGGAAATTAAAAAGCAGATAGTAAATAAGATTTTAGAAAAAGAAATGGAATCTCATATAGGTTATGAGAAGCATTCTAAGAATACCAAGGAGTCAGATAATAGACGTAATGGCAATTATGAAAAGACTCTAATAGATTCCGAGGGTCGTAAATTGATAGTAGAAGTGCCAAGGGATCGGGAAGGAGAATTTGAACCTCAACTAATTCCAAAAGGAGTAAGGAGATTTGAAGGATTTGATGATAAAGTAATATCTTTATATGCTAGGGGAATGACTATTCGAGAAATACAAGGGCACTTAGAAGAACTATATGCCACCAAAGTATCATCTGAGTTAATATCAAAGGTAACTGATGGCATTTTAGAGGAAGTTACTGCGTGGCAGAATAGAGCACTTGATAGTGTATATCCTATAATGTAGATTGTATTCATGTTAAGGCAAGAGACAATCATATAATAATAAATAAAGCAGTTTATCTAGATATTGGCGTGAATATAGAAGGCAAGAAGGAACTATTAGGTATTTGGATAGGCAAGAATGAAGGATCTAAATTTTGGATGCAAGTAGTAACAGAACTGAAGAATCGTGGTGTAGAACAAATATATGTTGCGTGTGTTGATGGTCTTAAAGGTTTTCCAGAAGCAATAAATAGCATTTTCCCAAAAACCACAGTACAACTGTGTATTGTTCATATGGTAAGAAACTCTGTAAAATACGTATCATATAAAGATTTAAAATTGGTAACAGCTGATTTAAAGGCAGTTTATTCTGCAATAAATGAAGCAGAGGGATTAAGAGAATTACAAAATTTTGCTAAAAAATGGGATGAAAAATATCCAGTTATTTTTGATATATGGCAGAGAAATTGGTCTGGAATAGCTCCGTTCTTTAGCTTTCCGGAAGACATTAGAAAGGCGATTTACACTACTAATGCTATTGAATCAACTAACCGTCAAATTCGTAAAATTATAAAAAATAAGGGGGTATTTCCAGATGATAAATCGATTCAGAAAATAATCTTTTTAGCATTGACAAATGCTTCTAAAAAATGGACAATGCCTATTAAGAATTGGGCCATGGCTTTAAATCAATTTGCTATACTTTGTGATACTAATTTACAAAATTGGGCAAATGGAGAAATCGTACTTACACAAAAAATCTGACAGACCCTAAACTATTGGGGAAGTTTGAGCATTCAAGGCATAGATCAGTTACAAATGCCTTTGTGCATATGGTTGCAGCACTGATAAATTATCAAATGTCTGATAATAAACCTTCTATTACATCTCTCTTGATATGCTAAATCCTATGCTATATTAATTCGAAACTTGCGTTAAAGTATGAGAATTAAGTCATGCTCTCTTCGTGTGGATTTTTTGAATTAAAATATCCGCCGGAATATTTAAATTTTTATGTAATTTTCTAATCATAGATAAAGTAAGAGGTCTTCTTTTATTAAGAATTTCAGATACTTATACTTCTTGAACCTATGCTCTTTTCCAAATCTTTTCTAACGCGAGTTTCGTATTAAGATGCCTAAATTATGGTTAATGAATATGCTATAATGCTTATCCTTTCAAGGTTTGTAAGAGGTGTGACAAGTTTTACAATTTAATAGTTATAGTCAAAAAAGACAATTTACTAAAAATTTATGCAGTTTTAAGTACATTTTATAACAAAAACAATATTACTAATATCCTCGTAACCCAGTTACTATCAGCTATTCAGTTCCTCTATTAATACGAAACTTGCGTTTTCTAGAAAGTCTAAGCTGTCTATCCTAAAATTAATTGCTTCAATTGTGTCAGGTGCTTCTATTTTATAATGTTTATTCTCATAATCTTCTACTAATATTTCTAATTTTTCAGCTTTTGAGGAATTTTCTTTTGTATATAATAAATTATCTAGTTCTTTTAATGCTTCTTTATATTCTTTTTCTGTTTTTATAATATTTATTTCCATACTCAAATCTCCTTAACATTTATCTTATCATATTCTGCATGCGTTTCCACAAATCTTATGACCATTGCCTGCGTGAATACTCAATCGTCAATGCGAGCAGGCGTTGTTGCGTAGATACCCAAGTCGTCATTGCGAGGAGCTGTAGGCGACGCAGCAATCCAGAAAATAATTAAAAAAATTCTGTAAATCAGAATTTTTTACTGGATTGCTTCATCAATTACTTCGTAATTTTCCTTGCAATGACTAAAAAGCTGAATCATGCGATAATACCTTGCAGTCGCTTAGCTCATGACGCCTCAGTATCCACGTAGGCAATACCAAGACACACAAACAAAAAAAGGAGTCTTTGATTAAAGACTCCTTTTTAGCTTGTAAAAAGATTTGAGAGTTAATTACATATCAAATCTTAATCCTGCCATTAAGTTATTACCTTTATAACGGGTTCCACCAAATTTAACTTTATTTCCGGCAACATTTTTAGTATTAGTTTTTGATTTACCGTAATCTGTCCAGCTATAAACGAGTTCTGCTTTCACACCTTGTGCTACTTCAAATGAAGTTCCTAAAGATAATTGATAAGCAAAGTTGGTTTTGTTTTTAGTGGTTCCTGAAAAATTAGTACTACTAATAACATTATTATTAGCAACAGTCTTAGTTGAAATATTTACTTTTTCCTTTACTAACGCAGCACCGACACCTGCTCCTGCAAAAACTTTAAACATACTTAAATCAATAAAATCTACATAACCGTTAAGTAATGCACTTACAATAGTAGGTTTATGTTTTACTAATACTGTAGTAGCAGTGCCGCTAGGACCAATTGTAAACACACCTCCTGGAATCACAACACCATTAATAATAAGTTGTCCACCTGCTGAAATAACCGATGGTACAGTAGTAACAGTAGAGCTAGAGGTTGAAACATTTGTAGACTTTTTCATGTAGTTATTTGTTACCATTCCAATTGTAAAATCAGTTCTTAAATTATCCATGATATAATAACCTGCTCCAATATTACCGGTAAAACCTGTATTGGATTTTAACTTAACACTGCTATTTGAAGATTTCGCTTTATCAAAAATCATGCCACCGGCATTAAGTTTTAAATACCATTGATTTTCCAGAGATGATGACATCGATGAATTAGTAGATGAATCTACAGAAGAATTCATATCGCAATCAGCGAATGAAAGACCGGAAGTTAAAAGTGCTGTGCTTGCAGCTGCTATTAAAAGTAATTTTTTCATATTGTTAAATTTTTCCTTTAAATTTTATTATGTTAGTAAAAACGATATTAGATAATAATTTTACAATTTTTACCTAAATTCGATAAAAAATAGTTTTAAGTGACATTTCTGAGTTGTCGTTTAATGTCACTCCGTGGCTTGACCACGGAGTCCAGTCTTTTTTTTGTATTTCTAGATACCGTGGTCAAACCACGGAATGACATTAGGTTATTACCTAAAACTATTAATATATTCTTGTTAATTATATATCAAATCTTATACCGGCTGTTAAGTTGTGGCTTTGATAACGCATGCCACCGGTTGGTACACTTGTTCCTTGGTAAATTACATTCTTACTTTTTGTTCTACCATCATATATCCAGCTATAAGCTAGTTCTGCTTTAACACCGTCGGCAATTTGCGCAGAAGTACCTAAAGTTAGCTTGTAAGAGATATTAGTTCTGTTTTTAGTGTTAGATAAAAGACCGGTTATCCCATTATATGTAATTTTTTCTTTAACTAATACAGGACCAACACCGGCACCAGCAAAAACATCGAACATATCAAAATTAGTTAAATCTACATAACCGTTAATAAGTAAACGTGTAATAGTAGGTTTATGGCTTGCTGAAACATTAGTACCGGTAAAAGGTGCATTAGTCGCAGCTCCGGATTTCTTTAACTTCCCACCGATTATAGTACCTAAAGTTAAATCGGCTCTAAAGTTTTCGGAAATATAATAACCGATACCTAAATCAACTGGAACAGTTGTATTAGATTTTAATTTAACACCGGTTGCCTTATCTTTTTCTTTATTAAACATTGCTGCACCGGCATCTATTCTTAAATACCACTCATTATTCATGCCCTCGGCAAATGATACGCTAGAAGATAAAATTGTTGCACTTGCAGCTATTAAAAGTAACTTTTTCATGATTAGCACCTCAAATTAAATAATTAAACATTATCTTAATAGCATATATAACATATTATATTTTTTAGTTCTATATTTAATCGGCAATTAGATTCATATAATAAAGCTTTTATTAAGTTTTGTGACAAAATAAACACATCATAGTTAATTCATGTTATTTATGTATTTATTAAACTTATCTTTCTCATCTTTAAATTTATCGGCATCAGGCAAAGCAGGTTTTTTTTTGGTAATATTTTTCCATCCTTTATTTTCTATAAAATCTTTTGCACGTTCTACCCATTCTATTAACTCCGGTGATTCGGGTTTAATAGCATCTATAGGACAATCAGGAATACACACGCCACAATCTATACATTCATCAGGATTGATAACTAGCATAAATTCACCTTCATAGAAACAATCTACGGGACATACTTCAACGCAATCGGTATATTTACATTTTACGCATTCATCGGTTACAACATAGGTCATTTTGTTATCGATTCTTAATTTTATCAATTAATATAGAGGTTCTTAAAAGTAATACTAACAAAAAATATAGTATAAAACTTATAAACATAATAACTAAAGGCTTTAACATTGAAGAATGAATAGTATGAGAACCAAACCTTAAAACACTAGCAGGCTGATGCAGACTATACCAAATATTTACCGAGAATTTTACTATCGGTATGTTAATCAGTCCGATAATAGCAATAATCGAAGCAGGATTTTGTGCTTTTCTTATATTATCCGCACTATTCACTATAATAATATAGCTTAAATATAATAAAAATAATATGAGCATGGAGGTAAGTCTTGCATCCCAAACCCACCATGTCCCCCATATAGGTTTTCCCCATAAAGAACCTGTTACTAAACTAATCAAAGTAAAAGTAGCTCCAACGTAACTAGAAGCTACGGCTAGCAAATAGCTAATAGTAGTTTTCCATACTAAATAGCTAAAGCTGCATGCTGCCATGAAAACATAAACACCAAGGGCCATCCAAGAAGCAGGAACATGAACATACATAATGCGTACAAACTCACCTTGCTGATAATCTACCGGCGAAACTATGAGGGCTAAATAAAGACCTATAATCATCATTAGGAAAGTAGATATAGCTAATATAAGTATTATAACCTTCGATAATTTATTAAAATAATAGGGGGTTAATAGTTTTAGCATATTTTCTTACTTCTTTATTTCATTCTTGCAATCCTCTATGTCATTCCCGCAAAAGCATTGTTGCGTGTATAGGTTTTTCATTTGTCATCCCGCGACTTGATCGCGGGATCCAGTTAAAAATACTAAAATTTATTAGTATTTTTAAGTTATTTTTATGGATACCGTGGTCAAGCCACGGTATGACACCGAGCATACTTTATGATCCACGCAGGCAATGCTCTACCATGATTATCGTATCCTTTTAAAAAACTCTTTCATTAATAACCCCGAATCTTCGGCAAGAATTCCGCTATATATTTCCGGTCTATGAAAACAAGCACTACTGTTAAAATATCGTAAATTACTTTCGACTGCTCCGTGCTTGGAATCAAAAGCCCCGTAAAATAAACGTTTTAACCTGCTATGAGCTATAGCTGCCGCACACATAGCACAAGATTCTAAAGTAACGTAAATATCATAATCATTTAAATTTTTAGAATATATAAGATTACATGCTTCATTAATAGCAATAATTTCAGCATGACAAAGAGCGTTATTTTTTTCTTCCGTATTGTTATGGGTACTAGCAATAATTTTCTGATTTAACCTATCTACAATCACCGCTCCGACCGGAACTTCATTTTTATCAAAAGCAATCCGTGCTTGTTTTAAAGCTTGCTCCATGAAAAAATTATTAAAATTAGCTTCTTTATCTAACAATATATTCACGGTAATTTACGTGTTCTTCGATTCCAAAAGGATCTTGGTGGATAATTATTTCAGCCTCCGAAAATTCCTGCAATATTTCAAAAGCAATCTCATCGCTAATTTTATGAGCATTATAAAGCGACATATTGCCGTCTATTTCCAAATGGCACTGGATAAAAGCTTTTTGACCGGCATATCTAGTTTTCATTTCGTGCATACCTTTTACGCCTAAATGATTATTAACTATCGAGATAATTTTTTGTCTATCTTGTTCGGGTAATTCATGATCTACTAAATTTTTAAATGCCTTTTTAAATAAAGAATAAGAAGAGTGAAATATATATAACGAAATAACTACACCAAATAATGGGTCAACAAACCAAAAATAATCACTTAAATTTATAGAGATAATTACTATAACATTAGTTAGTAAGTCTGTGAAATAATGAAGCTTATCGGCTTTTACTATTTCCGATCCTGTTTTTTTAATTACATAAGTTTGATAAAGTACTAAAATAATTGTTAAGAATATACATACATACATTACAGTAGTACCGTCGCTAATATTCTCCGGTTTTGTTTTTTCAAATAACGATTTAACCGAAGAAAAGCCTACAAAAAAAGCTGAAGCAAAGAAAAATATCGATTGAGAAAAAATTGTTAAATCCTGCATTTTTTCATGCCCGAATCGATGATGATGATCCGGCGGTTGCAGGGCAAATCTTAAAGCTATTAAATTAATAAAGGAGGAAGTTATATCAAGCATCGAATCAATTAAAGAAGCAAGGATTGATTGCGAATCGGTAACAACCCAAGCATATAATTTTATACTTAAAATAATTAATGCCGTAGTAACCGATAAATAAGATGCCGATTTTATTAACCGATTACGGCTATTAGTATCCATGACAAATCTTTCCAATTTATTTTTTATAGTTTAACAAAGAAAATATAAAATTCAATTATAATTAGGTTCCGTGAACAAAATTAAAAATAATATTTTAAAATACAAATAATTTAAATTTTGTTTACAGAATCTGGTTTTAACTTTACAAAATTCTAAAAACCATATACTTAATTAAATTATATATTAATTTAGAGAGAATTATATGAAACTATTATCTAAAATTATGATTATAGCTCTTGCAGCTTCTATATTACAAGCCTGTAACGGTCCGGGCGGTATGAATAAACAAGGTACAGGAACACTTCTTGGCGGTGCCGGCGGCGCATTACTTGGCTCTCAATTCGGTAAAGGTAAAGGACAGCTTGTCGGAGTAGGTGTAGGTGCATTACTTGGAGCAGTTCTTGGTGGACAAATCGGTGCAGGTATGGATGAGCAGGATAGAATACTTGCAGAACTCACCTCACAAAGAGCTTTAGAAGCAGCTCCTAGCGGTAGTAGTACAGAATGGCGTAATCCGGATAACGGCAATTACGGTTACGTAACACCTAATAAAACTTATAGAAATAGTACAGGTCAATATTGCCGTGAGTACACTCAAACAGTTGTAATAGGCGGAAAACAACAAAAAGCATACGGTAATGCATGCCGCCAACCTGACGGACAATGGCAAGTTGTGAATTGATAGACCAAACGTCATTGCGAGTAGGCATTGCCTGCGTGGATCAATTCCTGTGCATACCACGACTTGATCGCGGTATCTCAGGACTCAGCCTGTGACACAAGATCCCGTGGTCAAGCCACGGGGATGACATCCCTTAAACTAAGAGAGCAATCATGACTTTCATAATAACAAGTACGGCGTTTAAACATAATGACCGCATTCCTGATAAATTTACTTGTAAAGGACAAAATGTTTCACCGCATCTAGAATGGAATAATGCTCCTGCAGATACTAAATCTTTTGCACTTATCATGGATGATCCGGATGCACCGGTAGAAATAGCACCACCGCACGGTATATGGGATCATTGGATAATCTATAATATTCCTGCTTCTGTTACTAAGCTTTCAGAAGGACAAATAGATAGCAATATTAAAATTTTAAATAATAGCTGGAAAGAAAAAAAATACGGCGGTCCTTGTCCACCTGCCGGGAAACCTCATCGTTACTTTTTTAAACTATACGCTCTAAATGATTATCTTGAGCTTGATGAGAATGCTAGTAAACAAGATTTAGTGTTGGCTTTGCAAAAACATTTACTTGCCGAAGCAGAACTAATCGGCATTTATTCTATATAATGCAGCCACGGGATGACAGGAGTAAACCGATACATGCAAAAACCTATAATCGAGTTTCGTAACGTATCTAAAAAATTCGGTAATAAATTGCCTATAAATAATGTTAGTTTCACTGTCAAAAAAAATAATATAACTACTTTAATTGGACCTAACGGTGCAGGTAAAACTACCATAGTACGATTAATGCTTGGCCTTGAAAAACCTACAAACGGCGAGATTATAATTGATCCCAAATTAAAAATCGGATATGTACCGCAGAAGTTCGGATTAACCCCTGATCTACCTATTACAGTAAAAAAATTTTTAGATTTGTTATCACCTAGTAATTTTAATAACAATATTAAAGAGATTAAATCATTTATTGATTTGGAACATATAAAAGATCAAGAAATTTCTAAGCTCTCAGGAGGGCAGTTTCAAAAGGTAGTTCTTGCATGTTCAATAGTTAATAATCCTGACTTAATTATTTTAGATGAGCCGTTACAGTCTTTAGACGTAACAAGCCAACAAGAATTTTATCAGCTTATTAATTTGATTCGTAAAAAGCTAAATATTACAGTTTTTATGATTTCTCATGATTTATTTACCGTAATAAAAAACTCCGATCAAGTGATATGCTTAAACGGTCATATATGTTGTAGCGGAATACCAAACGAAATAACTCCTAACTCTGAATTCTCAAATGCACTTTCTTCTCTAGGCTTCTATACCCACCACCACGATCATAAGCATTAGGTAACTGTTCACGGGTGTTGCGTGACCTATTATTCCTCTCTGTCATCCCGTGATTTATTCACTGGATTTAGTAAACATATAAAAATTTAATTTTATATGTTTACTAAATCCAGTGGTCAAACCGGCTTTGTTGCATGCATGGGTTTTTTCGTCATTGCGAGGAAAAACTGTAAGTTTTGACGAAGCAATTCAGTAAAAATTTTTTATTATTTTTCTGGATTGCCACGCAGCATACGGCTGCTTGCAATGACGATTCAATATCTATGAAACAAGGCTGATCAAGCCACAGGATGACAGAGAGGAATAATAGGTCACGCAACACCCGTGAACGCTAACGGCATTATACTTATTCCAAATATTGCTTTAAATATCTACCGGTATGGCTTTCCTCACAAGCAGCGATATCGGCAGGAGTGCCGCATACAACTATCTTACCGCCTTTGTCACCGCCTTCAGGACCGACATCAATAATATAATCTGCCGTTTTTATAACATCTAAATTATGCTCGATAACTAAAACGGTATTGCCCATATCAACAAGTTTATGTAATACTTTTAACAATTTATTAATATCGTCTATATGTAGTCCTGTAGTCGGTTCATCAAGTATATAAAGCGTTTTACCGGTTGAGCGTCTTGATAATTCTTTAGCAAGCTTAACACGTTGTGCCTCGCCTCCTGAAAGAGTAGTAGCAGACTGACCGATTTTGATATAACCTAGCCCCACCTCATTTAAGGTAATTAGTTTTTCATAGATTAACGGTATTTTTTCAAAAAATTGCATTGCATCTTCTACCGTCATCATCAAAATATCAGCAATAGACTTGCCTTTATATTTTATTTCAAGCGTTTCTCTATTATATCTGTGACCATTACAAATATCACATTTCACATATACATCAGGTAGGAAATGCATCTCAATTTTAATCAGCCCGTCACCTTGGCATGCTTCACATCTACCGCCTTTAACGTTAAACGAAAATCTGCCTACTTTATACCCTCTAGCTTTTGATTCAGGTAATTCCACAAACCAATCCCTAATATGGGTAAAGGCACCTGTATAAGTCGCAGGGTTTGAACGAGGAGTTCTACCTATCGGAGATTGATTAATATCGATAATTTTATCAATATATTCAAGTCCTTTTAATTCTCTATATTTGCCGGGAAATACTTTGCTAGTTGGCTCTAAATGCTTTAGAGCCGCTTTATATAGAGTATGAATCATCAAGCTTGATTTACCGCTTCCCGATACTCCCGTTATAGTAGTAAAAGTACCAAGCGGAATTTTGATATCAACATTATCTAAATTGTTGGAAACCACCCCAAGTAATTCAATTACCCTATTATCATGCCCTACTCTTGTTTCAGACGGCACTTTGATTGTTTGACGACCGCTTAGATACCTACCTGTAATACTTTCTTCAAAATTCTTTATTTCTTCAGCATTTCCTTCCGCAATAACACGACCGCCGTGAATACCGGCTCCCGGTCCTATATCAATAATATGGTCTGCTTCATACATTGTTTCTTCGTCATGCTCGACTACCAAAACGGTATTACCCAGATCTCTAAGCCTTTTTAGTGTCTCAATTAATCTTGTATTATCTCGTTGATGAAGACCGATAGACGGCTCATCAAGTACATATAAAACACCGCTAAGCCCTGAACCTATTTGAGATGCAAGACGAATACGCTGACTTTCCCCTCCCGATAAAGTACCTGCTTCTCGTGATAACGTTAGATAATCAAGCCCAACATTCATAAGAAATTTTAATCTCTCGGTAATTTCTTTGAGTATACGTTCGGCAATAAATAATTGCTTTTTATTTAATTTTTCTTCTAAGTGACTAAACCATTTTTGCAAGGCTGCAATACTCATACCTGCTACTTCGCCTATATGAAGATTCGCTATTTTAACGCATAATGCTTCGTCTTTTAATCTAAACCCTGAGCAGGCAGTACATTTATGTTCTGACTTAAATTTAGCTAGTTCTTCTTTAATTAAAACCGATTCTATAGTACGGTCCTTTTCTTGCAAACTTGGTATTATACCGGCAAAAGGTTGTTTTATTATTTGCGTTTTAGAACCGTCGTGAAATTCAAACTTTATTGCCTCTTCTCCTGAACCTTCAAATAAAATATCCTTAACATTTTGTGATAAACTTACAAAAGGTACTTCAATAGAAAATTTATAATGATCGGAAAGAGCCTTTAATGTCTCTAGGATAAATTTAGAAGATGTACTACCCCAAGGCACTATTGCACCGTCTTTAATAGAAATTCTTTGATCCGGAACTATTAAATCTCTATCAAAGAAAAACTCTTTACCTATTCCTTCACATTTAGGACATGCTCCAAAAGGGCTATTAAAAGAAAAGATTCGAGGCTCTATTTCAGTAAGCTGAAAACCCGATACCGGACAAGAATATTTTTCGGAAAAAGTAATATGCTGATTTTTTTCAAACTCGGTCTTAACTGCCGGCGGCAATTCTACAATTTCCAAATAAGTAATACCCTCGGCAAGATTTAACGAACTCTCTAAGCTATCTGCAAGCCTATTACCTAAACTTTCGTCTAGAACTATTCTATCAACGATGACTTCTATATTATGCTTCTTATTTTTATCAAGTTTCGGTAAATCATCAATTTCGCAAACCTCACCGTTAACTATTAATTTCTGAAAGCCTTGCTTTTTCAGATTCATAATTTCACGTTTGAACTCACCCTTATGTCCTCTAACAATAGGAGCGAGTAAATATACTTTCGTACCTTTAGGTAGTTCATTAATTATATCTACCATCTCGGAAATTGTTTGGCTACGTATCGGAAGACCGGTTGCCGGAGAGTAAGGAATACCCACCCTTGCATATAATAACCTAAGATAATCGTAAATTTCCGTTATAGTTCCAACCGTAGAACGAGGATTTTTAGAAGTAGTTTTTTGGTCAATTGCAATAGCAGGCGATAATCCGGAAATAGATTCCACATTCGGTTTATTTTGTAAATGTAAGAATTGCCTTGCATATGAAGATAAGCTTTCAACATATCGCCTTTGACCTTCTGCATAAATAGTATCAAAAGCTAAAGAAGACTTACCTGAACCGCTAAGACCGGTGATAACAACAAATTTATTCCTTGGAATATCAACATTTATATTTTTTAGATTATGCTCTTTAGCACCGCGTACCTTAATATATTCTTGGTTCATAATCACTTCACTACAAAATTTTTGAGATATTTTTTAAAAAACCTGTAGTATTATAGGCTCTTTTATTTTATTATTGCAATAATAATATTTTAAAATAGGTAGTAATCTATGGCAGGTAGTTTAAATAAAGTAATATTAATAGGTAATGTAGGGCGTGATCCGGAAATTAGAACTACGGGCGAAGGGAAAAAAATCATTAATCTTTCCTTAGCAACAACCGAAACTTGGAAAGATCGCATTACCAGCGAACGAAAAGAACGAACTGAATGGCATAGAGTAGTGATATTTAGTGAAGGGTTAGTATCTGTTGTAGAACGCTATGTCACAAAAGGTAGTAAATTATATATTGAAGGTTCATTGCAAACCCGTAAGTGGAATGATAATTCAGGTCAAGAAAAATATACCACGGAAGTTGTGTTACAAAACTTTAATTCACAATTAATATTATTAGATAGTAAAAACTCTAATAATCATACTCAAGATTCAGAGCATGAATATAAACATCCTGAAACTAAAAATCATTCCTTTGATCATAGCGACTTAGACGACGAAATACCGTTTTAATTATTTTCTGTCATCATTGCGAGCAGGTATCGCCTGCCCTGCGTGGTTCGATAAAATCCACTGTGTCATCCCGTGGTCAAGCCACGGGATGACAGAGGTGCAATTGATCCACGCAACAATGCCCACTCGCAATGACGATTTGATGTCCACACAGGAATGTCATTAAAGCCATGTAAATAACTCCTACCAAATATAACCTTAAATATTATGAAAAAACTTCTTTGTATAATATTCCTTACATCAATATTTCTTTCAGGGTGTTCTACTACCCATGATGTAGCTAGTAGGGTAAAGCATTCGCAAGATATAGCAACTCAAAATAACTTTCAGATGCAGCTAGTAAACGGAGGTGATTTTACTCTTACGACTTATCAGCGTATTACCGACCGTAACCTACCTTTTGTATTCTATATTGAGGGAGATGGACATCTTGCGGATAGATCTGCTAATTCCAACAACCCTACTCCCGTTAATCCGATGCTCTTAAAGCTTGCTACAATGGATAAAAGACCGAATATTGTTTATATAGCAAGACCTTGCCAATATACTCCTTTAGAAATGAACTCAAAATGCATTAGCGATTATTGGTTAGATAAAAGAATGGGGCAGGAAGTCGTAGATTCAATTAACAATGTCATAAATATTATCAATGACGGACAAAAATTTAGCTTAGTCGGCTTCTCCGGTGGCGGCGGGCTTACAATATTAATTGCCGCTCAAAATAGTAATGTTAAAGATATTATAACGATTGCCGGTAATTTAGATACTGAAAAATTTGATAAATATCATAATTATCGTGGTTACTTAGTTAAATCGTTAAACCCGATAAATTATGCAAAGCAGGTTAATAATATCCCTCAATTACATCTCTCCGGCATGGAGGACAAAAGAGTCCCGCCTTTCATAGCAGAACTTTACGTAAAAACAAGTAACTCACTATGTGTAAAAAAACAAACTTTTCCTAATATTTCTCATGCAAAAGGTTGGGATAAAGTTTGGTCTAATATATTATACATTCCTCTAATTTGTAATTAGGCATTGGGAAATATTATTAATCTATTTAAATTATATAAGACAAAATCCTTTATTGACTTTTATACAAAACAGTATAATTTTTTTACAATTTAATTTTTTATACAAAAATTATGCTAGGCTACGAAAAAGAACAAAGAAGTTTGACAAAAGAACAGAAACAAGCTGTAGGGTTGTTATCTGTAGGAACCTTATTGGAATATTTTGATCTTATGCTTTATGTCCATATGTCCGTACTTCTTAATGAGCTTTTTTCCAAAAGCTGATGCTTATGCTACTTCGCTTTACTCTATAGCAGCTTTATGTGCTACTTTTATCTTTAGACCACTCTGGGCTCTCGTTTTTGGATATTTAGGCGATACATATGGGCGAAAAACTACAGTAGTTATAACAACTATGATGATGGCTACTTCGTGCATAGTAATGGCATTACTTCCTACTTACAATGAAATTGGTATAACAGCTTCTATTATAATAATATTATGTAGAATTGTTCAAGGTATAGCATAGGCAATTAAGATAGTGATATTAATAAAAGGATATGGTAAAGTAATTAGAAAATAGTTATGCCAAGTCCATATTCATATGATTTAAGAAAGGGAGTGATTCAATATATTGAGTCAGGGAAAAGAATAATAGAAGCAAGTCAAGTATTTAATATCAGCCGTAAAGTAATATATGATTGGAAGAAATTAAAGAAAGAAACAGGAGATGTTCAATTAAAAACTGGCTATCAAAAAGGGCATAGTCATAAAATAACAGATATGGAAGGATTTAAAAAATTTTTGGAATCTAATAAAGATAAAAGCAGTCGAGAGCTAGCCATCTTGTATCCTAGTAAAGTGTCAGCAAGAACTATAATAAACATGATTAGAAAAGTTGGTTACAGCTATAAAAAAACTTTTCTTCATCCCAAAAGAAATCATAAATTAAGAAATGAGTTTATAGAAAAGATAACCACTATAGACAAAGATAAACTAGTGTTTTTGGATGAATCAGGAATAGAAGATAATACGTGTCGAGAACATGGCTGGAGCCCAAAAGGAGAAAGATGTTATGGTGAAAAAGTTTATCAGCACAAACACAGAATTAGTATGATTGCTGGCCTATTTAATAGCAATATTGTAGCACCTCTAATATTTGAAGGCAATTGTAATAAAGCTATTTTTGAGACGTATGTCAAGGATATACTCATTAAAGAATTAAGGGCAGGACAAGTCGTAGTAATGGATAATATTAATTTTCATAAAAACTCTAAGGTAAAAGAATTAATTGAATCGGTAGGGGCAAGTATTTTATTCCTTCCTACTTACAGTCCTGATCTTAATGTCCCCCTTCGGGGATAAGAAATCCCTCGCCTTCAGGCGAAGGGAAGATATAATGAAATTGCTTTAGCAATGAATTTATATCAAGAAACATGAGAAGTTATAGAAAGAATAGTCATAGTCAGTATGATTTAAAAGTACATCTTATATGGATACCAAAATATAGGAAGAGAGTATTGATAGGCAAAGTAGCGGAAAGGGCTAGAGATTTACTAAGGCAGATTTGTATGGAACATGAAGTATATATAATTTCAGGGAAAATATCATGTGATCACGTGCATATGTTTATCTCATATAAATCACAAATATCTCTTAGCAAGTTAGTACAGTATTTAAAAGGTAGTAGCTCAAGAATTTTATTGCAAGAATTTGCTCATTTAAGAAAACAATTTTGGGGCAATCATTTGTGGGCTAGGGGCTATATGGCGGTCAGTTCAGGTAATATAACTGATGAAATGATACAGCACTATATTGATGAACAGGAAGGTGAACCTGTGAATGATGATCGATTTCTAATCGATTCCACTTTATAACCCCTCAGCTTATAGCTGAGGGTTCTTTAGTTACGGTTTTTACTGTAGGAACTTTCGCAGCTCTAGGAGTTGCTACTATTGTTACTTCTTATGGCTTTAATTGACGTTATACATTTGGTATCGGTGCAATTATTGCTGTTGTAGGAACATTAGCAAGAACCGCATTACGAGAAACTCCTGACTTTGCTAATGCAAAGCTTAAATTACTTAAAACTTTTGAAAACGCTAATAGGGGTCTGTCAGATTTTTTGTGTAAGTACGATTTCTCCATTTGCCCAATTTTGTAAATTAGTATCACAAAGTATAGCAAATTGATTTAAAGCCATGGCCCAATTCTTAATAGGCATTGTCCATTTTTTAGAAGCATTTGTCAATGCTAAAAAGATTATTTTCTGAATCGATTTATCATCTGGAAATACCCCCTTATTTTTTATAATTTTACGAATTTGACGGTTAGTTGATTCAATAGCATTAGTAGTGTAAATCGCCTTTCTAATGTCTTCCGGAAAGCTAAAGAACGGAGCTATTCCAGACCAATTTCTCTGCCATATATCAAAAATAACTGGATATTTTTCATCCCATTTTTTAGCAAAATTTTGTAATTCTCTTAATCCCTCTGCTTCATTTATTGCAGAATAAACTGCCTTTAAATCAGCTGTTACCAATTTTAAATCTTTATATGATACGTATTTTACAGAGTTTCTTACCATATGAACAATAC
Source organism: Rickettsia endosymbiont of Ixodes scapularis (assembly GCF_000160735.1). NCBI lineage: Bacteria > Pseudomonadati > Pseudomonadota > Alphaproteobacteria > Rickettsiales > Rickettsiaceae > Rickettsia > Rickettsia endosymbiont of Ixodes scapularis. Next base: position 1,670,495 of record NZ_CM000770.1, on the reverse strand, counting down.
ACAGTTGTACTGTGGTTTTTGGGAAAATGCTATTTATTGCTTCTGGAAAACCTTTAAGACCATCAACACACGCAAGAAACTGGACTGATTTTTCAAGACAAATTTTTCACTAATTTTGTTTCCCATTTTACATAATTTTTAAGCTGCATTTTGTAAGTAATCAAGATACACGTTCATCGGTTTTTTATAACCAATACTTGAATGGAATCTTTGATTGTTATATTTATCCATGTATTTATCAATACCATCTTTAAGTTCTGCGATATTTTTAAAATCGTTTATAAATATACAATTATATTTTAAAGTTCTAAAAAATCTTTCAATCACAATATTATCAATGCTTCTACCCTTACCGTTAATTGAGATTTGTATATTATTCTCTTTTAGAATTCCCGTATGCTCATGTCCAGTATATTGACTACCCTGATCACTATTGAATATTTGTGGTGCAGAGTATTTATTCAGTGCATCTTTTAATACATCGGTTACAAGTGATACATCCATAGAATTAGATAATTTATAACTTAGTATTGCCTTACTATGCCAATCTATAATCGCCACAAGATACATAAATCCTCCGTTAGTTCTAATCCTCCGTTAGTTCTAATATAAGTAATGTCACCACTCCACACTTGATTCACATAAGGTACATGAATAGTTCTAGTCGTTCCTGATTTATGCCAGTACGGCTCAAGCAAATAGCTATAAATTTTATGTTGACCATCCTTCACAGAAGTAGATTGCTTTTTATGAGGATGAATAGCTTCTATACCCATTATTCCCATATATTTAAGCACCCTATCTCTGCCCACATTAAAACCGTCTTCCAATAATTGTTTGTATATATAACGATAACCATACTCAGGGTTATCCGTATATATTTCATCTATTCTATTTAAAATATCAAGATTATATAAGCTCATTACTTTAGCTTTATAATATACTCCATATCTGCTTATCTTTAATAGTTCACATTACCTTGTCTTTGCTAACGTACTCAGCTTGGGGTCGACAAGACTTTTCTTATTTGATAAGTCCAAGCTGTTTAGCTTTCCCACCGCCCAGTCCCTCTCGACTGTAGCCTTACCTAAGGCTTTTGCAAGTTCATCATTTTGATTCTTAAGTTCACTAATCTGCCCTTTGTACTCACTAACAGCTTTTACTGGCTCAAATACCAATGACGCATTATTTAAAAATTGTCGTTTCCAGTTTTGCATAGTTTTAGCCGTTACTTCATATTTTGCCGATAACTGACCTATTGTTGATTCTTCTTTTAACATCTCTAATACTATTTTAGTTTTTGCTTCTGCACTAAAATTTGTAATTTGTTTTTTACCCATTTGTTTCTCTTTAATTTTATTTATTATTCTATACTTATTGAGAAACAAAAATACCTGCTTTTTTGTCTAATTTTTTCAGTACATTATATTTTAAGTACATTTTATAACAAAAACAATATTACTAATATCCTCGTAACCCAGTTACTATCAGCTATTCAGTTCCTCTATTAATACGAAACTCGCGTATTATAGCTTTATATTTAGCATTTATCGCAATATTAGTAGCTACTTTATCATTTATCCCATCAACCAACTTTTAAAAACCATCTATTTTATGCAATAAGTCACATACATTTTTAAAACCTTTATTTGTAACTATACTTAAAGCTGTTTTACCATTATTAGTAACCTGATTAATAGCCTCATTAGAATTTTAGGTATAAGCAATTCGCAAACCCTTTCATAACCATTAGCAACAGCCCAAGTCAAAGCCGTATAGCCGTTATTATTAACATGATTAATAGCTGTAATGGACATTCTATTAATAAGTAATTCACAAACTTTTTCTAAGCCATCACGGGCGGTTTCTAATATCTCTCTATTATTAATAGCTGTGTAATAAGCAGCTCATAAACTACTTCTAAGCCCTTTTCTAAAGCAGAAACTAAAGAACCCTCAGCTATAAGCTGAGGGGTTATAAAGTGGAATCGATTAGAAATCGATCATCATTCACAGGTTCACCTTCCTGTTCATCAATATAGTGCTGTATCATTTCATCAGTTATATTACCTGAACTGACCGCCATATAGCCCCTAGCCCACAAATGATTGCCCCAAAATTGTTTTCTTAAATGAGCAAATTCTTGCAATAAAATTCTTGAGCTACTACCTTTTAAATACTGTACTAACTTGCTAAGAGATATTTGTGATTTATATGAGATAAACATATGCACGTGATCACATGATATTTTYCCTGAAATTATATATACTTCATGTTCCATACAAATCTGCCTTAGTAAATCTCTAGCCCTTTCCGCTACTTTGCCTATCAATACTCTCTTCCTATATTTTGGTATCCATATAAGATGTACTTTTAAATCATACTGACTATGACTATTCTTTCTATAACTTCTCATGTTTCTTGATATAAATTCATTGCTAAAGCAATTTCATTATATCTTCCCTTCGCCTGAAGGCGAGGGATTTCTTATCCCCGAAGGGGGACATTAATATAGTATTACCTTTATCATCAAAATTATTTAATTCATCCTGATTTATATGTTTTATTAGGTTTTGTGTGTCTACTTGATTTTTTTCTTTTATATCTATTACTAATTTTTTCCATTTAGTTCTTACTACATGACAATTTTTAGAGATGTAAGGACTAAAGGATTGAATTTTGCTGATAATTCATGATGATAACGGGAAAAGAACTTGGTTTACATATGAAAGATCATTCCGCCCCTCTAGTCGAATTATTACAAAAACATATTTTGTTTAATTTATCAAGAGCAAAATGTTTAGGATTATTTATCATTTCAATGCTTAACAGCAGGACAGTAAACATGTCATTGTTATGCAATAGAATGCCGTCTGGGATTAAAGCAGCTTCATGGTATAGAAGGATGCAAAGATTTATCTCTGAAATCTCAATATCATGGAGAGTATTACCTGTTATGTTAGTCATGATGACTGGGTTTGAGCAGGAGCAAAAATGGGTATTGTGTTTAGATAGAACGAATTGGAAATTTGGTAAACGACATATAAATATTTTATATTTAGCTGTCAGTTTTCATGGTATAGCGATCCCCCTTTTTGGAATTTTCTAAGTGATAAAAAGTGTGGTAACTCTGATTATATTGAGCGTATTGATCTGATGGAGTGTTTTTTAGAAGTTTTTGACAAAAACCGCATTGAAGCATTAACCGCTGATAGAGAATTTATAGGTAAGGAATGGCTCTCTTGGCTTAGAACAAATCAAATAAGATACGTTTTTCGAGTTAGAGAAAATGGACAATATATCAGTAATGCAAGGGGAAAAATGGTTAAAATACAAGAGTTATTTCGCCCTCTAGCCATAGGATCGCATGTGAGTTTGTCACAACGTAGAATTGGTACAAAAGGTGAAATATTTAATGTAGTAGGGATCAGAAATAAGAAGAGTGAACTTGCAGTCTTAATACATAGTGATGAGATCAAAAATCCTGCTGAGATATATGCTCAAAGATGGCAAATTGAAACAATGTTCAAAGCTTTTAAATCAGCAGGATTCAACTGTGAAGCAACTCATATTACTAATGATTTACGATTAGATACATTGATGCAAATATTGTCTATTGCATTTTGCCTAGCTTATCAAACTGGAGAGATTATAGTTTTAGATAAACCAATAGTTATTAAAAAACATGGTTATAGGCAAAATAGTATATTTCGTGTTGGATTAGATACATTGGTTAATATCTTGTATAATATTTCTACTCAATTAGTACGTTGGATACAGCTGTTGTCCTTGATATTCCAATATCCAAAGATGATAAAATGAAAAATTGTCATGTAGTAAGAATTTAGTTAAATTATCGTCTACAATATTAATATTTTTTGCAGAAAGTACTTGTTTTTGTTGTTCTTTATATTCCTTTTCTGCATTTGTTTTATTTTTTTCATATAAATTGTCTGCCCTATATGAGTATCCATCAAGTCCTTTCTTGATTTTTATTGCTGCTTTATATTTTTCTATAGCTTCATCATACTTTTCTTGACTGCATAAATTATTACCCTCTGCATTTAAGCTTTCTGCTTTTTTCTCGGCTATAGTTTTATTTCTTTGCAGATATCCGTTAATTGTCTTTAATGTTGTATCGCCTATGTTGTTATAAGAAAGAGAAAGAGTTGTGCCACCCTTTCTTAAACTATCGGCTTCCCATTTCAAACCTCGTTTTTCTAGAAATTCTATTAGTTCTTTCATATCTTTATCCTTATTAAATTCTATAAATCTTAATATTTTACGTGAGTTTCGTATTAATAGAGGAACTGAATAGCTGATAGTAACTGGGTTATGAGGATATTAGTAATATTATTTTTGTTATAAAATGTACTTAAAACTGCATAAATTTTTAGTAAATTGTCTTTTTTGACTATAACTATTAAATTGTAAAACTTGTCACACCTCTTACAAACCTTGAAAGGATAAGGATTATAGCATATTCATTAACCATAATTTAGGCATCTTAATACGAAACTCGCGTTAATTATAATATTGATGTTGTTAAACTTCATCTACAAGATGCTTGTAATTTGAAAAGTTTTTTAGAAACCGGTAAAAAAGAGCTAACAGAAGAGCAAAAAGAAAAATTAGAGCAAAAGTTAGATAAACTAAATGATATGATTATCCCTTCTCTTAGGGATAAAACGCTATTGAAATATAAAGAAATATACAATGATGATAACAATGAAGAATATCAAATATTAAAAGAGAAACTTAAAGTTTTGCCTGAGATAGTACAAACAGAGCTTAATGAGATGTTGGGGATAGATACATCTTATTGTGATGATATTTTGTGAATAAATATGGATACCAAATCGTCATGAGCTAAGCAACTAAAGACGTTGTTGCGTGGAGCAGTTTCACCTCTGTCACCCCGTGGCTTGACCACGGGATGACACAGTGGATTTTCCCGATCTATGCAACAATACCATTCGGGAATGACATAAGAGCCGTGTTAAAACGGCATTTTAAAGCCTGGTGGTAAGCTCATACCGTTTAAAGCTCCTGATAAAGAATTTTGAGAATCTTCATCACATTTTTGTTTAATATTGTTAAAAGCAACTTTAATTAAGTCCTCAAGCATTTCTTTTTCTTCTGCTTTTAATAAAGATTCATCAATTGAAATCTTTTCAACTTCGCCTTTACCGGTTGCAATAACCTCAACAAGTCCACCGCCGGCTTTACCGGTATATCTTGCATTTGCCATTTGCTCTTGAGCTTCTTGCATTTTCTTTTGCATTGATTGGGCTTGCTTTAAAAACTGATTAAAATTTACCATAATTCTATCCTATATATTTTTTAGCTTTTAAGTAAAATATCCGAAATTGTTATATTTGGGAAATGTTTTTTAATTAAACCAAAATCGTTACTTTCTTCAATCTTACCGATTAACTGATTCTTTAAGGTTTGCTTGTTCTGCTCTTTTATTATTACTATCTCAAACTTTTCACTAGTAAAAGCAGCTAACAAATCTTCTATTTGTTTTTTTATTTTGCTTGTAACTTCAAGACTTACGAACTCTAATCTATTATTACTGAGATTTTTAAGTTCCGTATGATTGAGCAGGAAATAATATATATCTATCTCATTATTTTTATATAGATATTCAAGAAAATCTACAATTTCAAAATTTTTTTTTATTTCCGGATTAATTGATTGATTTAAATTTTGATTATTACCGTCGAAATCTGCAAGTAAGGGTAGCGACATCGAATATATAGATTTTATAACTAACATTTCCGTTTCTGTTAGTTGGTTATAGGAAATTTTTATTTCCCCTACTCCCTTATTATATATTTGCCATAAGATTGATAAGTGCGGCAAGCTGGTTTTATCTAATATGCTTTTAGTTTTATCATTAAATGATTCATATATAGGCAAACTATAATTAGGTAACATTTTTACTTTATTAAGATAAGCAATAAAATCTGCTACCGATTCTATAAAAATCTCAAGATTAACCGAGAAACCATAAAGTTTATTTATTAAATTTATAGCTTTTTCCGTCTCTCTGTGGATAATACATTCGACAAATTCTATTATAACCGAACTATCGACAAGCCCAAGCATTTGATTAATTACTTGAGGACTAATTATATTGTCAGATTTCGCCGACATACTAGCTGCTTGATCTAAAATAGATACTGCATCACGTGCTGACCCTTCCGATTTGTAAGCTATAATTCTTAGTGCTTCTATATCGGTTTTTAAATTTTCTTTCTTAGTTATATATTCAAGTAGCTTAAAAATCTCTTCAAAACTCAACCGCCTTAAATCATAACGTTGACATCTTGAGATAATAGTTGCAGGTATCTTTTGTACTTCCGTCGTTGCAAAAATAAATATTATATGAGGTGGCGGTTCTTCCAAAGTCTTAAGAAGTGCATTAAATGCCCCTTTAGAGAGCATATGCACCTCATCAATGATGAAGATTTTATGTTTACCTTGTAGAGGTTTATACTCGGCGGATTCTATAATTCTACGTATGTCATCTACGCTAGTTTTACTTGCCGCATCAATTTCGATTATATCAGGGTGATTATGATTATTAAAGCTGATACAATTTGTACATTCTTCACATGTTTTAATAGTCGTATTTTCAGTAATTAAAGCAGAACAATTTACGGCTTTGGCAATAATTCGGGCGGAGGTAGTTTTACCGACTCCTCTAATACCTGTTAAAAGATAGCCTCCGGCGAGCCTATCGTTTAAAATAGTATAGCTTAAAACTTTGACTAATACCTCTTGGCCCTGAAGCTCGGCAAAGTTACTAGGACGATATTTCCTTGCAAAAGGAATATACTGATTAGATGAATTTATATCGGTCACGATTATTATAAGACTTTTTATGTCATACCTCGTCAGGCATCGTTGCGTGGATCAATTTCACCGTTGTCATCCCGCGACTTGATCGCGGGATCCAAAAAAATAACTTATAATAGTAGTAATTTTAGTATTTTTACTGGATACCGTGGTCAAGCCACGGTATGACAGTGAATCGAAGTAAATGCTAGTAATGACCCACCGAATCCCACTCCGGCTGCTTCCTTTCAGACCTGACCGACTAAACAGGTACAATGCCCACTACTAGCGTAATTAACATAACCTGTTTATTTTCAAGAAACAATATATTTTTTTTCTATTTCCGATTTTGTTAATCTTTCAGGCGGACCGAATATTTCAGGGTTTTTTAATTTAAACAAATCATCGGAAAATTTTTGTACTTTAGCTATTTTATCAAAAGTAATAGTGATTATATTCTTATCTTCAAATATTTTTAATGCTTCAATTTGTTTAGTAGCTTTATTAAAAGTAATTTCACTACGTTTTTCTGTTAGAGTATGATAGATAGTAATTTTAGAAATATTCCCTTCATTAACTACCGATTCAAAAACAAAATCCTTGTCAAAATGCTCATTATCTTCTAATAAAAAATTAAATGTATTTTTGCTTCTATTAATACGGCTTACTTGTTCCATATCATAATCATACATCGATACGAAATTTTTAGTACCTATTATGACTAAAGGGAAAGGTGGATAATAATTACATCTAAAATTATAAGGTTTGTGGATTAGTAATTTTCCTTTAACTATTTTACCGTACGAATCTTCTTGAGTAAAATCTATCACAACCGACTTTATAGTACGTAGATAGGTTTTTAGCTCCGAAATAGCTGTTTTATCACCTGCCCCAAATGCTAAGTTTGAATTCACAAAAAGATAAATAATGATTAGAAAAAATATTTTTTTCATTTTCATTGTTTTATATTTTAAATTATGTTTAAAATACCTTATGTATTCAGTTAATGCAAAATATAATTAGTATTTATGAAAATTGTTGCTTTAAAAGAAAAAGCCAAGCATGAGACACGAGCCGCTATAACGCCTGAAGTAGCAGGATTGCTAGTCAAAAAAGGCTATGCGGTTACGGTAGAAAAAGATATAGGGCTTCATGCCGGTTTTCTTGATGAAGAATATGTCGCTCTAGGTGCTAAAATATCTTCGGTACCACTCGAAATTATTTCTGATGCAGATATTATATTAAAGGTGCAACCTTCATCCGTTACGGATAAATATAGCGAGCTTGAATTTGCAAAAAAAGGAGCAATTATTGTGGGATTATTGTCGCCTTATTTAAATCATGAATATATAAAAGCGGCAGCTAAAAAAAATCTTACGACTTTTGCTATGGAGTTTGTGCCGAGAATTACTAAAGCTCAAAATATGGACGCTTTATCTTCTCAAAGTAATTTAGTTGGTTATAGAGCGGTAATTGAAGCAAGCTATCATTACACAAGGGCTTTTCCTATTATGATGACGGCAGCAGGAACGATTTCACCATGTAAAACTTTGGTACTTGGTATCGGTGTTGCCGGTCTTCAAGCTATTGCAACGGCAAAAAGGCTTGGTAGCATTGTTGCAGGATATGATGTAAGAGCTGCTACCAAAGAGCAGGTGGAAAGCTTAGGAGCTAAATTTGTATCACCGGAACTACAGGAAGATTTACAAGATAAATCAGGCTATGCTCACGAGAGTTCAGAAGATTACAAAGCTAAACAAGAAGAGTTTTTAGCAAAAATTATTAAAGGATATGATATAGTTATTACTACTGCACAAATTCCCAGAAAAAAAGCACCTCTGCTTGTTACGGAAAAAATGCTAGAATTTATGAAGCATGGCTCAGTGATTGTTGATATAGCAACCTCTACAGGAGGAAATGTGGAATGGTCAGAACCGGATAAGATCGTTACTAAGCATGGAGTTACCATAATAGGCTTCTCAAATCTTGCTACTAAAATTGCTACCGACAGCTCAAAATTATATGCTAAGAATTTGTATAATTTTCTAACCTATGCATTGCAAGACGGTAAGTTTAATATGGATGATGAGTTAGTACGTGATATGTTGATTACTAAAGACGGAAAAATTGTGAGTGAGAAAATTAATGTCATTCCCGCATAGTGTTGC
>NZ_CM000770.1:1638578-1661282 GCF_000160735.1 Rickettsia endosymbiont of Ixodes scapularis | reverse complement strand
CGCAATCGTACATGACGAAGCAATCCTGTAAAAAATTCTGTAAATCAGAATTTTTTTAATTATTTTACTGGATTGCCACGCAGCCTACGGCTGCTCGCAATGACGACCTTCAATATCCACGCAACAATACCTATGTGGGAATGACATCGATCCTTAAGTTGACACCCATGTGCGAAAGCAGGAATGACATAATAAGAGAGAAATATGAATCAATTACCAATAATGGCTAAACAGGCAGCTGAAATTGCCCATAATACCCAAAAATTATCAGACAAATTAAAAGATTTGGTAATAGATACTAGTTGGCAAACAAACACAAGTACTATAGACCCACTAGTATTTGCTATAACTATTTTTGTATTAGCTTCTTTTGTGGGCTATTATGTTGTGTGGAAAGTAACGCCTGCACTCCATACTCCGCTTATGTCTATTACTAACGCTATTTCAGGTATTATAGTTCTTAGTTCTATGATTGCCGCAAGTAGCTCTGCTTTTGGGTTTTCCGGTCTACTAGGGTATTTTGCAACGCTGCTGGCTTCTATAAATATCTTTGGCGGATTTATAGTAACAAAAAGAATGCTCGAGATGTTTAAAAAGAAATAACTATTGTTATACTCACGTCGTCATTGCAAGTGGGAGTTGTTGCATGGATCAATTTCACCTCTTTCACCCCCGTGGCTTGACAGAGGTGAAATTGATCCATGCAACAATGCTTTGCGAGGAGCGAAGCGACGTGTCAACCTTGTCAAGCCTCCCGAGATTGCTTCGTCAAAATTTTCAATTTTTCCTCGCAATGACAAAATCTATAGTTATTAGGCAAAAAAATCAAATTATAGTTCTAGTTCTTTATATTCAACTGTAACTACTTCGTATGATTTCGACCCTTTCGGTGTTGTAACTTCTACAAAATCACCTACCGATTTTCCAATCAAAGCTTTTGCTATAGGAGAAGCGATTGAAACTCTTTTTCTAGTTATATCGGCTTCATATTCTCCTACAATAATATATGTTACTTCTTCTTCAGTATCGTCGTCGATCAAAGTAACCGTAGCCCCGAATTTTATGTTATCTCCCGATAATTTGCCAATATCAATAATTTCCGCTCTTGCCGTCATATCTTCAAGCTCTTTAATACGCCCTTCTATAAATGCTTGTTTCTCACGTGCCGCTTCATATTCCGCATTCTCGGATAAATCGCCGTGTTCTCGTGCTTCGGCTATATCTTCACTAATTTTTTTACGCTCTACATGTTTTAAATGTTTAAGCTCGTGTTCTAATTTTTCAAAACCTTTAGCGGTGATAGGAAATTTTGTATTCATAATTATATTGTATAGATTTAGTAATTTTAGTATACTATTTTCAATAATATAGATTTCAGTAAGTATATTTGTAATAGTTAAATTTGTCAAATAAGCCTTTTTAATTATTTGGCATTGCCTAAATATCATCATTGCGAGTGGGCATTGTTGTGTGGATTGGTGAAACCCACTGTGTCACCCCGTGACTTAATCATGGGGTCCAGAAATATAATTTAAAACTAAATAATTTTAGTATTTTTTACTGGATCCCGCGATCAAGTCGCGGGATGACAGTGAGAACTAGGTCCACGCAACAATACTTTCTCACAATGACGTAGGCATTGTTTTTCACATATCTAAAAACATATTAATGATTCTATGGAAATTAAAGATTTTGACTTTGAGAAAAAGCGTAAAATTTTCCACCTATCGGCTATAATATTTCCGCTGCTTTATTTATTTATTCCAAGAACCGCTATTACGTTATTATTATTTATAATAACGGCTATTACATTATATTTAGATGTGTCACGTCATAATAATGCAAAAATTAGCGAATTTGTAACTAGATTTTTTTCAAAAGTTATAAGGCTCGAAGAAAATAACGGTTCTTTTGCTTTAAGTGGCATTAGCTTTATGATGCTTGGTTTTTTCTTAACTGCTCTTCTTTTCCCTAAAAATTTAGTGATTTGTTCGTGGTTGATTTTAATTATTTCAGATTGTTTAGCGGCTCTTGTCGGCGTTAAAATAGGAGATAGCTTAAGTAACTGTAAATCGGTAGCAGGTTCTGTCACTTTCTTAGCTTCTGCAATTTTTATAAGTATATTAGTGTATTTCTATTTAGGATACAATACGAGTTTTATTATTATCATTATAAGTTGTATAGGGGCTACAGCAGCTGAATTTTATTCAAAAGATTTAAGAATTAACGATAATTTATCTATACCGCTTTCTTATTGTCTTTCTACAGCTATTCTTTCTTATATACTATAAAATATGAGAGTTACACCGGAATTTTATGAGTTCTTAAGAAACCGTATTAACATATCTGATGTAGTGCGGCAAAAAGTAGCTTTAACTAGAAAATCCGGTAACTATGTAGGTTTATGTCCTTTCCATCAAGAAAAGACCCCATCTTTTACAGTTAGTGATAGTAAGAGATTTTTCTATTGTTTTGGTTGTAAAGCAGCCGGTGACGTTATAAAATTTACTTCTAATATTAGCGGTTTATCTTATAATGAGTCTGCTATAAAGCTTGCAACCGATTACGGTATAGAGATACCGAAATTAACTGCGAAACAGAAAGAATTTTATGAAGAATCCGATGAAATTCTAAATATTTTAGAACTCGCCAATAAATTTTTTAGAACGCAGTTAACGCCTGAAATATTAAATTATTTACACCGAAGAAATATTACCGAGACAACAATAAAAGAATTTTCCATAGGCTTTGCACCGAAGAATAATAAATTTGAAAAGTTTTTTCACGATAAAAATATAGATATTATAAAGCTTGGTAAAGCAGGGCTAATCGGCAAGCGAGAAAACGGTGAAATATATAATTTATTTTCTAACCGTATTACCATTCCAATTAGAAATATTTACAATAAAATCGTAGGCTTTGGCGGTAGAGTGCTAGGGGATGGGCTGCCTAAATACTTAAATTCACCTGAAACTACAGTATTTCAAAAAAGTGAAACTCTATACGGTGAGCATAAAGCGATAAGCAGTAGCTATAAAAAAAATCACTCGATTTTAGTAGAAGGTTATTTTGATGTTATAGCACTACATCAAGCAGGTTTTAGCGAAGCAGTTGCGAGTCTCGGTACTAGCGTTACCGAGAATCACTTACATAAATTATGGCGTGCCGGCGATGAAATTATATTATGTCTTGACGGAGATAATGCAGGCATAAAAGCTAGCATAAGAACTATTAACCTAGCATTACCGCTTATTAATAGTGAAAAGAAAATTTCTTTCATTAGGTTACTAAGCGGGCTTGATCCCGACGATGCAGTAAATAAAAACGGTGCTGATTTTTTTGCAAAGCTTATAGATAAAAGAATAAGTCTATCAGAAATGATTTGGCATATTGAGTATAGCGGTAAGAGTTTTAAAACTGCGGAAGAAAAAGCTAATTTAGAGAAAAATTTAAAAGATTACTGCAATAAAATATCGGATAGTAATTTAAGAGCGAGCTATTACAGGTTTTTTAAAGATCAAATATGGCAAAATTTAGTCTCAAAACAGAAGAAGGTTATAACTAAAAGCTCAAATTTGGCTCCTATAGTTTCAAGTCACAGCTATTCAGAGCTTGAGATGTTAGAACATGCTTTTTGTGCTTTGTTGGTTAAATTTCCTATAATACTTGAAGAAAAAGATATTAAAGATTTCATCTTAAATTTAAATTTTAATAATAAATCGCTTGAAGAATTCCGTAATTGGTATTTAAACGAGATTATAGATAATAACGTAGAAGCAAGTGAAATTACTGCAATTGTGGAAAAAACTAGCTTTTTTGATATTTTTTTATTATTATCAAAAACGGATAATTTGTTTTTAGATATCTCATTTAATAAAAATAATATCAGACTGGATTTATTATGGCAGTGGCTACATAAGAAATATTATCTAATAAATTTACAACAAGAATACACTATTACCATAAACAGTACAGACAATCACGACTTTGAAAAAGTTTTATTATATAAAAAAGAAATTCTGAGGATTGCAAATGAACTTCAAGTTTTAAACGAATCTTTTATTAATCATACGATAACTTAATTATTTCAAACTTCTTTTAAAAGAAAAAAGCATATAGGTATTTAATGAGCAATAGCAATATAGACAATGATCTAGATAAAATAGATAGTTTACTTAAAAAAGCTAAATCTAAAAAGATACCGGTCACTTATGATGATATAAACAAAGCTCTTCCTCTTAATAAAAATCCTTCAATAAGACAATTAGAGGAAGCTATATTAAAATTTTCCGATGCGGGAGTAGATATTTTAGAATCTAACGAAGATGATGAAATTAAGCTTGATATCGGAATGGATGAAGAATTTAAGCTATCTATCAATGTTGATAATGAACCTGAGGATGAGGTAGAAGAAGAAAATATAGGTACTACCGATGATCCTGTAAGATTATATCTTAAGGATATGGGGGGAGTCGATCTTTTAACTCGTGAAAACGAAGTAGAAATAGCAAAAAGGATTGAGGAAGGACGTAAAACAATGACTGCTTCCTTATGTAGAAGCCCTATTACTATGCGTTGTTTTATAGTATGGTATGAAGATTTAGTTAATGAAAAAATGTTACTACGTGATCTGATAGATTTAGAAGCTAACATGTTACATGACGAAACACCCGAAAATGATGAAGAACATAGTAGTAATACCGAAGGAGAAGAGCATGAGGATAATCACTTATCTATGTATAGAGTAGAAACGCAGATATTACCTAATATCATAGAGCGTATGAAGAAGATTTCTTTTATCTGCGAAGAACTACTCATTGAAGCTAAAAAATGTTATGAGAAATCTTTTGAGCCGAAAGTTTTACAAAATAGCAAAAAATATAATAATAATTTGGAATTATTAATAAATGAAGTTTCGGAAATACATTTTAATTCTAAAAGAACAGAAGAAATTTTAGGTAAGATGTATGGAATAAATCGTGATTTAATTAATAAAGAAACAACCTTTTTAAAACTTGCTGAAAAATACGGAGTAACTCGCCAAAATTTCCTCGATGAATATATAGGATCGGTTATCAATGCAGCATGGAAAGAAAAAATGCTGAAAAATAAAAAAGTCGCTTGGAAAGAGTTAATTACTAAAGAATCAGATTATATAGATCAAATGATTGCCGAATTATCGGTTATAGAATCTAATACCGGTCTTTTAGTTAATGATTTTAAAAAACTAGTGAATACTATACAAAAAAGTGAGAGACAAACGCTACAAGCAAAAAAAGATATGATAGAGGCGAATTTACGTTTAGTTATATCTATCGCTAAAAAATACGCTAATAGGGGATTGCAGTTTTTAGATTTAATTCAAGAAGGTAATATAGGACTTATGAAAGCGGTGGATAAATTTGAATATCGCCGTGGTTATAAATTCTCTACCTATGCTACTTGGTGGATTAGACAAGCTATAACAAGAGCTATTGCAGATCAAGCAAGGACTATACGTATTCCTGTGCATATGATTGAAACAATTAATAAGATACTGCGTATTTCAAGACAAATGCTTAATGAACTCGGATACGAACCAACGGCAACGGAAATCGCTAACCGTCTTTCAATGCCGCTTGATAAAGTGTGTAAAGTCATGAAAATAGCTAAAGAACCTATAAGTCTTGAGAATCCCGTAGGTGATGATATTGATGGAGGTCAATTAGGCGATTTTATCGAAGATAAGAATGCAGTAGCACCGATTGATGCGGCAATTCAGTCAAATTTACGAGAAGTTACCACTAGAGTACTTGCAACCCTTACACCTCGTGAAGAAAGAGTGCTTAGAATGCGTTTCGGTATAGGTATGAATACTGACCATACATTAGAAGAAGTAGGGCAGCAATTTAAAGTAACTAGAGAACGTATAAGACAAATCGAGTCAAAAGCTTTAAGAAAGTTACAACATCCTATTAGATCCAAAAAGCTTAATAGCTTTAGAAGTGGAGGAAAGCGTGGTGACGGTAATCCATCAGATTTACTAGAAGCGTGATAACACTTATATTGTCATACCGCGACTTGATCGCGGTATCTCAGGATACGGTCTGTTATACAAGATCCCGTGGTCAAGCCACGGGATGACAATTGTAAAATCCAATCCCCTTATGTATCGATATAAAATCACCATTGAATATTTAGGTACGAATCTTGCAGGTTGGCAAAAGCAAGCAGGAGTAATGTCGGTACAGCAGATATTAGAAGAAGCGATTTATAAATTGTCCGGTGAACAGGTAATATTGTTTGGGTCAGGAAGAACGGATGCCGGTGTTCATGCTATAGGTCAAGTAGCACATTTTGATCTTTCAAAATATTTAGAACCTCACAAAATTATTGCGGCTATCAACTATTTTGCAAGACCGTATGCTGTAGGAGTATGGAATTGTGAATTAGCCCCCAATAATTTTCATGCTAGGTTTTCAGCTACCTCTCGTCATTATATATATAGAATTATTAATAGACCTTATCCATCCGTAATTGATTTAAATAGAGCATGGTGGATTAGTTCACCTTTAGATATTCTAGCTATGCAAAAAGCTGCCTCTTATCTATTAGGCAAACATGATTTTACTTCATTTAGAGCTAGCTCATGTCAATCAAAATCACCGATTAAAACTTTAACTGAACTTAATATTATTAAAGAAGACGAAGAAATAAAATTATATCTTTCAGCCCCGTCATTTTTGCATCATATGGTACGTAATATTGTCGGTAGTTTAGTGCTTGTCGGTAAGAATGTTTGGCAGGCAGAGCAAATTAAAGATGTTCTAGAAGCCAAAGATAGAAAAGCCGCCGGTCCTACTGCTCCTGCCTCCGGTCTTTATTTTGTGAAAGCAGAGTATTAACAATACGCGAGTTTCGTATTAAGATGCCTAAGTTATGGTTAATGAATATGCTATAATCCTTATCCTTTCAAGGTTTGTAAGAGGTGTGACAAGTTTTACAATTTAATAGTTATAGTCAAAAAAGACAATTTACTAAAAATTTATGCAGTTTTAAGTACATTTTATAACAAAAACAATATTACTAATATCCTCGTAACCCAGTTACTATCAGCTATTCAGTTCCTCTATTAATACGAAACTCGCGTATATAAGAAATCGGGGTTACTCGGTATGTTCGGTGAAAGCTCTGATATGCGTACTTTGCTTGCCAGTAACTCACCTGATGCTAAATTTGCTATAGATTTATTCGTGTATCGCATTGTACTTGAAATAGGCAAGTTAACTGCTGCCCTTGAGGGGCTTGATTGTCTAATTTTTACTGCCGGTGTCGGACAGAATTCCGCTGTAATACGTGAAATGATTACTGAAAAACTTTTATGGCTAGGCATTAAAATAGATGATACAAAAAACCAAAAAAACGAGTATATAATAAGCGCTGAAAGTAGTAAGGTTAAAGTTTTCGCTGTGCCGACAAACGAAGAGCTAATCATTGCTGAGGAAGTGATGAAGTTTTTATAACACAAATTGGTTAATTTTTAATTACTTCTACCTCTATTTATTCTTTATTAACTTTTTTTGAAATAAAATATATGCAACTATAGATATTTAACTTAAATTTTGAGGGAAGTTATGCCGGAAGATTTTGAATAAAAAAAAGCAGAAAAACAAATAAAGGATATTAAAAACAATAAGATAAATCCATATAATGATGCAATGAAGAAAGATTCTAGAGTGAATTTATGCAGAATAGCTAAAAACGCAGCAGCAGGTTATAAGGCAGCATTAAAAATAGAGCAGCAAGCAAAAGAAGCAGGTATTAGTTTAGATAAAGATGCTATGAGACGCTTAGAGAAAATAAAAAGTCGTTATATAGAAGCTACTAAGAAAGCAGAATTTCAGAAATTTCAAAGTGATCAAGCTCATAAAACGAATCAACAAAAAGCTGAAGCATTTAGGAGTGGTGCAACAGCTGCTGCTAAAAAACAAAAAAAAGAAGATTATAGGACAGGTGGGTGGGGTAAAAATTAAATTATAATTTTATTGCATTAATTGGTACTGGCTACTATTTTAAGCGTATGTCTATACTTCATGCTACAATCTTAACAGTTTTTCCTAAAATGTTTCCTGGGACTCTAGGGCATTCTTTAGCAGGGCAAGCACTGCATAAAAATATTTGGTCATATAATGTTATTAATATTCGGGATTTCGGTTTAACTAAGCATAAAAAAATTGATGATGAGGCTTACGGCGGTGGTGACGGGTTTATAATGCGTTCTGATGTTCTAGGCAGTAGCATAGATTATGCTTTATCTTTAAATCCTAATGCTGAAATTTACTATCCTTCACCTCGCGGTAGAGTCTTTACCCAAAGCTTTGCTAAAGAGATGTTAAAAAATAAAAACCTCATATTCTTATGTGGACGTTACGAAGGGATTGACGAACGTGTAATTGAAGAGTATAATGTTAAAGAAATTAGTGTAGGCGACTACATTTTATCCGGCGGAGAAATACCTACCCTTACCATTCTCGATTGCTTAATTAGACTACTGCCGGGTGTTTTAATGAATCAAAATACCTTATCTTCCGAGTCTTTTGAAGAAGAGGGGGAATTTAAGGGCGGGCTTGAATGCGGTCTATATACAAGACCTGAAATTTGGCGTGATCGAGCTGTACCGAGTGTTTTGTTATCCGGTAACCACAGGCTAATTAATGAATGGAAAAAAGAGCAATCACATATGATTACTAAATTACGCCGTCCGGAGTTACTTAAAGATTTATAGAGTTAAGGAGTTAAAAAAATGAATATTATTGACCGCTTTGAACAGGAAAATATTTCAAAGCTTACTGCAAATAAAAAAATTCCTGATTTTGAAGCCGGCGATACAGTTAAAGTAACTGTTAAAATTATTGATAGATCGATTGAGAAAGACGGTAAGGAAAAACTAACAGAAAGATTCCAAGCTTATGAAGGTGTAGTTATTGCTAAAAGAAATCGTGGTATTACTTCATCTTTCTTAGTACGTAAAATTAGCCACGGTGAAGGTGTCGAAAGACGTTTTATGACTTACTCGCCGATAGTACACTCTATTGATGTAGTAAAATACGGGGTAGTTCGTCGTGCTAAACTTTATTATTTAAGAAATAGAAGCGGTAAGTCGGCTAGAATTAAAGAGAGACATATCCCTATTGCTAAAACTAAGGCAGCAAAAGCTTAAATATATTCGTAGCTCTTATGTTATTCCTGCTTTCGTAGGAATAACATGGCATATACTCCGAATGAAGACTAGGTATACGAAGATCAACTTCAAAAAGAGCAAGGAATCCACAAGGCGAGGATCGCAGCGTATGCTTAATACGTGAGAACTGCAGCTCTTGTAGGATGCGTAGCCAATTTTTGAAGTTCATAGAGTATACAACTCAAATCCCTAAAGTATCTCTATAAAGTTCAAGCATAGCATCCTGCTCGGCAAGTTTATCTTTATCCAATTTCTTTAGTTTCAATATAGATTTCATAGCTTTAACATCAAATCCATGTGAAGAAGCATCTTGGAAAATATCTTTTACTTCTTGAGATAAATCAGCTTTTTCCTGTTCTAATCTTTCTATTTTGCTTATATATTGTTCTAATTGTTCTTTTACTACTACTTCTGACATAAAAAATCATTTAACCTTTTTGAATTTACTATATAATACAAATATAACTTTTATTCAATAAAATATATAATAATGCAAATTTATCCTTTAAGACTTTTACCTAATAAAATCGATTTTGATTTTATGAATTTTAAAAAAGTCAGCTACACTTTCTCAATTATTTTATCACTCATTAGCTTTATTTGGATCGGTATATATAAATTTAATTCCGGTATTGATTTTGCCGGCGGTATAGTTATTGAAGTAAGGCTTGATCAAGCTCCTGATTTGCCAAAAATGCGTGGGGTTCTAGGCGAGCTTGGAATAGGTGAGGTGGTCTTACAGAATTTCGGTAGTGAGCGTGATTTATCGATTAGATTCGGTAGTAGTAGCGAAGAAAATCTCATGAAAAATATTGAGTTAATTAAAGCATCTTTACAAAGTAATTTTTCGTATAAGTTTGAATATCGTAAGGTAGATTTTGTTGGTCCGCAGGTGGGTAGACAGCTAATAGAAGCAGGGGCTATGGCGATGCTGTTCTCTTTCTTAGCGATTATGGTTTATATTTGGGTGCGTTTTGAGTGGTATTTCGGTCTTGGTATACTTATCGCCTTAGTGCATGACGTAATACTTGCTCTTGGGTTTATGAGTATGATAAAGCTTGATTTTAACTTAAGTACTATTGCTGCAGTGTTAACTATTATAGGTTATTCCGTTAATGATTCGGTAGTAATATATGATAGGATTAGAGAAAATTTACGGAAATATCATAAAAAAAATATCACGGAAATTATAAATTTAAGTATTAATGAGACTTTATCAAGAACTATTTTAACGGTAATTACCACGCTACTTGCCAATTTAGCTCTTATTCTTTTTGGCGGTGAAGCAATCCGTAGTTTTAGCGTACTTGTATTTTTTGGGATAATAGCCGGTACTTATTCCTCGATTTTTATCTCTGCTCCGATACTTACAATGTTTGTTAATAGGAAGTTTAATAAAAAAGTAATAGAAAGGTAATGAATCATCATTGCGAGCAGCCGTAGGCTGCATGGCAATCTCAGGATTTTGGCACGAGATTGCTTCGTCAAAATTTTCAATTTTTCCTCGCAATGACGTTTTTAAGCCATAACTAGAATAGTTTATGCTAAAAGAAGAAGACAAAATTTTTACTAACCTACATGGGCAGCAAAGCCATGATTTGAAATCTAGCAAAAAGCGAGGCGATTGGGAGAATACTAAAGCTTTGCTTGATAAAGGTAGAGATTTCATCATTGAAGAGGTTAAGAAATCAGGACTTAGAGGGCGAGGCGGTGCCGGATTTTCTACCGGTATGAAATGGTCGTTTATGCCCAAAAATTCAGAGAAGCCTTGCTATTTAGTAGTAAATGCTGACGAGTCTGAGCCTGGTACGTGTAAGGACCGTGATATATTAAGGTTTGAGCCGCATAAATTAATAGAAGGTTGTTTGCTTGCAAGCTTTGCTATAGGAGCGAACGATTGTTATATCTATATTAGAGGTGAGTTTTATAATGAAACCTCTAATATTCAGCGTGCCTTAGATGAAGCTTATAAAGAAGGGTTAATAGGAAAGAATGCTTGCGGTTCGGGCTTCTATTGTAATATTTATTTACATCGTGGGGCAGGGGCTTATATTTGCGGTGAAGAAACTGCATTACTTGAAAGTTTAGAAGGCAAAAAAGGCATGCCACGGCTTAAGCCGCCTTTTCCTGCCGGCTTTGGGTTATATGGCTGCCCGACTACTATAAATAATGTTGAGTCTATTGCAGTAGTACCAACCATTTTAAGACGAGGAGCTAGCTGGTTTGCCGGTATAGGTAAACCTAACAATACGGGAACTAAGATTTTCTGCATATCAGGGCATGTTAACAAGCCTTGTAATGTTGAAGAAGCAATGGGAATCTCGTTAAAAGAATTGATTGAGAAATATGCCGGCGGTGTTCGAGACGGTTGGGATAACCTTAAAGCCATAATCCCGGGTGGTTCTTCCGTGCCTTTACTTCCTAAGTCATTATGTGAAGTAGATATGGATTTTGATAGTTTAAGAACCGCAGGTTCCGGACTTGGTACAGGCGGTATTATAGTTATGGATAAATCTACCGATATTATTTATGCAATAGCAAGGCTTAGTAAATTTTACATGCATGAATCATGCGGACAATGTACTCCTTGCCGCGAGGGTACGGGCTGGATGTGGCGAGTTATGATGCGGCTAGTTAAAGGTAATGCCAAAAAATCTGAGATAGACGAACTCCTTAACGTTACGAAAGAAATAGAGGGGCATACTATCTGTGCTTTAGGTGATGCGGCAGCTTGGCCGATTCAAGGGCTGATACGCCATTTTAGAAGCGAGATTGAGGAGAGGATAAAGAGTTAGCGTGGCTTGACTTTATCGTCATTGCGAGCGGTCTTGTTGCGTGGATAGGATACCCAAACCGTCATGAGCTACGCAGCCGTAGGCGTTGTTGCAGAGTTGCCGATGTCATTCCCGCGTAGGCTTTGTTGCGTGGATCAATTTCACCTCTGTCATATCCCGCGACTTGATCACGGGATCCAGTTAAAAATACTAATAATTATTAGTATTTTTTATTGTTTTTCTGGATACCGTGGTCAAGCCACGGCATGACACTGAATGCGTTTTTCGATCCACGCAGGAATGACATCGGCAACTCTGCAGTAATAGTCTTCCACGAGAACGACATAGGTAAGAGCCATGTAACAAATATTATTTATAAATAATTAAGAAATTATGCAAACAGATAATACAAAATCAAACACTAATAAAACAGCTAAGCAAGAGTGGGGGTCTTTTGCTTTTGTAATATGCATCGCTTTACTTATTAGAATACTTATTATGGAGCCGTTTACCGTTCCGACCGGTTCTATGAAGGCAACCATACTTGAGAATGACTATATATTTTCTACGAAATATAGTTATGGTTATAGTAATTATTCTTTATCTTTTTTTGATTTTATTCCTCTTTTTAAAGGGCGAATATTTGCTCGTGAACCGGAGCGTGGCGATATTGTAGTTTTTCGTCCGCCTAACGATATGAGTGTTAGATATATAAAGCGTTTAATAGGGCTACCCGGCGATAAAATTCAATTGATTGATGATGTAATATATATTAACGATAAAAAAATAGAACGCACGGAAGTTGGAACTTATATAAGCGAAGAGGGAATAAAATATTTGAAGTTTAAAGAAACACTGCCAAACGGTAGAACATATTTTTCTTATAAGCTTGCTCCTATTTTTGGCGTTATATATAATGATAGATACGGTAATACGGATGTTTTTTATGTACCTGAAGGGAAATATTTCTTTTTAGGGGATAATAGAGATCAGTCAAATGATAGTAGAGTAAATCTTGGATTTGTACCGTTTGAAAATTTTATTGCTAAAGCACAATTTATTTGGTTCTCAACAAAAATAACTTGGTGGGATAATGATATAGGAGTTATTAATCTAGTACTAAAGTTAAAGCCATGGATTGAATCTGTTAGGTTAAATCAAATTTTCAGAAATCTTTATAACACGGATGAGTAATGGAATCATTTGAGAAGTTAGAAAAGCTACTTAGCTATAGTTTCAAAAATAAAGAGCTTTTAATAGAGGCGTTGAGTCACCCGTCTTTAAGGCAGCATCACGAGTACAAGGATGATAAAGATTATGAACGATTAGAGTTTCTAGGTGATGCCGTATTAAATTTAGTAATCACGGAAATTTTATTTAAGAATTTTGCAAATTATAATGAGGGAAATTTAGCTAAAATTAGATCATATTTAGTTTGCAAAGAAACAATATGTATGGTTGGGGCTAAGCTTGCTTTAAAAGATTATATAATTATGACTCATGGGGAAGAAGTAGTAGGCGGGCGTGATAATCCTAATAATATAGAAAATGCTACGGAAGCTTTGATTGCAGCTATATATCTTGATAGTAATATTGAAACAACCCATAATATTATCGGGAAATTATGGGAAGAATTTATAAAAGTTCAGAATTTAACGGATTATGACCCAAAAACTGCTTTACAAGAATGGGCTCAAGCTAGTGATCATCACCTACCTATATACCGTCTGATAAAAAGAGAAGGAGCCGCCCATTCATCGACTTTTACGGTTCTTGTAAAAGTAAAAGATTATGAACAAACAGGCACTGGTCACTCGATAAAAGAAGCAGAAAAAAACGCAGCACGAAGCTTATTGCATAGACTTAAAATGACTAATAGACATCTTCCCAAACCAGCTTATAGAGAGGAATTTAAAGGAGACACGGAATGCAGCACCGTAGCGTACACACTAGTACGTGAGGATGCGAGTACTGGATCGACGTCTAAATTACCTCTAGAAGC
This sequence comes from Rickettsia endosymbiont of Ixodes scapularis, assembly GCF_000160735.1. Taxonomy (NCBI): domain Bacteria; kingdom Pseudomonadati; phylum Pseudomonadota; class Alphaproteobacteria; order Rickettsiales; family Rickettsiaceae; genus Rickettsia; species Rickettsia endosymbiont of Ixodes scapularis. Next base: position 1,647,286 of record NZ_CM000770.1, on the reverse strand, counting down.
GAAGTTTGGGAAGATGTCTAATCAGAAAACGGTATCGGTTTGTATAATCGGACGACCAAATAGCGGGAAGTCAACTTTGTTAAACATAATAATCGGTGAGAAGCTTTCAATCGTTACCCCAAAAGTTCAAACGACTAGGTCAATTATTACCGGTATTATTACCTTAAAAGATACGCAGGTAATTTTATACGATACGCCCGGTATATTTGAGCCGAAAGGAACGCTTGAGAAGGCGATGGTCAGATGTGCGTGGTCTAGTTTGCATAGTGCAGATTTAGTTTTGTTAATTATTGATAGTTTAAAACCGTTTGATGATGTAACGCATAATATTTTAGATAAGCTTCGCTCACTTAATATTGTTCCGATATTTTTATTGAACAAAATAGACATCGAATCAAAATATCTAAATGACATTAAAGCTTTTTTAACGGGAAATCATCCTGATAGCTTGCTTTTTCCTATATCTGCTTTATCGGGCAAAAATATTGATGGATTACTTGAATATATAACAAGTAAGGCAAAAATTTCTCCTTGGCTTTATGCGGAAGACGACATAACGGATTTACCTATGCGTTTTATTGCAGCAGAAATTACAAGAGAGCAGTTATTTTTAAATTTGCAGCAAGAACTCCCTTATAAATTAACCGTACAAACCGAAAAGTGGGAAGAGCTTAAAGACAAATCCGTAAAGATTAATCAAGTTATAGTAGTCTCAAGAGAGAGTTACAAAACTATAATACTCGGTAAAAACGGTTCTAAAATTAAAGAGATAGGAGCAAAATCCCGAATGCAAATGGAGAGGTTTTTTGGATCTCCTGTTCATTTATTTTTGTTCGTTAAGGTGCGTGAGCTGTGGGAAAATAATCAAGAATTTTATCAATATATGAAGATATAAAACTGTCACCCTGTGGCTTGACCACGGGGTCCAGTATTTTTAAAATTATTTTATGGCCCCTGTGGTCAAGCCACGGAGTAACACGGTATATGTAATCATGATAGTACTTGGGATTGATCCGGCACTTGGGAGTCTTGGATGGGCAGTAGTTGCAAAAGAGACCGCAAAGTTGAAATATTTAGCTAGCGGTATTATTAAAACAAATAGTAAGGATGAAATTCATCATAGACTTGCTTTTATTAATAGTACATTAGAAAAAGTAATATTAGAATATCAACCAAATATGGCAGCGATTGAAGAAACATTTGTTAATACTAATAGCGTGACTTCTTTAAAACTTGGATATGCTAGAGGGGCGATAATGTCGCTGATCGGTAGATATAATTTGGGCTTACGAGAATTTAAGCCGAATACGGTAAAAAAAACCGTAACAGGATATGGGCATGCAGAGAAAGACCAAATTTTGCATATGATAAAGCTTTTGCTGCCTGGCACTTCCTTAATTACCAATTCCGATGAAGCTGACTCCGTAGCGATTGCCTATACCTACTTAGTTACAAAAAATTATTAAAATGAATCCAATAATAATATTAGTTGCCCCGCAAATGGGTGAGAATATCAGTGCTACTGCAAGAGCAATAAAGAATTTTGGCTTAAATGAGCTTGGAATCGTAGCTCCAATAGTACGTGAGCAAAGACTTAACTCAAAAAATTCGCCTGTGTCAAGCTTTGTGAATGACGCTGTATAGAGCTATATTTATTTAAAACTTTAATATACGGAGTTTTATTTAATTTTTTTAGAAGATTTTCTTTTTCTATTTTATTCGTATGTAAAATTACCAGCTCTTGTAGGGCTATTTCAGTTTTAAAAGAAKTATGATTTTTCATTATTTAAATAAGAACGAATAGCGATTTTTATTTTTTTATTCTCAGCAATTACAGGCAAAAATACCGCTTTATAATCAGTTATAATCGCTGCTTTTTCATCCGCATAACTTAAATTACGCGAGTTTCGAATTAATATAGCATAGGATTTAGCATATCAAGAGAGATGTAATAGAAGGTTTATTATCAGACATTTGATAATTTATCAGTGCTGCAACCATATGCACAAAGGCATTTGTAACTGATCTATGCCTTGAAGGGGGTGTCAGAAAGTTTGTGTAAGTTATAAAAATAGTTAAGAATAAAATTAATTAAAACAACTTACATGAGGCTAATATGAAGAATAAGAGTAAAGTATCAAATCCGACTATAGAAAAAGTAGTATCAGAAATACTATCACAAAGTGATCCATCTGAGATATTTGGCAAAGAAGGAATATTTCAGGAAATTAAAAAGCAGATAGTAAATAAGATTTTAGAAAAAGAAATGGAATCTCATATAGGTTATGAKAAGCATTCTAAGAATACCAAGGAGTCAGATAATAGACGTAATGGCAATTATGAAAAGACTCTAATAGATTCCGAGGGTCGTAAATTGATAGTAGAAGTGCCAAGGGATCGGGAAGGAGAATTTGAACCTCAACTAATTCCAAAAGGAGTAAGGAGATTTGAAGGATTTGATGATAAAGTAATATCTTTATATGCTAGGGGAATGACTATTCGAGAAATACAAGGGCACTTAGAAGAACTATATGCCACCAAAGTATCATCTGAGTTAATATCAAAGGTAACTGATGGCATTTTAGAGGAAGTTACTGCGTGGCAGAATAGAGCACTTGATAGTGTATATCCTATAATGTAGATTGTATTCATGTTAAGGCAAGAGACAATCATATAATAATAAATAAAGCAGTTTATCTAGMTATTGGCGTGAATATAGAAGGCAAGAAGGAACTATTAGGTATTTGGATAGGCAAGAATGAAGGATCTAAATTTTGGATGCAAGTAGTAACAGAACTGAAGAATCGTGGTGTAGAACAAATATATGTTGCGTGTGTTGATGGTCTTAAAGGTTTTCCAGAAGCAATAAATAGCATTTTCCCAAAAACCACAGTACAACTGTGTATTGTTCATATGGTAAGAAACTCTGTAAAATACGTATCATATAAAGATTTAAAATTGGTAACAGCTGATTTAAAGGCAGTTTATTCTGCAATAAATGAAGCAGAGGGATTAAGAGAATTACAAAATTTTGCTAAAAAATGGGATGAAAAATATCCAGTTATTTTTGATATATGGTAGAGAAATTGGTCTGGAATAGCTCCGTTCTTTAGCTTTCCGGAAGACATTAGAAAGGCGATTTACACTACTAATGCTATTGAATCAACTAACCGTCAAATTCGTAAAATTATAAAAAATAAGGGGGTATTTCCAGATGATAAATCGATTCAGAAAATAATCTTTTTAGCATTGACAAATGCTTCTAAAAAATGGACAATGCCTATTAAGAATTGGGCCATGGCTTTAAATCAATTTGCTATACTTTGTGATACTAATTTACAAAATTGGGCAAATGGAGAAATCGTACTTACATAAAAAATCTGACAGACCCATTTTTATATTTCCAGTGTGCAGCTTCACCGCTCTCTGCATGATAATGCATCTTATGATCACGTATTTGTATCTCTATTTTATAATTATCCTCAGTTGTAATAATAGTATGTAAAGATTGATAGCCGTTTGGTTTAGGATTAAGAATATAATTTTTAAATTTATCCTTTTCATGCTCATAAAGATCATGAACTACTTTTAAAGCTTTATAACATTTCTCTTCATCTATTACTACTATTCTTATCGCAAAAATATCTGTTAATTCTTCTAACTTTATACCCTTACGATATAATTTATATAAAATTGATATTGGATGTTTGATCCTACCTGTTATTTGAGCAGCAATATCATGTTTAGATAAATTATGATTTAAATGTTTAATAACCCTTTGGAGCAAAAAATACCTCCTTAATTTATACTAATTCAGTTAGTTATACTTACGAATAACTAAACACCAATTAAAGCAATAAACTTATTAAGTTCTATTAATATTTCTAATTAATTTGCTATTTTTAGTAAATATTAATAAAGCCTAGCTTTAGTTGATATTAATAGGAAAAATTAAGCTTGTGGCGAGCTTCGCACTACCCTATTATTTTATCTTTTATCCTAAATTCACATTATTTAGATTTCTTTTAGAACCTAATTTTTTAAGTTTTATATATAAAATTTAAATTATCTTATTTTAGTCTTTCTTAACTGTATAAATTATAAGATTTTTTTAAAATAAGAATAGTAATTTTTCTAAAACCTTACTAATTTTAGTTAGCGTAGTTTAACCGACCAAAAGCTAGAAACTTTTATTACTAATTTTTTAAATTAAACGAATATATACATTATAGATTAACCTTGCCTATAGCTTCAACAAGAAATCTATTCTTAATAATTAAGGCGTAAAACCGCTTTAAACCTTTTGATCATCCTATATAAGACTGTTAACAAAATAACTTTAATTGATAATTAAAGAGATTTTTAAATGAAAATTAATAAGATTTTTACAGTAATAGATATCCCTATTTCAAAAAAATCTTATAATTTGCAGTTAAAAAGAATTTAATTAGCTTTAAAGTTATTTTGTTAACAGTCTTATATAGGATGATCAAAAGGTTGAGCTATTATAAAATTAAAAAATATTTACAACCATTTATTGAAATAATTACAAGAAATTCTATATTTTATTTTTTGAGGGAGAGTTTTATTAAAGAATTTATTTTCAAATTAAGCAAAGAATCGCTTTAAAACCCATTTGTTGCATAAATCAGTTTTTCAGTGTCCTACTGCGACTTGATAATGTGTTGTACGGCACGTTGTTAAAATCGTCATTGCAAGCAGACATTGCCTGCGTGGACCAGTTTCTTAATTGTCATCCCGCGAGCTTGTAGCGGGATCCAGTTAAAAATACTAAAATTTATTAGTATTTTTAGTTGTTTTCTGGATAATGATATGACATTGAACAGGTTTTTCGGTCCACGCAACAATGCCTCCTCGCAATGAGGGGAACGAGCAATACAACAAAACGGGTTTATTAGACCTATTGCATAACCTATCTTATGGGGAGATATAGACTTAGAAATCCATACCTCCCATACCGCCACGCATTGGCGTTAGCTCTTTCTTATCAGAAGGTTCATCAACAATTAAAGTTTCCGTGGTAATAATTAACGAAGCAACGGAAGCAGCATCTTGAAGTGCAGTACGCACTACTTTAGCCGGATCAATAATTCCTGCTTTAATCATATCGACATATTGCATATCTTGAGCATTAAAGCCATAATTTTTATCCTTATGTTCTAGTAATTTACCAACTACTACGCCACCGTTTTCACCGGCATTTTCAACAATCTGTTTTAGCGGATCCTTTAAAGCTTCTATTACTATTTCAATACCTGCTTGTTGATCCTTATTCTCTACTTTAAGCTTTGTTAAAGTTTGTGATGCATGAAGTAATGTTACACCGCCACCGGCAACAACACCTTCCTCAACTGCCGCTCTTGTAGCAGCAAGTGCATCTTCAACACGATCTTTACGCTCTTTCACTTCAACTTCCGTAGCACCGCCAACCTTTAATACGGCAACACCGCCGGAAAGTTTAGCTAAACGCTCTTGTAGTTTTTCTTTATCATAATCAGAAGTAGTTTCAGCTATTTGAGATTTAATTTGCAACACTCTATCCTCAATATTTTTCTTATCACCATTACCATCAACAATTACGGTATTTTCTTTAGAAATTGTTACTCTTTTTGCCGCCCCTAAACTCTTAATACTCACATTTTCAAGCTTCATACCTAAATCTTCAGTAATAAGCTCACCTTTAGTTAGGATAGCAATATCTTCCATCATTGCTTTTCTTCTATCGCCAAAACCGGGAGCTTTTACTGCCGCAACTTTTAAACCACCACGTAATCTATTGACTACAAGCGTTGCAAGAGCTTCGCCCTCAACATCCTCAGCAATAATTAATAGTGGGCGTTGTGATTGCACTACAGCCTCAAGTATAGGTAACATCGGTTGTAAATTTGATAATTTTTTCTCAAATAGTAAGATGAAAGGGTTTTCAAGCTCAGCAACCATTTTCTCGGAATTCGTTACAAAATACGGAGATAGATAACCTCTATCAAACATCATACCTTTAACTACTTCAACATCGAAGCTAAAATTCTTTGCTTCTTCAACGGTTATCACGCCTTCTTTACCGACTTCCTCCATTGCCTTAGCAATTTTCTCACCGATTTCCTTATCACCGTTTGAAGAGATAGTACCAACCTGTGCGATTTCCTCTTGGCTATTAATCTTTTTACTAGACTTTTTAATTTCCTCTACTACTGCATTTACCGCTAAATCCATGCCACGCTTTAAATCCATAGGATTATAACCGGCAGCTACTAACTTATTACCCTCACGAGCTAATGCTCTAGCAAGTACCGTAGCTGTAGTAGTACCGTCACCGGCTACTTCTGCAGCTTTTGTAGCAGCTGATTTTAATAGCTGAGCTCCTGCATTTCTAATTTTATTTTTTAACTCAATCGATTTTGCAACCGTCACACCGTCTTTGGTAATTTTCGGTGAACCAAATGATTGCTCGATAAGTACATTTCTGCCTTTTGGACCTAAAGTAACTTTTACTGCATCTGCAAGTATATCAATGCCCTCTAGCATTTGCTCACGAGCTTTTGAGCCGTGTTTAATAAGTTTTGTTGCCATATTTAATTTCTCCTTAAAACAAATAATTAATTAATAATACCAAATACGTCGCTTTCTTTCATAACGATCAGTTTTTCGCCTTTAATTTCAATTTCGCTGCCTGCCCATTTACCGTATAAAACTTTATCGCCTACTTTTAGCTCTAAAGGATGAATTTCGCCTTTTTTATTACGAATACCGTTACCTACGGCTACTATTTCACCTTGCATCGGCTTTTCTTTTGCGGTATCCGGAATAATAATTCCACCTTTAGTTTTTTCTTCGTGTTCGATAGGCTTTATTGCAATTCTATCATGTAATGGTTTAAAAGACATTTTAACCTCCAATTATTAAATCTTTAAATGTACATACTAATATATATTTTATTTTTGTTAATTCAAGGGGCAAGAATAAAAATTTTTTTATTAGAGGTCTATTCTTTCTCAAAATCCTCTAAACTAGTGCCGTGTTTAGTTTTACTCCATTTGAAAGGACAAAAAATTATTTCAAATACTGCTTTATATGAAGCTAAAGTATGTAATATAAAATAACTAGCCCATAAGATCAAAGCTACTATATCCTGAAATTTTACTTTCCCGCTTTTTAAAGAATTTTTTAATATATACAGAGCAGTACTATAAAGATATAAAAGCGAAAAAATACTATATTAATAAGCCATAAATAATTAATTATAGAATTTTTATTTATAACAATAGAAAATATTATAAAGGGTAAACTCCAAAAATTATAAGTAGATAAGCCGATAAAAATGTAAATTGTTATTACTTGCAATAAAGTAAACTTTTGGTATTTATCTTTTTGTGCTTTAAATACAAAAAATGTTTGCAAAAAGCCTTTAATCCAACGTGATCTTTGATTTAGCCAATTACCTAAACTATTCGGAGCTTCTTCTAGAGTATAGGAATCAAGGATAGCTACTTTATAGTTCTGTGAGTAAATTCTTATACCAAGCTCGGCATCTTCTGTTACATTATAAGCATCCCATCCGCCAAGCTTATTTAATATATCCGTTTTAAAATGATTACTAGTACCCCCAAGAGGTGTAGGAAGTTTTAGCAAACTTAATCCTTTCAAGATATATTCAAACCATAAACTATATTCTATATTAAACATTTTGGTTAAAATATTCTCATTTTTATTATAAAAATTGAGCTTAGCTTGAAGACAAACATATTCATCAGATAAACTTCTAAACATTGTTAGAGCTTTAAGTAGCTGTTCAGGTTCAGGTTTATCTTCAGCATCATATACTACTAGATACTCACCACGTGAATATTCTAGAGCATAATTAAGGGCTTTCGGCTTTAGTTCTTGGTAAACTTTTCAGAACAGATATAACATGAAAATAAGACGGTAAATTATATAAGGCTACTTCTTTAATCATTAGATAATCGTCATCTTCGATAATAATTTTAACGTCTAGCTTATCTTTTGGGTAATTAATTAATGAAATATTTTTAATGTCCCCCTTCGGGGATAAGAAATCCCTCGCCTTCAGGCGAAGGGAAGATATAATGAAATTGCTTTAGCAATGAATTTATATCAAGAAACATGAGAAGTTATAGAAAGAATAGTCATAGTCAGTATGATTTAAAAGTACATCTTATATGGATACCAAAATATAGGAAGAGAGTATTGATAGGCAAAGTAGCGGAAAGGGCTAGAGATTTACTAAGGCAGATTTGTATGGAACATGAAGTATATATAATTTCAGGGAAAATATCATGTGATCACGTGCATATGTTTATCTCATATAAATCACAAATATCTCTTAGCAAGTTAGTACAGTATTTAAAAGGTAGTAGCTCAAGAATTTTATTGCAAGAATTTGCTCATTTAAGAAAACAATTTTGGGGCAATCATTTGTGGGCTAGGGGCTATATGGCGGTCAGTTCAGGTAATATAACTGATGAAATGATACAGCACTATATTGATGAACAGGAAGGTGAACCTGTGAATGATGATCGATTTCTAATCGATTCCACTTTATAACCCCTCAGCTTATAGCTGAGGGTTCTTTAGTTATTGACCTTAACTTACTTAATTAACGCGAGTTTCGTATTAATAGAGGAACTGAATAGCTGATAGTAACTGGGTTACGAGGATATTAGTAATAT
>NZ_CM000770.1:1475678-1638078 GCF_000160735.1 Rickettsia endosymbiont of Ixodes scapularis | reverse complement strand
CTTTGGTTTCGCCTGATAATATTGTATACTAACGCGAGTTTCGTATTAAGATGCCTAAATTATGGTTAATGAATATGCTATAATCCTTATCCTTTCAAGGTTTGTAAGAGGTATGACAAGTTTTACAATTTAATAGTTATAGTCAAAAAAGACAATTTACTAAAAATTTATGCAGTTTTAAGTACATTTTATAACAAAAACAATATTACTAATATCCTCATAACCCAGTTACTATCAGCTATTCAGTTCCTCTATTAATACGAAACTCGCGTTAATTGAATGTCCAAGGCTAAATATATTTTGATTAAAGATAGTAACAGAGCGGATATTTTTAGACATTCCCATTAATAATGATACTTCCCCTAAAAAATCTTCTTTAAGTTTTTTCTCTTACTCATTAAAATTTTATGCTGAGCCGAAATAACAAAATCGTTATCTTCAAATAGCTTCAATTTATAGTAAATAGAAGCATCCGTGCTTATGTTTTTTTCATTCAAAAATTTATCTTCTTTGTACAAAAAATGTACTCCAATATTTTGATTATCGGTACGTATTCTACAGTACTACTTACAAATTGCTCATCTTGGTAAGATGATAATTCTACTATCTTCTGCTCTAATCTTTTTATTTGTCGTAAGATTTTTGTATAAAGACTCGGCTGATCACTCACTTTTTTGAGGTATTCCCATAGATAAGCTACTCTTTCTCTTATGTATAAAACGGCTTCTTCTCTTTGCTTTTTCTCGTTTTTTGATATCTTATTAACTTTATTACCCCCTACAATATATCTATATCTTCCCTGCTCTAACAACCATGCCTAGGCATGCACTTTATTAATATTTAAAATAATTATAAGACATATTAGACAATAATATAATCTTAATGCCATAGACGCTTAAATTTAAAAAATACACTATAATAACAATTATAAATTGAATAAAGAGCTAAATTAAAAAAATTTTTAATTGAAGTAGTATATGGAATATTRTAGTAATGATTTTACAACTTAAAATTCATTCAAAGAGGAAAATATGAACGATCCGAAATATGGAACTATTACTTTTACCAAAGATAAGTAGAACAGCAAATATTAATATATCCCATGATAAAATAACAATTGGAGCTAATCAGCGTGTTACGTTTGAAACCATAGGTGATATTAAGGAATTGATCTTAGGACCATATAGTAATGTTAAAGTAACAGACCTTAATCATAAGGTATTTATAAATAATACCAATCGAGATAAGATAATTACATTATCAGGTGAACATATTGCTTTTGATTATAATCTATACGCTTAATAAATATGTTATTCCTGTGGAAGCTTGATTGCGTGGATACATGAACCGTCGTTGCAAGGAGGCATTGTTGCATGGACCGGTAAAACCCACTTTGTCATCCCGTGGTCAAGCCACGGGATGACAAAGGTGAAATTGATCCATGCAACAATGCTTTGCGAGGAGCGAAGCAACACGGTAATCCAGAAAAATAACAAAAAAATGCTATAAATCAGCATTTTTTACTGGATTGCTTCGTCAATAATAACGGGAAAACTGATCCACGTAGCAACTTTCTAAGACCCAAGTAGTACTTGATTTTGTAGTTTAAACAATTCTGCCACGCCGCCTTTGGCAAGTTTTAACATTGCTAAAAACTGCTCTTCGGAAAAAGGATTTTTCTCTGCCGTGCCTTGTACTTCGATTAAATTACCGTTACCTGCAAACACAAAATTACTATCCACTTCGGCATCACTATCTTCCAAATAATCCAAATCTAGTATTGCCTCGCCTTTATATATACCGCAAGAAATAGCTGCAATTTGACTAATTAACGGATTCACCTTTAAAACTCTCTTTTTCATCAAGGATCTAATAACTAGGTGCAATGCTACATAGCTCCCTGTTATTGCTGCCGTTCTAGTACCGCCGTCAGCATTAATAACATCACAATCTATGATAATTTGCCTCTCCCCTAGTTTCTTCAAGTCAATTACACATCGCATCGCCCTACCTATCAAACGCTGTATCTCTTGCGTTCTTCCGCCTTGTTTTCCGAGTGCTGTTTCTCTTTTAATACGCTGTGATGTAGAACCGGGAAGCATACCGTACTCGGCAGTAATCCAACCTTGATTTTGTCCCCTCAAGAATGGCGGTACGGTAGTTTCACAAGTAGCACTACACATAACATGCGTATTACCGATTTTAATAAGGCATGAGCCTTCCGCATTAACAAGCGGGGATAATTCTAATGAAATAGGACGTAATTGGTTGCTTTTTCTTCCTGACTGTCTCATAATATTAATTTACCATTGAAAAAATTTTTATTATATCTATATATATCTCAAAAAAGAATATAAATATAAAGTAAATAATATGATAGATGATAATATAGAAAATAATGAACAAACAATAAATGATATTGCTGAAGAGATAGTTGAAACAGCAAATCCAGAGATAACAGCGTTAAAAGCAGAAATTGAAGAGCTAAAAGACAAGCTAATTAGAACTACTGCCGAAATAGACAATACAAGAAAGCGTTTAGAAAAAGCACGTGACGAAGCAAAAGATTATGCAATTGCTACATTTGCTAAAGAACTACTAAATGTTAGTGATAATCTTTCAAGAGCATTAGCACATAAACCGGCAAATTCTGATATAGAAGTCACAAATATTATTGCAGGCGTTCAGATGACTAAAGATGAGCTGGACAAAATCTTTCATAAACATCATATTGAAGAAATAAAGCCGGAAATAGGTTCAATGTTTGACTATAATTTACATAATGCAATTTCGCAGATAGAACATCCTGATCATGCACCGAATAGCATTATTACTTTAATGCAATCAGGATATAAAATTAGAGATAGACTACTTCGTCCTGCTACCGTACAAGTAGCTAAAAAATCTTAATACTAAGGTAGAGCTTCAAAAATTGGCTCAATGTTCTACAAGAGCTTCGGTTCGAACTATATTAAGTATACGCAGCTTACCTTGCCTTGTGAACTCCTAGCTCTTTTTGAAGTTGATCTTCGTATAGAAAATGGGGAAAATAATATGAATAGAACCGCTATATTTTGGCTAGTTTTTTTAGGGCTTTTTATAAGCGGTTTTATGCTAATTTCAGACGCAGTAAAACCATTTTTTATCGCATTTATAATATCTTACTTACTACAACCTGCTATAGGTTTTATCGCATCAAAATTTAAAATATCAGATAAATTTGCATCAAGCATAATTTATCTGATATTTTTGAGCATATTTTTCTTAAGCTTAACTATTTTAGTGCCGATAATTTATAGACAAATTTTTACTTTTATAAATAATATTCCAAAATATAAAAATTATTTACAAGCAGAAATATTACCGCCTATAATGGCAAAAATTTATTCGATAGAACCTGATATTGCCGATAAAATCAAGAATTCTTTAAGCAATTTTATAAATAGTATATTTACTATACTTGGCAGTATTGCTAATAATTTTTGGCGTTATACCATTATTACCATTAACATATTTGTTTTATTTTTACTTATACCTATAATATTATTCTATTTCCTACGTGATTGGGCTAAAATTATTGCAAACATGAAATCATTATTACCTATAAAAACCCGACCGAAAATCCTTGAAATATTATCGGCAATTAATAATCTGTTATCTGCTTACATAAGAGGACAGCTAAATATTTGCTTATTATTATCTACTTATTATAGTATTGCATTTACCGTAATAGGTATTGATCTCGCTCTTTTACTTGGCATTTTAACGGGATTTTTAGTTATTATTCCTTTTATCGGTACTTTTATATCGTTTCTTTTGACTCTAATTATCGGTTATTTAACTTTCGGCATGACCGCAAAATTATTATATATAATGATAATTTATTTAGTTGGGAATATTTGTGAGTCTTATATTTTAACTCCTAAAATTATCGGTGATAAAATAGGGTTGCATCCTCTTTGGATTATATTCTCGATTTTTGCCTGCGGCAGTTTATTTGGAATTATTGGAATATTTTTTGCTATACCGATTGTAGGGATTACAAAAATTTTACTCCTGAATCTAATTAAATTTTATAAATCTAGCAAATTCTATCGAACAGATGGCTAAAAAATTCTTATAACAGTGCAGCAATATATATTTCGTTTTACTACTTCTAATAAATATCATCCTGATGAGTTTATTGTTTCTAGTTCTAACGATCAAGCTTATAATATTATAAAAAATTGGCAGTGCGGCTTTGGCGTTAATCCTTATAAATTTACTTTATTAATTAAAGGACCTTCTTCGTCAGGCAAAACTTATTTAACCAAAATATGGCAAAATTTAAGCAATGCCTATATTATTAAAGATATTTTTTTTAGTGAAGAAATTTTAGAAAAATATAATGCTTTTATCATTGAAGATATTGAAAACTGGCAAGAGCCGGAATTACTTCATATATTTAATATTATTAACGAAAAACAAAAATATCTTTTACTTACCTCATCTGATAAAAGCAGAAATTTTACTTTACCCGATTTATCTTCACGTATTAAATCAGTACTTAGTATTGTATTAAACTCACCTGACGATGAATTAATCAAAATTCTAATATTTAAGCATTTTTCTATTTCTTCGGTAACAATATCCAGACAAATAATAGATTTTCTTTTAGTAAATTTGCCTAGGGAATATTCTAAAATTATAGAAATATTAGAAAATATTAACCATTTTGCTTTAATTTCCAAAAGAAAAATAACAACTTCATTAGTCAAAGAAGTTTTAAATAACTATAATCATAAAATATTGTAACTTTTTCCTTGACTTTAAATCTTCTCAATATAATCTTTCTATAAATTAACTTTTTAACGCGAGTTTCGTATTAATAGAGGAACTGAATAGCTGATAGTAACTGGGTTACGGGGATCTTGATAATACTGTTTTTGTTATAAAATGTACTTAAAACTGCATAAATTTTTAGTAAATTGTCTTTTTTGACTATAACTATTAAATTGTAAAACTTGTCACACCTCTTACAAACCTTGAAAGGATAAGCATTATAGCATATTCATTAACCATAATTTAGGCATCTTAATACGAAACTCGCGTTATTTTAAAATGAATTCACACAACAACACTAACTAATGTGAACCATCACATTTAAGGTTTAAAATTTTTATTATTCGGATGATCAGCTCCGAATTTTTCTATTTGATTATTACGGAATTTTTCATACCAAAATTTCTTAGGTAAAGTGCAACTAGCTTTAGCGGCTGCAAGATACATATTAACGCGAGTTTCGAATTAATATAGCATAGGATTTAGCATATCAAGAGAGATGTAATAGAAGGTTTATTATCAGACATTTGATAATTTATCAGTGCTGCAACCATATGCACAAAGGCATTTGTAACTGATCTATGCCTTGAATGCTCAAACTTCCCCAATAGTTTAATTTTACTAAACACAGATTCTATTAATGCTTTTTTAAGCAATAATATTTTATCCAACATAGACATAAGTTTATTTTTCATATTTTTCTTTACCCTAGTTACCATAAAAATTCCTTGCTCTAAAAGTTGTAGAAATAATTGTTGCGAAATATAACCACGATCTCCGAATACTTTACCAAAAAGATTTTTGATTATCAGTTCCAGCTGTTTTCTATCATCCTTATTGCCAGGGCTAAAAGATGCTTTAACTATACCACCGGCTCTATTAATTATTAGATGTAGTTTAAGTCCATAGAACCAACCTTTTGTTGTCTTACTGCTTGCTGCTATGCCGGCGAACACTTTATTCATTGAAATACGGTATCTCTTACATACCTCTATACTACTTGAATCTACAAAAGAGAGTCCGTCACACTGATCCAAAATAGAATTGAATATTAGTACTAATAGTGGTAAATGTGGACCTATTATTTTTATAAATTGACTATAGCTTACTAATTGAAAATCTCTTTGATGATGAATTCATATTTGCTTCAGATAATAATTCTTAAAACAATCATAAGATGACTGCCAGTAGCCTATTATAATTGTTATTACCTCACTTCTGTTCAGTCGACTTTTAGGACCAGATTTGTTGTTATGGTTAGTAATTGAATTTGTATGCTTGTCTAATTCTTGAAAAAAATCATCGACGTAACAAAATATTTCTGTAAAATCCATTATCATAGGTTATTGCTCTTAAAGTTTTTTCAATAACCTATAAACTTTTTTCTAATACTATAAATACCATATTTTAATTAGCAATTTGTATTTTGTACTCACTTTATAACAAAAACAGTATTATCAAGATCCCCGTAACCCAGTTACTATCAGCTATTCAGCGACTTTTTGAATACGAAACTCGCGTTAACATCTTTCTCCTTTTGGGCTCCAGCCATGTTCTCGACACGCATTATCTTCTATTCCTGATTCATCCAAAAACACTAGTTTATCTTTGTCTATGGTGGTTATCTTTTCTATAAACTCATTTCTTAATTTATGATTTCTTTTGGGATGAAGAAAAGTTTTTTTATAGCTGTAACCAACTTTTCTAATCATGTTTATTATAGTTCTTGCTGACACTTTACTAGGATACAAGATGGCTAGCTCTCGACTGCTTTTATCTTTATTAGATTCCAAAAATTTTTTAAATCCTTCCATATCTGTTATTTTATGACTATGCCCTTTTTGATAGCCAGTTTTTAATTGAACATCTCCTGTTTCTTTCTTTAATTTCTTCCAATCATATATTACTTTACGGCTGATATTAAATACTTGACTTGCTTCTATTATTCTTTTCCCTGACTCAATATATTGAATCACTCCCTTTCTTAAATCATATGAATATGGACTTGGCATAACTATTTTCTAATTACTTTACCATATCCTTTTATTAATATCACTATCTTAATTGCCTATGCTATACTAGCAGGGTGATCGCTAACTTGATCGATTACATAATAATTATATCCCCAACCTTCTAAAGTTTTTGTTTCCAGCTTACCGCCAAACCAAACACGATTACAATCTTTCATTGCATCTTTTGTAGCTTGTAATTCTACTTTCAACCTTTCCTCATTAGGTTCTGTAGGTAAATGAATTACATAACGCTTTTGATTTTCAAGTGGCGTAGGATAGAGTGCAATATCTTTTAACCGCTTATCGCTATTAGCCTAGTAAATGAGTATTTAAAAAACATAATGTAAGAAGTAGTATAATTTTGTTTATCATATTATTATTTTTTAATTCAAATCTATTATCTCGCCTAAAGGAGTTATATAAGAAGAATTTATTTTGCCATCGGCTATATCAGCACTAAAGCCTTCATTATAGTCAACATCACCATTTTCGTTTATTTTTTTACTTAAAAATAATATAGCATTTTCAAATTTATTTTCTTTTAATATAGGCTGATTATTTAAACTAAAAACTTTCATGGCAAGCCTTTTATTATTAGGTAATCTAAAATATATTTCTGATCTGTTATTGGATTCAAAAAAATTACATTTATTATTAGCACCTAATAATAAATTATTTAATACATCTATGGTAACTTGTTCTTCAAGGTTTATAATTTTAGGAAATAATATGTAATTATTGTGATTATTTTGTATATTTGAAATAAGAATACTCTGAGAGTTATATTGCTGTTTTTCCAAATATATATTTGCAAAATTATTTTGTTTTAATTCTGTAAAAACTAGTTCAGCTTTATATTTTTGTTTATCACTAGAAAAGTTAGGTAGTGTTTCTATTAAACTAAAGAACCCTCAGCTATAAGCTGAGGGGTTATAAAGTGGAATCGATTAGAAATCGATCATCATTCACAGGTTCACCTTCCTGTTCATCAATATAGTGCTGTATCATTTCATCAGTTATATTACCTGAACTGACCGCCATATAGCCCCTAGCCCACAAATGATTGCCCCAAAATTGTTTTCTTAAATGAGCAAATTCTTGCAATAAAATTCTTGAGCTACTACCTTTTAAATACTGTACTAACTTGCTAAGAGATATTTGTGATTTATATGAGATAAACATATGCACGTGATCACATGATATTTTCCCTGAAATTATATATACTTCATGTTCCATACAAATCTGCCTTAGTAAATCTCTAGCCCTTTCCGCTACTTTGCCTATCAATACTCTCTTCCTATATTTTGGTATCCATATAAGATGTACTTTTAAATCATACTGACTATGACTATTCTTTCTATAACTTCTCATGTTTCTTGATATAAATTCATTGCTAAAGCAATTTCATTTAAAATCAAGAGAGGTTTCACTAAATCTTGTATTCAGCATATTATTTTGATTTAATTCGATAAAATCTAATTCGGCATGTATGTTGCTCCATCAATGTCTAAACTATATACAGGCTTATCTCCCAATATCTCTTCAAATAAATCTTCCCATAGCTCTTGTAAAAAATTTTGAGCATGTTCTTTAGTTTTACAAACATCAGTTTGATTTGCAAAGCTTTTTGCTATAAAAAACTTTAAATCTTTTTGATCCGATAAAGATAAATCATGAATGTGACATTTAAATGTTTTATTTATATAATTTATTAGTGATGCAATATCTGCAGGAAAATTTTCAGTTATTTCTAATAATTCTTTTTTATTCTGTTCTGAAATTATATTCATATTCTAATCTAATCCCGTTTCTTTCTTAAAAAAGCCGGTATTTCATGAATATCAGATTCTTTATTATCTTGATCTAGAGTACTAACAACAACGTTTTTGTGTTCTAAAGTTTGATTATTTGAAGCACGCAGAGAGCCCCATATTTTCCCTAAAAATGATGGTTTTGGTGAGTCATCTTCAGATTTGTTGAAAGTATTTGCATGTAACCCTAGCTCTTTTTCATTTCCGATAAAATTTTGATTCATTGGAGAGTCGGTAATTTCAATATTTTCGGTACTGTAGCTGTTAAAATCAGGAATTTCTTCTATTTGTGTAGGTTGTGCTATAGCTTCATTATAAGTTTCTTCAGGAACTGTATTGGTAGTTTCAGCTATTGCGGGTTTATATGTCGGTACTTTATCAGTATCAATACCGGTAGCAACAACCGATACTCTGATAATTCCTTTTAGTTCCGGATTAAATGTTGAACCGAAAATAATATTAGCATCAAGGTTATCTACTTCTTCTCTAATTCTATTAGCAGCGTTGTCAACTTCAAATAAGGTCATGTCGGAACCACCGGTAATATTGATTAATACACCTCTTGCACCGCACATTGAGCTATGATCTAGCAGCGGATTTGAAATTGCAGATTCTGCCGCTTTAATAGCTCTATCTTCGCCACTAGCTTCACCCGTACCCATCATTGCTTTACCCATTTCGCTCATTACTGCTTTAATATCGGCAAAATCAAGATTAATAAGTCCCGGCATAATCATTAAATCCGTTACTCCTCTAACGCCGGCATGCAATACGTCATCTGCCATTTTGAAAGCATCGGCAAACGTCGTTTGTTCATTAGCAATACGGAATAGATTTTGGTTCGGTATTACAATTAAAGTATCAACGAATTGCTGTAATTCAATAAGTCCTTTATCGGCAGTTTTCATACGATGACCGCCTTCAAAATGGAAAGGTTTAGTTACTACCCCAACCGTAAGGATGCCTAGTTCTTTAGCAATGCGTGCAATAACCGGTGCAGAACCGGTACCTGTACCACCGCCCATACCTGCCGTAATAAATACCATATTGCTATTTTCTAGGTAACTAAGAATTTCGCTTTCTGATTCTTGAGCAGCAAGTGCTCCAACCTCAGGAGAAGCTCCTGCCCCAAGACCTCTAGTCGTAGAAACACCGAGTTGTATTTTGTTGGTGCATAAAGAATGTTCAAGCGATTGTGCATCAGTATTAGCTACTACAAAATTAGCACCTTGCAGATTAGCACTAATCATATTATTTACTGCATTACTACCTGCACCCCCAACGCCGAAAACCGTAATGGTCGGCTTTAATACTATATTTTCAGGGGCTTTTATATTTAAAATCATGATAATCTAACATTTATTTTATATAATTAATGTTTAAGTATAATAAAAGATTTAGAAATT
Source organism: Rickettsia endosymbiont of Ixodes scapularis (assembly GCF_000160735.1). NCBI lineage: Bacteria > Pseudomonadati > Pseudomonadota > Alphaproteobacteria > Rickettsiales > Rickettsiaceae > Rickettsia > Rickettsia endosymbiont of Ixodes scapularis. The sequence continues at coordinate 1,628,028 of NZ_CM000770.1, read as the reverse complement.
TCCATAAACTTTTTATGAAAAATGTGGATTATTTTCTTTTATAGTGAATTAACTTGAATTAGGGATGGAATTAGGGATGATTTATAAGAAATATTTTATTTTTTTAAGGGCATAGTGAATACCGCTAATGCTAATCCATTTACGGTATATAGCATAGGCAATTAAGATAGTGATATTAATAAAAGGATATGGTAAAGTAATTAGAAAATAGTTATGCCAAGTCCATATTCATATGATTTAAGAAAGGGAGTGATTCAATATATTGAGTCAGGGAAAAGAATAATAGAAGCAAGTCAAGTATTTAATATCAGCCGTAAAGTAATATATGATTGGAAGAAATTAAAGAAAGAAACAGGAGATGTTCAATTAAAAACTGGCTATCAAAAAGGGCATAGTCATAAAATAACAGATATGGAAGGATTTAAAAAATTTTTGGAATCTAATAAAGATAAAAGCAGTCGAGAGCTAGCCATCTTGTATCCTAGTAAAGTGTCAGCAAGAACTATAATAAACATGATTAGAAAAGTTGGTTACAGCTATAAAAAAACTTTTCTTCATCCCAAAAGAAATCATAAATTAAGAAATGAGTTTATAGAAAAGATAACCACCATAGACAAAGATAAACTAGTGTTTTTGGATGAATCAGGAATAGAAGATAATGCGTGTCGAGAACATGGCTGGAGCCCAAAAGGAGAAAGATGTTATGGTGAAAAAGTTTATCAGCACAAACACAGAATTAGTATGATTGCTGGCCTATTTAATAGCAATATTGTAGCACCTCTAATATTTGAAGGCAATTGTAATAAAGCTATTTTTGAGACGTATGTCAAGGATATACTCATTAAAGAATTAAGGGCAGGACAAGTCGTAGTAATGGATAATATTAATTTTCATAAAAACTCTAAGGTAAAAGAATTAATTGAATCGGTAGGGGCAAGTATTTTATTCCTTCCTACTTACAGTCCTGATCTTAATCCTATAGAACATTATTGGTTTAAAATTAAACATCAAATTCTTACTACATGACAATTTTTAGAGATGTAAGGACTAAAGGATTGAATTTTGCTGATAATTCATGATGATAACGGGGAAAGAACTTGGTTTACATATGAAAGATCATTCCGCCCCTCTAGTCGAATTATTACAAAAACATATTTCACTTAATTTATCAAGAGCAAAATGTTTAGGATTATTTATCATTTCAATGCTTAACAGCAGGACAGTAAACATGTCATTGTTATGCAATAGAATGCCGTCTGGGATTAAAGCAGCTTCATGGTATAGAAGGATGCAAAGATTTATCTCTGAAATCTCAATATCATGGAGAGTATTACCTGTTATGTTAGTCATGATGACTGGGTTTGAGCAGGAGCAAAAATGGGTATTGTGTTTAGATAGAACGAATTGGAAATTTGGTAAACGACATATAAATATTTTATATTTAGCTGTCAGTTTTCATGGTATAGCGATCCCCCTTTTTGGAATTTTCTAAGTGATAAAAAGTGTGGTAACTCTGATTATATTGAGCGTATTGATCTGATGGAGTGTTTTTTAGAAGTTTTTGACAAAAACCGCATTGAAGCATTAACCGCTGATAGAGAATTTATAGGTAAGGAATGGCTCTCTTGGCTTAGAACAAATCAAATAAGATACGTTTTTCGAGTTAGAGAAAATRGACAATATATCAGTAATGCAAGGGGAAAAATGGTTAAAATACAAGAGTTATTTCGCCCTCTAGCCATAGGATCGCATGTGAGTTTGTCACAACGTAGAATTGATACAAAAGGTGAAATATTTAATGTAGTAGGGATCAGAAATAAGAAGAGTGAACTTGCAGTCTTAATACATAGTGATGAGATCAAAAATCCTGCTGAGATATATGCTCAAAGATGGCAAATTGAAACAATGTTCAAAGCTTTTAAATCAGCAGGATTCAACTGTGAAGCAACTCATATTACTAATGATTTACGATTAGATACATTGATGCAAATATTGTCTATTGCATTTTGCCTAGCTTATCAAACTGGAGAGATTATAGTTTTAGATAAACCAATAGTTATTAAAAAACATGGTTATAGGCAAAATAGTATATTTCGTGTTGGATTAGATACATTGGTTAATATCTTGTATAATATTTCTACTCAATTAGTACGTTGGATACAGCTGTTGTCCTTGATATTCCAATATCCAAAGATGATAAAATGAAAAATTGTCATATAGTAAGCATCAAATTAGAAAAGATACTAGTAACTTTACATATTTTTTTGATGCTGTTTATCACGTATTACAAAAAGTAACTACCTTACCTGCTTAAGCTATATACTAGAAAAAATTAAACGAGTATATATGTTTTTAAAAAATTAAAAGATGATATAGAAATTGTCCGTAATTCAAGTTAATTCACTATATAATAGCGGGATGTCGTTATTATGACATGCTTTGATTAATGCTTTATCGTTAGTGGCCATAGGAAGCCCTTCATGCATGGCAGTTAATATACGCGAGTTTCGTATTAATAGAGGAACTGAATAGCTGATAGTAACTGGGTTACGAGGATATTAGTAATATTGTTTTTGTTATAAAATGTACTTAAAACTGCATAAATTTTTAGTAAATTGTCTTTTTTGACTATAACTATTAAATTGTAAAACTTGTCACACCTCTTACAAACCTTGAAAGGATAAGGATTATAGCATATTCATTAACCATAATTTAGGCATCTTAATACGAAACTCGCGTTAGTAAGGGTAAAACATTAGCTCCTTATACTATTAAAGAGCTTAGAGATGAAGGTAGAAGATGAATAACCGCTCTTTTATATTAACGCGAGTTTCGTATTAAGATGCCTAAATTATGGTTAATGAATATGCTATAATCCTTATCCTTTCAAGGTTTGTAAGAGGTGTGACAAGTTTTACAATTTAATAGTTATAGTCAAAAAAGACAATTTACTAAAAATTTATGCAGTTTTAAGTACATTTTATAACAAAAACAATATTACTAATATCCTCGTAACCCAGTTACTATCAGCTATTCAGTTCCTCTATTAATACGAAATATCTTCCCTTCGCCTGAAGGCGAGGGATTTCTTATCCCCGAAGGGGGACATACTCGCGTTTACTAAATTCAGCGAATTTTTCTACTATATTATCCATTTTAGGCTTTTGAGTTATAGGTATAATTTTTGCAACCGGCGTATTATGCTTACAAATGGTAATTTGCTCTCCGTCTTGCACACGTTGTATGAGGTTTGAGAAATGAGTTTTTGCTTCGAGTAGGTTAATTTGATTAGATAAATTTTGTTTCACATAGATAATATAATAAATAGACTAATTTAATATTATCCTATTTATATTATAAGATTTTGTACAGTAATAGTTTAAACTAATATCTTTATCTAAAATCTAAGATTGACCAACCATTTTTTCAGGTACTACTATTTTATCAAACTCTTCTTCGGATAAAAGATTGAGTTTTTTAGCTGCTTCTTTTAAAGTGATCCCGTGCTTATGTGCTTCTTTAGCAATTTTTGCGGCATTATCATAGCCGATATGCGGATTAAGAGCTGTAACAAGCATTAGCGATTTATCACGTAAATCATTAATGCGTGCTATATTGGGTTCTAATCCTTTAACACAGTGAGTAACAAAGCTATTTACGCTATCGGATAACAGCTCTATAGATTGTAGGATATTGTATATTATTACGGGTTTAAATACGTTAAGTTCAAGATGTCCGTTTGAGCCGGCAATAGTAACCGTAACATGATTTCCCATCACCTGACTGCACACCATTGTTAAAGCTTCGACTTGTGTAGGGTTTACTTTACCGGGCATAATCGAAGAACCAGGTTCATTCTCGGGTAAATGCAGCTCACCAAGACCGCACCTTGGACCGGAGCCGAGCAGTCTTATATCATTTGCTATTTTCATTAAGCTAACTGCTATAGTATTAAGAGTTCCTGAAAATTCTACTAGTGCGTCGTGGGCAGCTAGACTTTCAAATTTATTAGGAGCCGTCTTAAAGGGTTGTTTAGTAAACTCTGCCACTTTCTCGGCAAATTTTATATCAAAGCCTATTTTTGAGTTAATACCTGTGCCGACTGCTGTTCCACCTTGAGCAAGTAGATAAACTTTTTTTAGTGCATCTTCTATGCGTTCTAAAGCATACTCTATTTGTGTAATATATCCGGAGAATTCCTGTTTAAGAGTTAAAGGAGTTGCATCCTGCAAGTGGGTACGTCCTATTTTTATGATTTTATCCCAATCTTTTGACTTGTCTTGCAAAGAGGTAAATAAATTATTCAAAGCCGGTATAAGTTGCTGTTTAGTTGCAAGTACGGTTGCTATATGCATAGCGGTTGGAAAAGAGTCGTTGGATGATTGTCCTTTATTAACATGATCGTTAGGATGTACTGGAGATTTGCCGCCTTTCTTGCTTGTTAATTCTTCATTAGCAATAGAGGCAATAACCTCGTTCATATTCATGTTTGTTTGTGTACCTGAACCTGTTTGCCAAACTACTAAAGGAAAATTATCCTCAAATTCGCCTTCTAAGATTCTATCCGTGGCTTTATCGATACTTGTAGCTATTTTAGCTTCTAAATAACCAAGCTCATAATTAACCTGTGCTGTACATTTTTTTAAAATAGCAAGAGCACGAATTAAAATTTCAGGCATTTTTTGCTTGCCTATTTTAAAATTTTCTAAAGATCTTTGAGTTTGAGCCCCCCAATAAAATTTTTCTTCTATTTGAATTTCTCCAAAAGAATCGCTTTCGGTTCTGTAATTTTTCATAAATTGTTAAATGTTATATAATTATCTATTTTTTTCCTTACTACATGACAATTTTTCATTTTATCATCTTTGGATATTGGAATATCAAGGACAACAGCTGTATCCAACGTACTAATTGAGTAGAAATATTATACAAGATATTAACCAATGTATCTAATCCAACACGAAATATACTATTTTGCCTATAACCATGTTTTTTAATAACTATTGGTTTATCTAAAACTATAATCTCTCCAGTTTGATAAGCTAGGCAAAATGCAATAGACAATATTTGCATCAATGTATCTAATCGTAAATCATTAGTAATATGAGTTGCTTCACAGTTGAATCCTGCTGATTTAAAAGCTTTGAACATTGTTTCAATTTGCCATCTTTGAGCATATATCTCAGCAGGATTTTTGATCTCATCACTATGTATTAAGACTGCAAGTTCACTCTTCTTATTTCTGATCCCTACTACATTAAATATTTCACCTTTTGTACCAATTCTACGTTGTGACAAACTCACATGCGATCCTATGGCTAGAGGGCGAAATAACTCTTGTATTTTAACCATTTTTCCCCTTGCATTACTGATATATTGTCTATTTTCTCTAACTCGAAAAACGTATCTTATTTGATTTGTTCTAAGCCAAGAGAGCCATTCCTTACCTATAAATTCTCTATCAGCGGTTAATGCTTCAATGCGGTTTTTGTCAAAAACTTCTAAAAAACACTCCATCAGATCAATACGCTCAATATAATCAGAGTTACCACACTTTTTATCACTTAGAAAATTCCAAAAAGGGGGATCGCTATACCATGAAAACTGACAGCTAAATATAAAATATTTATATGTCGTTTACCAAATTTCCAATTCGTTCTATCTAAACACAATACCCATTTTTGCTCCTGCTCAAACCCAGTCATCATGACTAACATAACAGGTAATACTCTCCATGATATTGAGATTTCAGAGATAAATCTTTGCATCCTTCTATACCATGAAGCTGCTTTAATCCCAGACGGCATTCTATTGCATAACAATGACATGTTTACTGTCCTGCTGTTAAGCATTGAAATGATAAATAATCCTAAACATTTTGCTCTTGATAAATTAAGCGAAATATGTTTTTGTAATAATTCGACTAGAGGGGCGGAATGATCTTTCATATGTAAACCAAGTTCTTTCCCCGTTATCATCATGAATTATCAGCAAAATTCAATCCTTTAGTCCTTACATCTCTAAAAATTGTCATGTAGTAAGGTTTTTGTTATAAAATGATCACTTACTGCATTCAAGTCTAATTGTTCGGCTAATTAGCAAAGCTATAATATAATTTGTCTGTTAAAAAAGCTTTTTTTAGATTCTTAACGCGAGTTTCGTATTAAGATGCCTAAATTATGGTTAATGAATATGCTATAATCCTTATCCTTTCAAGGTTTGTAAGAGGTGTGACAAGTTTTACAATTTAATAGTTATAGTCAAAAAAGACAATTTACTAAAAATTTATGCAGTTTTAAGTACATTTTATAACAAAAACAATATTACTAATATCCTCGTAACCCAGTTACTATCAGCTATTCAGTTCCTCTATTAATACGAAACTCGCGTATTCTTAGCAATAAATACTAATGTGCTTTCTATCATAAGATTACGATTAAAACTATAAAATTTTTGCCAATGTTCGTTATATTTAGGTTCGGAAGATTCTATATAATCGGAATATATAGGTTTAGTAATTACTGCTTTACCTTGATATATATCAAATATAGTATTATTAATTAATCTTTCATTCTTGAGGTTATTTGTCACTTTATCAAAAAAATTGTTTAATATAACCGTTGTTATCTCTTCTTCTGTAAGTTCATTTATAAATATGTCTAATTGCTTTTTAAAACTCTCGATAATTTGTTCATTTGGTCCCCTTTTTATGACTTTTCTCTCAAATTAATTAATATAATAAAAGTTTATGACTTTAATTTTAGTAGACTAAATATTTATATCGAAGTAAATAAAAAACAATATTTGATTTATTAAAAATATTATTTATGTAATGAATGAAAAATTATAGAAGCGGCATTTGATACATTAAGACTTTCTACTCTCTTAGAAATAGGGATTTTGGCTAAATAATCACATGTTTCTTCGACTAATCTTCGCATGCCTTTATCTTCTGAGCCAAATACTAATGCTATTTTGTCGGAAATTAATTTATCGGTAAAGTAGTCATTTGCAGAACCTGTTAGGCCTATAATCCAAAAGCCGTGTTTTTTAAGATAATTCATACATGAGCGTAAGTTAGTAACTTTAATTATAGGTATTAATTCTAAAGTACCGCAAGCCGCTTTAGCAATGCCGCCGCTTTCATTCGGAGAATTATCTTGAGGTAATATTATAGCATTTATATCAAAAGCAGCGGCACTACGAATAATTGCTCCAATATTTTGTGTATCTGTTATTTGATCAAGAATCGCAATTTTACATTTTGGGTTTTTTATATCTATGTTCTCTAGATTGTAAGAAAAAATTGGTCTAACTTTTGCAGCTATTCCTTGATGTATTTGGTTTTCCAGTAATTTAGATAAAATATCGTTATTAACAATTTCATAAGATCTAGTACCTATTAATTTTTTGTTTGTATCAAAAATTTCCCTAGTGCATAAAATATTTTCAATTTGACGTTTTGGATTATTTAGAGCAGAAAATACAGGATGTTTCCCATACATATAATAACAATTTTTAGAATCAAGTTTTTTATTTTGCATCTTATTGAAAACCGTCAGTAATTTGTTCTTGACAGAAACTATTATTTATTATAGAAAGTTACAACTAAATAAATGTGTAAGCTGCTATTTGTTTATTTGATGATTCGGCAAGAAGTTTTATTAAGTCCTAATATAATACTAATTATATATTGTATTTTACAGTGAATTAGTCTATATTAATACAGTAAAGTTCTTTAGGAGGGGTGGCCGAGTGGTCAATGGCAGCAGACTGTAAATCTGCCCGCGTAAGCGTTCGAAGGTTCAAATCCTTCTCCCTCCACCACTTAAATGGTTCAGGGAATCATATCATATCATATCATTTTATTTTAAAAGATTTCATTGTGTATATATTTATAAATCTGAATAAAATTGATATAGCATTGTTAACAAAATAGCTTTGAAATTATTTTATTAACAGTGCCACAATGCGGGTGTAGCTCAATGGTAGAGTCCCAGCCTTCCAAGCTGGCTGTGTGGGTTCGATTCCCATCACCCGCTCCAGAGATAGTGGTAACAAATAAATTTAGCACAAAAATGCACTTATAAAAAATTAACTTGTATTAAACCTAAAAAATTGTAGAGAGTAATAATATGGCAAAAGCAAAATTTGAACGAACTAAACCGCACGTTAATATAGGTACGATCGGTCACGTAGATCACGGTAAAACTTCCTTAACGGCAGCAATAACTATAGTACTTGCTAAGACAGGTGGAGCAAAAGCTACAGCGTATGATCAAATTGATGCTGCTCCTGAAGAAAAAGAAAGAGGTATAACTATTTCTACTGCACACGTAGAATATGAGACTAAAAATAGACACTATGCACACGTAGATTGTCCGGGACACGCTGACTATGTAAAGAACATGATAACCGGTGCCGCTCAGATGGACGGTGCAATATTAGTAGTTTCTGCTGCTGATGGTCCTATGCCGCAAACTAGAGAGCATATATTACTAGCAAAACAGGTAGGTGTACCTGCTATGGTAGTATTCTTAAATAAAGTAGATATGGTGGATGATCCTGATCTATTAGAACTAGTAGAGATGGAAGTAAGGGAATTATTATCAAAATATGGTTTCCCAGGTGATGAAATACCTATTATTAAAGGTTCTGCACTTCAAGCTTTAGAAGGAAAGCCTGAAGGTGAAAAAGCTATTAATGAGTTAATGGATGCAGTAGATAGCTATATACCGCAGCCTGTAAGAGCTACGGATAAACCTTTCTTAATGCCGATAGAAGATGTGTTCTCTATTTCAGGAAGAGGTACTGTTGTAACCGGTAGAGTAGAATCAGGAATAATTAAGGTAGGTGAGGAAATTGAAATAGTCGGTCTAAAAGATACGCAAAAAACTACCTGTACCGGTATAGAAATGTTCAGAAAATTACTTGATGAAGGACAAGCCGGAGATAATGTCGGTATATTACTACGCGGTACAAAAAGAGAAGAAGTTGAAAGAGGACAAGTTCTCGCAAAACCTGGTAGCATAAAACCGCATGATAAGTTTGAAGCTGAAGTGTATGTGCTTAGTAAAGAAGAAGGTGGGCGTCATACCCCATTTACTAATGACTATCGTCCGCAGTTCTATTTTAGAACAACAGACGTTACTGGTACAATAAAATTGCCTGCTGATAAGCAGATGGTTATGCCTGGAGATAATGCTACTTTTACAGTGGAATTAATTAAACCGATTGCTATGCAGGAAGGGTTAAAATTCTCTATACGTGAAGGTGGTAGAACAGTGGGGGCCGGCGTAGTAACTAAAATAAATAATTAATTGATTTTATAAATACCTATTATTTTTTAATAATAGGTATTTATATTTTAAGATGTAATAGACATCTTTCTGAACCGGCTTATAGAGAGGAATTTGAAGAAGACACGGAACCAGAACCGCAGTGTACATAAAAGTACGTGAAGATTCGAATACCGAATCGACTTACAAATTACCTCTAAAAGTGAAGTTTGGGAAGATGTCTAAAAACATCTTGCTGTTTAAATATTAGGTTTACTGAATGAAAAATAAAATCAAAATTCGTTTAAAATCATTTGATCATCGTAGTCTTGATCAAGCTACAAAAGAGATAGTTAGTGCTGTTAAAAGAACATTTGCTAACATTAATGGTCCTATTCCTTTACCTAGACAAATTGAAAGATTTACCGTAAATAGGTCTCCTCATGTACATAAGAAGTCAAGAGAGCAATTTGAAATTAGAAAGCATAAAAGATTATTAGTTATAGATGATCCGAATCCGGCGGTTGTTGATGCTTTAAGTAAAGTTGATTTAGCAGCAGGTGTTGATGTAGTGATTGAATTAGAGAGTGGGGAATAAATGAGAACCGGTATAATTGCTCAAAAAATTGGGATGACTAGTGTTTTTAATGATAAAGGAGAAAGAATTTCTTTAACATTAGTAAAAGTTGATGATTGTCAAGTAGTAGGGCATAAAACTCTAGAAAAACATGGATATAATGCTTTAGTTATAGGTGTAAAAGATAAAAAAATATCTAGAGTAATCAAACCTATGAAACAAGTTTTTGCTAATGCTAAAATATCTCCTAAAACTAAATTAAAAGAATTTAGAATTTCTGAAGAGAATTTTATTGATATAGCAGCAAGTCTAGAAGTAGATCATTTTACGGCAGGACAATTTGTGGATATAACGGCAATTACTATAGGTAAAGGGTTTGCCGGTAGTATGAAAAGACATAATTTTAGAGGTCTTGAAGCTTCTCACGGTGTTTCTATATCCCATCGTTCGCACGGTTCTACAGGACAAAGACAAGATCCAGGAAAGGTTTTCAAAGGCAAAAAAATGGCCGGTCATATGGGATGTAACCAAGTTACTATTCAAAATTTGAAAATATTTGCCGTTGATAAAGAGCGTAAGCTTATTATGATTCAGGGTAGTATACCCGGTCACAAAAATTCATATCTTTTAGTAAAAGATGCAATAAAAAAGGTTTCAATAACTGTATAATAGATATTTAGACATGTTTGTTGAGGTTAAAGATTATTAAATTAACAAAATGCCATGCAATATTATTTATATAAAAGTTTTATATAAGACTATATAAGGTTAAATAAAGATGAAAACTAAAATATTAAGTCTTGCTAATGAAGAAGTTGGTGAGATTAGCTTAAATGAAGATATATTTGCTGTTGAATTTATCAGAGATGATATAATAAAGCAGGTTATTGATTGGCAGAGAGCTAAAGCAATGTCCGGTAACCACAAAACTAAAACAGTATCAGAAGTATCAGGAACCACAAAAAAACCTTTTAAGCAAAAAGGTACAGGTAATGCAAGACAAGGCTCCCTTAGATCGGTACAGATGCGTGGTGGTGGTGTAGCTCACGGACCTAGAGTACGTAGTCATGCAACAAAATTACCTAAAAAAGTACGAAAACTTGGTTTAATTCATGCTTTATCCGAGAAATTCGCTGAAGGAAAATTATTAGTAATAGATTCTTTAAAGCTAGATAAGCCTAAAACTTCTGCTCTTGTAAATATATTAAACAAGTTTCAAGGAAAAAGTTTCTTTGTAATAGACAGAAATGAAGTAGATATTAATTTTTCTTTAGCTGCAAAAAATATTTATAATACTGTGATTGTTCCGCAAATAGGAGCAAATGTTTATGATATAATACGACATGAATATGTCTTATTATCACAAGAAGCAGTGAGCGTTTTAGAAGAGAGGTTAAGATGAGTTCTTATAAATACTACGATTTAATTAGAAAGCCTATTATTACAGAAAAAACTACAACCCTTTCAGAACAAAATAAATACGCTTTTTATGTAGATAAATTTGCTGAAAAACTTACCGTTAAAAAGGCTGTGGAAGAAATATTTAAAGTAAAAGTAAAAAAAGTGAATATTTTAAACGTTAAAGGTAAGAAGAAAAGATTTAAAGGAATTATAGGGACTCAAATCAATAGAAAGAAAGCTATTGTTACATTAGAAAAAGACCATAATATCGATTTTGCCGGAGGAATTAAATAAATGGCTTTAAAAAACTTTAATCCAATTACTCCTTCTCTTAGAGAGTTAGTTCAAGTTAATAAAACTAGTTTATGGAAAGGCAGACCTTTAAAATCTTTGACCAAAGGTATATCTAAAACCGGTGGACGAAATAATCAAGGTAGAATTACTTCTTGGCACAGAGGTGGAGGACATAAAAAATTATATCGTGTTATTGATTTTAAAAGAAATAAAATAGATATTTCTGCTATTGTTGAAAGAATAGAGTATGACCCTAATAGAACTGCTTTTATTGCTTTAATAAAATATGAAGACGGGGAATATTCTTATATTCTAGCACCGCAAAAATTATCTGTAGGTGATAAAGTAATATCAAGTCAAGATGCTGATATAAAAATAGGAAATTGTTTACCTTTAAAATTTATTCCTATCGGTACTACTTTACATAATGTTGAAATGAAAGTCGGTAAGGGTGGCCAAATTGCAAGATCTGCAGGTACTTCAGTAGATCTAGTAGGTAAAGATTCAGGATATGCTCAGATTAAATTAAGATCAGGTGAATTTAGGTTAGTACCTTTAGATTGTAAAGCTACTATAGGTAGTATATCTAACCCGGATCAAAAAAATATTAATTTAGGCAAAGCAGGTAGAAATAGATGGCTCGGTTGGAGACCGCATGTTAGAGGTGTAGCAATGAATCCTGTAGATCACCCTCATGGCGGTGGTGAAGGTAAAACTTCAGGAGGACGCCATCCTGTTACTCCTTGGGGATTCCCAACAAAGGGTAAGAAGACACGTAAAAATAAACGTACTTCAAAATTTATCATAAAGAAAAGAAAATAGATTTTAAATTAATTAGGTATTAGTATGGCACGTTCAATATGGAAAGGGCCTTTTGTAGACGGTTATTTAATAAAGAAAGTTCAAAAATTAATGGAATCAGGTAAATCTGAAATGATTAAAACTTGGTCTAGAAGATCAACGATTTTGCCTATTTTTGTAGGGTTTACCTTTTCTGTTCATAATGGAAATAAATTTATTCCGGTTTCTGTAAATGAAGAAATGGTTGGAAGAAAATTAGGTGAATTTGCTCCTACTAGAACATTTCACGGTCATGGAGCAGATAAAAAAGTCAAAAGAAAGTAAAGATTTATATGGTACAGGAAAATAAAAATTTTGCTACGGCAAAAGCTAAATCTATTAGAGTAAGTCCAAGGAAGCTAAATTTAGTTGCAGCCTTTATTAGAAATATGAAAGTATCTGAAGCATTGGTACAATTAACTTTTTCTCCTAAAAGAATTGCAAAAGTTGTAAAAGATTGTTTACAATCTGCTGTTGCAAATGCTGAAAATAATTTAGGTCTAGATATAGATAGATTGGTTATTACTAAAGCGACTGTAGGTAAGGCTTTAGTAATGAAAAGAGTTATGCCAAGAGCAAAAGGAAGAGCAACTAGAATAAATAAGTTTTTTAGTAATCTTTATATAACTGTTACAGAAAAAGAGGATAATTAAAATGGGGCAGAAAGTTTGTGCACATGGTTTTAGAGTTGGACCGACTTTAATTAAAGGTTGGGATTCCGTATTATATGCAGAAAAACATTATAAAACTCTTTTTATACAAGATTTAAAAATTAGGGATTTAATAAATAAGGGTTTTAATCAAGCTCAAATTAGCAGAGTTTTAATCGAACGTCCTTCTAATAAAAGTATTATAATTAATATTAATGCCAAAAAACCAAATATCATTATTGGTAGAAACGGTAGTGAAATTGATAAGCTAAAAAAAGCTATCGAGAAAATGACTTCTTTAAAAGAAGTTTATATAAATATTCACGAAGTTAGAAAGTTTAATATAGATGCTGCTATAGTAGCTCAAACTATAGCACTACAGATTGAAAAAAGAGTTTCTTTTAGAAAAGCCATGAAAACAGCAATTCAGGCTTCATTTAAACAAGGTGGACAAGGTATAAGAGTTAATTGTTCAGGACGACTTGGAGGTGCTGAAATTGCTAGAACCGAGTGGTATATAGAAGGAAGAATGCCGTTACATACTTTAAGAGCTGATATTGATTATTCAACAGCTGAGGCTATAACTACTTATGGAGTTATAGGGGTTAAAGTGTGGATTTATAAAGGTGAATATACAGAAAATAAAAGATATAATTAATTTTAAGTATTAAAATGTTAGCTCCGAAAAAACAAAAATTTAGAAAAGCTCATAAGGGTAGAGTTGTTTCAAAAGCAAAAGCAGGTACGACGCTTGCTTTTGGATCATTTGGTCTAAAATCTATAGACGGTTGGCGTGTTACTGCAAGACAAATAGAAGCAGGAAGAAAAGCTGCTACTAGATGTATGAAAAGGCAAGGAAGATTATGGATTCGCATTTTTCCGGATGTTCCCGTTTCTAAAAAGCCTGCCGAAGTAAGAATGGGTAAAGGTAAAGGTTCTCCTGAATTTTTTGCAGTTAGAGTTTCGCCTGGAAGAATTATATTTGAAATTGAAGGGGTAGAAGAAAATGTTGCACTTAGAGCTTTGGAGCTTGCAAGTGCAAAATTACCTGTTAGAACAAGGATAGTGAGACGTTATGAATGATTTGAAATTATTAAGAAGTAAGTTATCTACTGAAACAATAGAAGAGCTTTATAAAAACCTTAATCTTTTAAGGAAAGAATTGTTTAATTTAAGATTTCAACAAGCTTTAGGTGAGTTAAAAAATACTAGTAGGTTTTCGTTAGTCAAAAAGTCTATAGCACGTATTAAAACTGAATTAACAAAAAGATCTAATAGTGAGGAATATTAAAATGCCGAAAAGAGTGTTACAAGGCGTGGTTATAAGTTCAAAAGCTGATAAGACGGTTACAGTAAAAGTAGAAAGAAAGTTTAAGCATCCTATTTATAAAAAATTCGTGAAAGTATCTAAAAAATATGCTGCTCATGATTCAGAAAATAAATATCAAGAAGGAGATAAAGTTAGTATAATTGAAAGTCGTCCTATCTCAAAAACCAAAACATGGATAGTGGTAAATGGGGAATAAAGTTTTTTAATCTTTGACTTTATAAGGTGGATTGTTTATTTTATCTCTCGTGTATAAAAAATTGGAAGTAGTTTATGATTCAAATGCAGAGCATCTTGGAAGTTGCAGATAATTCCGGTGCTAAAAAAGTTATGTGTATTAAAGTTTTAGGTGGCTCTCACCATATGGTGGCAAAGCTGGGTGATGTTATAGTTGTATCTGTTAAAGAAGCTATACCCGGCGGTAAGGTTAAAAAGGGTGATGTTTATAAAGGCGTGATTGTTCGTACAAAAACCGGAGTAGTAAGACCTGACGGTAGTACAATAAAATTTGATAAAAACGCATTAGTGCTTTTGAATAAACAAGATGAACCTATCGGTACTAGAGTTTTCGGTCCTGTTACAAGAGAACTTAGAGCGAAAAAATATGTTAGAATAATGTCGCTTGCAGAGGAAGTGTTATAAATGATTAAATTAAAAGTAAAAAAAGGTGATGAAGTTGTTGTTATTACCGGAAAGCACAAAGGAAAAAAAGGTAAAATATTAAAAGTTTTTCCTGAGGACAGTAAAGTAATTGTTTCTGGAGTAAATTTAGTAAAAAAGCATACTAAACCTAATCAAATGAGTGAAGGCAGGATAATAACTAAAGAATTACCTATACATATCTCAAATATTGCACACATCGATCCAAAAACTGGTAACCCTACCAAAGTAGCTTTTAAATTCTTAGAAGATGGTTCTAAGGTTAGAGTAGCAAAGAAATCAGGGGAAATTATCGGTAAGGAAAGTAAATAATGTTAAGATTTAAAGAATTATATCAGCAAAAAATTATTAAATACTTACAAAAAGAATTTTCTTATAAAAATAAACACGAAATACCGCAAATTAAGAAAATTGTTATAAATATGGGAGTAGGGGAAGCAATAGCCGATTCCAAAGTAATTAATAATGCAGTAAATGATCTTACTTTGATTTCCGGTCAGAAGCCGGTTGTAACGTTAGCAAGAAAATCTATTGCAACCTTTAAGTTACGCGAAAATATGAAAATAGGCTGCAAGGTTACATTACGTAAAGATAGAATGTATGATTTTTTAGAAAGGCTAGTAATTGTTGCGTTACCTCGTGTTAAAGAATTTCGTGGTTTTTCTTATAAAAGTTTTGATGGTAAAGGAAATTTTACTTTTGGATTAAAAGAGCAGATAGTTTTTCCTGAAATTAATTACGATAAAATCGATACAATAAGGGGTATGGATATTACAATCGTTACATCTGCTAAAACAGATAAAGAAAGTAAGTTTTTGTTATCAGGGTTTAATTTACCTTTTTATAATTAATTTTTTAGGATATATATAATGGCAAAAGTAAGTTCTATAAAAAAGAACGAAAGTAGGAAAAAAAAATCACAAAGTTTACATAATAAACGTTTAGCGTTAAAAAGTAAAATTTATGATAAAAATATTTCATTAGAAGAGCGTTTTTCTTTGGTAATGTCGCTTGCACAATTACCTAGAAATTCATCATCTACTAGAATAAGAAATAGATGTGAGCTTACAGGTAGACCAAGAGGTGTTACAAGAAAATTCGGTATATCGAGGAATAAGCTTAGGGAATTAATAGGTAGAGGCTTAGTTCCTGGTGTAGTTAAGTCAAGTTGGTAAAAGTCGATAGGTAAATAATATGTCAATGACGGATAATGTAGCAGATATGTTAACTAGAATTAGAAATGCTTATAAAAGTAAATTAATAAATGTTTCTTTTCCTAGTTCTAAAATTAAAACTTCAATTTTAGATGTTTTGCAAAAAGAAGGTTATATAAAAGATTATGTAACTACTCAAAAAAATAATATTAGTTATACTGAAGTAGCTTTAAAATACTCTGTTAACGGTGATGCTTCTATATGCGAAATTCATAGAGTATCAAAGCCCGGAAAAAGAGTATATTCTGCTATTAAAGATTTGAAAGGATATTATAATGATATGGGTATATATATTCTTTCTACTCCTTACGGTATTATGTCTGATAGAGAAGCTCATATTAAAAATGTCGGCGGCGAAGTAATTTGTAAAGTATTTTAAGGTAAAAAAATGTCACGTGTTGGAAAATTGCCGATTACTATACCTAAAGGTGTAAAAGTTGGTTTAAATGATTTAGAAGTAAAAATATCCGGACCTAAAGGCGAATTATCAAAAACTTTTAAAGGTAATATAGCAATTTCATTGGCAGAAAATAAGCTTTTAGTAAAACCTTTAGCCGCAAATAAAAATGCACGTGCTATGTGGGGTACTGCAAGAAGCATAATATCAAATATGGTTACCGGCGTTAAAGAAGGGTTTAAGCTTAAACTCGAAATTAACGGAGTCGGTTACAGGACAATGATAAAAGGTAAATATTTAAATTTAATGCTTGCTAAAAGCCATAATACAAAAATTGAAATACCTTCAGATATTAAAATAGAGGTGCCTAAGCAAAATATTATTATTCTTGAGGGAACAGATAAAGAAAAGTTAGGACAATTTGCTTCAATTATTATAAAACAGAGACCACCTGAGCCTTATAAAGGAAAAGGGATTAAATTTGAAAATCAATTTATACCGCGTAAAGAAGGTAAGAAAAATTAAATTTAAGAGTTAAATATGCGTAGTGCTAAGCTAAAATTTGAAAAAAGAAGAAGTAGAATAAGACATAAAATATCTAAAACATCTAATAGAGTTAGATTATCGATATTTAAGTCAGGTAGACATATATATGCACAAATTATTGATGATTCTAAGTCTATAACGATTGCTTCTGCTTCAACTTTAGATGAGAAATTAAAAAAATCTCATTGTAATATTGAAAATGCTATCAAAGTAGGTGAAGAAATAGCAAAAAAAGCTGATTCTGCAGGGATAAGAGAAGTAGTATTTGATAGAGGCGGATATAAGTATCACGGTGTTGTAAAAGCTCTAGCTGATGCAGCTAGAGAGAAAATAAAATTTTAGGTTATAAGGTTGTAGTAATGTCTAAAGTTAAAAAAAATGAAGAGACTTTAAGTGAAGTTTTAGTTGATGTAAATAGAGTTACAAAAGTAGTAAAGGGCGGTAGAAGATTTGCTTTTTCTGCTTATGTAGTTGTCGGTGATAAAGTCGGCAGAGTCGGAGCGGGACACGGAAAAGCTAAAGAAGTAAACGAAGCTCGAGGAAAGGCAAAACAAGCCGCTAAAAAGAGAATGATGAAAGTGCCTTTATATCAAAATAGGACTATTCACCATGATGTTGTGGGTAAAAGTGGAGCTGCTAAAGTGATTTTAAGAAGAGCTAAAGCAGGTACGGGCGTTATAGCCGGAGGGTCTATGAGAGCAATTTTTGATTCTTTAGGCGTTCATGATATTGTTGCTAAATCAATAGGTTCAACGAATGTTTACGCAATGATTTCTGCAACATTTGATGCATTAAATAAACTTGCATCACCAAAATCTATTGCTATGAGAAGAGATAAAAAAGTAAATGAAATATCTGTAAAATCTTCTGATATCCAAGTTAATGAATAATGTTGCGTAAGTAAGGTGAAGTTATGAATAATAAGATCAATAATATAAAAATTACTCAAGTTAAAAGTGCTATAGGTCGTAAGTATGATCAAAGGTTGACATTAGTTGGGCTTGGTTTAAACGAAATTAATAAGACTGTTATTCTTGAAAATACTAATTCAATCAAAGGGATGGTTGAAAAAGTAAAGCATTTGTTAAAAATAGAAAATATGTAATTAGAGTTTTTAAATGAAATTAAATGAATTATATAATAATATAGGTGCTAAAAAAAATAAGAAAAGAATAGCACGCGGTATTGGTAGCGGTAAAGGAAAAACCGGCGGTAGAGGAATTAAAGGTCAAAAATCTAGATCCGGCGTTGCAATAAAAGGTTTTGAAGGTGGTCAAACACCTATGATCAAAAGACTACCTAAAAGAGGGTTTAATTGTATTTCAACTAAAAAATACAATATAATAAATATTTATAATATTGAAGAAGCATTAGCCGATGGGCGTTTAAGTGCTGATGATACTATTACGAAAGAAAAATTGGTAGAAGTCGGAGTAGTTAATAATAAAAATAATAAGAAATTATTGAAATTATTATCTATTTGTAGTGATGATTTCGCTTCTCCTCTATCATTAAAATTAGATGCTTATTCTTCTAAAGCTAAGGATTTAATCGAGAAAGCAGGTGGAAAATTATTATAGTATATGGGGCAGAATTTTTCTAAAAAATCTGGTAATGATTTAGTTAGTCGCATTGTTTTTACTATTCTCATTCTTATAGAATGTAGATTTGGGTCTTTTATACCTATACCCGGTATAGATTCAATTGCTTTAAGTAGTGTGGCTGAAAAGAATCAATCCGGAATACTCGGAATGTTCAATATGCTATCCGGAGGATCGCTAGGTAGAATGTCCATTTTTGCTTTAGCAATTATGCCGTATATTACCGCCTCAATTATTATCCAATTAATGTCAGTTGCATATAAACCTTTGGAAAATTTAAAAAAAGAAGGGGAAGTCGGCAAAAGAAAAGTAAATCAGCTATCGAGATATTTAACGGTTCTGCTTGCTTCTTTTCAGGCTTATGGAGTTGCTATAAGTTTAGAGTCAATTGTAACAAATACTGGTCCTGTAGTAATTTTAGCGGGTTTTTTCTTTAGAGTTACAACCGTAATTACTTTGGTTGTAGGTACTATGCTATTAATGTGGTTAGGAGAACAAATTACACAACGTGGAATAGGTAACGGTACGTCTTTAATTATATTTATAGGTATAATTTCGGGAGTACCTAGTGCTATTATTAGTATGTTTGAATTATCAAGAAAAGGAGCATTATCGCCTTTAATAGCGATAGCTGTTTGTATTGGAGTAGTTGTATTAATAGCTATAATTATATTTTTTGAAAAAGCCCAAAGAAAATTATTGGTGCAGTATCCTAAAAGACAAGTAGGAAATAAAATTTATGGAGGAGAAGCAACGCATATGCCTCTCAAGTTAAATACTTCTGGTGTAATACCTCCAATATTTGCTAGTTCAATTTTACTATTTCCTGCTACGCTTGCTAATTTTTCTAATAGTAATTCAGAAACTATGGGCATGCTTACTTATTACTTAGGGCATGGAAAACCCGTATATATTTTATTGTATGTAGCATTAATTATGTTTTTTAGTTTTTTTTATACTGCAATAGTATTTAATTCTGAAGAAACTGCTAATAATTTAAGAAAATACGGTGCTTATATTCCGGGTAAAAGACCAGGGAAAAATACGTCTGATTATTTTGATTATATACTTACAAGGCTTACGGTTATAGGTGGGATATATTTAAGTGTAATATGTGTAATTCCGGAGCTATTAATGAATAAGTATGTAATCTCTCTTTCTTTAGGAGGTACGAGTTTTTTAATTGTAGTGAACGTGGTACTTGATACTATGACTCAGATTCAAACTTACTTATTTAGTAGTAAGTATGAAGGTTTAATGAAGAAAGTAAAATTAAAAAATTAAAAATGAGCTTAAATAGTGATAGTAATTTTTTTAGGTCCTCCAGGAGCTGGAAAGGGAACACAAGGAAAAAAGATAGCTAAAAAAATTGATTTACCACATATAGCAATCGGTGATATATTTAGAACAATTATTAAAACATCAACTAGTGAAGCTGAGTTAATTAATAATTATGTTAAGCAAGGGGAGCTTATCCCTAATGAAATAGTTAATCAAGTAATCAAAAATTTTTTATTATCCTCTGAATATAAAAACGGTTATATATTAGATGGATATCCGCGTAATTTAGAGCAAGCGAAATTCTTTGAATCATTTGTTAAAGAAAAAATTAAAATAATATATTTTGATGTTTCAGATGAATTATTAATTAAAAGAGTTTTAGGAAGGTATAGTTGTAAAAATTGCGGTAAAATATATAATAGTTACTTCTTGCAGCCTAAAACTGATAATGTATGTGATGTTTGCGGTTCAAGTACATTTGATTATAGAAAAGATGACAATGAAGAAGTAATAAAAAAAAGAATTGAAGTATATAAAACAGAAACATATCCGTTAATAGATTATTATAAAAATAGTGGTAATTTTTATATAGTTAATGGAAGTAAAAATGAACAAGAAATAGAAATTGATATACAGAAAATACTAAAAATAAATTGACTTTATAAAGATTTTTATATTATTTTCTAGTTACCAGTAAAATTTTGGAGATTATTTGTGGCAAGAATTGCAAGTGTTAATATTCCCGATAATAAACGTTTAGTTGTGAGTTTAACTTACATTTACGGTCTTGGACCTACTATGGCAGCAGAGATCTGTAATAAAGCAAAAATATCGAAAGATAAAAAAGTTAAAGAACTTACGGATCAAGAGTTAATAAGCTTACGTAATATTATTGAAAGCGAGTATAAAGTTGAGGGTGATTTAAGACGAGAAGTTACGCTTAATATTAAGAAAAAGAAAGATATAAGATGTTATCAGGGGCTTAGACATATACGTAAGTTGCCGGTGAGAGGACAGAACACGCATTCTAATGCTCGAACTAGAAAAGGTAAAGCTATTGCGATAGCCGGAAAGAAAAAAGCTGTTAAATAATAGTTTAAGTTATAGAGTATAAATAATGAATCAGACGGTTAAAGTTAAGAAAAAGAAAAAAACTATCACTCTTGGTGTTGTGCATATCCGAGCATCATTTAATAATACTATAGTAACATTTACTGATATCCAAGGTAATACTATTTCTTCTGCATCGGCAGGAGGTAATGGGTTTAAAGGGGCAAGAAAAGCAACACCTTATGCAGCTCAAGTAACAATTGATAGAGCGTCGGAAAAAGCAAAAGAATATGGTCTAAAAACTATTTCTATTAGGATTGGAGGACCGGGAGCTCAGCGTGAATCAGCAATGAGAGCTTTATTCGGACAAAATTTTGTGGTTACATCAATTTTAGATGTATCGTCAATTGCTCATAATGGAGTAAGACCGCCAAAAAGAAGAAGAGTATAAGAGAATCATAGGTATTAAATGTTATCGTTAAGTAAAAATTGGAATACTTTAATAAAGCCGAATAAAGTCGCTTATGAAAATTTTCCGGAAACCAATAATAAAGCTAAAATTGTAGTTGAACCTTTAGAAAGAGGTTTTGGTTTAACACTCGGTAATGCTATGAGAAGAGTATTACTTTCTTCTTTACAAGGAGCAGCTATCACTTCTATAAAGATCCCTGCTATAGAACATGAATTTTCTTTTATACCCGGTGTAAAAGAAGATGTATCGGAAGTGATTTTAAACATTAAAGGTATTGAAGTAAAAATGCATGTTGCAGAAAAACGTATCATGAAATTAAAAGCAACAGGACCTTGTGTTGTAACGGCCGGTATGATTGAAACAGGTCATGATGTAGAAATACTGAATCCGGATCATGTAATTTGTAATATAGCTAAGAACAAGCAGCTTGAAATGGAATTAACTTGTAAGGTTGGTAAAGGATATGTACTTAGCACAAATAGTTATGAGGATAATTTACCTATTGGTGAAATAGCTATAGATGCTTTATTTAACCCAGTAAAGAGTGTTACTTATAAGGTAGAAAATACTAGGGTAGGTCAGGTTACTGACTATGATAAATTAATTATGTTTGTAGAAACTAACGGTGATTTATTACCTGAAATGGCTGTAGGTTTGGCTGCACGTATTTTACAAGAGCAATTACGATTATTTATTTCTTTTGAAGAACAGGAAGAAGATAAGCAAGTTAAAACTGATGCTTTACCGTTTTCACCTTATTTACTTAAGAGAGTTGATGAATTGGAATTATCGGTTAGATCGGCAAATTGTTTAAAAAATGATAATATAATATATATAGGGGATCTAGTAAAAAGAACGGAATCCGATATGCTGAGAACTCCAAATTTCGGTAGAAAATCTTTAAATGAGATTAAAGAAATATTGGCAAAATTTAATTTAAGATTCGGTATGGATGTACCGGATTGGCCACCGGAAAATATTCAGGAATTATCTAAACGTTATGAAGATTCTTATAATTAAGGACTAATAAAAATGCGACATAAAATTAAAGGTAGAAAGTTAAATGTAACAAGTAGTCATAGGCAAGCAATGCTCGCTAATATGGCTGTAGCACTTGTAACCCATGAACAAATTAAAACTACTTTACCAAAAGCTAAGGAATTAAGACCTTACATTGAAACTCTAATTACTAAAGCTAAAAAAGCTGATTTAACGGTAAGAAGAAGCATTTTATCAAAAATAAAAGATAAAAAAGCAGTAGAAAAGCTTATAAATATTTTAGGTACTAGATATAAAGATAGACCTGGCGGTTATACTAGAATAATAAAAGCCGGATTCCGTTATGGTGATTTAGCACCGATAGCATATATTGAATTTGTAGATAGAGATATTAATGCTAAAGGAAATATACAGCAAGATGCTAATGAAGAAATTAAAAATTAAAATATAAGGGACTCGGTAATGGCTAATCATTCTTCAGCAAAAAAAGCTGCTAGACAAACAGTAAAAAGAACTCTAATCAATAAAAAAAGATCTAGTGCAATAAAAACTTTTATAAAGAAAGTTGTACATGAAATCAGTCTTGGTAATAAAGAAAATGCTAACTTAGCTTTAGCTGTTGCTCAGTCTAAGATAATGCAAGGTGTGAAAAAAAATATAATTAAATTAAATACCGCCTCAAGGAAAATCAGCAGATTATCAAGACAAATAAAAAGTTTGAATGATAAGTAAATAACACTTTATAGGTAATTTAAAAGCAAAAACTAATAAAATTTTACTAAATTATTTATATATACTTCTTATTAATTATAAATAATGTTATTTTACTAATTGATAAAAAATATGGGCGATTAGCTCAGTTGGTAGAGTATCTCGTTTACACCGAGGAGGTCGGGAGTTCAAGTCTCTCATCGCCCACCATATTCCCCATCAGCCTTTCAGGGTTTCCTTAAGCTTCCTCGAAATTTCATATGCTGCGTATATGCTGCTTTTAAATGCAATTATGACTATTTAAATTGCTCTAAAACCCTTATCAGACCTGATGTTCAGACAGAGGGATTATGCAGCAAATAGTCAACTTTCCTTCCACTCCCCATATTCCTACTGATAGTAGCAATGATATTATCTTCTATAATTTCGTTGGTAATTTTATCCCTCCTGAATGGTGTAGTCTTACTGCTAATAACAATAAACCATTAAGTAAAACTGCTCGTCAACTTCTTTCGTTAATAGTTTTTCGTTTACAAGTTTGTCATAATGACAATATGGATGAGCTACAAGAATCTTATCATTTCTTTGAGCAGGCACTCGGAGTTTGTCAAAGACGTATTAGACAATGTATGCTTGAGTTGCAAGAAGGAGGTTTTATTCATCTATATAATGCCACCATTATCAAGCAACACATTAAGTGTAGAAATACTCCATGCATAAAATTGGCAAAAAATTTTCGCCCTTACACGAAAAAATTTTCGCATGAAAGCGAAAAAAGTTTCGGGTCAACCCGAAAAAAATTTCAGCCACACAATATTATAGATAATAATAATAAATCTAATATATCTAGATCTAGCGAATCTGATTTTTTAAAAAATTCTGTTGATAGAAATGAGCTAACACGGGAGCACCTGCAAGAACCACACCAGAAACAAGCAAAACAGAACCAGGAACAAGTCGCACATCAAATAGCAGCTCCGTTACAAGAGCAGAGATATGCACAAAACTTACAACTCGCAGAGGTTCATCATGAAAAAACAATAATAAATACAACTAAAACTCTTACTGAAAATGCTATAGCAGGCCCAGTTCCATTAAGCGTAACGTTGCAAGCTGTAACAGAAAAGGTATTTAAACAAAATGATCGAGCAACAACAGATGCTTCTAACCAACACAGTTCGGCAAGTGATAACAATAATGGCTGGTTCAAAAGAAAAAGATTAGCAGAATTCCATCCATTAACCGAAGAGGATGCTGATTTACTGCAGCTCCGATCAAATCGAGAGTTTAACTTAAGCTTTATTAATCAGCTGTTACTAAAACTTGCAGAACAATATCCTGATCATCATTTTTGTAACAAAAAAGTGGTAATGAACTATATGACTAAAGCCTTAATACATGAACTAAGAGAAAGTAGAAAAGTCAATTGCAGCAATTTTCGATTTAAATCTCATGATCCAGAGAAGCTTAAATCACAATATTTAGAAAAAATAGAACGTAACTTAAGCACCAGTAAACAAGTGCAGCTAAAGAGGAAAATAGCAGGCAGTTTTGAGCAAGATACCGCTTATGCACTACTTACCTCTTGTGAATTTGTTAAGGCAGCAGGTGATCAGTATCAATTGAAATTGATTAAAGATATTTTACTGACAGATCACATTAAAGCTAAGATATTAGAACAAGTCCAAGTAGTTTATGGTAGTAAAATTAACCAATTACAAATAATACCAGTTACTCAAAGTATAGTACAGAAACAAGAGAATAAAACTGAAGATGACCAAACTTATCTTTCAGAACTAAATAAGCTAGATCCCGATTCAGTATGGTACAAGGTTAGATGTTCTTTAATTAAAAATCATGGTAAACATACGGACAGTAACGTATTCAGTAAATTAGAAGTAGTAGAAGAAAATATTATCAACCGAAAAATAATTCTGAAACCAACTACGGCTTTTATTGATTATTGGGTAAGACAACGTCATATGCAAGATCTTCAATTAGCTTTTCAGGTGCAAGGCTTTACTTTTGAATTAGTTGAAATGGATAAGAATGGTTAAATTAATAGAATGACACAGAGTAGCAAAACTATAATTATTAGTTAATTTAAATTAAATAATTTGTAATAATCACTTCATAAGAAATTTTTCGTTGTTGCGGTATAGAATATTTAATATCTACAGTCCTAATATTAAAACCTTGATATAAATCTCTAATAAAAGGCGTATCACTATTAGAGATCATGGTTTTCACCCCTTTATTATTTAACTCTTTAGCAAAATCGCGTAGCCTAATTTGTTCATTCTCGTCAAAAGGTGATTTAGTGTAAAATCTCTCACCTGATTGGTGATAAGGAGGATCCAAATAGACAAAATCATTTGCCTTAGGCTCAATAAAGGAAAAATCTATAGCGTAAATAGAAGTATTTGCTAAAAAACTACTACATTGCTGTAATCTTTGATCAATATTAAAGCTCTTATGTTTTTTGCTAGAAAAAGATACTACCGGCTTACCATCCATCTTGATGCGATAAATACCTTTAAAAGCGTATCTGGTCAGGTAAATAAACCTGGCAGTGATTTTGCTAGGATCATTGGTATTATTATGATCCCTCACTTGATAGTAATATTCTTTTGAATAATTTTCTTTATGGTCTTTCAGTAAACTGCTTACAGTAGCTGGATCTTTTTTAACAGAATTATAACTAGTCACTAAATCAAGATTAATATCAGATAGAAAACATTGGTTGAACATATGTTTGACTTGAAAAAATAATGCCCCACCACCAAGAAATGGTTCATAATAATTATTTAGTCCTGATGGAATATGTTCAATTAATTTATTAACGATTTTTCTTTTGCCGCCAACCCATTGTAAAAATGGTTGTGGTTTATCAGAGGTAGGTAAATTCATAACAATTACTTAAAAATATCTTAGGAAAATTATACTATAAATATCCTGTAGATGCCAGTAAAAGTGCTGAGATTACAGGTTTTTACTGCTTTTGACGGTATAAATATTGCTTATTTGTTTAGGTTTTTTGAGGATTAGTTAGCGAGTAATTTATAACATGTCTCTTTTCTGCAGCTCTTTAGATGTGCCTGAAAAAATCTGAGCGAAATGCTCGGAAATCCTCTGTACTCTGCAATATAATGGTGATATCTGTGCTGATGATACTGCGTTAATGTAGTAGCAAGCACGGAGGTTAAATTAACCGCAAAGTTACGTTTTAACCTCCGTGCCACTATTTTTCAACAAAACAGTAGAGGCATGGTATGACAGATAATGTTAAAAATCAACAGCAAGAGCAAAATCGAATTGCAGAAAAAGGATGGATTGTCAAATTAGCCCCCATATTTGTCACATTAATACCAGCATCTGAGCAAGATGCTAACATAATTGATTATACAGAAAATTATGTTGATATTACGAAATTCAAAAAAATAGAATTGGAATTACAACAAGCAAAGAATAAACTCAAAGAAGAGGCATTAATTAAGATAGATCTGATCCAAAATATTGGTCACAGTATCAATATTCCTTGTACCGGGATTTTTACACGAATAGTGGTACTCTATGAGATAGAACAAAATCCTGAAATGAAGGAATACTTAGCTACTATTATGGATTGTGCTAAAGCACTACTAGACTACTCTAATTATGTAATAGATTTTCTGCAAGCTAATGCTGGACTGACTTCTACAGTTTTGAAAGCCTTTAACCCGAAGAAATTAGTAAAGCAATCTATAGAAAAAGCAACACCAGCAGCACAGCATAAAGGATTAAGGTTGGTTCCTAATATTCATTATGAAATGCCAGATGTTATAGTAGGTGATACTTATCGCTTGCAAGCAATATTAGATCAGTTAATTAGCAATAGCATTCAATTTACTGAGCAAGGAACTATTGTGATTACAGTTAATTTATTCCCTGCTAGAAGTTTTGAAGATGCTAATGATTTTACCGATAACACCCAAGCACAAGATGATAGGAAGAGGATATTACAACTTATGGTTCACGATACTGGTATTGGTATCCATCAGGAAAAACAACAATATATTTGTGAGGAATTTGTAAAATTCAATTCCGCTCTTCAATGTAAAGGTCTAGGTCTAGGATTAATGTTTGTTAAACAACTTATCAATGAAATGCATGGTGAGATTACATTATCAAGTGAAGAAGGAAAAACTACTACTGTTGAATGTAAAGTGCCAGTTAAATTGCCGTTAATTCATGGTATTATTGCTGATATCTAAACTATGTTAATGAAGAAAGTTACAGAGCTGTTTTATTTGTTGTAATTATTAGTGATATTAGCTTTATTTATGATATAATGCCTTTAAGCAAATAATTTATTCTTAAATAATAAAATAGTAATGACTGTTAGAGTTTCTAGTGCAAGTAGCCCATTAGAGGAAATTAGACTGCCAAAAATGAGGGTAGGTACTGATGATTTTAAAACGTTATTGCTAAATAGTGAAGTCTTTGTTGATAAAAGTCTAATGATCAAAGAATTTCTGGAGGATAGTGGAGATGTAATTCTCATTACCCGCCCAAGACGCTGGGGTAAGAGCTTGAATATGAATATGCTGGGGAAATTCTTTGAAATAGAAGTAGATGATAAGGGCGTACCTTTACCGCAAGAAAATAGAGTGAATCATAAATTATTTGTTGGTGGTGAAGTTGATTTGGGTTTTAACGAAAACAAAGAGCTGAAACCATTAAAAATAGCCAATTATCTTAGTGTCATAGCACGTCAAGGCCAATTTCCTGTTATTTCTATAAATTTTAAAGATGTTAAGGGTAGTAGTTATCAGGAAATAGCAGAAGGAATAAGAATAAATGTTAAAAATTCTTACGACCATCACAAATATTTAGAAAATAGTAGTAAAATTAGTGTAGAAGAAAAAAAAGATTTTCAAGAATATTTAACAGGCAAAGTAGAAATAACTCATTTAAAAGCTAGTTTAGCATTCTTAAGTAAACTATTGTTCAAACATTTTAATCAAAAAGTATATATTTTAATTGACGAATACGATACGCCAATTAATAGTTCATACCTTAAATTCGGCCACAAACTAGAAGAATTTGAACAGGTGCTTGAACTATTCCGTGGAATATTCGGTAGCGCCCTCAAGACCAATATATATTTAGAAAAAGGAGTAATAACCGGCATTTTGCGGGTTGCTAAGGCTAATTTATTTTCCGATTTGAATAATGTTACTGAATATACTTTACTAGATGAAGATTTTTCGCAGTTTTATGGCTTTACTCAACGCGAAGTTGATGAGTTATTAACTATCGTCCCAACAACCACTAATCCTAAAGAAATTAAAGATTGGTATAATGGTTACACTTTTGGTAGAGAAATCATTTACAATCCCTGGTCTATTATGCAATGTTTAGCTCATAAAGGTAAGCTCGATCATTATTGGTTAGATAGTGGTGGTATTGGGCTTGTGGATAAAGTATTGTTGTCAGATGCGATGCAAGAGGATTTACAAAATTTAGTGGCAGGAAAAACTATCATTTCCTCTGTTGCCAAACAGATTAATTTTAGCGATATTAACACGCGGTCTGGATTATTTAGCTTATTACTATTTAGTGGCTATTTAAATCCGACTGCTGTTGAGCCAGCAAAAAACATTTATGAACTATCCGTACCTAACAAGGAGATAGAATATATATATGAAACAAGGCTATTGCAATGGGTAAGCGATAAATTACAGATCGATAGTTCTAGGTATTATTCTTTCGTTAGTTTACTGCCTGTTGGTCGTGTAGAAGAGTTTAAAGACAAATTACAGAAATTACTGCTTAACTCTACTAGTTTTTATCAAACTGGCGAATCAAGAGCTGAATTGTTTTACAGTGGTTTTATGCTTGGGTTAGTACATACATTAGCCGGAAGTTATATAATAGAAAGTGAGAAAGAATCAGGCAGTGGCAGAGCTGATGTTATTTTACTACCTAAAGTGGGTAAGAATGATAATGCGATTATTATTGAATATAAAACAGCTAAAACTGTAGAAGATTTAGAATCTATTGCTAAAGCAGGGCTCACTCAAATTAATAACAAACAATATGATGCTAAAATAAGAGAACAGTCCCATGTTCAAAAGATCATTAAGATTGCTATGGCCTTTTATGGGAAAGAAGTGGCTTTAGAATATCAAATTGACACTATCCCTTAATTTTCTTCTGGCTTGATTATCTCAAGTTCATATTCTATATCCAGCAAACCATTTTTTAGGGATCCGATATCTAATACATGGCCATACCATTCTTTTCGTAAACTATTCCACTTAAGGCCATGTTGTCTAATATGGGTACGGATTGACTGGGTAGGTTTGGAGGTAAATTTTAGGATAATAGCTGATCTGCTGTCGTTCTCGTGGTCAAGGATATCCCGGCCTATTTTTGTCCAACTATCTTGGATATCAGGATGTTTTGTTAATTCATTTTTTATAGAAACTAAAGCCCCAAGTAAGCTATTGGTTGGTAGATCATCAAGCTTGACTTTAGCAACTAAACCTCCTACTTCAATTAAATGACGAGTACGCATTTTACGTTCTTTAATTTTAAAGTTTATTTCTTCCATAATCAAGCGAGCTTTTTTCTGCTGTAAGCGTTGTTTTTGCTGGGCAGTGTCAATCATATGGTTTGCTACTGCTGTTGCAGAGTTTTGTTCTTTATTGGTTAACATAAAAATTCTGCATTAATTGTATATGCATGTCATGATGTGCAAAGAGCTAAGTACAGTCAAGAGATAAATATGCTTCTTGAAAATTTTTCCTTGAACCAGCATTGCTAACTCTAAACAAACACCTCTTACCATTCCATTATACTGATCCCCAAGACCTACCACGCCATGAAACATAAACACAAATCCTGGTGTCTCTTACTGGAGACAGGGAAAAAATAACGAGCGACAGGGTTATAGACAGCATTCGTTAGAATCAGGCTATACGCAATATATAAACCTGAAGTTTATAAGCGATATTCTTGCTCTTTATGCTCGCATCTACAATTTTTCCATGTTAATCTATTCATGCAAAGTAATGCCAGATTGAATAACAGTAAAATCATGGCAATACAGTTTGCAAGAATTGAGATAGTTAGCAGAAGTAAAGGTGGGAACGCTTGCTGTAAAGCTGCTTACAATGCTAGGATAAAAATCAAAGATGAGCTTACAAATATTAAGTACGATTTTACCAAAAGAGGAGACAATGTTTACCACACAGTTTTACTACCCAATTATGTAGATCAAAAATTCAAAGATCCAAAAATATTAATGAATGAGGTAGAAAAATCGGAGAAAAGAAAAAATAGCCAGTTACTAAAAGATGTAGTGATTGCTTTACCAGATGACAAGGAACTGGCCCTAGAAGATCGATTAGCCATCACTCATGAAATAATTGATGAAATGGGATGGGTAAAAAATGGCCTTGGGGCACAAGTAGATATTCATAAGCCGCATAAAGGTGAGAGGAATTGGCACGCACATGTTCTAGTAACAACTCGCAGATTTACTAAAGATGGTAAAAATTTAGGTGCTAAGGCCGTAGATTTAAATCCACAATTTAAAAAGACCGCTGCTGGTAAGGCTTTTATTATTCCTGAAGAAGAAATAATCCATGAGAAAGCTAAGGAAGTGATCAATAGATACTTCGAAAAATTAGGTTTAGACAATAGAGTAGATGCCCTAGGCGCGGTACCGCAAGAACATATTGGCCCTGTTCGAATGAGAAGCCTGATCAATAAGGTAGCTGCAAGCAATGAATTAGTTAAAGATGCCAATTTAAAGATTATAAAAGAAGCAAATGGATTATTGGATCATATTACCAAATACCAAGCTATTTTTAGTAAAAAAGACGTGCAGCAAGCCATCCAGAAGGTAGAAGATGAAACAATACAAGAGCAAGTAATAGTACAAGTAATGCGTTCCCCAAGGTTAGTGAAATTATACCACCAA
The DNA here is from genome assembly GCF_000160735.1 of Rickettsia endosymbiont of Ixodes scapularis. NCBI lineage: Bacteria > Pseudomonadati > Pseudomonadota > Alphaproteobacteria > Rickettsiales > Rickettsiaceae > Rickettsia > Rickettsia endosymbiont of Ixodes scapularis. The sequence goes on along the minus strand of NZ_CM000770.1, from coordinate 1,596,758 downwards.
GATGGCAAGGCAACCAATTATTATACTACTACCGAAGTACGGGCAGAGGAATTACGATTACTTCGAGTAGCTGACAAAGTAAACCAGCAGGCTAATTATGATAATATCTATGCATTTAAGAGCAATATAGAAAATCTAACGAATGTCAGCGAACTGCAAAGAGAAGCGCTAAAAACTATATTAGTAACCGATAAAGGAATCAGAATTTTAAGGGGCAGAGCTGGCACTGGCAAATCGCATGTTTTAGGCATTGCCTATCAACTTGCAACTAGTCGCCGGCAAAATGTAATAGGTTTGGCGCCAACCCATAAGGCTGTCACAGAGCTCAAAGATAAGGGTTATGAGCAGTGCCATACAGTTAAAGGGTTTTTATTTAAATTATATAATAGCCGCATAAATCTGCCCCGCAATAGTCTGCTGGTAGTAGATGAAGCTGGCATGGTAGGAACTAGTGATTATCTAGAATTATTTAAGGTTGCTAGGAAATATAACTGTCAAATCATATTAGCAGGAGATGAGCGGCAGTTAACTTCCATCGAGCGCAGCGGGATGTTTGAAGTATTCACAAGTAAGTTTGGTTCATATGTTTTAAGTGACATTAGACGGCAAAGCCAAGCGTGGGGGCGCCAGATGGCTATGTGCTTTGCTGAAGGAGATATTGTAGGAGGGGTGCAATTACTAGCCAGGCATCAAGGCCTAAAGTTTAATGGGATATTACAGCAATCTATAGATAGGCTAGTTAATGATTGGAGCAATAGCCAATTTCCCGTAGAAGAGCGTCTAATAATCACTGTAGGTAACAAGGAAGTAGCCTCCCTAAATCTAGAGATACGGAAATTATTAAAGGAACAAAAGGTGCTGACAGGTACGGAATATAGAGCTACTGCCTTCGACGTGCAATTAAATAAAGAAATATCTGAAGAATATATGAAAGGTGATCGTATTATCTTTAAGACCAGTAATAAAGAGCTACAAACAAAAAATGGTGAATTTGCTAGTCTGATTGCAGTAAGCCAAAATAAATTTATTGCCAAGACAGATAAGGGCCAGACAATAATATTTAATCCGCAAGATATCAATTTCAAACACGGCTATGCCAGCACAGTCTATAAAGCGCAAGGCGCCTCGATCAAGGATGTCTACGTGTTACATAATTTAGCCGGCAATAGCAGAAGCTCTTATGTTGAGATGACCAGACACGTCGAGAAAGTAGGGCTTTATGCCAATATGGATGCTACCAAGGGAGCAGTAGGTTTGATATCTCAGCTGAACAGAATAAATGATAAATCTGCTAGTATAGATTTTTGTACTCAAGAAGATTTAATACCAGAGAAAAATAATAAACAACAAGGTTTTTTAGAGAAAGCAAGTAGTTGGCTTAAATCTCTGACCATCAATATTGGCGATAGATTACACTTAAATCAGCAATATTACCAAATTGAAAATAACATAGAACCTACAGCCAAAGTAGAAGAAGTGTTGACGCAAACTGCTGCAACATTAAAAAACACTGACGCTATTGCTATTAATGATAATAATCAACAAGCTGGTAAAATCCGAGAAGTTGCAGTTGATAAAATAGCCGTAGGTCAGCAAGAAATACCAAAGATTAAGAATGATCTAAAAGCTAACAGTCTCGATAGCAGTACCAATCCTTCTACCCTTACTTATAATTCCTATTCCCATAAGAAATATCTTAATGAGCTAAGCCGCAAGCAAGAAATGACTGACTTAAAGCGGCAACTATTCTTGAGAGTGGAAAGAGTAGCTTACTCTTTACTGGGTTCGCCAAATAAATATTTATCCAATAACCACACGCTGCGCTGGGGAGAGAATGGTAAAATAGTGATGAAAATTACGGGTAGCAAAGCCGGTATCTGGCATGATTTTAGCAATGATACAGGGGGAGATTTATTCACCTTAGTACAAAGAGAAAACAACTGCAGCTTCATACAAGCTAAAGAATATCTGCAAGATATGGTTGGCATGGTTAATAACTATCAAAATAAAGCAACTTGGCTAAAAGATTTAGCAGCAGATGAATTTTATCAAAAAGCTAAAACTCGCGACCAAAAGGAACAATATGTTGAAGAAGCTAAAATCAAATATGCCCAAGATTTATATGACAAATCCAATTCTATCAAATATTCTCCCCCCAATAATATCACAAGGAAATACTTATCAGAACATCGTAGCATTGAAACAATTCTAACAAAATATCAGCTAAGGCAAGACCTCCGAACCAACATGATGTGGGATAATACAAGCAAACAACATTACCCAGCTCTAATTGCTTTTGCCAGGGACACTGAAGGCAAAATTACCGGCGGACAATCAATATATCTACACAAAGAAACAGCTGCCAAAGCTGATATTGCAGTTAATAAACGCTCTTTTGGAAAAATTACTGGTTCTTTTGTAGCAGTACAACAAAGTAACGAACAAAACAACAATATCACCATTATCGCAGAAGGAGTAGAAACAGCCTTAAGCTTGCAAGAAGCAGGGCTAAAAGGCAATATCCTCTGTAGCCTTGGAGTTAGTAACATCAAGAATTATCAGCCTAAAGCCAATGAACGGATCATAATTGCCGCAGATAATGATGGTCAAGAAGCACCATCGTTAAAAGCTGTAAACAACGCAAAAAAGACATTAGAGCAGCAAGGTGCTATAGTTTCTATGATAATGCCTAAAGAACACGGTGACTTTAATGATGTTCTTAAAACTCAAGGCAAAGAAGCAGTGAGAGAACTGCTAACACCAGAAATTAAGAAATTAGCACTTGGTCATAAGAATAATCAGATCAAATCTATCGAGTTAGAACTCTTAAAGTCAACTAATACCAATGTGCTTCAAAATTTCCAAAATGAGATAAAAGCCTTAGAAAGATTTACTACAACAGAAAATTTGACTACAGCACTGCAAATATACAAAGATCAAGGCATGGTAGCCTTTATCACCTATAGTAATAAGACTTGTTCTACAGCAATTGGGCAAAAGATAACAACAGACTTACAAACCATGAAAAATAAATTTAATCCTAATTATAATCTTGGTAATGTGAAATTTAGTGACATAGTAATACATGACTTTAAAGGCACAAGTCACACAATACCAGAAGATTATTTAGCAGCCATAGGTGAAGATAAGCAAGTAATGCAATATTTAAGCCCAAAGTCGAATATAGCTGAACAGATTAAAAACGAGCTTAACTGTTTTGAGAAAAAGCACATACAGCTAAGCATGAAATGGTGATTAGTAAGTTTTTATTTAATAATAATTTTTAAAAAGTGCACAATTCAGTATAAAAAGTTTGCTACATTGACTTAATTAGAGAACTAATATAACATTAGTATAGATTTTAATAATCATGCTAAAATGGTAGTGGGTATATATTACAAATGTCAGATGAAACACTTACTTAACAAAAGAGTGATCCCATATATAGTTACTGCTATTATATTTTTATTTTATAATATTAGTGTATATCAATATCTGCAATATAACCAGAAAGAAAAGAACAAGTTAGTTTTAGAAGCTGTTCAACATAATATAATCACTTTATTATCAACGGATATAGAAACAGCTTTAAATCCGAGTGTATTTGATAAAACTTTTCTTCTTCTTAAGAAATTCATTAATCAAGGTCCCGAACAAATATTAACTCAAAATGGTTTATTTAACTTTATCTTATCTGATCAATCTGCTCTTTATATTAATAATTTTAAAAATATGTTAGTCTTTGATTTACAGAATTTAAAAGACATCATTACCAAAATATTTCCAACTTTTCTCCTTTATAAAATAGAACTTAATGGCAATAACGTAGCTACTAATAATGCTAATAACCATAATTATTTAATAACCAAACATCATAAAATTAATAATAATACAAATCTTTTAGTCAAATTGGATATTAATCCAAACTCTGATTATTATTTTAGTAATACTAATAAATTATATAAATATTTATTCTCAAATATAATAGTTTCTCTTATTCTTTGTCCTATAATTTTATATCTGTATCTGCAAAAAAGGCTCAGTATTATCTTAAAGATAGAACAATTAGAAGATGATTTATTTGCTCTAAATAAGATGAATAATGCCCTAAATTTACATCAAAAAGCTAATAAAAACTTAAATAGTTTTTTTATTCGCAGTGCAACTGAAGAATATATCAAACAACAATTAACAGCTGATTTAAATCAAGAAATCAAATTAGAGAAAATAGATCCCAGCAACTATTTATTTCCAATTGCTTTTACTAATCATTCTACAACAGAGATTGATGTGAAGAAATTAATTAGTTATCTGTAGGATTATTTTGCTAATCATTTTTTATATACCGCAATAAAATATCAAGATAAATCAGATAAATTAGTAACAGATTGTGGACAGCATGTTTTCTACCAAATAATTTTTAGTATCGTTTATAATGTGCTAAAATTTATGGAAGACCAAAGTGATACGCCTAAATTATTATTGATAACATTTACTATTGATAAATTGGTTATTTCTCACGAGGGATTTTTATTGACAGAAGCAACAATGATCAACTTATCTAACAGTTTGATTTTAGAAACGATAGATCCATTTTTACTAAGTTGTAATAAAATATTCCAATCGTTAAAAGAACATGGGTTGCACTACAAAATATTTACTGAAAATAAAAATAACATAATAGAAATTACCTTACGTAAAACTATAGCTACTAGTAAAGATAAAACCACAGTAATAAATTTTGCAAAGTACAAACAAAAAAACGATTTGCCTAAACTTAAGTAAAGAAAGATGAATAAATATTTATTAATAATAATGGTAATAATTATGCCTTATACTGCACTTGCCAAAGAGCAAATATCTAATTTTATTATACCGGTAAGCTATTTTGTGAATCATGTTAAACAATTATCTTTGGTTACCAATAATTTAACTAAGTACAGGAAAGCAAGTATAGTTGGTATTAGTGGCATGGGTAAGACGCAGCTGGCTAGAATGTATGCTTATGAGAATAAGGATAATTATAAGCTTATTTGGTTTATTGACTGTAATTTAGATATTAATGAAGAATTTCTAAAATTAGCTAAATTAATTAACAAGAAGGCTAAGACTCACTTAATTTTAGAAGATGTATCATCTGTTAAAAAAGAAGTATTATCTTACTTATCAAGCAAAGATAAATGGTTATTAGTATTTGATAATTTGAAAGTTAAAGAAAATCACAAAATACAAGAATTCATTAATTGGGAGCATAATGGCCATATTATCTTTGGCTCTCAGGATGGTGAATTATTATCTAATATAGTTAAGATGACTGCTTTTGACAAAAGTGATGCTATAACTCTTGCAAATAATATTTTAGAAAATAGAGATACTAAGCTAGCAGAATTCTTAAACCAAGAATTTGCTGGTTACCCGATCATGATAGTGCAAGGTGCTCAGCTGCTCAATCAAGTACCAGGTTTAGATAAGGAAGAGTATAGGAGACAAATAGGACAATCTACTGATAAAATTAAGTTGAATATTACCTTAGCTATTAAGGAATTAAAACCAAGTGCTAGAGAACTGTTAAATAAGATAGCTTTAATTAATAATCAGGCTTTTTCTAAAGATTTACTACAAATTATCACTGGGGATAAGAATAACCTTGATGATGATATTTATCAATTATCTAAATTTGCTTTGATAGCTAACATTGATCCAAATGACACTAATCCTATCTTTGAAATGCATGATGTTATTGCTCAAAAAATAGCAGAAATTAATGGTGAAAAAGTTAATAAAGTTTGTTTAGAAGATATTATTGCTCAGTTAGTAAATGCTAGGCCAAAAGGTTCAATCAAAAGCCTAGTTTTTAGTAATGCAAAAACAATACATGAAAATTTTGAAGTTATTCAAAATAATGTACAAAAATATAATCTAAACATACATAAGGTTATAAAATTAAATATAGCACTACTTGCCGATTACCTTAATGCTGAAGATTATTATAATGCAGAAAAACAAATTAGCTGGTTCACAGAAGAAGATAAGAGAAACCAATTTAAATTATGGTTGATGAACAATGAAGAAAAAGCTACGTATGCTATGTATTTATCAAATATTGGTATTTTTAATAAATGTGGTTTATGTAATTACCATAAAGCTATTGAATATTTTACAAGAGCACAGGAAATTCTGCATAATATTAAAGGATATGATAATAAAAAATTAAGTGTACTATGTTGTATAACCGTTACTCAAATAACTTTAGGTCAACTTCAGAAAGCAAAAGAGACTATTGAAATTATAAAAAAGATGTTTGATGATGGGTTAGTAGATAAAAATGATATAGGACGATTAAATGCTCTAATAGCAAGATTATTATATAACGATGGTAGGTATAATGAAGCATTAATAGCAGAAAATACAGCCATAGAAACCTATATTAAATCTGGTCTTAATTCTAATGATCTTGTGTTTACAGACCCTTATTTATTAAAAGCTGAAATATTAAATTCTCTTAATCAATATCAAGATGCTTATGTTCAAACTGAACAAATATATAACATGCACAAACGTGTTAAGAAAGAAGATCATTCAGTGTTTGGTCGTATATTTACTCAAATGTCAAGAGCGCAGCTAGGGCTCGGTAATGCTAAAGAAGCCTTAGATTATGCTCGCAAAGCTAGAACTATCTTTATTAACGATCCAAGTAGACCAAATAATAGTCGAGATATTGCAGTATCGCCTGATATCTACTTAGCTAAAGCCTGCGTTGCTGAGGCAGATGCCTTAGCAGCTCTTGGTCAAAATGAAAAAGCTGCTAAATCTTACCTCGATGCAGAAAATTTTTATTGGAATAACTACCGAGAAAATATGGGTAATGTTGATGAAGTCAGCAGCATGTACCTAAGTGCAGCCAAAGCTAGCTGTCATTTGCATGAGAAAGCTTGGTATATTAAATTTCATGATCAACATATAAAACAATTCGGAGTAGATCACCCTAGAAGTATCGAGATATTAAATATGGATGATACTTGCTATCCTGAAGCTCAACATTGAGAATATTTCTGTTTCAATAGCCATTTAATAAATTTGTCATCAGCTACAGGTAATTTAGATTCAACAGAATAGTTAAATACCTCATTAATTATTGAGGTAACATCAATACAGGGAAGTTTTAACTGCTGGGTTTTAATTTCAACTATTACTTGCTGTGCTACTGTTGTTAACAAATCTAAATCTTCTGATGTTAGAGATGGATAGCTACTGGTTGGTGTAGTAAACAGGTCTTTTACTGTTAAACCAAATACATCAGCTACAGCTTGTAATAATTCTGCTGAAGGTTTTTTTGATATTCCCTTAATAATATTATAAATATTATTTTTTCTAAGCCCTGCCTTTCTTTCTAAATCAGCTATTTGATAATTGTGATCTTTAATTAACTTTTCAAGATTTTTTTGTAATGCAGTATAAGACATGTAATTACAACCAATTCAGTTTATATATGTAACTATTTATACATATAATTTAACATTTTTCAGTTTAAATATCAAAAAAATATATTGATTATAATTTTTTATTATAATATAGTTATATGTATATAATAAAATAGCAGTAATTAAATAAGAAAAACGATCAAAAATTAATTATATATAATAAAAATAAATAAGCTATCAATATTGTAATTACTAAGAGTAGTACCGATATTTAAGACAATGAGAAACCAGTAAGTACTATAGTAAAGTTTGGCTACTAGATAGTACTTACTTGGTTAGAATGAATCAGCTAAATATTAAAAAAGTATTTAGCGATAACACTGAACCCATAAGGTTATAGCTATGACTATATACAAATTATATCCACAGAGCAAATATATTTTGCTTTATCTTCTTAATCTCCTCCTAACACAACGGTCAACTGATTTTAAGTCAAGAATATTACTTTCTGATATCTTAACAATTTTTAAGGTTCATCAACCAAGAGTAGGTTATTATGGAAATTGAGAAAGTATTTAACTTAATCATTGTTGCGATAACCGTAATCTATATAGCAGTGATTTTTAATTTTTTGATGAAGATAGAAAAACAGGATGTAACAAAACAGCTGAACATTCAATTAAATAGTGAAGATCTACAGAACAAAAAGGAAGCAAACCTACACAATTCCAGAGTTAAGGTGTAATGCGTACTAAAATGCTTGAGTGTTATGATATTGCGATAATAGGATTATCTTTTGAATTTCCTGGTACTAACAACTTAAACACTTTATGGAATGGTTTATTAGATGGTCGTTGTTTTTATCATAATGCAGGAAAAACTGGCAAACAAGTTGCAGCTTGGGGAAGTGTACAAGATATTCATGGATTTGATTATAGTTTCTTTGATTATTCATATAAAGAAGCTTGCTACATTGATCCACAACAACGGTTATTACTACAACATAGCTGGAGTGCTTTAGAGAACGCGGGATATATGAATATAAACAATATGCCCATAGTAGGTGTATATGCTTCAGCAAGTATAAATCGTTATCGCATGAATAATTTGTCTGGAAAATTTAATCCAGATTTTGAGGATGAAGTACTACTTGGAAACACAGCTGATTTTCTTGCAACACGTATTGCTTATAAATTAGGACTACAAGGGCCAGCTTTAAATATTCAAAGTGGTTGCAGTTCTAGTTTATCTAGTTTACATACTGCTAGAATAGCACTTTTAACAAATCAATGTGATATTGCTTTGGTAGGAGCTGTTTCTTTATCTGCATCACATGATCAAGGTTATGAGTATCTCCCTGGAGGTATAAGATCTGCTAATGGCCAGGTCAGAGCATTTGATATTGATGCTAGCGGAACTGTTTTTACCAATGGTGTGGCAGTTGTCATACTCAAGAAACTGATAAATGCAAAGCAAGATGGTGATCAAATTTTTGGTATTATTTCAAGTAGTGCTGTTAATAATGATGGTAATAATAAAGCAAGTTTTACGGCTCCAACCTCTCTTGCACAAACTCAGGTTATTACAAAAGCTATGAAGATCGCTAAAGTCAAACCAGAAGATTTTGTATTAATTGAGACGCATGGAACTGGGACATTATTAGGAGATATAATAGAGTTTTCTGCACTACAAAAAGTATTTTTTACAGAAAATAATGACTCTAAATATTGTGCTATGCAAACAATTAAAGCAAATATTGGACATTTAGATACAGCCAGTGGTTTAGCTGGATTGATTAAGGCGGCATTAGTATTAAAATATAAAAAATTACCACCACAAATTAATTTTGCTAAAGCGAATTCAAAATTAGATATTGCAAATAGTCCATTCTTTATTAACACAACAATACAAGATATGTCAATTAATGATAGTAGTGTGAAGTATGCTGGTGTAACAGCACTTGGAATTGGCGGTACCAATGCACATGTTATTTTGCGTACACCTACTATAGAGGAAATTAATAATAATATTCCATTAATTAAGGAGTCCAATAGTACAGGACATATTGTGTTATTATCTGCAAAATCACAATACTCTTTTGACAATTTATGTAAACAATATCAAGAATATGTTCAAAATACTGATACAAACATAGCTTCTGTATCCTATACTACCATTGTAGGACGTACTCCTATGAAGCTCCGTAAAGCAATTTGTGCTAACTCTATATTAGATTTAGCACAAAAAGTTAAAGAGGTTAAACCTAATTGTATAAACAATAAAATTCTTCCTATAGCATTTTTATTCCCAGGACAAGGAGCACAATATCATGGTATGGGTAAAGATTTATATAATTCTTCAGAAATATTTCGTTCTTTTTTGGATAAAAACTTGCATATTTTGAGTACATTATCAAATAAAGATTTAACAAAAATATTGTTTATTTCTGAACTAGAAAATAAAGATTTATATCAGACACAAAATACCCAACCTATTTTATTTGCTTTTGAAGTAGCTTTAAGCGAATACCTACAGCATTTAAATATTAGACCATCTGTTCTTTTAGGACATAGTTTAGGAGAATATACATCATTAGTTATAAGTAAAGCCTTAGAATTTACAGATGCTGCAAAGTTAGTGCTAAAACGTGCAGAATTAATGGCTCAAACAAAGCCAGGTAGTATGATTTCTGTTATGTGTAACAAGGAAGTACTAGGTAAAATTTTACCAAATAGTTTAGATATTGCTGCTTGGAATGGACCAAATCTGGCCACTATATCTGGGAATAATGAATTAATTGCAGATTTTCGTATAAAATGTGAGCATGAAGGAATTATAACACAATTATTACCAACAAAACATGCATTTCATTCAAGATCTTTAATACCAATTGTTGATAAGTTTAAAGCAGAGTTAGAAAAAATTGTCTTTAACAAACCTATTATTCCAATTATTTCTAACTTAGATGGCAAGATTTTGTCATATGAACAATTATCCTCTCCTGAGTATTGGATAGCACAAATGCTTAATCCTGTGGAGTTTGTACATTGTATTGAATTTTTACAGCAGGAATATAACCCTATATTTTTAGAAGTTGGTCCTGGGATAACACTGAAAACTTTAACTCAAAATATATTATCAGATAGAAATGCGATAATTTTGAATACACTACCACACCCTAAAGATAGTGTTGATTCTACAAAAACTTTTCAAAAAAGTTTATCAGTGCTTTGGGAATATGGATATGATGTTGCTTGGTTAAAAATATTTGATAATTCAATAACTAAAACAAGACTAGCACTCCCAACATATTCTTTTGATTTAGAAAAATGCTGGGTATCTGGTACGCAATATGAGAAACATAATAATCCTTCAAAAATCGGAATATATCGTCAATTTTGGCGGCAGTCTTCATATAGCCAAACAGATAAAATAAATCTTGATGAATATAGGATATTAGTATTAGAAAGAACGCATGAGCTACAAATATTTATTCAACAATTACAAGCAGAATCTAAACAAGTAATAATTGTGTATGTTATCGATGATAATTATCAACATTCCCTTTTCCTACTAGATTTTGTAAAAGCTTGTGAAAACTTTGATCAGAAAAGAAGAATAGCACAATTATATATTATCACACATAATTCTATAGCATTGCAAAACGATGTTATTCCTCAGCAAGCTACCTTACAAAGCCAGGTTAAAGTTATTAATCAAGAAAAAGCATTATTCCAGTGTAAATTAATAGATGTTGAATCCAACATTAACTGGTGGGAAGCAGTATTAAGAGAAATTTCTTATAACAATCCTGTCCCTGTGATTGCATTACGTAATGGTGAAAGATTTATCGAGAATTTTGAACTTATGGAGTGGCTTGATGAATACAAACATACCAAGAGTTTTAATGATATAACTTGTGATGATGGTAGCATTATTATTTTAGGAGGTACAGGACATATTGCTTTTCAATATGCTAAGTTTATCTTAAATCATACCAAATATAAAGTATTTTTAGTACAAAGATCTCCGGTATCGATTATTGATAATCCTAAAAGATCAGACATGATTAATTATTTAAAAAAGATCGCAGTAGATAGGGTCTTTGTTAGATCAGCAGATATTGGGCATTACACTCAATTATATAAAGTTTGTGAAGAAGCAATAGAAATTGGGGGCAAAATACATACACTTATTCATGCTGCTGGGGTTGATGCATCAATGCATTACAGGTTAATGAAAGACATTGATCAAAAATTTTATGACGAGTGTTTTTACACTAAACATAAGGGATTACAAAATATTAAACAACTCGCGGAATATTTTAATATTTCTCATTGTCATATTGTATCATCCATATCTAGCATATTGGGAGGTATAGGAATGTTTGTGTATGGATCATTACATACTTACATTGATAATTTTGTTCTTCAACAACAAAAACAAAATAAAATTAAGTGGACTGCAATTAATTGGGAAGCTTGGGATCTTGATACAAATACAGAAGAACCAGAAAATTTTCAACAAGGCTCATTTGGTGACCATTTAAATTCATTAGCTATCAAGCCAGAGGTAGGTTATGAAATTATTTCTCAATTATGGCATAATCTTGATGCAATAATCATTGTATCAAGTACTAATTTAACGAATCGCTATAATAATTGGGTTCTGGAGCAGTTTGGAAAAGAACATAATATTGAAAATATTGTAAAGCAAGAGCGACCAGAGATGCAAAGAGAATATATTGCTCCTAGAAATAATGTAGAACGAGAACTTTGTAATATATGGTCAAATATTCTAGCTATAAAAAATATAGGGGTACATGATAATTTCTTTGAGTTAGGAGGACATTCTCTGATGGCTTTGCAAATGGTTAATGTTATTAACAAAAATTTTCATAAAAATATTTCTATAGTTGATCTATTTCAATACGTAACAATTGAACAATTAGCGCAGCAAATTGATTCACAAGAGTTAACTAAAACAACGATACTAAATGATAATAGGAAAAATACCTTAGCAAAAAATAGGGCAGCTCGTCGTATTGCATTTTCCTATGACAAAACTCACGACTCTGGATTATCACAATGAATAAAATAGCAATTATAGGATTTTCTGGTAGTTTCCCCGGAGCTAACGATACAAATGCTTTATGGGAGCTTACTTCACAACAAGAAGTTGGTATTAAACCATCAAACCTTGAAGATATAAATAAGAATTTACCGAAAGATTTAGTAAACCAAACAGGATTTCGAGGAGTTGGAGGCGGACCAAGCGATTTTAAAAGTTTTGATGCATCATTTTTTGGTTATAGCCCTAAAGAAGCGCAATATTTAGATCCACAAATTCGTAAATCTTTAGAATATGCCTGGAAGAGTATTGAGCATGCAGGATATTGTCCTGACTCTTTTAAAATTCCTGTAGGAGTTTACGTTGCTTCTAGTCTTAACAGCTATTTTCTAGAGAATCTACAATATATCTTTCTACTAAGCGCTACTCCAAGCCCTCCTATTTTTTGACCAAATATATAATTAAATCCTTCTCCTACATAATTTTTTACTTCTTCTACTAATTGCATAGGCATTGAGGCTAGCACTATTGGCAAATGGTCATAGGTGCAAGGGGTAAAGTACCAGNCGCTGCGCCTTAACATGGAGCAGACTTGAGAAGCTGACTGTTTGGCTTTTTCTTTTTCATCCCACATGATAACATTGAGATGAATATTTACTACCCGATCACCGCTTTGCAGAGAAGCAACTACCCCATTCATATCGTGAGCTTCAGCAATTAAATCAGAAAAAAACTTACCCATACCAGCTGCAATATTTCTCTCTAAGGCTTCCCGCTTGGTAATTGCTGAAGTCTTAGCGATAGTTTGATTGAGCATGATTTGCAAACCAAAATGAATCAGAAAGTTCGATTTAATATATTCACCGCGCCGCATTTCATTGCCTAAAAATAAATCCATCGCTGATAATTGCCACTCCAGCGGCCTTTTGCTGGCTTCTAAGCTGATAAAAGCTTGATTATCATTAAGCCTTACGTGATCTTGCTCCTCAAATAGCGAAAAGTTTCCAGGCAAAATCTGCTCAGAAAGCAATTCATAAGGATTAATTTCCGCGTGTTCCTCCTCCTGCCAACCAAAAATAATGCGAATAAATTTTAGCAATTGCTTGGCATCCACATTTTCCGTCACTAAACCAATAGATTTAAAAGTATCGCTCAAGCATTCTTTTCTTCTAACTATATCATCAATATTTGTTTGAATGCCGGGAATAGTCATTGAAATTAACAATATCATATCTTTTATGGTGCCTTCTGTTTTCGCTTTTAGTTTCAAAAATTCTACTCTTCTTTCGGCTAATTTACAGAAAATCTCACCTTGTCTGTGATTTTGCCAATTAACCAAAAAATGATCAATATGCTGACTGCCAATCATCAATACCTGCAAGCTACTGCCAGCTGGTAAATTCTCTTCATTCCGCAAAAACTCAGCGATCTCTCCTTGGGCTTGCAAGCTCGTTCCTACTAACGGCCAGCCAAGCAACACAAATCCTACTGATCCTCTGTTGAAGAATAGCTGAGATCTTTCATCATATGACTCATAGACAAAATGTTTTGCTAATCTTTCTCGAGCAAAATCTTGGTGAACCTGAGCTTTCATCGATGTAACCTATTAAACTTATTGCAACATTTGTTTGGCTCCAGCACATCACCATAATTATTATTAGGATCAAATATACCTTGGTCAGTCATTTTATTAATCTCATATAAAGATTTACACTTTTGCCCTTCTGGAATAGGACAATCGAAATCACTTTTGTATGGCATTAATTTACATCCTGAAATATTTACGCTCAAAAATACCAGCAATAAAAAATTAATTAGTAAACTATTATTCATCAAAAATTACCTTGGAGTGAGGAGGGTTGCTTCAACTGTTGCTGCCAATTAACATTATTTAAGTTGTTTTGGATTTGATCTTCCTCCTCTTCATTTCCCTTGATAAAACGTTCTTTTAATTTAGCATTGGCCTGAGAAGACTGCCTACCTTCTTGCCTGCTATTTGAAAATGAACTCACATGAGACGTGTCCTCATCACTATTTTGGTAACTGTGATAATTTGTTCTATTTTGCGAATAATCAGTAGTAGTTGGCGGCAGCAACCTAATAGATTCATCGTCAAGCTTATCCTGATTTAAATCAAAACCTTTTCTAAACACTACATCAATTACTCGACCAGAAGCCACAACAATTACTGGACTCATGCTTTCCGCACGTTTGATAGCAAAATCTGCTAGCTTTTCTAAAGCATTACCACTGCCCGCATATACTCCAGCTTTTAGTGAATCTTTTCCTTTTAAAGCATGCTGCTGACCAGTCAATGGTGATATTGGGAATATGCCATTAGTTGCCTGGTTCTGCAAGAATTGAGCAATACCGCCCAGCACGCCATTAAGTACAGCCATTCTTGCCACCTCAGAGGATCTATCAACTACCAGGCCTTTAACACCAGGCCTGCCGTCTTCCCCTATTAACCAACCTTCAACAGGCTTCTCGATAATCTCCCCATTGCGATTCAACAACGATACAGTCTCCAGCCTGCACTTAGCCCTTTCTGAAGAAATATCTCCGCTACAAGAGCCAATCAGAATAGCCTCCTTGATTTGTTCTGTCTTATATTCTTTCGAGAAAATAGCTGTATCTACTAACCGCAGCATTATAGGCTCTGGGCTAGCGGCATTATTAGTGCCAGTTCCAACCACTACACCAGTAAGCAGCACGGCTCTAGCAAAACTACCAGTTGTAATATAGTCTTTAACATCTTTGTTAATATTACCCCCAGCTCTTTTAACATGACCAAATTGTCTTTTTGCTGGTAAAGTTGGTATTACTTGTTCTTGGTTCTCATTTGGCAAATCTTGCAAACGAAAATGATCAGGATTTATTTCATTTGACAAAATTTGGGGCTGAGGCTGATTCTCCTCCAGCAATTCAAGCTTCTGCTTAAAATCATTAATTTAATTCTTGGTCTCTACAGCTTTACTTTCTATTAAACTTTCTAATTTACTTTGCATAGTTTTAACTTCCTTTAGTACTTCTTCCGTCCATTTAGCCCTTGGATCTACGGCCCTTTCTACCCCTGATATTTGACTGCGAGATGTACGCTTTTCTTTCTGTTCTTCAAACCTCTCTACCTTGGCTTCAGAAAAATAATAAAAGATTAAGAATAGCACTACACTGATACTAACAATAAGAATTACTGGTCTATTCTTTAAAGCATTCAAAAGTTCTAATAACTTATTACTAAAACCTGATGGTAACTGACCAACAGCTACCTTATTGTTATTCTCTGATTGTTGATCTTCCCATATTGGATCTTCTTGGTGCATTAGTTATTTCTCCTAAATCATTATACCTTCATGCCGCTTGCAATCCACTCTAAATAAAAGCCAAGAATAATTCCAATAGCTACTATTGCTCCTGCCAGTCTAATATTACCTCGCACTACCGCCCAGATTGACGATAAAATAGTTGCTCCTGATATACCAATAGTCTTGAGTTTACCGGTAGAAAGCCCACCAATCCGATCCAATTGTCCCTCTAAGGTCGTGGCCCATGCTATATCAGGTAATAATATATAACAACAAAACACCATCAATATTGCTAAGGTAATAGATTGATAACTACTCTGCTCGTTAAGTCGTTTACTATCACTTATTTCTAGATATTTGCTTATTTTCATTTTTCTTCTCTTGCTTTATGTTAGTGGTTTGTGCCAAATCTTGTACCAAATCAAATTTAAGTAACCTTATAGGACTAGGATTTTTACCAATAAAACGTAAAGATAAATCTTGCACTATGCCACTTTCACTAATTATTGTTAAATATACCTTATTATTACCAACCTGCGGCAGGATAAACAAACAACCAGAATTATGCACCACCACTTCTGCTGCGTCTTTAGGATGAATAAATACATCATTAATTTTTTCTCCCTCAATACTAATCCTAGTTGGAGCATCTTTAGCAATCTGCAACTTTAGGATGCTATCGTCATGTAACATATAACCTATAGCATAAGCAGTGTCAAACTTTAAATTGCATAATACTAAAAATATTATAACTAATGAATAATTTCTTAAATTAATAGTTGTTTTATTCAACATTCTTATCCTCCACTTGTTCTTTAATTCCCGTTAGTAATAAGAGATGATTAGCACCACGCTTATAAGTCAACAAATAACTTTTTTCAACTGCTACGTGTTTATTCTCCCCAAACCAATAACGAAACGTTCCCTGAATTAACACTCCTGCATCTACTATTTCCGTTTTCTTAGGAAAAAATACTGCAGACACATTAGAACCTTTAACAAACTGTAAGTGCTCTTTAAAAAATCTCTCCAATTCTGGCGTTGCGCTAGATACCACCTGCATATCAGCTATCTGCCTCTCTACCTCTTCAGGTGAAGTAGTAAATAATTCTTTCATCACAAAAATTGCCCATTCTTTTAGATAAGTCTCATGATAATTTTTTGATGATACTATCATCCGCCGATCAGGTGCTATTGCTGGGATTAGTAACCATTTTTCCTCTTTATTAACTGCTTTTATTGTTGCCAGTAAACTAGTGATCGCTAGTAGCACAGTTATCATCAAAAGGCATTTATTGTATCTAACTAATTCCTGTACTGATGCTTGCTTGAATAGATGATTCATTTTCCTACTTTTTTGCCTAACAACCCAGGATAACTTATTGGCGCAGGGAGTATTTTTTTTGCTACCAAAAAACTTTTTAATAAAAAATATTGTGAAACTTTTTTAAATTTCTTGAAACTATAACAAAAGCCAATTCCACAAAACATGCAAAATAATCCTAATTTAGCATGACCGCTATTGAGCAGCACTATCCCTGGCACCACACCTACTAAAGTCACCCCCCATTCATCCAAAGTTAATCCCATATATTTCAAAGGCTTAGATAGCGACCAATATAATTGTTGATTTTGATGGGAATGCGACATAAGATTCTCACACTATTATTAGAGTTGCGTAGCTACCTGTGATATAACTTAAAGATACTAACAAGTTTTAATCTTCTATACCTTGATTATTACAGTTTTAACTTCAATATTATTGCTAGTATCTAAAAGTTATGCCCTTAATTAAGAGAAGGAAAATGCCAGTAAACTCCTTCTCACAGCTGATACCTTAACTCTCGCAAAATTATTTTGCCAGCGGATTATTTAGATTAATAATAGATACTTTAAAACTTTTGGATATTTGTGCTAATCTGGAGACAAAAGAGTAGAATTTACCTCTGTGTGCAGCTTATTGTTGCAGAATTTAATTAGATTTGCTAATATTCTATCAATTAGTTTATTAGTAGAGATTATGTTAAATAATGATTTAAATTTGAGAATGAAATGTTTGGAATTAGCTATTCAGTCTAGCTGTAGTTGTGAAGTAACAAATATTGCAATGGAATATTATAATTTCCTGACAGCTAAAAATGATCCCATGATGTTTATCTCAACTTTTAGCCCCAATACTAAATTTAATTAGATTAGTGTATATTAATCATTAGTTATAATTCTTGTTCTTTGAAGTGGTTAAATCACTAGTAGATTTTTCCATAAATTCTCTTACTGGATCTAAGCTTAACCGAGCATAAATTGCTGTTGAAGTAGGACTTTTATGATTAAGTGCTTTACCAATAACATATTGACTTGCCCCGTTAATGGCCATCCAGCTACCACATGTTCTTCTAAGATCATGTAATCTTAAATCTTTTAGCCCAGCTCTGGTACAAATTCTCTTCCAAGCTTTTTTGGGTTCTTGTAAATGACCACTACTACTTGCCTCACTTGGGAATACCCATTCACTTTCTGATTCCTTCTTCCTTGCTTCTAGTATTTTAATAGCTTCCTCTATTAATACCACGGTTTGAGGATCACCATTCTTAGTATCTGCTATATACCACGTTTTATTTCCAAAACTTACATTTTCCCATCGCATAGAAAGGACATTACTTTTACGCGCCCCAGTATATAAAGATATTAAAATAAAATCTTTCATTAATTGATTCTGTTCTTCTTTCAGTGCTTGAAAAAATTGTGGTGCTTCTTCTTTAGTAATATACCTATCCCTTGATTGCTCCTTATGCTTTTTAAGACCAGTGACAGGATTTTTTCCTAATAATTCCCACTCAATGGCTTTGTTAAATATAGCACTTAACATCTCAAGAAATTTATTGGCACTATATTTACCAAATTTGGTAAGGTTATGAAATGTCTGTTGAATATCAGCTTTTTGAATAGCAGAAATCTTCATAGGATAGAAATGCTTGGCCTGTCTATTCATTGTAGCAATGCAATCCCGCCATCTTTTAATATTATGTTTAGCGTAATTGTTAATATATTTATCAAAAAGTTCTTTAAAGGTTAGTTCTTCAGATATTGGTAAGTCATTTAGTTCGTTAGATACTTTACTACTCTCTTCTATGGGGTTAATACCTCTAGCAATTTGACTTTTTAATTCAGCTGCTTTTGCTCTAGCATCAACAATAGACAAATCCGGAAAACGTCCTATCTTTATTCTACAATATTCTTTTTGAATCATTTTACCTAAATAAAAGATTTTACTCCCACCATATGATACTATCAAAATTAAACCTGCTTCTTTACTGTCTTTATAAACATCTCTTTTCTCTTTTGGTGGTTCAATTTTATGCAAAGAATCTTTAGTAAAATTTAATAATTTTTCTGTCATATTTTATACATCCAATTAAAGTTAAATTCTTAATGATTTTGTAATGGTGTTATAATGAATCTTTCTAAGATTGTTAGTCTCTTGTTAATATAATGCGTCATTATGGCAGTAATTTTTTATCTATGTTCTCAAATCAACACAATCACTTGAAGTAACAGCATGAGAAGGTTAATATCCTGTCAGGAATAGGATGTAATACTTTCTATTTAAAAAAATACTACTATCCATCTTATTAATTCATTACTGTTAATTTTTACTAACTTTTTTAATCTCAGTATTATTGATTACCCCTTGCAAATTATCTTGTTATTCAAGTTTGCTTAAAATCATTTTCACATACATTTCAATTTCCTCTAGATAAAAGACTGTGTGTAGTATGTGATTTTCTTTCTTACTAGTGATCTCTATTAAATTTTTTAGTTCCTTAAATACAGGAAGAATATCTTCTTGGGCTTTATCAACTGCTGTGATAAAATCTTTACTAGTAAAAATTATCTTTTGTAGGTATTTTAAAGATATAACGATCAATAACCCTTCAATGATAATTAATGACATTACTAATATTTGATAAACCATCGTGTTATTTCCTTAAGAAAATTAAACATCACTACTACATAGCTTACGGTTATCACAATAGTGAATAGGTTAAATGCTTTCTCAATTTGCATAATAACCCACTCTTGGTTGATGAACCTTCAAAATTGCTAAGATATAAGAAAGTAGTATTCTTGACTTCAAATCAGTTGACCGTTGTGTTAGGAGGAGATTAAGAAGATAAAGCAAAATATATTTGCTCTGTGGATATAATTTGTATATAGTCATAGCTATAACCTTATGGGTTCAGTGTTATCGCTAAATACTTTTTTAATATTTAGCTGATTCATTCTAACCAAGTAAGTACTATCTAGTAGCCAAACTTTACTATAGTACTTACTGGTTTCTCATTGTCTTAAATATCTGTACTACTCTTAGTAATTACAATATTGATAGCTTATTTATTTTTATTATATATAATTAATTTTTGATCGTTTTTCTTATTTAATTACTGCTATTTTGTTATATACATATAACTATATTATAATAAAAAATTATAATCAATATATTTTTTTGATATTTTTACTGAAAAATGTTAAATTATATGTATAAATAGTTACATATATAAACTGAATTGGTTGTAATTACATGTCTTATACTGCATTACAAAAAAATCTTGAAAAGTTAATTAAGGATCACAATTATCAAATAGCTGATTTAGAAAGAAAGGCAGGCCTTAGAAAAAATAATATTTATAATATTATTAAGGGAATATCAAAAAAACCTTCAGCAGAATTATTACAAGCTGTAGCTGATGTATTTGATTTAACAGTCAAAGATCTGTTTACAACGCCAACCAGTAGCTATCCATCTCTAACATCAGAAGATTTAGATTTGTTAACAACAGTATCGCAACAAGTAATAGCTGAAATTAAAACCCAGCAGTTAAAACTTTCCTGTATTGATGTTACCTCAATAATTAGTGAGGTATTTAACTATTCTGTTGAATCTAAATTACCTGTAGCTGATGACAAATTTATTAAATGGCTATTGAAACAGAAATATTCTCAACGTTGAGCTTCAGGGTAGCAAGTATCATCCATATTTAGTATTTCAATACTTCTAGGGTGATCTGCACCAAACTGTTTTATATGCTGATCATGAAATTTAACATACCAAGCTTTCTCGTGCAAATGACAGCTAGCTTTGGCTGCTGATAGGTACATGCTGCTGACTTCATCAACATTACCCATATTTTCTCGGTAGTTATTCCAATAAAAATTTTCTGCATCGAGGTAAGACTTAGCAGCCTTTTCATTTTGACCAAGAGCTGCTAAGGCATCTGCTTCAGCAACACAGGCTTTAGCTAAGTAGATATCAGGTGATACGGCAATATCTCGACTATTATTAGGCCTACTTGGATCGTTAATAAAGATAGTTCTAGCTTTGCGAGCATAATCTAAGGCTTCTTTAGCATTACCGAGCCCTAGCTGCGCTCTTGACATTTGAGTAAATATACGACCAAACACTTCATGATCTTCTTTCTTGACTGGCTTGTGCATATCATATAATTGCATAACTTGATTATATGCTTCTTCATATTTTTTAAGATAATTTAATATTTCTGCTTTAAGTATATAATAGTTAGTAAGAAATAAGTCTGTAAGACTTAATCCATTTTTAATACATATTTCTATAGTGTTATGAATTTGTTCCAATGATTTAGAATAGTTACCATATATAAAAAATAATTTAGCTTTACTAAAATATACTTTAGCCATATCTGCTTTATCTACTAAATCATTAGTAAACATCTGCTCCATAATATAAATATTTTTTTCTGCTTCTTGAATTTTCCCTAATTCAATATTAGACATTGCTAAACCAAAAAATACACCACACCTTAAAGTCTCATATCCCTTGATATCATCATATATTTTTTTTGCTCTAGTATAATATTTAATTGCAGTTTCATAATTTAAACACCTTCTATAATATCCACCTATTAATCCTAAATAATCTGCATATACACGCTTTTCATCATTATTCATTAGCCACAATTTAAATTTACTTTGTTGATCATTTGTACTAAACCAATTGACTAATTTTTCAGCATTATAAAGATCTAAGGAATTAACATATTGTACTATCAGTTGTAAATTTAACTCCATAAACTTATAAATATTGATATTATACCTCAGAGCATTTTTTTTAATTATTTCAAGATTTTCACGGACAGTTTTAGCAGCTCTAAAAACATGAGCTTTTATTACACCCTTTGGTACAAAATTTACTAATTTTACAACAATATCTTCTAAATAAGTTTTATTATTTTGATCTCCATTAATTTCTACTATTTTTTGAGCAATAATATCATGCATTTCAAAGATAGGATTAATTTCATTTGGATCAATATTAGCTATTAAAGCAAATTTAGATAATTGATAAATATCATTATCTAGAAGATTTTGATCATTAGTGATAATCCGTAGTAAATCTTTAGAAAAAGCCTGGTTATTGATCAAAGCTACCTTATTTAATAACTCTCTAGCGCTTGGTTTTAATTCCTTAATAGCTAAGGTAATATTTAATTTAATTTTATCAGTAGATTGTTCTATCTTTTTTTTATATTCTGCTTTATCTAAACCTGGTACTTGTTTTAATAGTTGAGCTCCTTGAACTATTAAAATAGGGTAGCCAGTAAATTCTTGAACTAGAAATTCTGCTAGCTTATTGTCACTATTCTCTAAAATATTATTTACAAGAGTTATGGCATCACTTTTTTCAAAAGCAGTCATCTTAACTATATTAGATAATAATTCACCATCCTGAGAGCCAAAGATAATATGGCCATTATTCTCCCAATTAATGATTTCTTGTACTTTGTGATTTTCTTTAACTTTTAAATTATCAAATACTAATAACCATTTATCTTTGGTTGATAAGTAAGATAATACTTCTTTTTGTGCAGATGATACATCTTCTGAAATTAAGTTAGTCTTAGCTTTTTCGTTAATTAATTTAGCTAATTTTAGAAATTCTTCATTAATATCTAAATTACAATCAATAAACCAAATAAGATCATAATTATTTTTATTCTCATAAGCATACATCCTAGCAAGTTGAGTCTTGCCCATGCCACTAATGCCAACTATACTTGCTTTTCTGTACTTAGTTAAATTATTGGTAACCGAAGATAATTGCTTAATATGATTAATAAAATAGCTCACTGGTGTCACAAGATTGGATAGTTGCCCTTGAGCAACTGCAGTATACGACATAATTAATACCATTATTATCAGGAGATACTTTTTCATTTTTCTTTTCACTTACTCAGGCTATACTACAATTATATTACCTTAAGGATAACACTTTGCATCCATATTTAATATCTCGATACTTCTAGGGTGATCTGCTCCAAACTGTTTTATATGCTGATCATATAAATTAAGACTTGTGATTAGTAATACTTTAATTTTATATAATGATATATAGGCTATATAAAGCATTGTTATTATACTGCTATAACTTATATTTAACCTTTCAAATTTTAACTTTAAGTATTAAACATTTTGCAAAAGGATTATTAATATAACTTCATCATAACATTTATTAGTTATACTGCAAAACACAAAACTGTTATTAAGAAAAGAATGTTCTATTAATATATTATATTTCTTGATAATTTTATGCTGCATATATGCTGCTTTTTTTGCAAGGTATAAGCATAATATGAATAAAGATTGACAGGTAATGCAATTTTACCTACAATTTCAAATGTTCATTTCGATAACAGAAAAATACTATGAGTGTTAGGGTTATAGCAGTTAAAAACCAAGGTAATGATGCTATATCTGCTTTTTATATAAAGTCAGGTGATTTTTTTAAAAATGCAACCTCCTGCTTTACACCGAGAGGGTCGGGAGTTCAAGTCTCTCATCGCCCACCATATTCCCCATCAGCCTTTCAGGGTTTCCCTAGCTATCCTCAAAATTCCATATGCTGCGTATATGCTGCTTTTAAATGCAATTATGACTATTTAAATTGCTCTAAAACCCTTTCTGGACCTGATGTTCAGCTGGAGGGATTATGCAGCAAATAGTCAACTTTCCTTCCACTCCCCATATTTCTACTGATAGTAGCAATGATATTATTTTCTATAATTTCGTTGGTAATTTTGTCCCTCCTGAATGGTGTAATCTTACTTCTAATAACAATAAACCACTAAGTAAAACTGCTTGTCAACTCCTTTCGTTAATAACGCGAGTTTCGTATTAATAGAGGAACTGAATAGCTGATAGTAACTGGGTTACGAGGATATTAGTAATATTGTTTTTGTTATAAAATGTACTTAAAACTGCATAAATTTTTAGTAAATTGTCTTTTTTGACTATAACTATTAAATTGTAAAACTTGTCACACCTCTTACAAACCTTGAAAGGATAAGGATTATAGCATATTCATTAACCATAATTTAGGCATCTTAATACGAAACTCGCGTTGATATAATGTTTCTATCATTTCAGCAGAGCTAATTTTTCTATCACCTTTAATTCTCGTTAAATCCTCAACTTGTCTTGCAACCAGGTCGCCAAAAACTTGAGCGACCATTTCTTTAGTCAATTCTGTATCTTCAATTGTATCATGTAAAATAGAGGATACTAAAATATCAGTGCGAAAAAGATAATCAGCTACCATATAAGCTACTTCTAACGGATGAGAATAATATGGCTCACCTGACTGACGTTTTTGATTAGCATGATATTCCTTAGCATAGCAAATTGACTGTTTAATTTCATTAATATCTACTTTAACTTGAGCTGTTTCGTTAAGTAATAAGATTTTATCTAATAACTTGTTGGAATAATCACAAGATTTAAATTTTAACTTCTTACAATAATCCATATTTTCCCATATATATACGAATTGTTTTACTTGAATACATTATTAACAATATCTTAAAAAGGTAGCTTTCATAGCAATAATTCTACAAGTTTTTAGTTAGTCAAAGAAATATTATCAATTTGATATTCTAATGCCACTTCCTTGCTGCAGAAAGCCATAGAAATTTTGATGATTTTCTTAACGTGGACCTGTTCTTTGATTTTAGTATCATATCTCTTATCATTGATCTGTTCTAAGCCTGTTTTTGCTGTAGACTCTAGCTCTTCTATTGTTTTAGAGACCTTATACTCAATGATAATAGCATTTTCCGCTCTCCCTGCTTGCGGAAGTAAAATTATATCAGCTCTACCATCCCCTGTTTCTTTTTCACTGTCTATTATATAATCAGGAGCTAACATATTAATTAAACCAAGCATAAAGCCACTATAAAATAGCTCAGCTCGTACAACCCCGGTCTGATGAAAACTAGTGGAATTTAACAACAATTTTTGTAGTTTCTCCTTAAATTTCTCTAGCTTGCCTGCAGGTAATAAACTAATAAAAGCATAATACCGAGAACTATCAATCTTTAGCTGATCAGTAACCCATAGTAATACCCTTGTTTCATAGATATATTTTACTTCCTGATTAGGTATGGATAACTCATAAATATTTTTTTCCGGACTTCTAGCAGTAGGGTTTAAATAACCACTAAATAGTAATAAACTTAATAATCCCACTGGTTTATTAATGTCAGAAAAACTTATTTGTTTAACGATAGTCGAAATAATATTTTTACCGGTAATTAAGTTCTGTAAATCTTCTTGCATCTCATCAGATAGCAGTGCTTTATCAACAAGTGAGGTCCCTCCACTATCTAGCCAGTAGTGATCAAGCTTTCCCTTATGCGCTAAACATTGCATAATGGACCATGGATTGTAGATTATTTCTCCACCAAATGTGTAGCCATTATACCAATCTTTAATTTCTTTAGGATGAGTGGTTGTTGGGACGATAGTTAATAACTCATCAACTTCTATTTGAGTAAAACCATAAAACTGTGAAAAATCTGCATCTAGTAAAGTATATTTAGTAACATTATTTAAATCTGAAAATAAATTAGCCTTAGCTACCCGCAGAATGCCGGTTATTACTCCTTTTTCTAAGTAAGGGTTGCTCTTTAGGCTGCTACCGAATATCCCACGGAATAGTTCAAGCACGGTTTCAAATTCTTCTAGTTTGTGGCCAAATTTAAGGTATGAACTATTAATTGGCGTATCGTACTCATCAATTAAAATGTATACTTTTTGGTTAAAATGTTTGTATAGTAATTCGCTTACAAAAGCTAAACTATCTTTGAGGTCTTCCTTATCAAGTTTTCCTGTAAAATATCGATATAACTTTTCTTTTTGTACATCATCCAGTAAATTTGTCTCTTCTGTTATGTGAGTTTTTAAATAACGATGATTTACAAATAACTTAATAATTTGATTTCTTATTCCGCTTTCAATCTCTTGATAGTTACTACCCTTAACATCTTTAAAATTTATAGAGATAACAGGAAATTGGCCTTGACGTGCTATGACACTAGGATAATTGGCTATTTTTAATGGTTTCAGCTCTTTGGTTTCGTTAAAACCTAAATCTACTGTA
Organism: Rickettsia endosymbiont of Ixodes scapularis; assembly: GCF_000160735.1. Taxonomy (NCBI): domain Bacteria; kingdom Pseudomonadati; phylum Pseudomonadota; class Alphaproteobacteria; order Rickettsiales; family Rickettsiaceae; genus Rickettsia; species Rickettsia endosymbiont of Ixodes scapularis. The sequence continues at coordinate 1,570,494 of NZ_CM000770.1, read as the reverse complement.
CCACCAACAAATAATTTATGATTCACTTTATTTTCTTGCAATAAAGGTACACCTTTATCATCCACTTCTATTTCAAAGAATTTCTTGAGCATATCCATATTCAAACTCTTACCCCAGCGTCTTGGGCGGGTAATGAGAATTACATCTCCACTATCTTCCAGAAATTCTTTGATCATTAGACTTTTATCAACAAATATTTCACTATTTAGCAATAATGTTTTAAAATCATCAGTACCTACCCTCATTTTTGGCAGTCTAATTTCCTCTAAACTTGTACCAGAAATTCTAACAGTCATTACTATTTTATTATTTAAGAATAAATTATTTGCTTAAATGAATTATAGCATAAATAAAGCTAATAGCACTAGTAACTAAAGAACCCTCAGCTATAAGCTGAGGGGTTATAAAGTGGAATCGATTAGAAATCGATCATCATTCACAGGTTCACCTTCCTGTTCATCAATATAGCGCTGTATCATTTCATCAGTTATATTACCTGAACTGACCGCCATATAGCCCCTAGCCCACAAATGATTGCCCCAAAATTGTTTTCTTAAATGAGCAAATTCTTGCAATAAAATTCTTGAGCTACTACCTTTTAAATACTGTACTAACTTGCTAAGAGATATTTGTGATTTATATGAGATAAACATATGCACGTGATCACATGATATTTTCCCTGAAATTATATATACTTCATGTTCCATACAAATCTGCCTTAGTAAATCTCTAGCCCTTTCCGCTACTTTGCCTATCAATACTCTCTTCCTATATTTTGGTATCCATATAAGATGTACTTTTAAATCATACTGACTATGACTATTCTTTCTATAACTTCTCATATTTCTTGATATAAATTCATTGCTAAAGCAATTTCATTATATCTTCCCTTCACCTGAAGGCGAGGGATTTCTTATCCCCGAAGGGGGACATTAAAATAAATAAAACAGTCTTATCACTTTCTTCATTAACATATAGTCAATTAAGATGAATTAGAGACTAGGAGCGAGACGCGAAGCCTAGAACTACTAGGTGAGCAACGAGCGACCACGTCCATAGTTTATATTAATTGACTATACTTTAGATATCAGCAATAATACCATGAATTAACGGCAATTTAACTGGCACTTTACATTCAACAGTAGTAGTTTTTCCTTCTTCACTTGATAATGTAATCTTGCCATGCATTTCGTGGATCAACTGCCTTACAAACATTAACCCTAGACCCACTCCTTTACATTGTAGAGTAGAGTTAAGTTTAACAAATTCCTCACAAATATATTGTTGTTTTTCTCGAGGGATACCAATACCAGTATCGTGAACCATAAGTTGTAATATCCTCTTTCTATCATCTTGTATTTGGGTATTATTGGTAAAATCATTAGCATCTTCAAAACTGCGAGCAGGGAATAAATTAACTGTAATCACAATAGTGCCTTGCTCAGTAAATTGAATACTATTACTAATTAATTGATCTAATATTGCTTGCAAGCGATAACTATCACCTACTACAATATCTGGCATTTCATAATGAATATTAGAGACCAACCTTAATCCTTTATGCTGTGCTGCTGGTGTTGCTTTTTCTATAGATTGCTCTACTAATTTCTTGGGGTTAAATGGTTTTAAAACTGTAGAAGACAGTCCAGCAGCTTGCAGAAAATCTACTACATAATTAGAGTAATCTAGTAACGCTTTAGCACAATCCCTAATAGTAGCTAAGTATTTCTTCATTTCAGGATTTTGCTCTATTTCATTAGAGTACCACTATTCGTGTAAAAATCCCAGTACAAGGAATATTGATACTATGACCAATATTCTTGAGCAAATCTATCTTCACTAGCTCCTATTCTTTTAGTTTATTCTTTACTTGTTGTAATTCCAATTCTATTTTTCTGAATTTAATAATATCAACATAATTTTCTGTATAATCAATTATGTTAGCATCTTGCTCATATGCTGGTATTAATGTGGCAAATATGGGTGGTAATTTAACTATCCAGCCTTTTTCTATGATTTTATTTTGATCTTGTTGTTGATTTTTAACATTAGTTGTCATACCATGCCTCTACTGTTTTGTTGAAAAATGGTGGCACGGAGGTTAAAACGTAACTTCTTGGTTAATTTAACCTCCGTGCTTGATACTACATTAACACAGCATCATCAGCACAGATATCACCATTATATTGCAGAGTACAGAGGATTTCCGAGCATTTCGCTCAGATTTTTTCAGGCACATCTAAAGAGCTACAGAAAAGAGACATGCTATAAATTACCAGCTAACTAATTCTCAAAAACCTAAACAAATAAGCAATATTTATACCTTTAAAAGCAGTAAAAACCTGTAATCTCAGCACTTTTACTGGCATCTATAGGATATTTATAATTTTCCTAAGATATTTTTAAGTAATTGTTATGAATTTACCTACCTCTGATAAACCACAACCATTTTTACAATGGGTTGGCGGCAAAAGAAAAATCGTTAATAAATTAATTGAACATATTCCATCAGGACTAAATAATTATTATGAACCATTTCTTGGTGGTGGGGCATTATTTTTTCAAGTCAAACATATGTTCAACCAATGTTTTCTATCTGATATTAATCTTGATTTAGTGACTAGTTATAATTCTGTTAAAAAAGATCCAGCTACTGTAAGCAGTTTACTGAAAGACCATAAAGAAAATTATTCAAAAGAATATTACTATCAAGTGAGGGATCATAATAATACCAATGATCCTAGCAAAATCACTGCCAGGTTTATTTACCTGACCAGATACGCTTTTAAAGGTATTTATCGCATCAAGATGGATGGTAAGCCGGTAGTATCTTTTTCTAGCAAAAAACATAAGAGCTTTAATATTGATCAAAGATTACAGCAATGTAGTAGTTTTTTAGCAAATACTTCTATTTACGCTATAGATTTTTCTTTTATTGAGCCTAAGGCAAATTATTTTGTTTATTTTGATCCTCCTTATCATCAATCAGGTGAGAGATTTTATACTAAATCAACGCGAGTTTCGTATTCAAAAAGTCGCTGAATAGCTGATAGTAACTGGGTTACGGGGATCTTGATAATACTGTTTTTGTTATAAAGTGAGTATAAAATACAAATTGCTAATTAAAATATGGTATTTATAGTATTAGAAAAAAGTTTATAGGTTATTGAAAAAACTTTAAGAGCAATAACCTATGATAATGGATTTTACAGAAATATTTTGTTACGTCGATGATTTTTTTCAAGAATTAGACAAGCATACAAATTCAATTACTAACCATAACAACAAATCTGGTCCTAAAAGTCGACTGAACAGAAGTGAGGTAATAACAATTATAATAGGCTACTGGCAGTCATCTTATGATTGTTTTAAGAATTATTATCTGAAGCAAATATGAATTCATCATCAAAGAGATTTTCAATTAGTAAGCTATAGTCAATTTATAAAAATAATAGGTCCACATTTACCACTATTAGTACTAATATTCAATTCTATTTTGGATCAGTGTGACGGACTCTCTTTTGTAGATTCAAGTAGTATAGAGGTATGTAAGAGATACCGTATTTCAATGAATAAAGTGTTCGCCGGCATAGCAGCAAGCAGTAAGACAACAAAAGGTTGGTTCTATGGACTTAAACTACATCTAATAATTAATAGAGCCGGTGGTATTAAAGCATCTTTTAGCCCTGGCAATAAGGATGATAGAAAACAGCTGGAACTGATAATCAAAAATCTTTTTGGTAAAGTATTCGGAGATCGTGGTTATATTTCGCAACAATTATTTCTACAACTTTTAGAGCAAGGAATTTTTATGGTAACTAGGGTAAAGAAAAATATGAAAAATAAACTTATGTCTATGTTGGATAAAATATTATTGCTTAAAAAAGCATTAATAGAATCTGTGTTTAGTAAAATTAAACTATTGGGGAAGTTTGAGCATTCAAGGCATAGATCAGTTACAAATGCCTTTGTGCATATGGTTGCAGCACTGATAAATTATCAAATGTCTGATAATAAACCTTCTATTACATCTCTCTTGATATGCTAAATCCTATGCTATATTAATTCGAAACTTGCGTTAGTTAATAAAACTTAATAAAAAGAAAGGTATTTTTTTATTTATTCTCAAATATTTTTTCACTTTAGTGGTTTATAACTTCTTGCAATATATTAAAAATTTAGTAAGCATTGTTAATTGTAAAGGTAGATTATTATTCAATCTATTTTTATATATATCGAAATACAATTTAAATTAATAGGTAAATTATGACTAAAAAACTAGTTGATAACAAAATAGCTCCTAATAAAGCAGAGTACGATAAGAAATTTTCGCATATCTTAGATGTTACCCCATATCATGGGGCAGTAACCTTACTGAAGACAATGGCTTTAGTTTGCGAAGAGTTAAAGTTGTTAAGATAGTTCACAGAAAAATGAGATGGAAGGAGGAAAAAATCCTTTCCTGATGATGTTGACTTTCCTGATGATACTCTAAGTGCACCGGCAATTAAAGAGGGACATCTTCTTAGCGGTGGAAAAGAAGATGAGAGAGATTCTGTTAATTATACTAATGCAGAAATGCGACAATTTTCATCTGACAAAACATTTGATTGGAGAGATGGAAGCAAGTACCATCATGTTCATAAAGTAAAAGCCGGTGACAAGTTTGATATACATTGGGATTATACCATGGCACATAAAACACGTGGTTATACATATGCGATCACTGATCATCCTACTGACTTTTCTCAAAGACTAACTTTTAATGAGCTTAAGACATTTTTTGAAAATATAAGCCAAGAAAAACCATTTTGGAGTCATCAATTACCTGCTTCTACGGATCACTCAATGATTCTTCTGGAAAGAGAAGCAGGATTTCATGTTCTTTTAGAAAGATGGATAATAGCTGATACAGACATGGCATTTCATCAATCATGGGTTCTTGAATATGAAGCAAGTTTAGGTGGTAAAGGGCCTGGGGACATGAACACCATCATCACGATGCTTAATTAAGCTTTAAAGCAACTTAATAGCGTATCGTCATGGGTTAAGCGACGCAAGGTGTTATTGTGTGGATACCCGAGTCGTCATTGTGAGGAAAAATTGAAAATTTTGACGAAGCAATCTCGTGCCAAAATCCTGAGATTGCCAAGCTTCTTTCAGTCGCTTGCAATGACGGTTTAGTATTCACGCAACAATGCCTGCTCGCAATCACGATGAAAAGCATTTCATGCAACAGCACTTAAATTCCGTTACTATCTACTCAAAGCTTTTAGACCTTCCTTTAGACCGTCTTTTATAAATGAAATTTTAGCTTGTTTACCGTCAGTGGTGATTAGTTCTAAATAATTATCATTAGATAAAATCATGTCTAGATCGTCTTTTATAAGAATAGCTAAAACCTGACAGCCGTTTACCGTACAATTTACGTATTTCCCGGCTGATATTCGTTTGTCACCGCTATTAATAACTGTACCTGCTGGAATTTGAACATTTGATGGGACTATTTCGATTATCTTTAATTCTTGTTCTTCTTGCTCCCCATTGAAATAACCTATGTGATAAATGGCTAATATTCCCTTTTCTTTATCTTTCTCTAGATTATTAATTTGTTGTGATAAGAAGCAAAGTTGTTTTTTCTCATTATTGAGAGTACAATTTAAAGTCCAAGCCCCGTACTTTTTTGGTGCCGTTGTGCATTGACGTTTTCTATGCTATACAAAACAAAAGTGCCGGTTATTATAAATAACCCACTAAAAACAAAAGCAATTTTTTTATACAATCTTTCATATAATTTTTAACCTTTTTAAAATATTTTCTTTTCCTAAAATTTCTGCAATTTCAAATACGCTAGGTGAAGCCGTCATACCTGTTATTAAAGCTCTTACTGGTTTCATAATGTCATTCAGCTTTAAGCCGTTTGCTGTTGCTATTTCTTTAAATTTATTCTGTACGGATTCCTTATCAAACTGCTCAAGTTCGCTTAAGTTTTCTATAACTTGTTTGATTAAATCCTTATCGCAATTTTCTATAATTTCTTTTGCATCTTGGTTGTAGATGATAGGCGAATCTACGAGATAAATTTGAGCAAGGCGTGTTAGTTCTAGTAATGTTTCACTTCTAACTAACAAGCTTGGCATTGCTTGGGTTATATAGCTTATTTCCTTCTCGCTAACCTTATAATTTTGTTTCAATATCTCTACAGTCTTTGAAGTTAAGCTATCATTGTCAAGCATTCTTAAGTAATGAGCGTTAAGGCTATTCATCTTAGCAAAATCAAGCTTAGAAGGTGATTTACCGAGTGAATCAAGATTAAACCATTCTATAGCCTGAGTCATTGAGATAATTTCATAATCGCCGTGACTCCATCCAAGACGCAATAAATAATTACACAAACTTTCCGGTAAATATCCCATATCCTTATAAGCTTCAACGCCTAATGCTCCATGCCTTTTGGATAATTTCGTCCCGTCTGCTCCATGAATTAACGGTATATGAGTCATGCTAGGTACTTCATAGCCGAAAGCCTGATAAATAGCGATTTGCCTTGCTGCATTGGTTAAATGATCGTCACCTCTAATAATATGAGTTATACCCATATCATGATCGTCTACTACAACGGCTAGCATGTAAGTAGCAGTGCCGTCTGCTCTTAATAGTACCATATCGTCTATATGAGAGTTTTCAATTACTACCTCGCCTTGTAAGGTATTATGAATTGTTATGCTGCCCTCTCTTGGAGTTTTTAGACGTATTACCGGTTTAATATCAGTAGGGTAGGTAGATGGTTCTTTGTCACGCCACTCGCTGTTAAAAATAAAATGCTGTTTATTTTCTAAAGCTTTTTGTCGCTGTCTTTCTATTTCTTCTTGGCTAGTAAAACAATAATATGCTTTACCGTCTTGCAATAATTTTAGTGCAGCTTCTTTGTAAAGATTATTACGTTTAGACTGGAATATAACCTCACCGTCCCAATCAAGCCCTAGCCATTTTAGACCTGAGAATATAGCTTCTACTGCGATGTTCGTTGATCTTTCTTTATCAGTGTCTTCAATGCGAAGCAAAAACTTACCGTTATGATGCCTTGCGAACAAGTAGTTAAAAAGGGCAGTTCTTGCCGAACCTATATGTAAAAACCCCGTCGGTGACGGAGCAAATCTAGTAATTACGCTATTAGTCATTTATTATCTTTTTTAAATATATACTAAGAACTGTGTCATACCGTGGCTTGACCACAGTATCCAGAAAACAACTAAAAATACTAATATTATTAGTATTTTTAACTGGATCCCGCGATCAAGTCGCGGGATGACATATACTCTTTCTCCCCAAACACATAAAATAATTTACATCTATATCATCGCTTAATTTCCATTCATTTTTAATCGGATCATATACCAAGCCTTTTAGCTCTTTAATTTCAACATCGGTATCCGTAAGTATTTCGTAAATTTCCGATGGTTTTAGGAATTTGCTATAATCATGAGTGTTTTTAGGCACCCAACCTAAAACATATTCAGCAACTATTATTCCAAGTACATAAGCTTTTTTAGTGCGGTTAATCGTAGAAATTATTGCCATACCGTTGGGCTTAATATGCTTCACCAAATTCAGTATGAATTGCTGCACGTTTTCTACATGCTCAATAACCTCAAGACAAATTACCACATCATATAGTTTGTCACTCTGTAATTCTTCTATAGTAGATTGTAAATAATTTATTTTTACGTCGTTTTCCTTAGCATAAGCAGTTGCCGTTTCAATGTTACTTTGCAATGCATCAATGGCTGTAACGTTAAAACCTTGAGCCGCTAAAGGCGTTGCAATTAATCCTCCACCGCAACCGACGTCTAATATTTCTAATTTAGAAATATCGTTAGACATCTTCTCAAACTCTACTTCTAGAGGTAATTTGTGCGTCAATCCGCTGCTCGCATCCTCACGTACTTCTATGTACGCTGCGGTGCTGTGCTGCGTGTTTCCTACAAATTCCTCTCTATAAGCGAGTTTGGAAAGGTGTCTATTGTAATGTGTAGTTATTTTCTCTATTATATATTCAAGGCGAATAGGGTTTATTCGGTGTAAGATACCGAATTCCCCGTCCTTATTCCACCAATTGTGAGAAATTTTCTCAAATTTTTCTAATTCTTTTTTATCGATTGAAGACATAGTCTATGATTCTTTCCAATGTCATCCCGTGGCTTGACCACGGGATGACAAGAGGCCATACAACAAACATATATAATATACTCAGATGACTTTAATAATACTAGCCTTAATTTTAATTAGCTGCATATTTGCTCCCCTTGGCTGTATTGCCCTATGGAAGAGATATATTTATTTCGGCGATGGGCTTGCTCATAGTAGTTTTTTAGCGGCTAGCATAAGTATTATAGCACATTTTCCATTAATATATTCAGGCATAATAGTTGCAATTCTTTTTTCGTTTTTTGTGTTTATTTTTAAAAATAATTCTGAAAAAAACGCGGTTATTAATTTGATTTCTAGCTTTATGCTAGCTGTTGCTTTAGTTATTAATTATTTTACTTCTTTGCAGAATAATATAGTGAATTTGTTGTTTGGGGATATTTTATCCGTGTCTTTTAATGATTTGATTATACTAGGGGTAGTCCTAATAACTATTATAGGCTTTATAGTATATTTTTATAATCAAATTCTTCTTATCATTATCAATAGAGATATTGCAGTCATAAAAGGCTTAAAGGTTAATATTATTGAGCTAATATTTTTACTTCTTCTCTCATTATCGGTATTTTCTGCTATAAAGATTGTCGGAGTACTTATGGTAACTGCTATTTTACTTATTCCTGCAATGATTGCACGGTTTGTAGCATATAGCCCCTCCCAGATGATTATAATATCAATTCTTATATCTTTATTTATTAATTTTTGTGCCGCATTTAGTTCTTTCTACTTTGATTTACCTTTAACTCCATTGTTTATTATATTAGGTACGTTTATTTATGGTTTGTTGTATTTAAAGCGATTATTATGAACAAAAATGAATTTACTGAATATGTCAAAGAATTGTTAGAACCATATGGTTCAGTAGCCGTTCGTGCAATGTTTGGTGGATATGGTATATATAAGGGTGGTGTTATGATAGGAATTATTAAGAGCAATGAATTATATTTTAAGTCAGACCTAAGCACTTATGAATATTTTCAATCTTTCGGTTCTGAGCCATTTGTATATCAAAGTAAAGGTAAACTTGTAACTCTATCATATTGGAAGGTGTTACCTGAAATTATGGAGGATCAAGAGTTATTAGGCAAGTGGTTTAAATTAGCTTTGAATGCTGCTATTAATAGTCAAAAGAAAAAATAAATGTCACCCCCGTGGTCAAGCCGGTGTTGTTATGTGAATCGGTTTCACCACCGTCACCTAGTTCGCTTGTCCATGGGGTCTAGTTAAAAATACTAATAATATTAATATTTTTAGTTATTTTTCTGGATACCGTGGTCAAGCCACGGGATGACAATGAACAGGTTTTTCGAGCCATGCAACAATGCCGGTCAAGCCATGTGATGACGTTGTTGGTTTTTCATAATCTCAAGATAGTCAATTTTGCCGTTTGCAAGCAGAGGTATTTCTGAATCGGTAGTAATTACTTTCGGTAAATGTAATAAAGAAATTTGAGCTTTAGATACGGCATCTGCAAAATTCTCTCTATTTATATTGGAACCGGTAGTAAGTAAAATAATCTTTTCTCCGTGCGTTTTGTCGGGGATAGAAATAGCAGCGTGTAAGGAATCAGGATCAATTTCGCTTGCAAATTCTTCAATTTTTGTAAGAGATATCATTTCTCCCGCTATTTTAGCAAAGCGTTTTAAACGTCCTAAAATTGTTATGTATCCTTCAGAATCTATTTTGACTATATCGCCGGTGTCATACCATTCTTTATAAGTATAGTTGCTTTCTAAGTCTAAGTAACCAAGCATGATGTTAGGACCCTTAATGAATAAACGTCCCCCTTCATTTATTCCCTCTACTTTCTCAAGCTTATAATCAATTTTCGGTAATAATCTTCCTACCGTGCCTGCTTTATTATACATAGGGGTATTGCAAGCTATAATAGGTGCGGCTTCTGTAATCCCATACCCTTCAAAAATACGTATGCCGTACTTATTAAGCCAAAATTGTCTTGTAGATTCTTTTAATTTCTCGCTACCGGCAAATATATAGCGTAATGAGTAAAAATCATATGGGTGAGCGTAATTAGCATAACCGTTTAAAAAAGTATCGGTAGAAATTAATATAGTTGCTCCAATATCGTATATAACTTCAGGAATGCTGCGATAATTTAGTGGAGAAGGATATAGAAACAGCTTAATACCGTTTAAAGTTGTAATAATTGCACCACCAAGACCAAAACAATGAAATAAAGGTAATGAGTTAAATACTATATCTTCAGGGCTAAAAGGTACTTTAGCAGTTATTTGATATCTATTAGTTTGTAAATTTCTGTGAGATAATAATACGGCTTTAGGTTCACCTTCAGTACCCGAAGTAAAAATTATCACTGCCGGTTTTTCGTCATCACGATTACGACAAAAATAATTGTAATAAGTTTGGGCAAAATAACTTCCTATTTTTGCTTTTAGTTTTAGAGCTGTACCAATCTGATTTTTAAAATCTTCTAAATATATTATTTTAATACCGAAATCTAATAAGTTAGTTATTAATTCATGTAAATTTGCTTTCTCGATAAATTGTTTTGAAGTGTAAACTACTTTAATTTGTGCAAGTTTACAGGAGTTAATAATAGTACTTATGCCGCTGCTCCAGTTAATTATAGCAGGAACATAACCGCTAGATTGCATAGCGTAAAAAGTAATTAACGTATTCGTGTTATTAGGCAACATTAAGCCTAAATTTCTGCCAAAGATATTATTCTTTTTGATTAAATCACCTAGGATAAAAGATTTTAATATTAAATCTCGATAAGTAACCGCATTATTTTCAAAATCATCAACTATTTTTTTCTTAAATCCATGAATTTTAGCAGCTTCTATAAGAGATGAGAATAAAGTATTTTTATAGTCTGAACTCTCAAACATCATGTCAGCCATGATATCATAAAGAGTCCTAGATATATAACTGCGTCGTTCTTGATTGCTTGCAGCATCCATATTAGCGAATTTTACCGGCGGTAAAACGGTTATAGTAATTTTAGGAAATATTTTTCTTTTTAATATGTTTTTTAATTTTGATAAATGAGTAAATTGAGTACCGTCTATTCTAACCGGTAAAACGGTAGCACCGGCTTTATCGGCAATCATTCCCGGTCCTTCGTATATTTTCATTAAAGAGCCGGTAACGCTTATTCTACCTTCAGGGAAAATTGCTACTTTCTGATCCTTTTGTACTTCTTTTACTAAAGTCTTTATTGCCATTGGGTTACTTGGATCAACAGGCAAAGTTCTTGCCATACGTAAAAACGGTTTAATCCACCATATTTTTTGTATATCGGGACTAATTGCAAAAGTCATTTCTTCTCGTAAGTAAGTAGCAATTAGCGGCGGATCGAGATATGAAATATGGTTAGCGACAACTACTACTTTTTTACCTGCTTTTTGAAAATTTTCAAATCCTTTAACTTCAACCTTATACATAAGATCAAAACAGATTTGGAATATTCTTCGCAATAGCTTAAACGGAATAATTTTAACTTCAGGTATTAAACGGTAAATATGTATAGTAACGATTATATTAGCTAGGCTAATAAATAATATAATCCAAGGTATAGTGAAATTTAGATAAAATAATAAAGTTGATCCCACCATGAAAATGGAATTGATAAGATTGTTAACGGCAATAATTCGACTACGATGAGTAGGGTTTGCGTAATGCTGTAATATCGCAAAAAGAGGAACGATATATAAACCGCCTATTGCTGCTAAGAAAAATAAATCTATAACTATTCGCCAATTATGTCTTTTCGATAAAAATACTAAAATACTTTTTAGCTGAGTAGGTTCGTAGTTAACTGAGCTAATTCTACTTGCAAAGAATAAATCAATACCGAAAATACTAATGCCTAGGGCTGAAATAAATAGATATTTAACGGTAATCTCATCTTCAAATATTTTGCTACATAAAAACGAACCGACCCCAACACCAAGCGAGAAAACCGCTAAAAATAAATTAGCAACATTCTCATCGGCTTTAAAAGTTATCTTAGTAAGTAAAGGTATTTGAGAAATTATAGCAGCTCCAATAAACCAAAACCATGAAATACCAAGTATAGCTAAATATATCTGTTTCTTTGCTTTGGTATATTTAATCATATTTATGCTTTCATCTATAATATTAAAATTTATTTTAATATCACGATTTGCGTTTTTAGATTTTGGGGAAAAAAGGCTTGTAATAAAGCCAAGAAAAGCGATGGTAATTAAGGAATAAATTATAAAATTATTGCTGATTGTATAATAGCTGCCGATTATAGTACCGATAAAAATACCGATAAAAGTTCCGGCTTCAACAAAGCCGTTAGCTCCAAGTAGTTCGTCTTTATTTAGGTGATCAGGTAATACGCTATATTTGATTGGACCGAAAAAAGTAGAGTGTATACCCATTAAGCAAATAGAACAAAACAGAATTAGCAGATTATTATGATGAAATCCATAAATTGCAAAGGCAATTATACCGATTTCACAAATCTTAATAATTTTAATAAGATTTGCACGCTCGTATTTATCGGCAATTTGTCCTGCTATGCTTGCGAATATTATGAAAGGTAGTACAAAAGTAGCATTAGCAATTAAAACAAGTAGATTATTATATTTACTTAAAGAACCGGTAATACTGTAAGTTATAAGGATTACTAGAGCATTTTTTAATATATTATCATTAAGACAACCGCATAACTGCACTATAAAATTTGGTAAAAATCGTCTATCTTTGAAAAGATATAATTTGTTTGTGTCCATATTATATAATACTCTATTTTAATACTTATAATTAACGAATCAATTTAATATCAGCATTATTTAATTTTAATTCTGCCCATATTTTATCTGTGGTATATATAGGAACTTGTAGTTTGATACCTAAAGTAATACACGCTCGATCACCGAGTGATAAGCCTTTGGGTTGGGTGTATGGTTGTAATTGGGCTGTATGAGCGGCTTGCTCTAGATCAAATGGAATAATAGACGGTATTATTTCTGTAACTAAGGTGTAAGCTGTATCCATAGTAATTTTCATACGTTGCAATGAAGTTAATACTTACTGGAATATTTACTGTAGACATACAAGAAAATTGTATCAAAGGCTTAACGATTGTGCTACCTGGTTCATTTTGTAGTAAGGCTAAAAGTGCTGAAGTATCAAGTACTACTCTATTACTCATGACTTGCTTCTAAACGTCTTGATTTTATTAATTCATCTACAAGAGAGATTCTTTCTCCTGTAGAATCAGTGTAATTTTTTACCATTGCTTGTAGTTCAGCTAGAGCTTGATTTGGGGTTGTAATATAGATTATATTTTTTTTCATATGTAATACTATATCATCACCTGGTAGTAGGTGAAGATTCTGACGGAATGATGCAGGAATAACAATTCTGCCACCTTCTCCAAGTTTAGTACGCATAGTTTGCATAAATTACCATTTTGTCATATTACTTTAATTATGTCATAGTTCCTAACTATTACCCTAACCTAAGGTTTTTGTCAAATAATATTAGCAATTTATATTAATATGTCAAATTGCATATAGATAAATACTTTTTAATGAGGATTATTTAAATCTTCATAATAATCGCGCATTGCTTCTCTATTAGCAGGAATATTATTATTAGATTCCTCTATATCTTGTTTGGGAATAAAAAGAGAAAAAATTTTCCTAATTTAACGCAAGTTTCGTATTCAAAAAGTTGCTGAATAGCTGATAGTAACTGGGTTACGGGGATCTTAATAATACTGTTTTTGTTATAAAGTGAGTACAAAATACAAATTGCTAATTAAAATATGGTATTTATAGTATTAGAAAAAAGTTTATAGGTTATTGAAAAAACTTTAAGAGCAATAACCTATGATAATGGATTTTACAGAAATATTTTGTTACGTCGATGATTTTTTTCAAGAATTAGACAAGCATACAAATTCAATTACTAACCATAACAACAAATCTGGTCCTAAAAGTCGACTGAACAGAAGTGAGGTAATAACAATTATAATAGGCTACTGGCAGTCATCTTATGATTGTTTTAAGAATTATTATCTGAAGCAAATATGAATTCATCATCAAAGAGATTTTCAATTAGTAAGCTATAGTCAATTTATAAAAATAATAGGTCCACATTTACCACTATTAGTACTAATATTCAATTCTATTTTGGATCAGTGTGACGGACTCTCTTTTGTAGATTCAAGTAGTATAGAGGTATGTAAGAGATACCGTATTTCAATGAATAAAGTGTTCGCCGGCATAGCAGCAAGCAGTAAGACAACAAAAGGTTGGTTCTATGGACTTAAACTACATCTAATAATTAATAGAGCCGGTGGTATAGTTAAAGCATCTTTTAGCCCTGGCAATAAGGATGATAGAAAACAGCTGGAACTGATAATCAAAAATCTTTTTGGTAAAGTATTCGGAGATCGTGGTTATATTTCGCAACAATTATTTCTACAACTTTTAGAGCAAGGAATTTTTATGGTAACTAGGGTAAAGAAAAATATGAAAAATAAACTTATGTCTATGTTGGATAAAATATTATTGCTTAAAAAAGCATTAATAGAATCTGTGTTTAGTAAAATTAAACTATTGGGGAAGTTTGAGCATTCAAGGCATAGATCAGTTATAAATGCCTTTGTGCATATGGTTGCAGCACTGATAAATTATCAAATGTCTGATAATAAACCTTCTATTACATCTCTCTTGATATGCTAAATCCTATGCTATATTAATGTCCCCCTTCGGGGATAAGAAATCCCTCGCCTTCAGGCGAAGGGAAGATATAATGAAATTGCTTTAGCAATGAATTTATATCAAGAAACATGAGAAGTTATAGAAAGAATAGTCATAGTCAGTATGATTTAAAAGTACATCTTATATGGATACCAAAATATAGGAAGAGAGTATTGATAGGCAAAGTAGCGGAAAGGGCTAGAGATTTACTAAGGCAGATTTGTATGGAACATGAAGTATATATAATTTCAGGGAAAATATCATGTGATCACGTGCATATGTTTATCTCATATAAATCACAAATATCTCTTAGCAAGTTAGTACAGTATTTAAAAGGTAGTAGCTCAAGAATTTTATTGCAAGAATTTGCTCATTTAAGAAAACAATTTTGGGGCAATCATTTGTGGGCTAGGGGCTATATGGCGGTCAGTTCAGGTAATATAACTGATGAAATGATACAGCGCTATATTGATGAACAGGAAGGTGAACCTGTGAATGATGATCGATTTCTAATCGATTCCACTTTATAACCCCTCAGCTTATAGCTGAGGGTTCTTTAGTTCGAAACTCGCGTTAATTTTAATTATTACTTCATGTAAATTCATATTTTATTCTCCTCAAAATAACAAATCAATTAGAAATGTTCACAGAGCCTAGTATCAATTTTTTCTTTATTATTCTTTTCTTTTTGTACTTTCTTTCTTCTTTGTAAATTCTTTTTTAAAGCAGTTGATAAGTTATTAAATTTAGCTGCCGGTTTGGCTGTTGAAGGTTTTTCTTTGGTATCTTCGGTAGATGACATAAATAATTATCTTTTCACATTAGCATTATTATATTATATTATGGATATTTTGGAAAATAAAACTATAAATAATCTATGAATCAAAGTAATATAATCTCTCCTGAGTTACTGGATGAGAGAAAAAATATTGCAAGGCAAGGGGGCGGTGAAGCTAGGATCAACGCACAACATCAAAAAGGTAAGTTAACTGCACGAGAACGCATAGAAGTATTATTAGATCCGAATAGCTTTACCGAAACAGGTATGTTTGTATCCCATAGATGCGATAATTTGGGGATGCAGGATAAAAAGTTTTTAGGTGACGGTGTTGTAACGGGACATGGTACGATAAACGGTAGATTGGTATTTATTTATAGCCAAGATTTTACCGTACTCGGCGGCTCTCTAGGCGAATATCATGCTAAGAAAATCTGCGATATTATAGATCAAGCTATAGCAACCGGTGCTCCCGTAATCGGTATTAACGATTCAGGGGGAGCAAGAATTCAAGAAGGGGTTGATGCTCTTGCCGGATACGGTGAATTATTTCAGCGTAATGTTTTAGCTTCGGGTGTTATCCCGCAAATTACCCTAATTATGGGACCTTGTGCCGGTGGTGCGGTATATTCTCCTGCCTTAACCGATTTTATATTTATGGTTAAGAATAGCTCTTATATGTTTGTAACCGGTCCCGATGTAGTAAAAACCGTTACAGGTGAAGAAGTAAGCCAAGAAAAGCTCGGCGGTGCTAGGATGCATACCACTAAAAGCGGCGTTGCCGATCTTGCATTCAACAATGATATAGAAGCATTGCTCGAAATTCGTAAGTTCTTTAATTTCCTTCCGTCATCCAATCGTAGTCCTCTCCCTGTTCGTTCGACTGTTGATCCTGCCGATAGAGTCGATATGTCTCTTAGCACGTTAATACCTAACACTCCTAATAAGCCTTATGATATGAAAGAGCTTGTTGAGCGTATCGTTGATGAGGGAGAATTTTTTGAACTACAACCTGATTTTGCTAAGAATATCATTATTGGTTTTGGTTATATGGAAGGTTATCCGGTAGGATTTGTGGCTAATCAGCCTTTGTATTTAGCAGGATGTTTAGATATAAATGCCTCGAGAAAAGCAGCAAGATTTATTAGATTTTGCGATGCTTTCAATATTCCTATAGTAAGCCTTGTTGATGTACCTGGATTTCTGCCTGGTACATCTCAAGAGCATGATGGTATTATTAAGCACGGGGCTAAGCTGTTATACGCTTATGCGGAAGCTACAGTGCCGAAGATTACCGTAATTACCCGTAAGGCTTACGGAGGTGCTTATATAGTTATGAACTCCAAGCATCTTAGAGGCGATATAAACTATGCTTGGTTTAATTCAGAAATCGCCGTTATGGGGGCAGAGGGAGCAGCCGAGATAATATTTAAGGAAAAATGTAAAAACCCTGAAGCTAAAAAACAAAAAATCGATGAATATAGGAAAGTAGTAACATCGCCTTTTGTTGCGGCATCTAGGGGATATTTAGATGATATTATAAGACCGCAAAATACTAGATGGCGAATATGTAAGGCATTAAATTTCCTGCGTACTAAAAAAGTAGAGCTGCCTTGGAAGAAACATGATAACTTGCCGTTATAACCGTTATTCCTGTGTGGATACCAAATCGTCATTGCGAGCAGCCGTAGGCTGCGTGGCAATCTTATGAAACAATAACAAACTCCTGAGATTGCTTCGTCAAATTACTTTGTAATTTTTCTCGCAATGACAAAAACTAAAATTGTAACAAAAAACTATGAATAAACCATTATTTGATAAAATTTTAATTGCTAATCGTAGTGAGATCGCCGTTAGGATAATACGTACTTTAAAAAAGATTGGGATAAAGTCGGTTGCAGTATATTCTGAAGCAGATACAAACTCAATGTATGTGCAGCATGCAGATGAGGCTTATTATATAGGTGATTCCCCTGCAACGGAAAGTTATTTATCTATTAAAAATATTATTTCGGCGATTCGTGAAAGTGGAGCAAGTGCAGTACATCCAGGTTACGGTTTTTTATCGGAAAATCCAAATTTTGCTAATATTCTTAAAAGAGAAGGTGTTGTTTTAATAGGACCGAGTGCCGGAACTATTAAAAAAATGGGCGATAAAATTGAAGCAAAAAAGATAGCGATAGAAGCCGGAGTTAGCACCGTTCCGGGTTATATGGGAACTATAAACGATGTTAAGCAAGCGGTGGATATTGCTAAAGAGATTGGTTTTCCGGTAATAGTAAAAGCGGCTGCCGGCGGCGGTGGACGTGGTATGAGAGTAGTGAATAATCCCACTGAAATGGCAAATGCTTTTGAGTCGGCAAAGCTTGAAGCAGCCAATAGTTTTAGTGACGATAGATTATTTATTGAGAAGTTAATTCAAACTCCCCGTCATATTGAAATTCAGCTAATTGCCGATCAATACGGCAATAGTGTATGTCTCGGAGAGCGGGAATGTTCAATACAGCGTCACCATCAAAAAGTAATTGAAGAAGCACCAAGTTCTTTTATTACTGAAGATATAAGGCAAGAAATGTATCGGCAGGTAATATCCTTATCTCAAAAAGTGGGATATTATTCGGCTGGTACCGTTGAGTTTATAGTAGATAGCAATAAAAATTTCTATTTTTTAGAGATGAATACTAGGTTGCAAGTCGAGCATCCTGTTACTGAGCTAATTACCGGTATAGATATCGTTGAAGAGATGATAAAAATCGCAGCCGGCGAGAAATTATCATTTATGCAAGATGATGTAAAATTAAAAGGTTGGGCATTTGAATCACGAATTTGTGCCGAAAACCCAAGCCGAGGTTTCTTACCTTCTAGCGGTAGAATTATAGCTTATTCCGAACCTGCAAAGAGTCCTAATATCCGTATAGATACAGGGATTGGGCTTGGCGGTGAAGTAAGTATGTTTTATGACTCAATGATTGCGAAATTATGTACTTACGGTGAAACAAGAGAGCAGGCAATTGAAGTAATGCGTTCTGCTTTGAGTTCTTATATAATTAACGGTATTGCTCATAATATCAGTTTCTTAGAAGCGGTAATGCTACATCCACGCTTTGTTAGCGGCGATATTTCTACTGCCTTTATTCAAGAAGAATATCCTGACGGTTTTTCCGGGGCTAGTCTAACTTCAGAAGTAACTACCGTATTTTTAGCAACGGCTATTTTTATTTATATATCGGAGCAAAGACGTGCTTCTTTAATTTCCGGCAATATTAACAATCAGGCTAACAAAATAGGTACAAGGTGGGTAGTAACTATCGATGATAAACTATTCCCCGTATTAATTACACCTGTTGAAAACGGCTATAATATACGTCACGAAAGCGATAGAATATATATTCGTAGTAACTGGAATTTAGGTAATGAACTTTTTACGGCTATCATTAACGGTAAAAAGACAAATGTTAAAATTGAAAATATCAGAACCGGTTATTTATTATCGCATGCCGGTATTAGCGTAAAAGCCTTTGTACGCTCTCCTCGTATATCAGAACTTGAAGCGTTGATGGTCTCAAAAGTAGTGGTGGAAGAAAGCTCCGAACTACAAGCTCCTCTAAGCGGTCAGATTGCTGCAATAAAGGTAAAAGAAGGGCAGGAAGTGACGGCAGGACAAGAAATTATGATTTTAACTGCTATGAAAATGGAAAATCTTATTTTAGCCGAAAGAGACGGAAAAATAGCTAAAATTTTTGTTAATGAAAAGGATAATGTTGTAAGAGGGCAGGTATTATTGGAGTTTGCATAAAGTAGTTGATATCACTCCAGCATGGATAGCAAATCGTCATTGCAAGCAGCCGTAGGCTGCGTGGCAATCTCATGAAATAATAACAAACTCCTGAGATTGCTTCGTCAAAACTTATAGTTTTTCCTTGCAATGACGAATTGGGTATCTACTCAACAATACTTTCCTGTCTCCGTAGGAATAACATTATTCAAGCTCAGAATTAAATATATCTTTTATATTTTTTATATCACCGCCTAAAGGAGTTTGACTTTCACCAAGTGTATTAATTTCATCAAGTGAAAAGAATTTTGATTTAGCAGTTTCTCCTAATCTAGAACCTGTTTTAGTTTCAATATTAGCCTCAGAAACATTTACATTATTTATGCTTTTAACTTTTCTTGCTATATATTTTCTTATGCTTATCATTATTATGCTTAAATCTCGAAGTATCAGCTTCATGCTTAATTAATAATTTGCAAATATCTTTATATATAGGATTTTCCGGCTTATCTATAAGTGCATTTAATGCTACAAGGACTACTATACCTCTTTCTAAAATTAGAGCATTAGGTTACCATCATGCTCTAATAAAAATTTAAGCATTTCTACATACTTAAGCAGATCTTGTTCTTTAGGTGGGGCTTTATTATAATTGGGTTCATAGGCTTCGATCGCACCGCATACTACTAAAGCAACAGGATCTTCTGAATAATCACCACGAGCTGTTGCACCATATTCAAACAACTTTTCTAAAATTTTGACATTAACTTTTATTATTGCGGATATAACACCTTGAGATGGGATAGCACCTTTTGTTAGGAGGTAATCCATTACATCAGTATGCTCCTCCATAGTAGCAATACTTAAATATAGCACTTCCGTATACAGGATCATCAATTGTAGTATTAACATCAAACCCTTTTTCTTCAATAAAATATTTAACGCGAGTTTCGAATTAATATACGCGAGTTTCGTATTAAGATGCCTAAATTATGGTTAATGAATATGCTATAATGCTTATCCTTTCAAGGTTTRTAAGAGGTGTGACAAGTTTTACAATTTAATAGTTATAGTCAAAAAAGACAATTTACTAAAAATCTATGCAGTTTTAAGTACATTTTATAACAAAAACAATATTACTAATATCCTCGTAACCCAGTTACTATCAGCTATTCAGTTCCTCTATTAATACGAAACTCGCGTTATTTAACTAAATCTAAACGACCTTGAAGGAACCGCTTCATAAAGACTATCATTTTTGTTTTTCAGTTTTCAAAGAATCTCTTAGAGCTTTAAAAGAGAAGCTTTTATGCATAATTTACCTTAAATTAATTTATAGCGTGTGTACTATAGATTAATCTAAGTAAATTATCAATATCTTAATTGATAGTAAAATAATTTACGATCTCTTAACTTTAAGTTGTATTTGATGGTTCTCTAATTCTACTTTACTTACATAATCAGGCGTGAAATTTTTAGCAAACTCGCCTAAAGTTTGTTCTTTAATAAAGTCTCCATAATTATCAATTATCTTAGATAAATCAAACTCGCTTATTATCTCAATTAAAATCCTGTCAGTTATAGAAAAATCGGCATCTTTTCGAGCCTGTTGTATGAAGCGTACAATGTCTCTTGCGTATCCTTCTTCTATTAACTCAGGTGTTAGCTCTAAATCAAGTATTAACAAGCTACTATTATTCTCAAAACTTGCTGCTCCTTTAATATGTGAATATGGCTCTAAAACTAGCTTATATTCGTCACTGTTTAAGGTTTCACCGCATATAGCTAAACCGTCTGCGATAGCTTCCCACTCACCTTTTTTAGAAGCGGCTATAATCTCTTTCATTTTATGCGGCAAACGTTTACCAAGCATTGGGAAATTAATCGATAGTTTTTTGTTTGCGTAATTCTCTAGATCGTCACGATAAATTACCGCCTTAACATTAATTTCATCTTTAATTAAATCTTCAAAATCTTTAAGGTTATCATTATGTTTACTAATGATAGTTATACTAGCTAGTGGTTGCCTTACTCTGATATTTTCAGTGCTTCGGATAAACAGGCTATTACTGCAAATATCAAGCACATTATCCATAGTAGCAACTAGCTCGTGATTTATTTCAAAGTCTGAGAGAGTAGGGTAGTTGCAGAGATGTACACTAATCTCGTCATTGCGAGGCMCTRRTGGGKTGTCATCCCGTGGCTTGACCACGGGATCCAAAAAACAACTTGTAGTGTTGTTGTTTATTGATTTACTGGATCCCGTGGTCAAGCCACGGGATGACAAGCCACTAGGGCCACGGGATGACAGAGTGTCCTCGCAATGACGTAATCCCTTATATATCGCCTCCGAAATTATAGGCACTAGTGCTGACATCGCAATAGCCATAGTTTCAAGGCATGAATACAGAGCATTATAAGCATTTTGCTTATCTGTATCTTTTTCACTTTTCCAAAATCTAGCTCTACTTCGTCTTATATACCAGTTATTCAATACTTCAAAAAATTCTGAAACTGCATGATAAGCCGTTTGCGTATCGAAATTATCTAAGCTCTCTTCAATTTTTTGTACGGCTATTTTAAGCTTGGATAATATATAAACATCAAGCACGTTTTCGGAAGCAAAATTAAGCTCGCCTTTAAGTGAATCGGCATTAGCATACATCGTAAAGAAATGGTAAGCATTCCATATAGGTTTGATAAATAGACGAAGCGTATCAAACACCATCTTACCATCTTTATCAATTAATAACTCCTGACCTTTAACAACGTTTGAAGATAACATCGTAACTCTTAAGGCATCTGAGCCGTATTTATCAAATAGCTCCAGCGGATCGGCGTAGTTATTAAGACGCTTTGAAAGTTTTTGACCTGTAGCATCCAAAATTACGCCGTGGCATATACAATTTAAAAATGGTGGACGATCAAATAAAGCGGTAGATAGCACAATTAAAGTATAGAACCATCCGCGTGTTTGAGCTGAATACTCAACTATAAAATCAGCCGGAAAATGATCCTCAAACCATTCTTTATTTTCAAAAGGGTAATGGGCTTGCCCATATGGCATTGAGCCGCTTTCAAACCAGCAATCAAACACGTCTTCGATTCTACGCATTGTTGATTTACCGGTTGGATCATCAGGATTGGCCCTAGTAAGTTCGTCGATAAACGGACGATGTAAATCAGTAACTTTAACTCCGAAATCTTTCTCTAATTCCTCTATAGAGCCGTAAACATCTATGCGTGGATATTTTGGATCGTCTGATTTCCATACAGGCAGCGGCGTTCCCCAGAATCTATTACGGCTTATTGACCAATCACGGGCATTTTTAAGCCACTTACCGAATAAATTATCCTTAACGTGATATGGAATCCAATTTATTTGCTGATTTAATTCTACCATTCTATCTTTAAACTGTGTAACCTTTACATACCATGACGGAACAGCCTTATATATAAGAGGTGTATCTGTTCGCCAGCAATGAGGATAATTATGAATATACTGCTCGGTTTTTAGCCAATTTCCTTGCTCTTTCAGTTTGATAATTATTTTGTCATTTGCGTCAAATACTTGCAAACCCTCTAAATCAGGAATTTCTTTGGTAAACTTACCGCTATTATCAACAGGGCAAACAAGTGAGATCCCTTTTGATTCACAAAGTATTTGGTCATCTTTACCAAAGCCTGGAGCCATATGAACAACGCCCGTGCCGTCACCCTCAACCACGAAATCACCTGCAAATATCTTGAAGCTGTTTGGATGATTCTCGAAATAGTCGAATAAAGGCTTATAACTTAATCCCTGAAGCTCTGAGCCTTTAATTATCTCAAAATTTTTCTCACCGCTAAGTCCTAATTCTTTAGCATATTTAGAGACGGAAGAAGCAGCTATAATATAACAAACACCATTTTTGGGGACTAATGCATAATCTATATCACTACCGACTGTGATGGCTAGGTTCGACGGCAATGTCCAAGGCGTAGTCGTCCAAGCGAGTATACGGTATTCTTTAAAAGATCCCGTGGTCGTAGCCACGGGATGACATAGTACAAAACTCACCGTTATTGCTTTATCTGCTCTCTCACGATAAGAATTATCAAGCCTTGTTTCAAAATTAGAAAGCGGTGTTTCGCATGCCCAAGAATAAGGCATTACCCGCATTGACTCGTATAATAGCCCTTTATTATATAGTTCTTTAAACGCCCAAAGGACGGATTCCATAAAATTCTTATCCATCGTTTTATAAGAATTTTTAAAATCCACCCATCTTGCTTGACGAGTTACATATTCTTCCCAATCGCTAGCATATTTCATTACCGAAGCTCTGCAATGTGCATTAAACTTCTCTATACCGAAATTAGTTATTGCAAGACGTCCTGAAATACCAAGTTCTTTCTCTGATTGCATTTCAGCAGGTAGACCGTGGCAGTCCCAGCCAAAGCGACGCTCGACTTTCTTACCTTTTACGGTTTGGTATCTAGCATACACGTCTTTAACAAAGCCGGTAAGCAAGTGACCGTAATGCGGCAAACCGTTTGTAAAAGGTGGACCGTCATAAAAAATAAATTCCGCCTCTCTATTCCTATCGTCAATAGATTTTTGGAATATATTATTGTCTTGCCAAAATTTTAGTATCTCTCGCTCTAAGCCTGCAAAATCAGCATTCGAACTAACTTCAGGATAATATTTAGTATTTGTCATTATTTTAGAAATTATTATAATAGTTTGGTCTATTATAATAGATAATGACTAAGAGATAAATACATAATTTGTACTAAACTATTTAATTTTAATGAACAAATGAAAATCAGAGAACCTTTTAATATTAATATTATTAATAAGAAAATTAATAATAACCAAGCTATGTTATCTCCTATTCCGGATGTGGGAGGAATATTTTCAAAATATAAGAAAAATAATGAGCTTTCTTTTGAAAAAATAAGAGATAAAGCTTGGATAGAAAATCTTAAAGATAATTATTGGGGGAAAACAGCGGCAAATATTGAACAACAACCACAGTGGTTATCAGCAAAAGAATCAGAAAAGTTTTTTAAATGAAGCATTTAAGCTCTATAAAAATATTTTTTTGATAAAAATTAGCGAATCAAAACAATATTGCAACTTAATTGCAAGCTAGCCCAAGCTTTATCTGCTGTATATACGGGATAATTTTTTTTGATAGAGCAAGACAAGCTCTATAATCAAGTGATAATCCTAGTTGTTTAGTTTTAGTTATTAGCTCTCCGCTTAAAAAAGCTTGCTCCTCATCAAACGGTAAAATTGTTGGAATAAGATTTGGTATTAGCTTATGTGTTTGCTCTCTTATTAAACCTTTTCGGTCTATCAAGAATTTTACTACTTCTGCAATATTTACAGTATTCATTACAGCGTAAGGTAGTACTTCTATAATTTTTTCCTGTCCTTTTTCTTCAGCAAGTAAAGCTATCAAGGAAGAGCTATCTAGAATCACAGGTTTATCGTTATGAGAAGACATTATCGAACCACAAATTAAAACTTAGAATTTTCTTTATTTGCTTCTTGATATTTCTGCTTTAAAAATTCATCAACAAATGATTCTGATTTAGAGCCATGTTGTTTAAACAATGCTTGAGCTTCTTTTACAGCCTTATGAAGAGTTACTAAATGTAGTTCATTATTAACTTTATTTATAATGAAAGAATCGCCGGCTTTAAGTTTCATAGCGTTTCTAATTTGATGAGGAATTAATAACCTACCGTTTTTATCAATGCTACTATGTAAAGCTTTCATAATTATATCACTATAATAAATTCTAAAATAGAATATTATAATATACATATAGTGTCAATTATTAATCATGTATTTATTTAAAGCCTACCAAATAATTAATATTACACAAAATATATTTTACCCCATTTAAGTATATCTACGTAAACATTCTAACTATGGGGATATTTGAAGGATCAAGTAATTTTTTCATCTGTGAGAAAGTTTTTACTATATTTTCTACGGCAGTCTCAATAAATTTATCAGTTTCAATATAATTTTCTGATTCGTCTTGGATATAAAAAAGAATAGATGAGACATAAACCGAGAGTAATAAGCCTCTTTTGGTATAATAGTTAAAATCAAGAGATTTATCGCCGGCATAACGCCAAATAGCATCACAACTACGGAATGCAACTTGAGTGCCTTGCATTGGGTTTAATGCAAAATAAGCGGCATTCTTACTATGAATAATAGGAAGCACGGTTTTGATTCTGATCTTTACGGCTAAAAATATTTTCTCTCTTATTTTTTTTGGTTCTTCTATTGTGTTTAAGCTTTCTAACATAATATTATCTAAGTAGCTTTCAAAGAATTCTACTATTTCAGATAAACCTTCTGGAAAAACTATTAAAGTATAACCTTTTGCAAAGCCGCATTTTTCTTCTGCTTCTTCGAGCAGCTTATTATTCCATTCATTAAACGGTAATAATTCTAATAAAGATTGCACGAAGCTTATTTTTTTGATATGGTGTTCTTCTTGAATGCTCATATTTTTAACCTTGACATATAACTTAATTATAGGGTATAGTTCAATAAACCACAATATCTTTTAAGGAGAGTAATTTTAGTGATACTAGTAAATGTTCACGCCGGTAATTGTGATAATACGCTTAAGAATTTTAAGAAAAAGCTACAAAGAGAGCTTTATTTTCGTAAGATGAAAGAACAGCGTTATTATGAAACACCTTCAGCGAAGCGTATTCGTAAAGCACAAGAAGCAGCGAGAAGACAGAGAAAATTTGCTCGTAAAAAAATGTTTGATGAATAAAATTTCAAACTATTTAAATACTAAATATAAAGCTAGAAATATTAATATTTCTAGCTTTTTTGTTATGTATAGTCAATTGATTTGAACGAGGTAGCACGTTGTTCACCCTTTCGCCTATTATTATAGGCTCTACTCTCACGCCTGTCACCAAATGGGGCTGAATTGACTATAGATTGCTTTGTAATTTTCCGTCATTGTGAGGAAATTGCATAGCAATTGACGAAGCAATCTCAGAAGCCTACGGCTGCTCGCAAAGCATTGTTGCGTGGATCAATTTTACCTCTGTCATCCCGTGGCTTGACCACGGGGTGACACAGTGGGTTTTACCGGTCCACGCAACAATGCCTGCTCGCAATGACGATTAAGTACCCACGCAGCAACACCTCCGCAGAAATACAATAAGGTACTTAAAACTTGAAATATTCCCAATTGGCTTTTTTTTATGTTATAAAGAACGGTTATAGTCATATAAACAGTATCTATGCTTAGTTATCTTAAACAAAATTTACATTCTTATTTTTCTAGTAGAATGCTGATTTTTACTTTAATAGCGGCTGCCGTTATTTTTGCCTGTGCTACTTCTTATGTGATATCTTTAGAATCGAAGAATTTTAGTACGATTATTGGATTTTTATTAGTTGATTTAGCAATTTTTTTAATTTTAGGTGTTTTACTAACTCAAAAATTTTTTACTAAAAATAATAATAATGATAGTTCTAAATTACAAAATCGTATTGTAATTGCCTTTAGTTTAGTTGCAGCTATTCCAACTATAATTGTTTCGGTATTTTCTGTTTATTTTTTTAATCTTAGTGTTCAAGCTTGGTTTGATAAGAAGATTTCTACAGTTCTTGACCAATCCGTGATAGTTGCAGAATCTTATATTGCCGAGCATAAATTACAGCTAAAAGAAACGGCTTTAGCCGTTGCTGAAGATTTAAGCGATATGTATTACGATTTAATTCACAATCCCGCTTTATTTACTAAAACACTTAATACTGAAGCAGAAATGCGTTCGCTTGATGAAGCTATAGTTTTAAACAAATCTACTAATACTATAGTAGCTAATAGTTATTTAAGTTTTTCATTATCATTTGCAACTATCCCTGCACATTTAATTAAAAAAGCGGATTTAGGTGAACCGGTGGAAGTAAAATCCGATCCAACCAAAATAAGGATGCTGATTAAATTAAAAGAATATAATGATGTGTATTTATTAGTCGGTAGATTAGTAGATAATAAAATTATCGACCATGTAGATGCAACTAACGGAGCAGCTGCCGAGTATAATAGCCTTAAAAATGAAATAGATAATATACAGATTAAGTTCTCTATAATGTTTATCTTTATTGCCTTATTACTTCTTTTTGTAGCTATAAGTTTCGGGGTTATATTTACTGCTAAAATAATAAAACCTATTAAAAAATTAGTTACTGCAACCGACAAAGTTAAAGACGGTGATTTAACGGTGCAAGTACCTGAAAATGAAGTAGATAAAGACGAAATAGGAACGCTTTATGTGGCATTTAATAGAATGATTAAGCAGCTTTCCCGCCAGCAGCGCGATTTAGTTATAGCACAGAGGGCTATGGCTTGGTCGGATGTTGCAAAAAAAGTAGCCCATGAAATCAAGAACCCGTTAACTCCTATTTTACTTGCTTCTGAAAGGCTGCTTAAGAAATTTAGTCCTGAAATTAAGGAAAGGGCAGAATTTGAAAGTTATTTAAAAATGATTATTCGCCATACTAACGATATTAAAAATATAGTATCCGAATTTGTTCTTTTTGCACGTCTTCCTGCTCCTAAATTTACGAAGAGTGAATTAGTTTATTTAGTTAAGCATATTGTTGAAGCACATAAATTACTTAATGATAATATTTTGTATAAATTTGAGTCTAACGTAGATCAATTTGATTTTATGTGTGATGCTACCCAAATAAATCAAGTTATGATAAATTTGTTGAAAAATGCAGAAGAGTCAATAGAAGGGCGAGAATCTGGGAAAATAGAAGTTACTATAGATGCTAAAGACGATTTTATTAGTGTTATTGTAATAGATAACGGTAAAGGATTCCCGCCTGAGCTAATAGGCAAAGCTACCGAAAGCTATGTTACGACCAGCAGTAAAGGTATGGGAGTAGGGCTTGCTATAGTCAAAAGAATAGTCGAAGAACATTGCGGCATTCTAGATATAGCGAACAGAGAAGAAGAGGGAGCAATAATCGATATAAAATTCGATTTAAAAGAGCTAGATTTGAAAGTCGGACGTTCGGGAGGTTAGAATTATAGTATCGGACAATTTTTGAAAAACCCTATATGTCATTCCCGCTTCCGCGGGAATGACATAGAAG
Organism: Rickettsia endosymbiont of Ixodes scapularis; assembly: GCF_000160735.1. Lineage (NCBI taxonomy): Bacteria > Pseudomonadati > Pseudomonadota > Alphaproteobacteria > Rickettsiales > Rickettsiaceae > Rickettsia > Rickettsia endosymbiont of Ixodes scapularis. Next base: position 1,541,857 of record NZ_CM000770.1, on the reverse strand, counting down.
CTCATCTTGTTTGAACCTTTCTGAATTATGCTGTGCCAGATAATTTTATAAAATTTATTGCATAAAGTAATTTTTTATGTTTATAGTGACAAAATAACCATAAATTATTTTAAGGTATTTATTATGCTATCAAAAATTATCTCTATATAATAATAAATCCCGCTATTAAAGCAGATATGGATGTTAAGGATGATATTATACCAAGAAAGGCGTTATTTGCCTTATCTAAATATAAAGAATTAAATTTTAGTCCGGACGGTAAATATATAAGTTATATAGCAGAGAAAGATAATAAATCGTATATATATATATAGTAGATAGTGATGATCCTGACAATATTATAACGACCATAGATATAAAGTGCGGTAATTGTAATTATGCTTGGGGCTATAATAATCATATACTTTACTTAGAAAGAGAAGCAAGTACTAATAATAATCAGCTTTATAGTTATGATATAAAAACCAAACAAACAAAATTATTAATTCCTGATAAAAATCTTACGGCTAAGTTAATTGCCGCAAGTCTTAAAAATCCTAATGAAGTATTGATTGGCTTAAAACAAACTGATCAAACATATTTTGATATTTATTCATTTAATCTTACTGATTACAGTAAAAAATTAGTATTGAAGAATGATAAATTTTGGAATTTTCTTTTTGATAATAATTTAACGCGAGTTTCGTATTAAGATGCCTAAATTATGGTTAATGAATATGCTATAATGCTTATCCTTTCAAGGTTTGTAAGAGGTGTGACAAGTTTTACAATTTAATAGTTATAGTCAAAAAAGACAATTTACTAAAAATTTATGCAGTTTTAAGTACATTTTATAACAAAAACAATATTACTAATATCCTCGTAACCCAGTTACTATCAGCTATTCAGTTCCTCTATTAATACGAAACTCGCGTTAAATTAGTCAATTTAGCAAACGGTAAATCAGAATTAATTGCTGAAGATGAAAAGACAGATTCTTACAGCTTTACCTCTGATCCGATTACCAATAAAGTCTAAGCGGTTATAACTAATTACGATAAACCTAAATATCGTATAATTGATAATGCTATTAGAGATGATATTAAATTCCTTGAGGTCTTAAATTTAGGGGAATTAGAAATTATGCATCGTACAGTAGATGACAAAACTTGGTTTGTAATGTTTTATAGTGATACCCGCCCTACTAAATGTTATAAATATGATAGGAAAAACAAAGAAGTAAAACATTTATTTGCACGTTATAAAGCATTAGAGCAATATTCTCTATCTCCTATGAATCCGGTAATTATTAAATCTAGGGACGGTTTAGATTTAGTTAGTTATATTACTTTCCCTAAAAATACTGAGTTAAATAAGCAAATTTATCCAAAGAATCCATTACCGTTAGTACTTTTAGTGCATGATGGACCTGATCAAAGAGATAAATGGGGTATGAACACCAATCATAAATGGCTTGCAAATCGTGGTTATGCGGTTCTAAGCGTTAATTTTAGAGGCTCGGAAGGATTCGGAAAGAGGTTTTTAAGTAGTGGTTACGGAGAATGGGGGCAGAAAATGCAAGATGATTTAATTGATGCCGTTAACTGGGCTATTAAAAATAAAATAGCCGAACCTAAAAAAATTGCTATTATGGGAGTCGGTTACGGTGGATATGCGGCACTTGCCGGATTAACTTTTACGCCTGAGCTTTTTGCTTGCAGTGTGGATATTGCCGGTCCACCTAATTTAGCAACAATTTCAAATTACTTTATTCAAGATGCTCGTTTAGATAGGCTAGATAAAGTAAAATTGAGTCTTTTAGAAACGGCTGAGAAATTATACCGGTACTCTCCATTAACGCACGTTACTAATATCACAAAGCCTTTACTTGTAATGCAAGAAGCAAAAGATACAAGAGTGCCGCAAGCTGAACCGGACCAAATGGTAGAAGCAATAAACAAGCATAATATTCCGGTAATTTATACTTTATATCTTACTACATGACAATTTTTAGAGATGTAAGGACTAAAGGATTGAATTTTGCTGATAATTCATGATGATAACGGGGAAAGAACTTGGTTTACATATGAAAGATCATTCCGCCCCTCTAGTCGAATTATTACAAAAACATATTTCGCTTAATTTATCAAGAGCAAAATGTTTAGGATTATTTATCATTTCAATGCTTAACAGCAGGACAGTAAACATGTCATTATTATGCAATAGAATGCCGTCTGGGATTAAAGCAGCTTCATGGTATAGAAGGATGCAAAGATTTATCTCTGAAATCTCAATATCATGGAGAGTATTACCTGTTATGTTAGTCATGATGACTGGGTTTGAGCAGGAGCAAAAATGGGTATTGTGTTTAGATAGAACGAATTGGAAATTTGGTAAACGACATATAAATATTTTATATTTAGCTGTCAGTTTTCATGGTATAGCGATCCCCCTTTTTGGAATTTTCTAAGTGATAAAAAGTGTGGTAACTCTGATTATATTGAGCGTATTGATCTGATGGAGTGTTTTTTAGAAGTTTTTGACAAAAACCGCATTGAAGCATTAACCGCTGATAGAGAATTTATAGGTAAGGAATGGCTCTCTTGGCTTAGAACAAATCAAATAAGATACGTTTTTCGAGTTAGAGAAAATAGACAATATATCAGTAATGCAAGGGGAAAAATGGTTAAAATACAAGAGTTATTTCGCCCTCTAGCCATAGGATCGCATGTGAGTTTGTCACAACGTAGAATTGGTACAAAAGGTGAAATATTTAATGTAGTAGGGATCAGAAATAAGAAGAGTGAACTTGCAGTCTTAATACATAGTGATGAGATCAAAAATCCTGCTGAGATTATATGCTCAAAGATGGCAAATTGAAACAATGTTCAAAGCTTTTAAATCAGCAGGATTCAACTGTGAAGCAACTCATATTACTAATGATTTACGATTAGATACATTGATGCAAATATTGTCTATTGCATTTTGCCTAGCTTATCAAACTGGAGAGATTATAGTTTTAGATAAACCAATAGTTATTAAAAAACATGGTTATAGGCAAAATAGTATATTTCGTGTTGGATTAGATACATTGGTTAATATCTTGTATAATATTTCTACTCAATTAGTACGTTGGATACAGCTGTTGTCCTTGATATTCCAATATCCAAAGATGATAAAATGAAAAATTGTCATGTAGTAAGCAAATTTCCAATTCGTTCTATCTAAACACAATACCCATTTTTGCTCCTGCTCAAACCCAGTCATCATGACTAACATAACAGGTAATACTCTCCATGATATTGAGATTTCAGAGATAAATCTTTGCATCCTTCTATACCATGAAGCTGCTTTAATCCCAGACGGCATTCTATTGCATAACAATGACATGTTTACTGTCCTGCTGTTAAGCATTGAAATGATAAATAATCCTAAACATTTTGCTCTTGATAAATTAAGCGAAATATGTTTTTGTAATAATTCGACTAGAGGGGCGGAATGATCTTTCATATGTAAACCAAGTTCTTTCCCCGTTATCATCATGAATTATCAGCAAAATTCAATCCTTTAGTCCTTACATCTCTAAAAATTGTCATGTAGTAAGACTTTATATAAAAATGAAACACATTTCTTTATTAAATGAATCAAATAAACTTTCCTTTTCTGCTATTGCAGAACAGTTTTTAGCAAAACATCTCGGAGGGAGGTTTGAACCCTTTGATAATGAGGTTTTAAATAATCCTAATTTAACGCGAGTTTCGTATTAAGATGCCTAAATTATGGTTAATGAATATGCTATAATGCTTATCCTTTCAAGGTTTGTAAGAGGTGTGACAAGTTTTACAATTTAATAGTTATAGTCAAAAAAGACAATTTACTAAAAATTTATGCAGTTTTAAGTACATTTTATAACAAAAACAGTATTATCAAGATCCCCATAACCCAGTTACTATCAGCTATTCAGTTCCTCTATTAATACGAAACTCGCGTTAATTTAGTATTAAACGGTAGCACTCCATCCGAAAAATTGTTAGAGGATTTGCTAAATAAATAAGCTTAAGAGCCTGTTCACGATCTTAATTTTAAAGCTAATTCACGCGAGTTTCGTATTCAAAAAGTCGCTGAATAGCTGATAGTAACTGGGTTACGGGGATCTTGATAATACTGTTTTTGTTATAAAGTGAGTACAAAATACAAATTGCTAATTAAAATATGGTATTTATAGTATTAGAAAAAAGTTTATAGGTTATTGAAAAAACTTTAAGAGCAATAACCTATGATAATGGATTTTACAGAAATATTTTGTTACGTCGATGATTTTTTTCAAGAATTAGACAAGCATACAAATTCAATTACTAACCATAACAACAAATCTGGTCCTAAAAGTCGACTGAACAGAAGTGAGGTAATAACAATTATAATAGGCTACTGGCAGTCATCTTATGATTGTTTTAAGAATTATTATCTGAAGCAAATATGAATTCATCATCAAAGAGATTTTCAATTAGTAAGCTATAGTCAATTTATAAAAATAATAGGTCCACATTTACCACTATTAGTACTAATATTCAATTCTATTTTGGATCAGTGTGACGGACTCTCTTTTGTAGATTCAAGTAGTATAGAGGTATGTAAGAGATACCGTATTTCAATGAATAAAGTGTTCGCCGGCATAGCAGCAAGCAGTAAGACAACAAAAGGTTGGTTCTATGGACTTAAACTACATCTAATAATTAATAGAGCCGGTGGTATAGTTAAAGCATCTTTTAGCCCTGGCAATAAGGATGATAGAAAACAGCTGGAACTGATAATCAAAAATCTTTTTGGTAAAGTATTCGGAGATCGTGGTTATATTTCGCAACAATTATTTCTACAACTTTTAGAGCAAGGAATTTTTATGGTAACTAGGGTAAAGAAAAATATGAAAAATAAACTTATGTCTATGTTGGATAAAATATTATTGCTTAAAAAAGCATTAATAGAATCTGTGTTTAGTAAAATTAAACTATTGGGGAAGTTTGAGCATTCAAGGCATAGATCAGTTACAAATGCCTTTGTGCATATGGTTGCAGCACTGATAAATTATCAAATGTCTGATAATAAACCTTCTATTACATCTCTCTTGATATGCTAAATCCTATGCTATATTAATTCAAAACTCGCGTTAAATTAAAATCTTTTTAGCTGCAAATTATAAGATTTTTTTGAAATAGGAGTACTATTCCTACAAAAATCTTATTAATTTTTGCTTAAAAATCTGTTTAGTTATCAATTAAAATAAGATTGTGAACAGGCTCTTAATAAAAAAATAAAATAATTTCAAAATTGTAGTTGACAGGTCTGATTATATTGCATATAACTACACCTAATCTAAAGCGATAAATGAAAAAAAGTCGCAGCTGTTTTTAAAAGTAAATAATTAGATATAGATAGTGACAGTAAACATGTACATATCACAAAAGTGATAATTAAACCTGTCAATTTTTTAAAGTAAAACTGACAGAATCAAACTTGAGAGTTTGATCCTGGCTCAGAACGAACGCTATCGGTATGCTTAACACATGCAAGTCGAACGGACTAATTGGGGCTTGCTCCAATTAGTTAGTGGCAGACGGGTGAGTAACACGTGGGAATCTACCCATCAGTACGGAATAACTTTTAGAAATAAAAGCTAATACCGTATATTCTCTACGGAAGAAAGATTTATCGCTGATGGATGAGCCCGCGTCAGATTAGGTCGTTGGTGAGGTAACGGCTCACCAAGCCGACGATCTGTAGCTGGTCTGAGAGGATGATCAGCCACACTGGGACTGAGACACGGCCCAGACTCCTACGGGAGGCAGCAGTGGGGAATATTGGACAATGGGCGAAAGCCTGATCCAGCAATACCGAGTGAGTGATGAAGGCCTTAGGGTTGTAAAGCTCTTTTAGCAAGGAAGATAATGACGTTACTTGCAGAAAAAGCCCCGGCTAACTCCGTGCCAGCAGCCGCGGTAAGACGGAGGGGGCTAGCGTTGTTCGGAATTACTGGGCGTAAAGAGTGCGTAGGCGGTTTAGTAAGTTGGAAGTGAAAGCCCGGGGCTTAACCTCGGAATTGCTTTCAAAACTACTAATCTAGAGTGTAGTAGGGGATGATGGAATTCCTAGTGTAGAGGTGAAATTCTTAGATATTAGGAGGAACACCGGTGGCGAAGGCGGTCATCTGGGCTACAACTGACGCTAATGCACGAAAGCGTGGGGAGCAAACAGGATTAGATACCCTGGTAGTCCACGCCGTAAACGATGAGTGCTAGATATCGGAAGATTCTCTTTCGGTTTCGCAGCTAACGCATTAAGCACTCCGCCTGGAGAGTACGGTCGCAAGATTAAAACTCAAAGGAATTGACGGGGGCTCGCACAAGCGGTGGAGCATGCGGTTTAATTCGATGTTACGCGAAAAACCTTACCAACCCTTGACATGGTGGTCGCGGATTGCAGAGATACTTTTCTTCAGCTCGGCTGGACCACACACAGGTGTTGCACGGCTGTCGTCAGCTCGTGTCGTGAGATGTTGGGTTAAGTCCCGCAACGAGCGCAACCCTCATTCTTATTTGCCAGCGGGTAATGCCGGGAACTATAAGAAAACTGCTGGTGATAAGCCAGAGGAAGGTGGGGACGACGTCAAGTCATCATGGCCCTTACGGGTTGGGCTACACGCGTGCTACAATGGTGTTTACAGAGGGAAGCAAGACGGCGACGTGGAGCAAATCCCTAAAAGACATCTCAGTTCGGATTGTTCTCTGCAACTCGAGAGCATGAAGTTGGAATCGCTAGTAATCGCGGATCAGCATGCCGCGGTGAATACGTTCTCGGGCCTTGTACACACTGCCCGTCACGCCATGGGAGTTGGTTTTACCTGAAGGTGGTGAGCTAACGCAAGAGGCAGCCAACCACGGTAAAATTAGCGACTGGGGTGAAGTCGTAACAAGGTAGCCGTAGGGGAACCTGTGGCTGGATTACCTCCTTAAAGACTAAATTAGTATATTGCTTATATTTATATAAGTAATTACTCAGTCCAAATATTTACTGTCACTATCTTTAACTAATTGTTTGCTTTTAAGACTATAATTTTCTTTTTTCAATTTCCTATATCTCTTCTCAAAAATAATACTATCTTTTTTAAAGAAAAAACTAAAGAACCCTCAGCTATAAGCTGAGGGGTTATAAAGTGGAATCGATTAGAAATCGATCATCATTCACAGGTTCACCTTCCTGTTCATCAATATAGTGCTGTATCATTTCATCAGTTATATTACCTGAACTGACCGCCATATAGCCCCTAGCCCACAAATGATTGCCCCAAAATTGTTTTCTTAAATGAGCAAATTCTTGCAATAAAATTCTTGAGCTACTACCTTTTAAATACTGTACTAACTTGCTAAGAGATATTTGTGATTTATATGAGATAAACATATGCACGTGATCACATGATATTTTCCCTGAAATTATATATACTTCATGTTCCATACAAATCTGCCTTAGTAAATCTCTAGCCCTTTCCGCTACTTTGCCTATCAACACTCTCTTCCTATATTTTGGTATCCATATAAGATGTACTTTTAAATCATACTGACTATGACTATTCTTTCTATAACTTCTCATGTTTCTTGATATAAATTCATTGCTAAAGCAATTTCATTATATCTTCCCTTCGCCTGAAGGCGAGGGATTTCTTATCCCCGAAGGGGGACATTAAGAAATGAGTTTATAGAAAAGATAACCACCATAGACAAAGATAAACTAGTGTTTTTGGATGAATCAGGAATAGAAGATAATACGTGTCGAGAACATGGCTGGAGCCCAAAAGGAGAAAGATGTTATGGTGAAAAAGTTTATCAGCACAAACACAGAATTAGTATGATTGCTGGCCTATGTAATAGCAATATTGTAGCACCTCTAATATTTGAAGGCAATTGTAATAAAGCTATTTTTGAGACGTATGTCAAGGATATACTCATTAAAGAATTAAGGGCAGGACAAGTCGTAGTAATGGATAATATTAATTTTCATAAAAACTCTAAGGTAAAAGAATTAATTGAATCGGTAGGGGCAAGTATTTTATTCCTTCCTACTTACAGTCCTGACCTTAATCCTATAGAACATTATTGGTTTAAAATTAAACATCAAATTAGAAAAGATACTAGTAACTTTACATATTTTTTTGATGCTGTTTATCACGTATTACAAAAAGTAACTACCTTACCTGCTTAAGCTATACGTGAGTACCGCAGTACTTGTAGGATGACGTAGCCAATTTTTGAAGTTGATCGAGTATATTCATTAGACTTCTTGCATATCCTCCTTCTAAAGGTAGTTTGTCCACAGAATCTAGTAATTCTTGACATATTTTTATATTAATAATATCTTTCCATTAAAATTTTGGAGATATTTAGATTAACTTATGAAAATTTCTAAATCACAGGCAAAGATACTTTTTTCAGCATTAAATGAATGGAATAACACCGGTTTACTTAACGATATAGAAATATTAAATTTTGATTGGAAGAAATTAGCTAGATATTCTTTTTGGGTTTCTTTAATATGTATAGTTATTGCTATTAATGCTATTTTGTCTGATCGTTATCTACGCGAATTATTAGAATATATTTTTAATGCCCCGTATCTGCTGAAATTTATTACCTTATCAACTTTATCGGGAATAATTTATTTTGTTGGTTTTAAAAGACAACAACAAAAACCAGAGAAAATTTTTAGCAATGGGGCAGTATTATTTTTAGGGGTCTTAACCACTGCTTGTGCTATTTATCAACTAGGAAAAGCATTTGATTCAGGGAGTGGACATTTTTCCATTTTATTGCTTTTATCTTTTATTGTTTATGCCATATTAGGATATTTCTCTAAATCAAATTTAATTTGGTGCTTTGCTTTAATTTCACTAGGTAGTTTGATGGGAGCAGAAACCGGGTATATGTCAGGATGGGGAGCTATTACTTAGGTATGAATTATCCATTACGTTTTATATTATTTACCTCAATTCTGGATTAGATAATTTTTAGATATAGCTGGTTTGTTAGATTTCATACAGTAAGCAACAAGAGTAGATAAGATATGGACGAAGGCATTCCAAATTGATCTATGTCTTGTATGTTCAAGTTCAAAAACCCCTTTAGTACACTAAAAACTGTTTCAATAATTGAGCGTTTGCGTAGTAAAATTTTTTCAATTAATGGTATAAGTTTATTCTTCATRTTCTTCTTTATCCCAGTTACCAACTTGATCTCTCTGACGTATAGTTCATCAAAAAGTTCTTGTTTTATATAGCATTTATCCCCAAACAACAATCCAGTAATACGTTTGGTTATTTCTGGCACTGGCACTCTATCATCTATGTTGCCAGGCGTTAGTTTTAAACCTTGAATCTCTCCAAGTTCATTAATCAATAAATGTAATTTAAAACCAAAGAACCAACCTTTTGTTGTTTTGCCTAATGCAGCAATACCAGCAAACACCTTATTGCGAGATACTCTTTTTGGATGACAAATTGCTAAAGATGTTGCATCAATATAAGAGACTCCGGTAGGTTGAGATTGATACATATACCATTCAAGCAATAAAACTAAATACGTTAGAATTCTGGGTTTTAAAGCTATAAAACGAGTATATGATGGAAGAGTTACAAATTCAGATTTATATAATTGTAGATAGGACATATAAAAATATTTAAAGTTTTTACAAGGTGATTGATGATATAAAAGTACTATTGTTAATAGCTCAGTTTTATTAATTAACGCGAGTTTCGTATTAATAGAGGAACTGAATAGCTGATAGTAACTGGGTTACGGGGATCTTGATAATACTGTTTTTGTTATAAAATGTACTTAAAACTGCATAAATTTTTAGTAAATTGTCTTTTTTGACTATAACTATTAAATTGTAAAACTTGTCATACCTCTTACAAACCTTGAAAGGATAAGCATTATAGCATATTCATTAACCATAATTTAGGCATCTTAATACGAAACTCGCGTGAATTTATATACAAGATTTTTTGAATATTTTTGGAATACAACTCATAAAGCAGTATTTTTTACAATTCTAGGAATAAGCTTTTGGTGGCTTGGAAGCAAAGCAGAGAAAATTTGGAATCTTACTGCAAAAAAATAATTAATATATAAAGTTCTGCTTTTTTAAGGGACGTATATATTCAGATAGAACTTAAAAAATTGGCAGCAATGTCTTTTTAAGTTCTCGAATGCTGAACATTTAATAACCGCTGTCGTTCCTCGTCTTATTGATTCCTTGCTCTTTTTAGCTGCAAATTATAAGATTTTTTTAAAATAGGATATATCCTCTCAAAAATCTTATTAATTATCAATTAAAGCTATTTTGTTAACAGTCCCATAAAGTAGTTTTTAAGCAATAATATATAAATTAATTATTTTTAATTCATAAAATATCTTAATAAAACATAATAAATATCCTACAATAATATTAAGGGTAAAATATATGAATTACTTAGGATACGGTGGTATTTCTCTTGGAACAATACCTTGCAATGGTAATATCATTTAATGTTAACAAATCAATATTATGGGCTATCATTCATAGATTTTTTGGATGGTTTTATATTGTATATTATTTGTTATTTAGAAAATAGACTTCTTGCATAACCTCCTTCTAAAGGTAATTTATACGTCAATCCGGTACTCGCATCCTCACGTTACTTGCGCGTGTACGCTGCAGTGGTAAGTGCTTCCGTGTTTCTTTCAAATTTCTATTCATAAGATAGGTTATGCAAGAAGTCTAATAATAGGAATCATCTACGAGAATAAAAGCTTTAAGTTGCTTTAAAGAGTGAAGTTTGTTAATCTTTACAAAAACATATTTGAGATTATATGATAACTACATATTTAAAGGAAAATAGTTCTATAGTAAAAAATGAAGAATATATTATTAATGAATCCACATTATGGATTGATTTATTCAATATAACCGATGAAGAAAAAGTAATAGTAAAAAATACATTAAATATAGAAATACCGACTTTAAAGGACATATCGCAAATTGAGATTTCCGAGAGGTTATATGTTGAAAATGAGGTGTTATATCTAACTATTACGGAACTCGTTAATAAAGAGCAAGAATTTCCTGAAACACATTCTATAGTATTTATTTTGCATAAAGGTTGTCTTATAACAGTTCGTTACGTAGAATTAATACCCTTTAATGACTGTATAAATAAATTTGCTAAGCAGCTTAATAACAAACATAATGCAGAAAATATTTTATTTATGTTACTTCGTAATATGGTAACAAGATTATCGAATATTGTACAGTTGATTAGTATGGATATTGATGATTATGGATGTTTAATACTTGATAATAACATTAATGATTTGCGTATAGATCATACTAATGTATTAAAGAAAATAAGTCGAAAAGGTGATTTACTTTCTAAAAGCCGTGAGTGTTTATTTTCTTTAACTATGGCTATTCAATATATTTTAAAATCTCCACAAATAACTCAAAATAAAGCATCTAAGGATCTATTAGATACATTGCTTCGAGACGTAGACTCAATAATTAATTTTTCACAATTTATATCTAGCGAGATTGCAAGAACCCTAGACGCAGCACTTGGTATGATTGCAATTGAACAAAATAATATTATTAAAATTTTCTCGTTGGTTACTATATTTTTTCTCCCACCCACTTTAATAGCCAGTATTTACGGTATGAATTTTACCGTAATGCCTGAACTTAAATCGCCGTATGGTTATCCTATAGCCTTATTCTTAATGTTATTATCTACAATTATTACCTATAAATATTTTAAGAAACGAAAGTGGTTGTAAGTTTTTATTGAGAATAGTTCGATAGAATTTTACATAAAAATTAATCATCGTATTTTATAGTCAATTGATTTGGACTTGCCTATTACGTTGCTCGTCGCTCTCCTATTAGTTATAGGCTTCGTTCTTTGCTCCTTGTATGCAAATCCAATTGAATTGACTATATGACATTGACACTATCTTAATTATTATATTACCAAAAGTTAAAATTTCTTAAATTTCAATTTAATAATAATTAGGATTTAAATATGAGCGAATTAGATTTTGAAGTAGAAAAGACGAGTTTTGTATTAAGTGTTATTGATGCTATTGAAGAGTATATAAAAGCAGAATTTTTATTTGACTATGGAAAGCAAAAAGAAAATTTCCAATATATTTACAATAATTTAAAGTATCTTGAATTATCAATGCCTATTGAAAATGCTGAAATTATGAAAAAGTTTTTCAGATTAAAATCAGAATTTAGAAAATATATTAAAGATAAAGATAAGAATGTAGATAAGGAATTTTTGAAGGTAATATATATAGAGTCTTCTAAATTTATAAAAGAAAAAATTGTAGAAATAGAGAACAAAATAAAGCGTATTAAAAACGGTCAACCTGAAAATGAAGAAGAAAAAGAGGCTTATAACTGGAGTAAGAGTAACGAATTAAAGCAAAAAGAAATAGAAAATGCTTATAACAAAAACAATATTACTAATATCCTCGTAACCCAGTTACTATAAGCTATTCAGTTCCTCTATTAATACGAAACTCGCGTACTATAGATACAACACTTACTGTAGTAGAAGAAGTATCGGCATTAGGAGAGGGGATAGAGGGAGCATAAGCAATAAAATTCAATATTATTCCCGTGGAAGGCTTGTTTGCATGGATATCCAAGTCGTCATTGCGAACGACTTGCAAGGAGCGTGGCAATATATAAAAAATAATAAAAAATCTGTAAATCAGAATTTTTTACTAAATTGCTTCGTTAAGACTTACAGTTTTTCCTCGCAATGACGGAAAAACCGAACCACGTGGGCAATGTTAAGCCATTCAATAAAATCTAAATATTGCTTAGAATTATTTTACTTAATTCATAATTCAAGTGTGAGAAGTTTATCTCTTCAAATCCTTTTCTTGGAATAATAATCATTGCGAATTTTATAGCCTTGAAGCTAGAATCACTAACAATAATTCTAATTAGATGTCGGATACGCCTTTTAATTTTATTGCGAACCACAGCTTTTTTATTTAGCTTCTTGCTAACTTTGATCCCTAAAAAGACGTTATATTTTGGTTCAAGGAAAATTTTAGAAAGTTTTTTTGCTATTACCAAAATAAAATATCTTTTATGGAACTTCTTTCCAAACTTATTTATAAGTTCAAATTCTTTTTGATTTTTTAAAGAGGTAATAGACACTTTGATAAGTCAGATTATTTTAAGCAGATAATTTATGTCTACCTTTAGCACGGCGTCTTCTTAAGATTGTTCTTCCGGATGGAGTAGCCATTCTAGTTCTAAAACCATGTCTTCTTTTTCTAACTATATTGCTAGGTTGAAATGTACGTTTCATAATATTTATACCGAACGAAAATAAAAATTAATTATTATAAACATGTCATCCCGCGACTTGATTGCGGGATCTCAGGACACAAGCTGTGATACAAGATCCCGTGAAGGGGCCACGGGATGACAATTAAACTAAATATGTGCTTTTGCTTGCTCTACGATACTTGCGAATCCATCACTGTTATTGACGGCAAGTTCTGCAAGTACTTTACGATCTATATCGATTTCTGCTTTTTTAAGAGCTCCAATAAACTGAGAGTAAACAAGCCCATGTTCTCTTACTGCTGCATTTATTCTTTGAATCCATAAGCCTCTAAAATCACGCTTACGATTTCTACGATCTCTATAAGCATATTGGAGGGCTTTTTCTACCTTTTCAATAGCTATTCTAAAACAGCTATTAGCTCTACCTCTATAGCTTTTGGCTAATTTAAGGATTTTTTTATGTCGATTTTTGGAAATTTTTCCTGATTTTGCACGTGTCATTGCTTTAGCTCCTAATTAATTAATTTATACCGTACGGTAAAAAATATTTTTTAATATTATATCCGTCTTGAGGACAAAGTATTGTAGTTCCTCTAAGGTTACGAATTTGAGTTTTAGTACGACGACGCATAAAATGTTTTTTACCTGCTTGAGATGCAATAACCTTGCCGCTAGCAGTAAGTTTAAAACGTTTTTTTACGGCAGATTTTGTTTTTAATTTAGGCATATTTATTCCTTATAATTGGTATTTACTAGATTTAAACTGTAATTAGGCATACCAAAGCCACGTACAGATAGAAACCTAGATAATAGTTTTTTTATTAGTTATTGCAAGATTTTTTTATAAAAATGTACTATAATGTTTTTAATGAATCGATAATAATTTAAAAATGTTCGGACAAAATCCTAAAAGAAGCATATTAAATGGTGACGGTACTAAGTTAGAGGTGCAGTCTATTTTTAAGACTATACAAGGTGAGGGTATTTTTGTAGGTTGCCCTGCGATCTTTATTAGGCTTGGGGGGTGTAATCTTGCTTGTAATTTTTGTGATACGGAGTTTGAAGATTTTGATTTAGTAGATATAGATAAGATTTTAAATAAAGTAGAAATTTTGGCATTAAATTCTAAAAATGAAAAATCAATTAATTTAGTAGTAATAACCGGCGGTGAGCCGATGCGTCAACCTATAGAGTTATTATGTCATAAGTTACTAGACCTAGATTTTAAAGTCCAGATAGAGACTAACGGTACGTTATATCGCTCTTTGCCAAAAGGGGTGTCTATAATTTGTTCACCGAAAGCCGGTAAAACCGGTTATAGTAAAATAAGAGAAAATTTATTGCCTAAAATTAGTGCAGTGAAATTTATCGTTGCTAAAAATATTTTAGAATATAGTATCATACCGGAAGTAGGGCAAACATCTTATAATATACCGGTTTTTATTCAACCTATGGATCAAAACAACCAAAGACTTAATGACGAAAATAATGAGTTAGCAGTAAAATTAGCACTAGAAAGCGGTGCTAGGTTGTCTCTACAAACTCATAAATTTTTAAATATACCATAGATCTAGGTCGCCGTATGATACCTTTTCATCACCTAATAATATTACTATTCCAACGTTACCATTGTCAGAATTAGAAGGGTAAAACTCTTTAAAAATTTTAATTATATTTTCACCGGGTCCATCACTTTCAGAACGATATAATTTCCCTAACTGCCTTTGTTGTTCTACAGAAGGGAAAGGTAAGATAATTTTGTCAGCATCTATGTTACCTTTTGATGTTGATGTTATTATAGATTCAATTGAGCTTTCGGTACAGAATTGTTGGAGTTGTGCTAATGTAATTACCTGCTTTTCATTGTCTAAATTAGAAACCTCCGCATTTTCTTCTTGTTCTTTAACATTTGCTTGGTAGCACATACGTAATATACCAACTAAATCTAAGTGAATTTTACATTCCGGTTCTTTAATTTTTAACAAGAGTATTGATGCATAAGAATCATCATCTTCACTCTCCTCCCAATATAGTCAGTGTCAGAAGAGTGCATCATAGATTCAAGGAGAAAACCCTTGTTATATTCCTGTTTTGGGGCAGTAGACTTAATTTCTTCTCCACAGTTTGAGGGATTTGCAATACGCTTAGGTTGTATCTGTTTCATAATTTCCTTACAAAATAATTTCGGTTAGAACTAAATTTCTTTTTTATCCAATAAATTAAAGAATTTTAACTAAGGGATATATTACTCCTATATTCTAGTCAAGAATTAATTTACTTGAATTTTTAATTGTACTTAAGTATGATAGTGAAGATTTATTATAAGTTAATATGGAGTAATAATGAGTGAAATATTAGAACTTGAAGCGAAATCCCGCGTGGAATTCGGTACGGGAGCAGCAAGAGCATTAAGAAGAGAAGGGCGTGTTCCGGCTATTATTTACGGAGCGGGTAAAACATCTGTTAGTATTTCTTTAGAAGAAAAGGAAATAACTAAATATTATAGAAAGCCGGCTTTTATCTCTCAGTTAATTAATTTAACAATTGATAAGAAAAAATATAAAGTATTACCGAAAGCCGTGGAGTTACATCCTGTTACGGATATAGTACGCCATGTGGATTTTATCTTTTTAGAAGAAAAAACCCAAAAAATGGAAGTACCTGTAGTATATGAAGGGAAAGAAAGAGCTTTAGGCGTTAAAAGAGGCGGATACTTTAATATAGTAAAAAGAAGAGTTACTTTATTATGTGATGTTAATAATATCCCAAGAAACGTAACTATAGACGTTACTAATATGCCTATTGCTACTTCGCTAAAATCTTTAAAAATAGAATTACCGAAAGGATGTAGTTTTGTTACAAAAAAAGAATTTGTTCTTGCAACTATTATAGGACGTAGAGGAGCAAAAACTGAAGCTGAAGGGGAACAACAAGCCGCTGAAGCAGGAAAGTAAGATAATTCTTACGATAAGGACTTGCTTAGATACTTAAATCGTTATTGCAAGGAGTCGTAGGCGTTGTTGTTTGGCTCGTTTTATGTCATTCCTAGCTAGAAGCGGGAATCCAGTAATCTTTCGTGGCTTGACCACGGTATGACAGCAGAAGTACTAGATTCCTGCTTTCGCAGGAATGACATTATTCTCTACTTCTTCTATTATTTATTAGGTAAATTATTATGATTCTTGTTATTGGTCTTGGTAATCCAGGAAAAGAGTATCAATATACGAGGCATAATATCGGTTTTATTGCTATAGAGAAAATAGCAGAGCAATATAATTTATCATTTAGTACAAAGAAAAAATTTAATTGCGAGATTGCTGAAACTATTAGTGATGGACAAAAGATAATTTTTATCAAGCCTACTACTTACATGAATTTATCCGGTAAATCAGTGATATCAGTGAAAACATATTATAATATCCACTCCGCAAAAATCTTTGTTATTCATGATGATATTGATTTAGAAACAGGTAGAATAAAATTTAAAACCGGTGGCGGTAACGGTGGGCATAATGGTTTAAAATCAATTGACGGTGTTATAGGTAATAATTATAACCGCATTAGAATTGGAGTCGGTAGACCGCAAAGTAATCAAGATGTAGCAGATTACGTACTTAATAATTTCTCTAAACCGGAGTATGAAACAGCGTTGCAAGCTATAGATATAATAGCTAATAATTTTGATTTAATATTGAGAATAAGTTAGAAGAATTTAAGAATAAAATAGCTTGATATATTAAGACTCTGATGTCATTCCCGCGAAAGTGGGAATGACATAAAAAGCATTTATCCATGTAGTAATTCAAGCTTTCTGCAGGACGACATAGAATTTATGAAGCAAGATTTTGAAATTGTTTATGCTGATGAAATGGATAGAACTCATAGAACTATAATTATTGAGGCTTTGAACAAAGATGCTAGAGAAAAAGGGGTTAGTAGGAGATACTGAATCTTTTTCATTTTCCTGTTTAGATCAGGATAAAAATTTTGTTGCAGGAATTAGCGGTATAAGTTCTTGGGGAGGGTTTTATATTGATTCACTTTTTGTTAATGAAAATATAAGAAACCAAAATTACGGTACTTTACTAATGCAAAAGGCTTAGGGTTTAGCACGTGAACGAGGCTGTAATTTTATTCATCTTGTTACTATGGACTTCCAAGTAAAACCTTTTTATGAGAAACTTGGTCACAAGCTTGAATTTACTAGAGACGGCTATGAAAAAGATTCAGTTATGTACTATTTAAGGAAAAATTTATGACACTAAAACTTGGAATTGTTGGGTTGCCGAATGTCGGTAAGTCGACGTTATTTAATGCCTTAACGGTAAGTCAGGCTGCGGATGCCGCTAATTATCCGTTTTGTACTATTGAGCCTAATAGCAGCAAAGTTTTAGTGCCGGATGAGCGTTTGCATAAACTAGCAAGCTTAGCCGGAAGCGGAAAAATTATTCCGTCTTATATTGAGTTTGTCGATATTGCAGGGCTTGTTAAAGGAGCAAGCAAAGGGGAGGGGCTAGGTAATAAGTTCTTATCTCACATCAGGGAAGTCGATGCAATACTGCATGTACTGCGTTGCTTTGAAGATGAAGATATAACGCACGTACATAACAAAGTCGACCCAATTCATGACCTTGAGGTTATTGAAACGGAGTTGATACTTGCTGATATAGAATCGGTTGAAAAGCGTTTAGCAACAAGTGAAAAACGCTTAAAGTCAGGCGATAAAACAATGGCGGAGCAGATAGAATTGTTAAAAGAGGTTTATAAGGTACTAGGTGAGGATAAACCTGCAAGAGTGTTAAATGAAACTTTAGGAGCTGATAATTTAAAACAATTGCAGTTAATTACTTCTAAGCCCGTTTTATATATATGTAATGTACTTGAAAAAGATGCTGCAGTTGGTAATGAATTTACAAAATTAGTAGCGGAAAGAGCAAAAAAAGAAAATGCTAAAAGCGTCGTAATTTCTTCAAAAATAGAAGCTGAGATTGCTTTACTTGAAAGCATGAAAGAAAAAGAAGAGTTTTTAAAATTTATAGGTTTAGATGAAACAGGGCTTAGTAAAGTCATTAAGGAAGGATATAATCTATTAAATCTTAAAAGTTTTTTTACTATAGGTCCTAAAGAAGCTCATAGTTGGACTTTTAAAGACGGCACGTTTGCACCGGCCGCTGCCGGTATTATTCATACCGACTTTGAAAAAGGTTTTATTAGAGCGGAAGTTATCGGCTATGAAGATTATATAGATCTTAGTAGTGAAGCAAAAGCCAAGGAAGTAGGCAAAATGCGTTTAGAGGGTAAAGAATATAAAATGCAGGACGGGGATATAGTACATTTTAGATTTAACGTGTAAATACTCGTCGACTTTAAAGAATTAGACTTTATTTTATCATGGATTCGCGTACTCATATACTTAAGTGTACACTCCGTTCGCTCACCATTCAAAATAAAGTCTAATTCTTTAAAGACTTAAAGTATCAATATTATAGGTGATATTGTGAAAGAAGTTTTAAGCAAGGAAAATATTAAACTTCATCGAATGTTTTGTTTAATAGATGATGATCAGTGTATTTGGAGCGATAAGGAAATTGAAGATATCGTATAAGGCTTAGAAAATAATATTATGTTTGTTGTATTTCAGTTTTTGATCATTGGCTTTCTGATAAAGAATGTGATGAACTAATGATATGGTATCAAAGAAAATTTAATTCTAAGGAAAATAAAGAAAAATATTATCAATATGAACAGTTGTTTGTAAAATTTTATTTATATTTATTCAATAACACAAAAGTTTATGCACGTTTTGATAGATTGTTTATATCATTTGATTCACAAGAAGAGTATTTATCGCACGTTTTATTAAGCATAAGAGAGCGATTATTCTTAAAAATTATTTTACCTGAATATTATGCTATTATAGATGGTGGTCATGATTTGACTGATCTATTAAAAGTAAAAAAAGACTATCCTCAAGGGTTAGAAGCAATAAGTAAAATAGTAAGAGAAAATGGTTTATATATTTTAAACTAAAGAACCCTCAGCTATAAGCTGAGGGGTTATAAAGTGGAATCGATTAGAAATCGATCATCATTCACAGGTTCACCTTCCTGTTCATCAATATAGTGCTGTATCATTTCATCAGTTATATTACCTGAACTGACCGCCATATAGCCCCTAGCCCACAAATGATTGCCCCAAAATTGTTTTCTTAAATGAGCAAATTCTTGCAATAAAATTCTTGAGCTACTACCTTTTAAATACTGTACTAACTTGCTAAGAGATATTTGTGATTTATATGAGATAAACATATGCACGTGATCACATGATATTTTCCCTGAAATTATATATACTTCATGTTCCATACAAATCTGCCTTAGTAAATCTCTAGCCCTTTCCGCTACTTTGCCTATCAATACTCTCTTCCTATATTTTGGTATCCATATAAGATGTACTTTTAAATCATACTGACTATGACTATTCTTTCTATAACTTCTCATGTTTCTTGATATAAATTCATTGCTAAAGCAATTTCATTATATCTTCCCTTCGCCTGAAGGCGAGGGATTTCTTATCCCCGAAGGGGGACATTAAATAAAGTAACCTTAGAAGAGGTGAAAGAAAAATATAAAATATAGGCAAGGCAGCTAATTATTGGAATGGCACTAACTATTATATAGATACTAAAAGTATTGATTTTAAAAATGTTTCAGAAGCTTTAATAATATGTAACAATAATAATATAGTGCAAGCTGTAATTTTAGTAATGAGCAAAAATAATTTTAATGAATTATTTGGTATGTTATCAGAAAAATATACATTAAAAGAAAAAATATACCTTTTGTCGGTGATAAAAAGGCGATTTTTGTTGATGATGATGCACTATTACTTTAGATTCTCCACATCTTAATTTTGATATGGAGTTAATGTATATAACTAATGAGTTTTACAATAAATATTTAGATAAACTACAGCAAAAAGAGCAGCTTGAGAAAGAAAAAAAGAAAAATCTATTGTAAATAATATTGAAAACTTTTCATAAGTATTTATTTTTTCTTAAATTAATATAGCGTATTAGAGTATTATAAAACTTATGAAAATTATTGCGAAGATTCCGGCATGGATGCTTCTATGCTTATTTATTTTATCACCGACTACGGAGGGTTTGTCAGATTTTTTGTGTAAGTACGATTTCTCCATTTGCCCAATTTTGTAAATTAGTATCACAAAGTATAGCAAATTGATTTAAAGCCATGGCCCAATTCTTAATAGGCATTGTCCATTTTTTAGAAGCATTTGTCAATGCTAAAAAGATTATTTTCTGAATCGATTTATCATCTGGAAATACCCCCTTATTTTTTATAATTTTACGAATTTGACGGTTAGTTGATTCAATAGCATTAGTAGTGTAAATCGCCTTTCTAATGTCTTCCGGAAAGCTAAAGAACGGAGCTATTCCAGACCAATTTCTCTGCCATATATCAAAAATAACTGGATATTTTTCATCCCATTTTTTAGCAAAATTTTGTAATTCTCTTAATCCCTCTGCTTCATTTATTGCAGAATAAACTGCCTTTAAATCAGCTGTTACCGATTTTAAATCTTTATATGATACGTATTTTACAGAGTTTCTTACCATATGAACAATACACAGTTGTACTGTGGTTTTTGGGAAAATGCTATTTATTGCTTCTGGAAAACCTTTAAGACCATAAATTAAAGAAAAGCGCAATAGCTGTAGAAAAGAAAAATTAGCTGAAGAATTAGTTTATTTAAAAGAGTTACCAATCAGGAAATGGAATGCACCTACAATATTATCAGTACGTGTTAACCCAAGCAGTACAGTTAGTATTTTATCTGTAGCTTATTTGTGCCTAGTCGCTTAATAGGTTATACTTTAAAAGCTTATATTTATTCTGAAGAAATAGAGCTTTACTATGGTAACAAATGTTTACAAAAAATGTCTAGAATCAGCAATGGCTATGTTATTGATTATAGACATATTATTGATAGTTTAGTACGTAAACCTAGAGCATTTGTCCAATATCAATATTATGAAGCTTTATTCCCACGTGCTATATTTCGTCAGGTATATGACCAGCTTATATCTATATATCCATATAAAGGGCATAAAATATATCTTAAAATATTACAATTAGCAAAAATGTATGGAGAATTGAATGTAGTTGCTGCATTAGAAGTGCTATTAGAAGAGAAGATTGAGCCAATAATTGATCATATTACAGATTTACTAAATAGTCAGACTAAAACTGTTTGTTCAGTAAAAATTAATCAACCAATACTGTCTGAATATGATCAATTACATTGCTTTAAAACAATGGAGGTCGCATGAGTAAACAGATAATAACTCTGCAACCGCTAAATAATTTACTCAAGAACCTTTGCTTACCTACTTTTGCATCATGCTACAAATCAGTTGCAGAAAGCTTTGAGCAAGAAAAGAAAACATATATAGATTACTACAGGAGTTAGCCATACGTGAGTTAGAACATAGACATCAGCAACGTATTGCCAGATTGCTGAAGCAAGCAAAACTCTCTCGAGATAAGTTATTAAGCAACTTTGATATTAAGAGTATCCCAGGATTATCGTCAACTAAGATCCAATATCTTGCACAAGGAGAATTTATGGATCGCTATGAAAATATACTTATTTTTGGTAATCCTGGCACTGGCAAAAGTCATCTTAGTATAGGTTTAGCACGTGAGTGGTGTCTTGCTGGTAGGCGTGTATTATATACAACAGCAGCTAATTTGGTTCAACAATTACTAGAAGCAAAACTTAGTTTAAAACTTAAGCAAATTATTAAAAAATTCGATTATTTTGAAATATTGATAATTGATGATATATCATATGTACCATATAATCGTGAAGAAACTGATGTTTTATTTACCTTATTACCTGAACGTTATGAAATGAGTAGTGTATTAATTACTAGCAATTTAGTTTTTGCAAAATGGAATACTATTTTTAAAGATGAAATGACTACGTCAGCAGCTATTGGCAGATTGGTTCACCATTCTTCAATTCTTAAACTAAATACTGAAAGTCATAGAATCGCTACAGCGAAAGGCAAAAAATTAACTATAAAATCGGAGGATAATAATGTAATACTTTAGACAATATTTTTTACTCAAAAATGGGGAATTTTAATATTCGTCATGGGGAATTCTAATGTTCGTTCATCAGTATTGACGGCGGTATCACTCAAATTACGTCTACATTATATTTTCTAGGGTTTGCTCTTGGTATATTATCGCTTGGCAGATTATCGGATATTTACGGCAGAAGACCTATAGCTTTATTAGGGCTTTTTATTTATGTTGTATCTTCAATTATTAGCATTTTTGCAGTTAATATAGAAATGCTGATGATAGCTCGTTTTGTACAAGCTTTTGGTGTAAGTGTAGGTTCTGTTATTGGGCCAGGCTATGGCTAGAGACTCCTATCAAGGTTCGGAATTATCATATGTCTATGCTAGCTTATCTCCGTGGCTGTTATTTATCCCTTCTCTAGGTTCATCTATAGGGGGCTATATTATAGAATATTTAAGCTGGCATTATGTTTTTGTATTTTTTAGCCTTACCGGTACTATATTATTAGCTTTATATTATAAAGTTTTACCTGAAACAAATTCTTATATAGATTTTTCTCCAAAGCAGTAAATATTTTGAGGTTTTGCAGGTAATTATTAAAACGCGAGTTTCGTATTAAGATGCCTAAATTATGGTTAATGAATATGCTATAATGCTTATCCTTTCAAGGTTTGTAAGAGGTGTGACAAGTTTTACAATTTAATAGTTATAGTCAAAAAAGACAATTTACTAAAAATTTATGCAGTTTTAAGTACATTTTATAACAAAAACAATATTACTAATGTCCTCGTAACCCAGTTACTATCAGCTATTCAGTTCCTCTATTAATAAGAAACTCGCGTTACGGTATCTCTTACATACCTCTATACTACTTGAATCTACAAAAGAGAGTCCGTCACACTGATCCAAAATAGAATTGAATATTAGCACTAATAGTGGTAAATGTGGACCTATTATTTTTATAAATTGACTATAGCTTACTAATTGAAAATCTCTTTGATGATGAATTCATATTTGCTTCAGACAATAATTCTTAAAACAATCATAAGATGACTGCCAGTAGCCTATTATAATTGTTATTACCTCACTTCTGTTCAGTCGACTTTTAGGACCAGATTTGTTGTTATGGTTAGTAATTGAATTTGTATGCTTGTCTAATTCTTGAAAAAAATCATCGACGTAACAAAATATTTCTGTAAAATCCATTATCATAGGTTATTGCTCTTAAAGTTTTTTCAATAACCTATAAACTTTTTTCTAATACTATAAATACCATATTTTAATTAGCAATTTGTATTTTGTACTCACTTTATAACAAAAACAGTATTATCAAGATCCCCGTAACCCAGTTACTATAAGCTATTCAGCGACTTTTTGAATACGAAACTCGCGTTTTTTACGCTAAATTAGCGTTTTTGTTATCTTTTGCCGCTATCTTTGGAGGGTTTTAATAAAAAACGCCATGTACACGATAAAAAAGTTATGGGTTTAGGATTTATTTTTAGTCTGTGCGGTTGTATATTATTTGCGGTAAATGCTTTTATATTAGAAGTTGTTTCAGCGAGTCATAGTCTTGCAATCGCTATGATATTTGCACCGATGATGATTCATATGGTTGGGCATAATCTACTTATCCCTATGACGCTTCGTTATGCACTGGAGGATTATGCTAAAGTAACAGGTACAGCAGGATCTATATTCGGTGCAATATACTACGTAGTTATCGCTGCTGTAACTTATTTGGTTTCTAAAATACACGGCGAAATGATAAGCAATTTTGCTTTATTATGCTTCATTTTAAGTATTAGCTCTGCTATTTCGTTTTACTGTATTTGGATTTTATATAAGAAAAAGCCAAGTATTCCTAACTAAAGACAGGTGTCGTCATTGCGAGCAGCTGTGGGTGTTGTTGCATGGATAGGTTTTTTCATCATTGCGAGGAAAAATTGAAAATTTTGACGAAGCAATCTCGTGCCAAAATCCTGAGGTTGCCACGCTCCTTTCAGTCGCTCGCAATGACGATTTGGTATCCATGCAACAAAGCCGTTTTTAGCTAGGAATGAGACATTAAGAATTTTTAATTCCTTTTATTAGGGAGGCAAAAGAATATTATGCTACAATCTCATTATAACCCGGTACATTATCTGTATGCTCTTCACCCTCAAGAGTAATAATATCCTCTTTTAAGGCTTCCATACTGCAGCTACTAAATACATCAAGGTTATTCGGCTCGCTTTGCCATTTTGAACTAGCTTGTTCAAAACTGATAATACACTCTTTAATTTCTTCTAATGTATAATTTTCTGCTTTCTGTAAAAAGTTATCTATATCGGTTTTTAACGTTGGATTCTGCTTACTAAATGCATTTAAAAATTTCTTAATATCATTTAATAATTCATCTTTTTCATACTCTGGATCTTCTTCAAAACCTTCATCATCAGAGTCTAGAGCTTGAGCTATCGTTTTATTAATTGCCTCGTTATTGTTTTCTATATTTTCGTCTTCTTCAAAATTTTCATCTATCAACTCTACGGTTTGATTAGCTGCTTGTTCTTTATTTAAATTATCTATTAAAGTATCACATAATCTTTGTATTTGTTCACTATTCTCTGCTACATATTTACGTCCTATTTCTTCTAATTTTGCTATATTCTCAGGACTTGCATTATCTAAGCTTTCAGTCTCTTTAGTAATAGGCAATCCTATTTCAAAAAATTCATCTTTTCCCGGCAGATCATTTTTAGCTTCTGCAGTGGAAGATGCTTCTTTATTTGTCATAAGCCTGTTTATCAACTTTCCTTTCACAAGCCAACCTATTACTCCGTCAAAGCCGATTTTAGGTATGGAATTCGTAGGTTCGAGGTCATTACTGAAATTAATGGCACATACCATAGTATGATCTAATATCTCTTTCTGCTCTTCACGTGTGAGGGTTTTCTCTTTGCGTATATGATTTTGCTCTTTATGGAGATAACCTTTTTTAAGCAATTTTAAAACTTCATTTTCCGGTCTGTTAGTATCGAGACCTCCATCTGCATATGCGTATGTAGGACCTATAACAGGCTTAAAATAAGTAGGAGCAGCAGTTGTGGCAAGTAATACGTCTTTTAATTTTACATGAGGACCATAGCCGTGAAAGCTGTCAAAAATTTTTAATCCCGTACCATTAGTAGTCAAATCATTTACCGAAATAATAAGACGGGAAGTAGGGCTATCCATCCTATTATCACTTATATATTTTTCTAATAATTCTTTTAAAGGTTTCTGACTATGTTTATGAGTAAATATTTGTTTAACCGAACCTAAGAAAGTATCGGGAAATATACCACTTGCACTTGATTTAAATATCTCAAATGCTTCTTTAGCACTATATTTTGCTTCTTTTGAACCCGGTTCTTTTGGAATTGTTAATAAGGCAGCTGCAAGAGCACCGGCACTAGCTCCTGCCATAATAGGGAATAGCTCGGAAATAGATTTCCCTGTTCGTTCCTCGAGTTCTATAAGAAAAGGAAACATTGCAGCGATTTTAATCCCACCGCCGGAAAGCGTGAGTGTTCTGTGGATTTTTATATTATCAATTTTTTCTGTCATCACAATACCGTAAATATTTAGTATTGTGCGGCAATATATAATAAAAGTTAATAATTGTCAATAAATATTTGTATAAACTTAACAAATTTATTAATTATAACTATAAAATAAAATTGTAACTATTAGTAAAGAAGACTTGATTAATG
The DNA here is from genome assembly GCF_000160735.1 of Rickettsia endosymbiont of Ixodes scapularis. Lineage (NCBI taxonomy): Bacteria > Pseudomonadati > Pseudomonadota > Alphaproteobacteria > Rickettsiales > Rickettsiaceae > Rickettsia > Rickettsia endosymbiont of Ixodes scapularis. Next base: position 1,515,636 of record NZ_CM000770.1, on the reverse strand, counting down.
ATTAATATTTAGTATATAGCTAATATTATAACTATAATGGTATGAGATATGCTTAAATCTAGTGATTATGACATCGACCCTAAGTTATTAGCTAAAGAAGTAAATATAATGATGAGTAAGGTTGGAGAGAAACTTAATAATATTGCTAATGATGAAGGCAAAATTATTTATGCAAAGAAAAAGTTACTTAAATATACTGTTCGTAAATGAAGGGTTGCAAAGATAGGAGAGATATTGTAGAGTTTAGGACATGATGAGTAAGAATGTATTGACAGAAGAACAAAGAGAAAAGTTGAAGGAACGTCATAAGACAGAACGAGACGGACGCATACGTGATCGTATTAAGGCAGTTTTGATGTATGGATGGGTATAGTAATGTAGAGATTGCTAAGGTACTACTCTTGAGCCATGAAGCGATAAGAAAACACATTGTTGATTATCAAAAAGCCAATAAGCTTTACCAATAATGGAGGTAGCACAAGCAAATTAAGTGATGGTGAGAGGGCAGAATTAGTGAGTCACCTAGAAGTAAATAATTATGTTTATGCTAAAGATATCATGCATCACATTGAGAACAAATATGGTGTGACATATACGATAACGGGAGTAACAAAATTACTATACAAACTGGGATTTGTGTACAAGAAGCCGAAAGTAGTAGCGGCTAAACTGGATTTTGACAAGCAAGAATTATTTAAGTTAAACTACAGTTTACTAAAAGGGAATCTTAGAGATAAGGAAGCCATATATTTTATGGATGGTGTTCATCCTCAGTATCAAGCAAGGGCAAGGTGTGGTTGGATAAGAAAGAACCAAAATAAGACCTTACCGACATTCAGTGGCTGGAGAAGAAAGCACATGATTGGTGCTATTAACCTAGCTGATTTACAGTTAGTAAGGACAGAGAACCCCAAAATAAATGGGGAGCAGATAGTTAATTTTCTACAAAGGTTGGAAGAGGAGAATAGTGACAAGGAAAGAATATATTTAATCTGTGACAATGCTAGTTACCACAAATCCAAGAAAGTTAAGGAATACCTAGTAAATAGTAACATAGAGCTAGTATTTTTGCCACCATATAGTCCAAATCTTAACCCAATTGAGAGATTATGGAAGTTTATGCACAGTATACAGTATTACAACTAATAATAAATTTTATCATAATTTTGAACAATTTTCGGAAGCAATAAACAAATTTTTCAGCAACATCGCCGATTATAAAGATAGGTTACGTACCTTAATAAACGATAATTTCCAAACTATTACCGTTAACCATTTCTGCAACTCTTCAGGTTAATTGAGTATATCTTGAGACTAATAATTTTACTAAAGTCTTAGCATTTAAAAATTGTTATGAAGGCAATACCGGTGAAACTTTGAATGTTATAAATATTACAAATGATTTATTATATAGAGATGAGTTTAGTTCGCTTACTGATACTGAAGATATAGCATAGGCAATTAAGATAGTGATATTAATAAAAGGATATGGTAAAGTAATCAACGCGAGTTTCGTATTCAAAAAGTTGCTGAATAGCTGATAGTAACTGGGTTACGGGGATCTTAATAATACTGTTTTTGTTATAAAGTGAGTACAAAATACAAATTGCTAATTAAAATATGGTATTTATAGTATTAGAAAAAAGTTTATAGGTTATTGAAAAAACTTTAAGAGCAATAACCTATGATAATGGATTTTACAGAAATATTTTGTTACGTCGATGATTTTTTTCAAGAATTAGACAAGCATACAAATTCAATTACTAACCATAACAACAAATCTGGTCCTAAAAGTCGACTGAACAGAAGTGAGGTAATAACAATTATAATAGGCTACTGGCAGTCATCTTATGATTGTTTTAAGAATTATTATCTGAAGCAAATATGAATTCATCATCAAAGAGATTTTCAATTAGTAAGCTATAGTCAATTTATAAAAATAATAGGTCCACATTTACCACTATTAGTACTAATATTCAATTCTATTTTGGATCAGTGTGACGGACTCTCTTTTGTAGATTCAAGTAGTATAGAGGTATGTAAGAGATACCGTATTTCAATGAATAAAGTGTTCGCCGGCATAGCAGCAAGCAGTAAGACAACAAAAGGTTGGTTCTATGGACTTAAACTACATCTAATAATTAATAGAGCCGGTGGTATAGTTAAAGCATCTTTTAGCCCTGGCAATAAGGATGATAGAAAACAGCTGGAACTGATAATCAAAAATCTTTTTGGTAAAGTATTCGGAGATCGTGGTTATATTTCGCAACAATTATTTCTACAACTTTTAGAGCAAGGAATTTTTATGGTAACTAGGGTAAAGAAAAATATGAAAAATAAACTTATGTCTATGTTGGATAAAATATTATTGCTTAAAAAAGCATTAATAGAATCTGTGTTTAGTAAAACTAAAGAACCCTCAGCTATAAGCTGAGGGGTTATAAAGTGGAATCGATTAGAAATCGATCATCATTCACAGGTTCACCTTCCTGTTCATCAATATAGTGCTGTATCATTTCATCAGTTATATTACCTGAACTGACCGCCATATAGCCCCTAGCCCACAAATGATTGCCCCAAAATTGTTTTCTTAAATGAGCAAATTCTTGCAATAAAATTCTTGAGCTACTACCTTTTAAATACTGTACTAACTTGCTAAGAGATATTTGTGATTTATATGAGATAAACATATGCACGTGATCACATGATATTTTCCCTGAAATTATATATACTTCATGTTCCATACAAATCTGCCTTAGTAAATCTCTAGCCCTTTCCGCTACTTTGCCTATCAATACTCTCTTCCTATATTTTGGTATCCATATAAGATGTACTTTTAAATCATACTGACTATGACTATTCTTTCTATAACTTCTCATGTTTCTTGATATAAATTCATTGCTAAAGCAATTTCATTATATCTTCCCTTCGCCTGAAGGCGAGGGATTTCTTATCCCCGAAGGGGGACATTAAACTATTGGGGAAGTTTGAGCATTCAAGGCATAGATCAATTACAAATGCCTTTGTGCATATGGTTGCAGCACTGATAAATTATCAAATGTCTGATAATAAACCTTCTATTACATCTCTCTTGATATGCTAAATCCTATGCTATATTACGCGAGTTTCGTATTAAGATCTTACTACATGACAATTTTTCATTTTATCATCTTTGGATATTGGAATATCAAGGACAACAGCTGTATCCAACGTACTAATTGAGTAGAAATATTATACAAGATATTAACCAATGTATCTAATCCAACACGAAATATACTATTTTGCCTATAACCATGTTTTTTAATAACTATTGGTTTATCTAAAACTATAATCTCTCCAGTTTGATAAGCTAGGCAAAATGCAATAGACAATATTTGCATCAATGTATCTAATCGTAAATCATTAGTAATATGAGTTGCTTCACAGTTGAATCCTGCTGATTTAAAAGCTTTGAACATTGTTTCAATTTGCCATCTTTGAGCATATATCTCAGCAGGATTTTTGATCTCATCACTATGTATTAAGACTGCAAGTTCACTCTTCTTATTTCTGATCCCTACTACATTAAATATTTCACCTTTTGTACCAATTCTACGTTGTGACAAACTCACATGCGATCYTATGGCTAGAGGGCGAAATAACTCTTGTATTTTAACCATTTTTCCCCTTGCATTACTGATATATGGTCTATTTTCTTTAACTCGAAAAACGTATCTTATTTGATTTGTTTTAAGCCAAGAGAGCCATTCCTTACCTATAAATTCTCTATCAGCGGTTAATGCTTCAATGCGGTTTTTGTCAAAAACTTCTAAAAAACACTCCATCAGATCAATACGCTCAATATAATCAGAGTTACCACACTTTTTATCACTTAGAAAATTCCAAAAAGGGGGATCGCTATACCATGAAAACTGACAGCTAAATATAAAATATTTATATGTCGTTTACCAAATTTCCAATTCGTTCTATCTAAACACAATACCCATTTTTGCTCCTGCTCAAACCCAGTCATCATGACTAACATAACAGGTAATACTCTCCATGATATTGAGATTTCAGAGATAAATCTTTGCATCCTTCTATACCATGAAGCTGCTTTAATCCCAGACGGCATTCTATTGCATAACAATGACATGTTTACTGTCCTGCTGTTAAGCATTGAAATGATAAATAATCCTAAACATTTTGCTCTTGATAAATTAAGCGAAATATGTTTTTGTAATAATTCGACTAGAGGGGCGGAATGATCTTTCATATGTAAACCAAGTTCTTTCCCCGTTATCATCATGAATTATCAGCAAAATTCAATCCTTTAGTCCTTATATCTCTAAAAATTGTCATGTAGTAAGCAATTTAATAGTTATAGTCAAAAAAGACAATTTACTAAAAATTTATGCAGTTTTAAGTACATTTTATAACAAAAACAATATTACTAATATCCTCGTAACCCAGTTACTATCAGCTATTCAATTCCTCTATTAATACGAAACTCGCGTTACTTACAGTCCTGACCTTAATCCTATAGAACATTATTGGTTTAAAATTAAACATCAAATTAGAAAAGATGCTAGTAACTTTACATATTTTTTTGATGCTGTTTATCACGTATTACAAAAAGTAACTACCTTACCTGCTTAAGCTATAATTGACGAAGCAATCTCAGGATACTTGACGAGATTGCCACGCAGTCTACGACTGCTCGCAATGACGATCGGGTATCCACGTACAAAGTCCGCTCGTAATGACGTCCTAAATTAGTACACTACGACACTGTTAATAAACTATATAATTTTTTATGGATGTTAGTTAGCTTACCTATATCATTCCCACCGGCTTGAGCAAGGCTTGCTTGTCCACCTCCGCCGCTGCCGCCTAAGAATAAAGAAAGTTCTTTTGCAATTATACCTGCATTGTATTTGTCTGTTATAGCTTTACTCACCGCAACCGTAATAGATAATTTACCAATCCCCTCAGCAATATATACCACTATTAAATCTTCTAATTTTTTTGTTAAATTTTCGGCAGCCTGGCGTAATATTTTATTGTCTATATTTCCTACTTTTTTGTGTAATAGTTTTATTCCTGTTATTTGTTCAGCTTGTTTTTCAATTTGTTCTATACTTAAATCTAAACTAGCTAAATGAGTTTTTTCTAACTCTTTCTCAAGTTTTCTGTTACGCTCTAAAATATTATTAACTTTGGTAATAAGCTCATTTTTATTAGTCTTTAAACTGCTTTCTACCGATTTAAGTAAATTATCTTTTTCTCTCATTAATTTAATTACGAATTCACCGCAAACTGCTTCAATTCTGCGAACCCCTGCCGCTATAGCACTTTCGCTTGTGATTTTAAAGCAACCGATGTCACCGGTACATCTGACATGCGTACCGCCGCATAATTCTAAAGAAGTCTCGCCCATCTTAACTACTCTTACTTCAGAGTCGTATTTCTCGCCAAACAGTGCCATAGCTCCTTGTTTGACTGCATCTTCAGTTGCCATTAATGTAGTATTTACTTCATGATTATCTCTAATAATCTCATTTACTTTATCTTCGATTAAATTGATTTCTTCATTAGTCACAGCTTTAGAATGGCTAATATCAAAGCGTAAATAAGTCGGAGCGACTAACGAACCTTTTTGTGTGACATGTTTACCAAGTACCTCGTGCAGTACTGCATGTAATATATGCGTTGCTGAGTGATGAATTCTTAAATTCTGCCTATATCTTATGTCTATACTAAAATTAGCATTCTCGCCTACGTTAATCTGCCCCTTTTTCAAAATACATTTGTGGACTATAATAGAGCCTAAATATTTTAAAGTATCTATTACTTCTACTTCAGAATCTTTTGCAAATATTGTCCCAATGTCACCCATCTGACCGCCGGACTCACCGTAAAAAGGTGTTTGGTTGCTGATTAGCAGAAATTGCGTATCTATCTCTTTTATATCATTAACTAAATTATTATCTTTAATTAATGCAATTATTTTACATTCTGCTTCATTAAGCGTATATCCTAAAAACTCCGTACTACCATGCTGCTCTTTGATATCAAACCATAGTTGATCGGTTTTGGACTCACCGGAGCCAAGCCAAGATTTTCTAGCACGTTCTTTTTGCATAAGCATTTGCTCTTCAAACCCTTTGTGATCAACGGAAATATCACGGTTTTTTAGAATATCTTCGATTAAATCAAGCGGAAATCCGTAAGTATCGTATAGTTTAAACGCTACTTCTCCTGATAATTCATTACCTTTTGTTAGCGTTTCTGTTTCTTCGGTAAGAAGCTTTAGACCACGTTCTAATGTGGCTTTAAATCTAATTTCTTCTTGTTCTAAGATACTGCTTATAAAGCTTTCTGCTCTTTTAAGTTCAGGATAAACATTCCCCATTAAATCAACAAGTTTTGGCAGTAATTTATACATTAACGGCTCTTTGCTACCTAGCATATGAGCATGCCTCATGGATCTTCGCATAATGCGGCGAAGTACGTAACTACGCCCCTCATTTGAAGGGATAACGCCGTCAGCTATTAAAAAGCTACTTGCTCGTAAGTGGTCGGCAATAACTCGGTAAAAAAATTTAGCTTCTCCCTCTACTTTCACTTTTACTATATTTTCGGTAAAATTAATTATTTCCTGAAATAAATCTATGTCATAATTATTGTTAACATGCTGTAATACTGCCGTCATACGCTCAAGACCCATACCGGTATCGATAGATTTTTGCGGTAACTCTATTCTAGTATCTTTATCGATTTGTTCATATTGCATAAATACCATATTCCAAATCTCGATAAATCTGTCACCGTCTTCGTCCTTAGTGCCAGGTAGCCCGCCGTATATTTGTTCTCCGTGGTCATAAAAAATTTCAGAGCAAGGACCGCAAGGACCAGTATCGCCCATAGACCAAAAATTATCGTTTGTTTTAATCCTTATTATGCGATCATCCCCAAATCCTGCTATTTTTTTCCAGTAAGAAGCTGCTTCGTCATCGGTATGATAAATTGTTGCATAAAGCTTGTCTTTTGGGAGTTCAAATTCTTTAGTCAATAAATTCCAAGCGTAATATATGGCTTGTTCTTTAAAATAGTCACCGAATGAAAAATTACCTAGCATTTCAAAAAATGTGTGATGTCTTGCAGTATAACCGACATTCTCAAGGTCGTTATGTTTACCGCCGGCTCTAAGAGATTTCTGACTAGTTGCCGCTTTGTTATAAGGTCTTTTTTCTTGTCCGGTAAAAACATTTTTAAATTGTACCATTCCGGAATTAACAAACATTAAGCTAGGGTCATTGTGTGGAATTAACGAGCTAGCCGGTACATGTGTATGATTATTTGCTTTAAAGTAAGTTATAAATTTACTTCTAACTTCTTCGGTGGTAAATTTAGTCATGGTAAAATATATTATTTAATGTTATGTCATTCCGAGGTGGATCATTTTTCGTCATTGCGAGGAAAATTACGCAGTAATTAACGAAGTAATCTCGTGCCAAAGTCCTGAGATTGCCACGCTCCTTATCAGTCGCTCGCAATGACGGTTCGGTATCCATGTAGAAATGACGTCCAGTATAGTAAAATACACTGAATTATGATTAAAATAAATTTATTTATGAAAAATATTTTTGATTCGATCAAATTACATTTTGTTCAATTTGCTACAAAATTAAAAATATTTTCTTTCAAAAGAAAAAAGATTGTGGTGTTACTAGGTAATAAAGGTGTATTTCTTAGTACTTTTCTCGATAATAAATTATTAGATAAATTATTTATCCCTACTCAGGAACAGATAGACTTAAATCCTTATAAAAACTTTTTTAGTAAATTTCCAAAAAGCGATATTTATTTTTTACTTGACGGCAGCGAATGTAAAACACGGCACGATCAAATACCTATATTACAGTCAATAGTTAAACTTGATCCTATTGAACAATTTATTGAAGGTTATTTTAATAAAGAAGACATTATAGCACATTGTGTTTACGAAATTACTACTATCCCAAGTGAAATTTGGTCGACTTTAATTATGTCGTGTCCATTTGAAACACCTTTAAGTGATATAATTTCATGCATTATAGATAAAAGATCGCTTGATTTAAAAGGAATTTACTTTTTAACGTTAGAGCTAAAAGTTATTATAAATAAAATAGTGCAGAATATAGAAAATGATAAATATAACGATTATTTTCAAATTTGTGTATATGCATCACAAGCTAGCGGTATAAAATTTATTATCAAACATAAAAATAATATAATAACAATTAGAAATCTTGAGTATCCATTTGATAAAACAACCGGCTATGTTCAAGGTATTATAGAACAAGAAATTAATGATTGTTTGATATTATTTAAAAAATATATAAGTAATCTTGACCAAAGAGCCTGTATAATTCTTATAGTAGATGAAGAGTTAAAATCTTTATTAGAATCAACAAATTTTGAAGATCGCCCTGTAATCTTTATACCGGTTGATAATATACTAAATAAGCAAACTCTAGAAAAAGAAAGATTTATAGATACGAATATTAGTAGGCTGTTTCTAGAATATAAGAGTTTTCCCGCTTATAATAATAATTTAAAATCAATAAAAAAACTAGTTACTATAAAGGATCTGACATTTAAATTATATAGTGCATTACTTATAATATTAATATTAGTGGTCGGTATTATCAAATATAATACAAAACAGAATTACAAAGACATAAACTCTATTAATGAAAAATATTATGCAACAAATCAAGAATATGATAGTATAAAATATAAATATCCTTATATTAAAAATACTACTAGCCTAGCTGATTTATATGTAATAGAAAAATTACTAGAAGCACCGGTGCCACTGCCGTTTGATTTACTTAAAAGGCTAATAATTACTTTAAATCCGGCTTTTAAATTAGAAGAAATTAAATGGGAATTAACAAATATAGATGATATTTTGTTAGTTTCTAAGAGGCAATTAATAATCAAATTAATACTTAAATATCATACTAATAATCTATCGGTAGATGAATCTCTAAAGATGCTAGATGATCATATGCAAAACGTAAAAAATAAATTATCTAATTTGCAGATAGATTATGTTATATATAAGGATAAAATACTTGATATATTCGGTAAGGTAGTAATTCCTTTATCGGTTAATATAGTTGATGATAAGACATAACAACTGTGTCATTCCTGCAAGGATACCAAGTCGTCATTGCGAGGAAATTACGTAAGTAATTGACGAAGCAATCTCAGGATATTTGATGAGATTGCCACGCTCCTTTCAGTCGCTCGCAATGACGAAAAAACTGCTCTACACTAATAAAGTAAGGTAAGCACAAAATGTTTGAAAAATATATTATGTATTTAAAGAATCTTATATTCTTTCAATTTATTATATATTTCTTCTTTATTTCCTTAACTATCTGGATAATAAAAAATTTCCAGCAAGAATACAGTAAATCTATTCTTGATAAACAAGTTTCACAAGAAAATCTAACAGAGGAAGTTTTAAAGCTTTATTCTGTCATTAACTCTAAAGAAGAAATATTAGAATCTTACAAAAAATATGTAGATTTAAGCGTGCCAAGTAGTGTGAGTTGCTTAAATTATCAAGAACTAATTCCTAAAATAAAAAGCTTAAGCAATAAAATATGATTTAGTAGAACCTATAGATGTATCTATAAATTCAGTATTTTTTAAAAATAATGTTCAAGCGATTGAAAGAGAAGGTGAATCGATTCATGTAAATAATTATAGCATAAATATAAAATATGCATGTGCAGATTTTTTGACTTTTCTAAAAATATTCTCTGAAATTTATTCTTATATGCCTCCTAATACTCTTATATCTTTTGTACGAGTACGTAATGAAGAAGTGTTAACGCCTAAGAATATCTATAAACTTTCAGTAAATCACGCTCCTAATCTTATTTATGCTAAATTGATATTATATATCAGAGAATTAGCCTCAAAATAAATTACTAAAATGAATAATGCAATAGTACTTAATAACGTAAATACTAATTTATTTAAAAAAGATATTGTTAATAATTTTGTCAATAATCTTACAAAATCTACTTGCTCTACTATTGCAAATATGCTTGCTATAGATTATACGCTAAGGCTTAATTCTAAACCGGAAGCTGAAAAATATATTAATAAATGTATTTCTAGACTCAAAAATTATTTAGGTATGTGGGTTATTAACGATGATAATTTTTCCGTAGCATTAGAGTTATTTGCAATAATGATTACTTCTGAAGACGAAAATGAGCAAAATAAGAATAATATTTTAGAGCAATCACAAGATATAATAGCAGAAAATCTTGTAGAAGTTTATTTTGGAGATGAAAAAATAAATAGTACCGAAAAAGAAAAAATTAAAAATATATTTAAAACTCTTTTAAAAGAGAAGAATTTTGACAAAATAATAAATTATGCGGAATCTCACAAAAAATTATTTAAGGCTTCTATAATGTATGCAATGAAGAAATATAATAATATTGATGAAGCAACCATATATATAAAGAAAGAATTTAATAAAATATTAGAGATGTCTTTAGCATTTACACAAAAAAGTAATATATTTAAACAAGCAACCGGAAAAATCGCCGGTGCTGTTTGTGCTTTATTAGTCGGAGCAATTAGTGTTGCGACTGCGGGAGCGGCTTTTTCTATCATAGTTGTACCGGCATCAATTTTTGCCGTCAGATATGCACCTGAACTTGGTGAAAAAATTGGAGGATTAATTTTAAATAATGATAATGCAATAAAATTAGAACAAAGCAATATAGATAAGTTTATGAAAACATTACAAAATGATAAAGAAAGTCTTCTATTTCAAGAAAAAACAAAAAACATCAAAAAAAATATTAAAGTTTCTCCTTCTCAAATAAATGCTAAATTAACTAAGAAAGTGGTTAATGAAAAACATAGATAGGGTTTTGTTGTATAAATCGATTTTTCCACTGTCACCCCGTGACTTAATCACGGGGTCCAGCTTAAAATACTAATAATTATTAGTATTTTAAATTGCTTTTCTGGATACCGTGGACAAGCCACGGTATGACAGCGAGTGCATTTTCTGAGCCATGCAACAAAGCCATAAAGCTATTTTTTACTTGAGAATATAAAATATTACTCTTATTATTTATTATCTTTATTAACGCGAGTTTCGAATTAATATAGCATAGGATTTAGCATATCAAGAGAGATGTAATAGAAGGTTTATTATCAGACATTTGATAATTTATCAGTGCTGCAACCATATGCACAAAGGCATTTGTAACTGATCTATGCCTTGAATGCTCAAACTTCCCCAATAGTTTAATGTCCCCCTTCGGGGATAAGAAATCCCTCGCCTTCAGGCGAAGGGAAGATATAATGAAATTGCTTTAGCAATGAATTTATATCAAGAAACATGAGAAGTTATAGAAAGAATAGTCATAGTCAGTATGATTTAAAAGTACATCTTATATGGATACCAAAATATAGGAAGAGAGTATTGATAGGCAAAGTAGCGGAAAGGGCTAGAGATTTACTAAGGCAGATTTGTATGGAACATGAAGTATATATAATTTCAGGGAAAATATCATGTGATCACGTGCATATGTTTATCTCATATAAATCACAAATATCTCTTAGCAAGTTAGTACAGTATTTAAAAGGTAGTAGCTCAAGAATTTTATTGCAAGAATTTGCTCATTTAAGAAAACAATTTTGGGGCAATCATTTGTGGGCTAGGGGCTATATGGCGGTCAGTTCAGGTAATATAACTGATGAAATGATACAGCACTATATTGATGAACAGGAAGGTGAACCTGTGAATGATGATCGATTTCTAATCGATTCCACTTTATAACCCCTCAGCTTATAGCTGAGGGTTCTTTAGTTTTACTAAACACAGATTCTATTAATGCTTTTTTAAGCAATAATATTTTATCCAACATAGACATAAGTTTATTTTTCATATTTTTCTTTACCCTAGTTACCATAAAAATTCCTTGCTCTAAAAGTTGTAGAAATAATTGTTGCGAAATATAACCACGATCTCCGAATACTTTACCAAAAAGATTTTTGATTATCAGTTCCAGCTGTTTTCTATCATCCTTATTGCCAGGGCTAAAAGATGCTTTAACTATACCACCGGCTCTATTAATTATTAGATGTAGTTTAAGTCCATAGAACCAACCTTTTGTTGTCTTACTGCTTGCTGCTATGCCGGCGAACACTTTATTCATTGAAATACGGTATCTCTTACATACCTCTATACTACTTGAATCTACAAAAGAGAGTCCGTCACACTGATCCAAAATAGAATTGAATATTAGTACTAATAGTGGTAAATGTGGACCTATTATTTTTATAAATTGACTATAGCTTACTAATTGAAAATCTCTTTGATGATGAATTCATATTTGCTTCAGATAATAATTCTTAAAACAATCATAAGATGACTGCCAGTAGCCTATTATAATTGTTATTACCTCACTTCTGTTCAGTCGACTTTTAGGACCAGATTTGTTGTTATGGTTAGTAATTGAATTTGTATGCTTGTCTAATTCTTGAAAAAAATCATCGACGTAACAAAATATTTCTGTAAAATCCATTATCATAGGTTATTGCTCTTAAAGTTTTTTCAATAACCTATAAACTTTTTTCTAATACTATAAATACCATATTTTAATTAGCAATTTGTATTTTGTACTCACTTTATAACAAAAACAGTATTATCAAGATCCCCGTAACCCAGTTACTATAAGCTATTCAGCAACTTTTTGAATACGAAACTCGCGTTATTTTAAAATCAATAAAATAACTTAATGAGAAAAGTAATAATATCCGGCATGATCGGCAACGCTTTAGAATGGTATGATTATGCATTATATGCTCAATTTGCTTATATTATAGGGCAGCATTTTTTCCGGATTCAGAAATGCGAGAGACTTTAACTTTTGTGGTATTTGCTGCAGGCTTTGTAGTACGACCGCTCGGCGGTATTATTTTCGGTAATATCGGTGATAGATTCGATAGACGTACTGCTTTTGTGATGGGTATTATAACTATGGCAATACCGACTGCCGGAATAGGTCTCTTACCAAGTTATAAAACTATTGGAATTGCCGCTTCTATTATTTTAACTATTATCAGACTCATACAAGGTTTTTCTTTAGGAGGGGAATTTAGCGGTTGTATTTCGTATATTGTAGAACATGCTTCGTTCGAGCAGCGAGGGCTTGTGGAGAGTAGCTCATTCGTTAGTATGTGCGGCGGTATGCTGCTTGGACTTGGTACAGCAGCCGGTTTTTCTTATTTTATGCCTGCCGATATGCTATTTGAATGGGGTTGGAGGATACCTTTTATTGCCGGTTTATTTATTAGTTCCGTAGGTTTATATATTAGAAAAAACCTAGCAGAAAGTCCTATTTATAAAAAAGCTAACGAAACAGGACGTTTAGCACGTTTTCCTTTACGAGAAACATTAACAAAATACCCAAAAGAACTAATTATCACACTTGGTCTTTATATTACCGTAACTGCTCCTTTTTATACTTCTACGGTTTTTATCGGTAATTTTATGCAAACACTCGGTTATACTAATCAGCAAAGCACAATTGTTAGTAGTATAATATTAATCGTAATGATGATAGTATTTCCTATATCTGCGTAGGTTTCGGATAAGGTAGGGTGGCGTCCTGTACTAATATGGGGGATTATCTTGTTAATTTTATCAGTCTATCCTATTTTTGTAGCCTTAGGATCGATGAATTTTACTTTAGCTATAATATCTCAAGTAATATTTGCCGGAGTTATTAGCATTTATATGGGACCTATCCCAACGGTTTTAGTAGAGATATTTCCGACTAGCATAAGATTTACCGGTGTTGCACTTTCATACAACCTTGCGGCTGCTATATTTGGCGGTACTGCTCCAATGTTAGCAATGATATTAACGAAAGTTACCGGAGACAATTATGCTATTGCATATTATTTAATTGCACTTGCCTTGTTATCTTCTATAATCCTAAAATTCTATAAAGAAACTTGTAAAAAGAATTTGGTAAACTAGGTTCTGTGTATAAAATTTAAAATATTTTTGTGCGAAAATTAATAAGATTTTTGCAGGAATAGCAGTTCCTATTTCAAAAAAATCTTATAATTTGCAGTTAAAAAGAGCTAAAATAGATTAATTTAAATTTAATATACAGAACCTTATATGAGCGAAGTTTTTGAAGTACCAAACGGTGAAAGCAAGGTTTTACTCCATTGTTGTTGTGCTCCTTGTGTTGGCCCTTTAATGGAAAAAATGATCGATACCGGCATTAAGTTTACACTTTTTTTCTACAATCCTAATATTCACCCTAAAAAAGAATATGAGCTTCGTAAAAACGAAAATATTAAGTTTGCCGAGAAACATAATATAGAATTTATCGATGTGGATTACGATCCACAAAATTGGTTTAGAAGAGCTAAAGGGATGGAGTTTGAGCCTGAACGAGGTAAACGCTGCACAATGTGTTTTGATATGCGTTTCGAGCGTACGGCTTTATATGCTTATGAAAACGGCTTTAAGGTTATAACTAGCTCGCTTGGTATTTCTAGATGGAAAGATATGAACCAAATTAATGAATCAGGAACTAGGGCTGCGTCTCATTATGAAGGGGTGACCTATTGGACTTATAATTGGCGTAAAGACGGCGGTGCTAGCAGAATGTACGAAATTGCCAAAGAAGAGAACTTTTATAAACAAGAATTTTGCGGCTGTGTTTATTCGTGATACTAACGATTGGCGAGTAGCAAACAATCGCCCTAAGATCGAGATCGGCAAGGAGTATTATTAAGATTTCTGTGTTATGTGTCATACCGCGACTTGATCGTGGTATCCATTTAAATATACAAATAATTTATATTGATTTTATTAGATACTGCGATCAAGTCGCGGTATGACAATGCATTTTTTATGAAAAAACTATCATTTCAGCAAATTATACTAGCTTTGCAAAATTACTGGCAGGATTACGGTTGTGCAATATTGCAGCCTTACGATGCCCATGTCGGAGCCGGTACGTTTCACCCTGCAACTGTGCTTCACTGCCTTGGTACCAAACCTTGGTCTGTTACATATGTTCAGCCATCAAGAAGACCAGGGGATAGCAGGTATGGCATGCATCCTAATAGAATGCAACATTATTATCAATTTCAGGTTATCTTAAAACCCTCGCCGGATAATATTCAAGAGCTATATCTTAAAAGTGTAGAATGTTTAGGCATAGATTTAAAAATTCATGATATCAGATTTGTTGAAGATGATTGGGAGTCGCCAACCTTAGGTGCTGCCGGGCTTGGCTGGGAAGTATGGTGTAACGGTATGGAAGTATCGCAATTTACTTATATGCAGCAAATCGGCGGTATTGAATGCCGTCCCGTTGCCGGTGAAATCACTTATGGACTCGAGAGGCTTGCTTTATATATTCAAGGTGTTGATGAAGTAAAAGAGCTTGATTGGAACGGGCAAGCAGGCGAAAAAGCTTTAAAATACGGTGAAGTGGATTTCGAAGCTGAACGGCAATTTTCAAAATATAATTTAGAGCTTGCCGATAGTGAAATGTTACTGCGACATTTCAAGGATAGCGAAGAACAGTGTGAGAGATTAATTAAAGCTAATTTACCTATGCCGGCTTATGATGAATGCCTTAAGGCAAGTCATGCATTTAATCAACTAAATGCATTAGGTGTGATTAGTGTAACTGAGCGTGCTTCTTATGTTTTAAGAGTACGTCATTTAGCTAGAATTTGTTGTATAAAATGGTTGGAGTTAAGCGGTGAGTGAATTATTATTAGAGTTATTTAGTGAAGAAATACCTGCATTAATGCAAAAAAATGCTGAAGAGGGTTATTTAAACATATTCACGAAAATTTTTGAAGAAAACGAAATATTTGCAAAAGTACAAGTATTTGCAGGGCCTCGTAGAATAATGTTGCATGCTACTCACTTGCCGAAAGTAACGTTATCAAAAGAACTCGAGATTAAAGGACCTAGCACGGAAGCACCGGAAGCTGCTATTAACGGCTTTTGTAAAGCTCATAATGTTAGTAAATTAGAGCTTTCTACTAAATTAATTAATAATCAGCTATATTATTTCTTTGTCAAAAAAACAGAAGAAAGAGAAATAAAAGAGATTTTGCCGGAGATTATTATAGAGGCTATTAATAAATATAGCTGGGCAAAATCGATGTTTTGGGGCAATTACAAAATAAAATGGATTAGACCGTTACGAAATATTTTATGTATATTTGACGGTGAAGTACTACCACTGCAATTTGGGCATTTAACCGCTAATAATATTACGTACGGGCATCGTCTTACTGATAATAAAAAATTAGAAGTAACAGATTTTGAAGATTATAGAAATAAGCTTTTAGAAAATCATGTTATTTTAGAGAGAACAAAGAGAGAAGAAGTAATTAAAAGCGGTTTACTGGAACTGGCAAATTCTCATAATCTAAACATAAAAGAAGATAATCGTTTAATCGAAGAAGTAGCAGGGCTTAGTGAATTTCCCGTTGTGTTACTTGGAAAAATCCCACAAAAATTTTTAGAGTTACCTAAAGAAGTACTTATTTCTTCGATGCGTACGCNTCAGAAATATTTTTGTTTATTTGATAAAACAGGAAATTTTGCACCGTATTTTCTCTTTGTCAGTAATGGTAGATTTGCAAATACTGACCTCGTTATTAAAGGTAACGAAAAAGTACTATCTGCACGTCTTTCGGATGCTTTATATTTTTATAAGCAGGATATAGCTAAAACTTTAGAATCAAGATTAGGTAAATTAGAAGCTGTAACATTTCATGCAGAACTTGGTAAATTAAGAGAAAAAGTGGAGCGTATAACTAAAATTTGTAAGCATATAGCTCCAAATAATAAAGATTTAATTACGGTAGCGAAACTTTGCAAAAGTGACCTTGTTTCCGAGATGGTCAGAGAATTTCCTGAGTTGCAAGGTATTATGGGTTATTATTATGCAAAGCATGAAGGGTTAAATGAAGAAGTAGCCACAGCAATTAAAGACCATTATAAACCTCGAGGACTTAATGATAATGTACCGAGCAGAAATGCTGCTTTGCTTGCTTTAGCCGATAAGCTAGATAGTTTAGTAGGTTTGATGATAGCAGGCGAAGCTCCAACAGGCTCAGGTGATCCATATGCCTTAAGACGTCAAGCTCTTGGTATAATAAGAATAATACTTGAGAATAAATTAGAATTACATTTAAATAGCTTAATTAATTTTTCTATAAACTTATATAAAGATTCATCTGATAAAAATAAGGATTTAATAATATCTTTCTTTGAAGAAAGAGTAAAATTTTACTTTAAAAATGACTATGATATTGCGTTAATTAATGCAGTTCTTGATTTAAATTTAGTGGATACAAAATTTAAGCTTGATGCGTTAAAAGAATTTTTAATAGAAGACGCAGGAAGGCAATTATTAAATGCTTACAGACGAGCTAGCAATATAATTGATGGTCAGAAAATTATCGGCTTAGTTGATGCAAGTCTCTTTATTACACAACCTGAAAAAGAATTATTTGAAGTAATCCAAAAAATTTCTCCGCAAATTATAGATAGTATAGCTGATAAAGATTATAAGAGAGCCTTAAATTTATTATCATCTCTATTAACTCCGATTACTAGCTTTTTTGATAATGTACTCGTTAATGACTCTGATTCAAAGATCGCTCAAAATCGTTTATCGTTATTACAAAATACTTGTGAATTATTCCATAAAATAGCTAAGTTTAACCGCTTATGATCAAACTTTCCTATGTCATTCCCGCAAAAGCGGGAATGACATAAATAAGCCATGCAACAACGCCGCTTTTAGCTAGGAATGACATCGAGAAGCAGATATATAACAAAACCAAAATAACTAAATTAATGATCAGTAAAGCCGTTGAATATATAAAATCAGGTAAAGTGGTTGTTTTGCCAACTGAAACAGTCTATGGGATTGGAGCGGATGCTACAAATAATGAGGCATGTTTAAAGATTTTTCAGTTCAAAAATCGTCCTGCTATCAACCCGCTTATAGTGCATGTCGCATCCATAGAGCAAGCAAAAGAAATAGGGGAGTTTAACGATTTAGCTACAAAAATAGCAGAAAAATTTTGGCCTGGACCGTTATCTATAGTTGTCCCTTTAAAAGTGAATGCAAATATTGCTCCTAGCGTAACGGTAGGGCTTAATACAATAGCGATTCGAATGCCGTCTTATCCACTAGCATTAGAGCTTATCAGACAATCAGGCGTACCTATAGCTGCCCCAAGTGCTAACCCCTCAAACTATATTAGTCCGACTAACGTCGAGCATGTTACAAAACATTTTTCAGAAAACGCAGAAATCTTTATTTTAGCACCTGAAATTTATCAATCTGAATATGGGCTAGAGTCAACGATAATCGATACAACAACTGTTACTCCTACTATTCTTAGAGAAGGGTTTATAACTGCTGAAATTTTAGAAGAAGTACTAGGGGTAAAAGTTTTAAAAGCATCAGAGACAAGTACTATAAAAGCTCCGGGAATGCTTGCTACACACTATTCACCAAAAGTACCGGTTAGGCTAAATGCTATAAATTTAGAGGATAAAGAAATCGGATTAAATTTTGGCAATAGTAATCTTACGGGAAAATTTTCGTTAAATTTAAGTGCCAAAGGTAATCTTATAGAAGCTGCTGCAAATCTTTATGCTTATTTAAGAATTCTTGACGATTATGCTGCAGCTCATGATGTAAGCAGTATAGCAGTTGTTCCTATACCTCAAGTGAATATAGGGGCTGCAATTAATGATCGCCTAAAACGTGCTGCAAAATCATAAATTTCGGCGTTCTATTCGCCTTAATAGCTTTTTTATGATATTTGGTCATTACATAGTTATCGTGCGGTTTTAAATAATCATTTTTATTTATAATTTCAAAATTACCGTTCTGCTGTATTAACTCTATTGCTTCATAAAAATAATTTTCGATATTGGAAGCAAATACTAAAAAAATGCGAATTTCGTATTAAGATGCCTAAATTATGGTTAATGAATATGCTATAATGCTTATCCTTTCAAGGTTTGTAAGAGGTGTGACAAGTTTTACAATTTAATAGTTATAGTCAAAAAAGACAATTTACTAAAAATTTATGCAGTTTTAAGTACATTTTATAACAAAAACAATATTACTAATATCCTCGTAACCCAGTTACTATCAGCTATTCAGTTCCTCTATTAATACGAAACTCGCGTTAATTTGATGTTTAATTTTAAACCAATAATGTTCTATAGGATTAAGGTCAGGACTGTAAGTAGGAAGGAATAAAATACTTGCCCCTACCGATTCAATTAATTCTTTTACCTTAGAGTTTTTATGAAAATTAATATTATCCATTACTACGACTTGTCCTGCCCTTAATTCTTTAATGAGTATATCCTTGACATACGTCTCAAAAATAGCTTTATTACAATTGCCTTCAAATATTAGAGGTGCTACAATATTGCTATTAAATAGGCCAGCAATCATACTAATTCTGTGTTTGTGCTGATAAACTTTTTCACCATAACATCTTTCTCCTTTTGGGCTCCAGCCATGTTCTCGACACGCATTATCTTCTATTCCTGATTCATCCAAAAACACTAGTTTATCTTTGTCTATGGTGGTTATCTTTTCTATAAACTCATTTCTTAATTTATGATTTCTTTTGGGATGAAGAAAAGTTTTTTTATAGCTGTAACCAACTTTTCTAATCATGTTTATTATAGTTCTTGCTGACACTTTACTAGGATACAAGATGGCTAGCTCTCGACTGCTTTTATCTTTATTAGATTCCAAAAATTTTTTAAATCCTTCCATATCTGTTATTTTATGACTATGCCCTTTTTGATAGCCAGTTTTTAATTGAACATCTCCTGTTTCTTTCTTTAATTTCTTCCAATCATATATTACTTTACGGCTGATATTAAATACTTGACTTGCTTCTATTATTCTTTTCCCTGACTCAATATATTGAATCACTCCCTTTCTTAAATCATATGAATATGGACTTGGCATAACTATTTTCTAATTACTTTACCATATCCTTTTATTAATATCACTATCTTAATTGCCTATGCTATATGTCATCGAATGGATTTTTACTATCCGCATCTTGGACAACTTTTAATTGAGGCGCCACTCTTAGTAAGGCATCAATGATCTCTTGGCTAGACAATTTAGCTGCTGAATGCAAGACTGTTGAATCATTATAGGTTACAGTAGTTAAGTGTTTAGCAAGTTTTAATATCGTTTCAACTAATTCTGCATCATCGCTCTCAACCGCATCATAAAGATATACTGATTATTTTTATCAAATAGAAATGCTTTAGTTCATCTTGATTATTCTTAGTTATTAATACTTTCAATTCCTTTAAAGAAGTTTCTTTTCTAGAAATATCCCCTTCTATATCATCATCTGAACGTGGTAATGTTAGTGAATCCTGAGTATGAAAATCATTACCATATTTTTCATAATTTTCTGTAAAAAATTCTAAAATATCTGCTTCTTGAATCAATGCTTCTTGTTTTTTTACTTCTTCTACTTTTTTTAAATTTAAAGGGCTAGGTTTTTTGGTCATTAATTTTCCTAAATTTATAAATTATTTTAGGAGGGATTGTTAATTAGCTATGTTTCTTAGGTGTTGAGTAGGGACCGTTTTTTCTGTCATTGCGAGGAAAAACTGTAAGTTTTGACGAAGCAATCCAGTTAAAAATTCTGATTTACAGAATTTTTATTATTTTTATGGATTGCCATGCAGCCTACGGCTGCTCGCAATGACGGCTTAGGTATGTATCCACGCAACAATGCTTTCTCGCTTTTGCAGGAATAACATAAAGAATATTTACCAATCCACACAAAAATGACCTAGTTGGCGAACTACTCTGAGCTATAAGAATTGTTAATTTATCACAATGGATTAGTTACTGAAGTTTTATATTTTCCATATCCCAGTCATGAGAAATAGTATTATACTTTAATATATAAGGCTTAGTATCTATAGAATCCAAAGTTACATCCGCAATCATATTATCATGTGACGAGATGAGTTCGTTATAACCGAAATTAGCATAGTAAGGTTGATAATTTTTAAATCTAACCGTTATAAATTTCTCTTTAGTAATAGCAGGTAAGAATTTCACCAAATCGTCAAGATTACTCAAAGCCAAATCTTTCATCTCAAAAATTTGCAATCTATAAACATTTTTATAATCTTTGGTAAAAAACGTCGGTATAGAGCTAAAGCTACTACCGGATTGAACGGAAGCTATACTTAGAGCTTTAAGCGGAATACCTGATTTATTACTAAAATAATCATCGGCTTCAAAAAATACTGCACCGCCGAAATTTATCATTTTAGCGATTTTATTATTGTTCACATCATATAAATCTACTGCTTGTTCTAGCTTTTTTCTGTCACGAAATATAGTAAGTTTAGTAGCTATTCCTTTGAAATTATCCATTTCTCTATCAAATAATGCTAGATTACCGCCGAGTTCCTTATCATTAACTGCCCAAATAATATCACCGGCTTTTAAAGATTTTTCAGCAGGCGAACCGGCTAGAACTGCCTTAACGCTTATCACTCTATTTCTACTATCAGGAAATTTATTTATATATTTGTCCATTTCTTCTTTAGGGAAATTATGATGTCTAACTGCTTTATTTAAAGAATATAACTCGCTTATTATTCCTATATGTTTTCTGCTCGGTTGTTTATTATTCTTTAAACTCTCTAAAGTGCGAGCTACATAATCACCGTGCAGTGCTAGAGAATGAGTTTTACCTCCACCATATAATACTCCTATAGCCTCAATCTTATCGTTTAACACCGGTGAACCGCTAGCACCGCCGGTACTATTTAAATTAATAACATAAGTACATTGTGGCATTAAACCTTCAATATTATAAAGATCGGACAAATAACCGGTATGGAAAGAAAAACCTTTTGCTTCCGTGTTACCGACTACGAAAACCTTTTGATTTAATTTTGGAAGCTCGTTTGAGAAAGCTATTTGTGTTGCCGATGCCGGTATATCTTTGCTCTCTACTTTTAGAACGGCATAATCCTGCCAAATATCGTAATAGATAAGCTTTGCTTCTGCCTGCTCTCCATTATAAAAAGTAACAAAATAAGTTCCGATAGACGCACCGCCGACAACATGAGTATTAGTAATTATATAACCGTTGTTCTTATCGTTAATAAATCCCGTTCCTGTCCAACTACTTGTATCATCATATGCCGATACGGCAATTCTAGTATCAATTGTTACGATTGCTTTCTTCGCTTTTTCAAATATAGCACTGCTTGTTTCAGAAGATGCAAAAACTATATTATTCTGGAAAACTAAATTAATAATAAATAAAAGTTTTAGTAAAATCGGTAGTTTTTTCATGTTCACCTCTTGTAAAATCATTTAAGCAGCACTATATCAAATAAAAAGTCATAGCACAATAATTAAAGGATTTGTAGTCTGTATGTCATTCCCGCTTACGCGGGAATGACATACAGACTACAACACTAAATTAATAAACAAAAATAAAAAAAGAAAACGAGGAATCTTATGGAAAAAGTAATAGGTATCGACCTTGGAACTACCAACTCTTGTGTTGCAGTCATGGAAGGTAAAGAACCGAAAGTAATAGAAAATGCAGAAGGTGAGAGAACTACGCCGTCAATAATAGCTTTTGCAAACGGCGAAAAATTAGTCGGGCAATCAGCTAAGAGGCAAGCAGTAACTAACCATCGCAATACCGTATATGCAGTAAAACGACTAATCGGTAGAAAGTTTGTTGACCCCATGGTTAAAAAAGACCAAGGTATTGTACCGTATAAAATAGTCAAGGCCGATAATAATGATGCATGGGTTGAAGCTGATAACAATAAATATTCACCAAGCCAAATTAGTGCATTCATTTTACAAAAAATGAAAGAAACTGCCGAGAGTTATTTAGGGGAAAAAGTAACACAAGCAGTAATTACCGTACCTGCTTATTTTGATGATGCACAGCGTCAAGCAACGAAAGATGCCGGTAAAATAGCAGGTCTTGAGGTCCTTAGAATAATCAACGAGCCGACTGCTGCAGCTCTTGCTTACGGTTTCGAGAAATCGGCAAGTAAAACTATTGCAGTATACGATCTTGGCGGCGGAACATTCGATGTTTCAATTCTTGAGATCGCTGATGGTGTTTTTGAAGTGAAATCAACAAACGGCGATACATTCCTTGGTGGTGAAGATTTCGATACAAGAATATTAAACCATTTAATAGATGTATTCAAAAAAGAAAACAGTATAGATTTAAGTAAAGATCCTTTAGCACTTCAGCGTTTAAAAGAAGCAGCAGAAAAAGCTAAGAAAGAGCTATCTTCTGCAGTAATTACCGATATTAATTTACCTTATATTACGGCTGATAGCACAGGACCGAAACATTTAAATATTAAATTTACTAGAGCAGAACTTGAAAAATTAGTAGATGATTTAATTGAGAAAACTATTGAGCCTTGCCGTAAAGCGCTACAGGATGCAGGTTTTAAAGCTTCTGATATTCAAGAAGTAGTATTAGTCGGCGGTATGACTAGAATGCCGAAAGTACAAGAAGCCGTAAAAAAATTCTTCGGACGTGAGCCGCATAAAGGCGTAAATCCCGATGAGGTTGTAGCTCTCGGTGCTGCTATTCAAGGCGGAGTACTTAATAAAGAAGTAACGGATATATTATTATTAGACGTTACGCCTCTATCCCTTGGCATTGAAACTCTTGGTGGCGTATTTACAAGATTAATAGATCGTAATACTACTATACCTACTAAGAAAAGTCAGGTATTCTCAACTGCTGACGATAATCAGCATGCCGTAACTATTAGAGTATTCCAAGGTGAACGTGAAATGGCAAAAGATAATAAATTACTTGGTCAGTTTAATCTCGAAGGTATACCTCCTGCACCAAGAGGTTTGCCGCAAATAGAAGTAACGTTTGACATTGATGCTAACGGAATAGTGCATGTTTCAGCTAAAGATAAAGCAAGCGGTAAAGAGCAGAAAGTAACTATTCAAGCTTCCGGCGGTCTTAGCGATGCGGAAATTGAACAAATGGTTAAAGATGCCGAGCAGAATGCCGATGAAGACAAAAAGCGTAAGGAACTTATTGAAGCAAAAAATGCTGCCGATAGTTTAGTTTATTCTACTGAAAAAACTCTTACAAAGTATGGCGATAAATTATCATCAGACGATAAAGGAGCTGTTGAAGAAGCACTAGCTACTTTAAAAGCCGTTCTTGAGTCGGAAGATGCTGCTTTGATTAAAGAAAAGACCGAAAGCTTAACTGCAGCTAGCATGAAAATCGGTGAAGCGATGTATAAAGCACAAAGCGAGAGCCAACCTGCTGAAGAAAGTGCCGCTAATGATGAAAAAATAGTAGATGCCGACTTTCAAGATGTAGAGAAGAAGTAATAATTGTCACCCCGTGGCTTGACCACGGGGTCCAGAAAACAACTTAAAGTGTACATTTTATGTTTTCACTGGATGCCGTGGTCAAGTCACGGCATGACATCGTCATATAAAACAAACATATAACATAATTTCATGTCACAAGATTATTACCAAATACTAGGCGTTAGTAAAACAGCTAGCCAAGCTGACATTAAAAAAGCCTACCTCAAACTAGCCAAGCGATATCACCCTGATACTACTGACGCTAAAGATGCTGAAAAGAAATTTAAAGAAATAAATACTGCTTATGATGTCTTAAAAGACGAACAGAAAAGAGGCGCTTATGACCGCTTTGGGCATGATAATTTTCAAAACCAACAATCACGAGGAGGAGGAAATCATGGCGGTTTTCATCCTGATATTAACGATATATTCGGTGACTTCTTTAGCGACTTTATGGGAGGTAGCAGAAGATCATCACGCCCAACTTTAGCTAAAGTTAGAGGCTCGGATTTAAAATATGATCTGACAATTAACCTAGAGGAAGCATTTCACGGTATAGAAAAAAATATTAGCTTTTCTAGCGAAGTAAAATGCGATACTTGTCACGGTAGCGGTTCTGAAAAAGGTGAAACCATAACTACTTGCGATGCTTGCGGCGGTGTTGGAGCGACTAGAATTCAGCAAGGATTCTTTACGATCGAACAAGCTTGTCATAAATGCCAAGGTAATGGACAAATTATAAAAAATCCTTGCAAGAAATGTCATGGCATGGGACGTTATCATAAACAACGAAATTTATCGGTAAATATTCCTGCCGGTGTTGAAAACGGTACTAGAATAAGACATACCGGAGAAGGGGAAGCAGGTATTAGAGGCGGTAATAGCGGTGATTTATACGTTGATATAGCAATAAAACCACATGATATTTATAAAGTAGACGGAGCAAATCTACATTGTAAACTACCTATTAGTTTTGTGAATGCCGCTCTTGGAGGAGAGATAGAAGTACCGGTAATTGAAGGCGGAAAAGTAAACTTAACAATTCCTGCAGGCACACAAAACGGTGATCAATTAAGGCTACGTAGCAAAGGTATGTCTAAAATGAGATCAACTATTAGGGGTGATATGCTTACGCATATTCATGTCGAAGTACCTAAAAATTTATCTAAACGACAACGTGAATTACTAGAAGAATTCAAAAAAGAATCTATAAATGAAAAAGAAAACGACGGCAGCTTTTTTAACAAAATGAAAAGCTTATGGTCGTGAATACCGAGTCGTCATTGCGAGCAGCCATAGGCTGCGTGGCAATCTCATGAAATAATAACAAACTCCTAAGATTGCCTCGTCAAAACTTATAGTTATTCCTCGCAATGGCGTTAAATAATCAATAATCATCTTCCAAGCCATGCCAAGGATATTTATCGTGAAGCTTTTAATCATGCATTTGAGCAATATAAGGATGCTGATAAAAGACGTAAAAACGACTCTAGAGAGACAGTTGCACATAAAGTAGCATGGTCAGCCGTTGAAAAAAAATACCACAAAAATGATAAAGGACACTGGGTAGAGAAATAAGTCCAAGAATTTATAAGTTTGTGAGATTTTAAATTGAATCCTTGAAATTCTGTAAGCCTATATGTATATTTAGTTATTAACTGAATTTAAGTTCTTATGAAATTAACAAAATTATTGAGTACCCTTTTAGTTATAGGGTTAGTTTTCAGCGGATGTAAAAGCAAAAAAAACAGTGATGACATAGTAGTTCCTATTCCTACTCTTTATAACGAAGGTGTTACTTTGTTAGAAAAGAAAAAATATAAGAAAGCTGCGGAAGAATTCGGAAGAGTATTTTACCAACATCCAGGTAATGAAATGACGCCGCAAGCCGAATTGATGCAGGCTTATTCTTTATTCCTCGCCGCTCAATATGAAGAAGCGGTTGATGTGCTTGATATGTTCATTAATTTGCATCCTGCAAATGTTGACATTACTTATGCATATTACCTTAAAGCATTATCATATTATATGTTAATTTCAGACGTAAATCATGATCAATCTAGAACTTTCCTAGCTAAAGATAGTTTTGAAGATGTAATAGCAAAATTCCCAAATACTAAATATGCTATTGATTCATCTTTAAAAATCGACCTAGTAAACGATCATTTAGCAGGTAAAGAGATGATGGTAGGTCGGTTTTACTTAAAGAAAAAGAATCCAATGGCAGCTATTAATAGATTTGAAGAGGTAATTGATAATTATCAAACTACTTCTCACTCGGTAGAAGCTCTTTACCGTTTAGTCGAAAGCTATATGATGCTCGGACTTCCGGATGAGGCAAAAAAATATGCCTCGGTGCTAGGTTACAACTATCCTGATAGTCAATGGTATAGTTATGCATATAGACTAGTTAAGGGATACTAAATCAGGAAATCTATGTTCCATAGTCTTTCAGTTAAAAACTTCATTCTGATAGACGAGCTGGAAATTGAGTTTAATAAAGGTTTATGCGTTATTACCGGTGAGACAGGAGCCGGCAAATCTATTTTACTTGATGCTATTTTATTTTGCCTAGGTTATAAAACTTCAAATAATATAATAAAGCGTGGAAAAGATTACGCTGTTGTTAATATAATATTCTCTTTAAATGAAGAAATAAAAAATTTTCTGATCCAAAATTTTATTGAGCCTGAAGAGTTATTGCTTATAAAGTGTTTACAAAAAGTCGAAGGACGGAAAAATTTTTTCATTAATAATCAAGTAGTTAATAAGGCTATAATGCAGCAATTAGCTACTTACTTATTTGAACTTCATGGGCAAAATAATAATATTTCTCTTCTAGAAGCAAATACGCAGCGTGATATTTTAGATAGTTACGGAAATCTTTTGGACTTCCGAGCCGAACTTTCTAAATGTTATCAGACTTGGCAAAATACTCGAAAAGAAATTGCTGAAATAACACTTAAGCAAAATTCTATAGACCAAGAAATTGATTATTTGAGCTTTGCAACGGAAGAATTAACTAAGCTGAACATTCAAATAGGCGAAGAAGAAAAATTAGCAAATATACGAAAAGATTTGCAAAATAAAGATAAGGATTTACAGTTAATAAAAGATATTCTAGAACAGATTAATAATCCCGAAATAAATACATCGATTAATAGAGCAGAGAAATTATTAGCAAGGCAAGGCGATAATGAGCGTTTTGAAGCTATCGCTACAAGCTTAGAAGAAGCCTATAATAATCTAGAAGAAGCACGTCAAGAATTATCAAATCTGTTAGATAGTTTTAATTACGAGGAATATAATCTCGAAGAAACAGAAGAAAGATTATTTTTAATAAAAGCTATTAGCCGTAAATATAATGTTCCCGCTGATGAATTAGGTGTATTTTTAGATAAATCTTTAGAGCAGCTCGGTATATTAAAAAATAAAATAGCAAATAGCAATGAGTTAAAAGCTCAAGAAGTGCTATTGCAGAAAAAATATTATGAACTGGCGAGTGATTTATCTGCAAAGCGTCTTATTGCTGCAAAACACTTAGAAGAATCGTTGCATCAGGAGCTAAAACAGCTTAAAATGGCGAAAGCAATTTTTGAGATTGAGATAGAAACTAGAAAAGAGCCGACAGCCGGCAGTAATGATGATATTGTGTTTAAGGCTTCTACCAATCCTGGAACGCTAGCTACAGCAATCAATAAAATCGCTTCCGGCGGTGAATTATCAAGGTTCATGCTTGCTTTAAAAACTTCTTTGTTTGATAAAATGGTAAAACCATCTATTATATTTGATGAAATAGATGTCGGGATTGGCGGAGAGGTCGCAGATAAAGTAGGTGAGCGATTAAAAAAACTTAGTAGCGTTACTCAAGTAATAGTTATTACGCACCAGCCTCAAGTGGCAGGTAAGGCAGATTTGCATATAAAAGTCGAGAAAACACAGCTAGATAAAGAAACAAAAGTAACTGTAAAAGCTTTAAATTTAGCTGAAAGGCAAGAGGAACTCGCCCGCATGATTTCAGGTAAAACAATCACCGAAGGCAAGTTTAAAAGCAGCAAAGGAGTTGTTGCATTTGTAATGAACGTCATTGCGAGCGACTGAAAGGAGCGTGGCAATCTCAGGAATTTACCCGAGATTGCTTCGTCGACGCTTATGGCGTCTCCTCGCAATGACAAAAAACAAGGAACATATGAACAACTATACAAAATTAGAAAATGAGCTTCAGACCATCTCACATTTTAATAATATCTTAAGCATATTATACTGGGATGTTGCCGTAAATATGCCTATAGGTTCAGGAGAAAGTCACGGCAACGAAATAGTAACTTTAACGTCACTAGTTCATTCTATGCTCAAATCTCCCATGCTAAAAGAGTTACTTAGCAAGGCAAAAGAAGAATCAAAGAACCTTGATGAATGGCAGAATGGTAATATTAGAGAGATTGAGAGAAAAATAACAGATGCAAATTGTATTGACGAGCAGCTACAAAAGAAATTGGTAGCCGCTACTACTAAAACTGAACTTGTTTGGCGAGAAGCAAGAAAAAATAACGACTATAATTTATTCAAACCACACTTACAAAAAGTTTTAGATTATACGAAAGAAGTTGCTAAAGTACGAGCAGATGTTTTTAATTGCGGATTATAACGACTCATTAATAGATATGTTTGATCCAAGTAGGAAAAGTAGCGAGATCAAACAAGTTTTTTCAGTACTTAAAAAAGAACTCCCGCAGCTCATAAATAAAGTTTTAGAAAAACAGAAAAGCGAGAAAGAACTTAGTAAAGAACAGCGAACTAGCTCCTGAAATGCAAAAGCGTATCGGAAAACGCATTATGGAAATTATGCAGTTTGATCTAACAAAAGGACGATTAGACGAATCGACTCATCCTTTTTGCGGCGGAACGCCAAACGATATATACCTCTAGTAAATGAAACATTGCTTATAGTGAGATAATATGCTAATAAGTAATCATGGAATATAAAAAATTATCAATAATAGAAAAGCAAGAATTAAAGAGTCGTCATAAGCAGGAGAGAGACGGTAGGATCAGAGGATCAAAGCTGTTCTTATGTATGATGATGGCTATAGTATTGGTGAGATATCAAAAGTGTTAATACTGAGTGATGAAGGGATAAGGAACCATTTAATAGATTATCATAATGATCAGAAGCTGAAGCCGGAAAATGGTGGTAGTTGTAGTAAACTTACTAGAAATCAAGAAGAAGAATTAATAGAGCACCTTGAAACTAATAATTATGTGTATGCTAGAGATATAGGTTTGTATATAGAAAATCAATATGGAGTAATCTATACATTAGCTGGTGTAATAAAGTTATTACACAGATTAGGTTTTAGTTATAAAAAACCTAAGTTAATTCCTGGAAAAATAGATTTAGATAAACAAGAGGAATTTAAGCTTCAATATAGTTTGTTAAGAAATAATTTAGCAAGTGATGAGTGTATTTATTTTATGGATAGTGTTCATCCACAATATCAAACTAGGGCTCGATTTGGTTGGATTAGAAAGAATGCAGTAAAAACATTACCAAGCTTTAGTGGATGGAAACGTAAGCATATTATAGGTGCAATTAATCTAAAAAGTCTAAATGTAGTAACAACTGATAATCCTAAGGTTAATGGCGATTATATCATTGAATTTTTAAAGAAATTGGAAGAAAATAATCAAGATAAAAGTAAGATTTATCTGATATGTGATAATGCGGGATATCGTAGGTCAAAAAAGGTTAGAGAATATCTACAAAATAGTAAAATAGAGCTAGTCTTTTTGCCACCGTATAGTCCCAATCTGAATCCCATTGAACGACTGTGGAAATTTATGCATTCTATTATAAGTAACAATAAATTTTATGCAAATTTTGAAACATTTACTGATTCTATAAGGTTATTTTTTGAGAATATTGAAAAATATAGAAATAAAATTTCTTCATTGGTAAATGACAATTTCCAAACTATTGTTCCTAATCACTTTAACAACTCTTCATGTTAAAGAAGTATACGTTTAACTACTAGATATGATAAAGATAATTTCATAAGCGGTTTAATGGGAATTATTCACGAAATAGGACATGCTTTATATGAGCAGAATCTACCGGAAATGTATAAAGGGCAGTCGGTTGAGCTTGCTAAAGGCCTTCGAAAGCCAATCTTTATTTATGGAAATGCAAGTAGGTAGATCAAGAGAATTTACGGAATTTTTAGCTAAACTACTTCGAGACGAATTTGCTTTTAAAAGCGAAGAATATTCAGCGGAAAGTTTATATAGAAAAATTACAAGAGTTACGCCTGATTTTATAAGAGTAGATGCAGATGAAGTAACTTATCCGATGCATGTAATATTACGTTTTGAGATAGAGAAAATGCTTATCAATGGTGACTTGAATCTTGATGAGTTACCAAGCTTTTGTGATAGTAAGATGCAAGAATATTTAGGCGTTAAACCGGTAAGTTTTAGTAACAGCTGTCTTCAAGATATTCACTGGTCACACGGAAATTTCGGTTACTTTCCTGCCTATACAAACGGTGCAATTATCGCATCAATGATGATTATATATTAAAGGGTGATTTTAGTAATCTAAATAATTATCTAAATAAGAATTTTAGAAATCTCGGTTCGTTAAAAAATTCAGCCGATTTATTAAAAAGTGCTAGCGGTGAGGAAAAAATTAACCCTGAGGTGTATATAAGATATTTAGTAAGGGAAGTAT
Source organism: Rickettsia endosymbiont of Ixodes scapularis (assembly GCF_000160735.1). NCBI lineage: Bacteria > Pseudomonadati > Pseudomonadota > Alphaproteobacteria > Rickettsiales > Rickettsiaceae > Rickettsia > Rickettsia endosymbiont of Ixodes scapularis. The sequence continues at coordinate 1,484,406 of NZ_CM000770.1, read as the reverse complement.
TTATAGTAATAAAATCGTCATTGCGAGCAGGCAATTGGCGTTGTTGCATGGATCGGCAAAACCTACTCGATGTCATCCCAGCGTAGGCGGGAATCCAGTAAAAATACTAATAATTATTAGTATTTTAAATTGTTTTTCTGGATACCGTGGTCAAGCTACGGTATGACACCGGAACAAAAAAATCAAACAATAATATGGAAGAAGACTTAAAAAAAACAGGTTATTTATTTGGCGGGAATGCTGTTTTTGTTGAAGAGCTATATAGGCAATATCTAGCCAACCCTGCCTCAGTTGATCAAACTTGGCAAGAATTTTTTGTCGGCATTAAGGATAATAATACTTTACTCAATAAAAGTACGGCAAAAATAATTATCCCTGATGAAATAAAAAAAGAATCGTTAAATAATAATTTATCTTCTGAAGACTTAAATAGTTTAAAAGCTAAGGAAATGATCAATACTTATCGCAAGCATGCTCACTATTTAGCGAATCTTGATCCGCTTGGTCTTGAGCTACGTAAAACAAAAAATGATTTAAAGCTTAATATAGAAACTTTTGGTCTTGATAGCGGTCAGCTAGAAGAAAATATCAATATTACGGATGAATTTGTCGGTACTTGGAACTGTAAATTATCTGAATTAGTTACCAAGCTCGATAAAGTTTATACAGGCTCCATCGGTGTTGAATTTGAACAAATAGAAAATATAGAAGAAAAAAACTGGTTATATAATAAGCTAGAAAGCAAAATTATATTTTCTTCTGAAGACAAAAAAACTATCCTAAATGATTTAGTAGAAGTAGAAGGGTTTGAGCAGTATCTACATACTAAATTCCCTGGTGCTAAGCGTTTTTCCGTTGAGGGCGGAGACGCTTCTATAGTTGCCATGAGTAAAGCTATAGATTTATCTATGCATCAAGGCGTTGAAGAAGTTGTCATCGGTATGGCCCACCGAGGGAGGCTAAATACTCTGACTAAAGTAGTCGGCAAACCCTTATAAAACCGTTATTGCCGGTTTCATAAGCGGTAGCGTATTTCCTGATGAATTAAATGTTTCAGGTGATGTAAAATACCATTTAGGCTATTCGTCTGATAGAACTATAGAGGATAAGAAAATACACTTGTCGCTAGCCGATAACCCTTCACATTTAGAAGCGGTAAATCCTATAGTTGCAGGAAAAGTAAGAGCAAAGCAAGATATTCTTGGAGATATTAAACGCAGCAAAGTCAAAGCTATTTTAGTGCATGGCGATGCTGCTTTTTGCGGTCAGGGCGTAGTTGCCGAGAGTCTATCAATGTCAGCACTCACTGCTTATGATATCGGTGGAATATTGCATTTCGTCATTAACAATCAGTTAGGTTTTACAGCTAATGCTGCAGATACTAGAGCTAGTAGATATTCTACGGAATTTGCTAAAATCATAGCTGCCCCGATTTTACATGTTAACGGTGATGATATAGAAGCAGTATTAAAAGCCACTAATATTGCGGTAGAATACAGGCAGAAATTCGGCAAGGATGTTGTAGTAGAAATTATTTGTTACCGTAAATACGGGCATAATGAGGGCGATGAGCCGATGTATACTCAAGGCAAGATGTATAACATTATTAAAAGCAAACCGACCCCTGGAAATATTTACGCAAATGAGTTAGTAAAAAGCGGTATAATTGATAATAATTATTTTGCTAAGTTAAAAGAAGAATTTAAAGCAAAACTAGATAAGGAATATGAGCAGGCAAAAAGTTATAAGCAAGAAGCACATTTCTTAGGCGGGTTATGGCAAGGTATTTCTCGTACTCGTACACAAGCTGCAATAACGGGCGTCGGTAAAAAACATTACAAGATTTAGGAACTAAACTATGTGAAATACCGAAAGATTTTGCTGCTAATCCAAAACTTGTAAAACTATTTGAAGCTCGAAAAGCCACTCTAACAGCTGATCGACCTATTGATTGGGCGACGGCAGAGCAGCTAGCTTTTGCAAGCTTGCTTGCTTCAGGCACAAATATAAGGCTAACCGGACAAGATTCGGGACGCGGTACTTTCTCGCATCGTCATTCAGTATTGCACAACCAAATTGATGATACTACCTATATACCTCTAAATAATTTATCTAAAGAACAAGCAAAATACGAGGTAGCCGATAGTAATTTATCTGAATATGCGGTGCTTGGTTTTGAGTATGGTTATTCACTCGCAAACCCAAAAAATTTAGTTTTATGGGAAGCACAATTCGGTGATTTTGCTAATGGAGCTCAGATTATTTTTGACCAGTTTATTTCAAGCAGCGAAACTAAATGGCTTCGTATGAGCGCGCTTGTGGTTTTGTTACCTCATGCATTTGAGGGACAAGGACCAGAGCATAGTTCGGCAAGACTTGAGAGGTTCTTACAGCTGGCGGCTGAGGATAATATGTATATTACATACCCTACTACCCCTGCTTCGATTTTCCATCTGCTACGTCGCCAAATACTTGATGATACCCGTAAACCGTTAATCGTAATGTCACCGAAATCATTATTACGTCATAAATATGCCATATCTAAACTTGACGAGCTAGGTGAAAATACTACTTTCTTACCGGTTTTAGATGAAGTAACTAAAGTAGATACAAACAATATTACTAAAATAGTTTTATGTAGCGGTAAGGTGTATTACGATCTATTTGAAATGCGTGGCAATAACAGTAATATAGCGATTATTAGGCTTGAGCAATTATACCCTTTTGAAAAAAAACTTGTAGCATCGCTATTAAAAAAATATAATAGGACGCAGGAATTTATTTGGTGTCAGGAAGAACCGAAGAATATGGGAGCTTGGCGTTATATATTTTCTCACTTAAACGATGCTTTAAAAGAAGCAGGAATTAATAACGAATTTAAATATGTAGGTAGAGAGGAATCAGCCTCTCCGGCAGTAGGTTCGCTGCAAGCACATAATAAACAGCAAAAGAAGCTATTAAGGGAAGCACTAAAGGTGTGAATATTGTGGTTCTTAATGTCATTCCCGCATAGGCGGGAATCCAGTAACATTTAGTGTCATACCGCGACTTGATCGCGGTATCTTAGGACACAGTCTGTGATACAAGATCCCGTGGTCGTAGCCACGGGATGACAAAGCAAATTCTAGATTCCCGCCTACGCGGGAATGACATAGGAATCGTATTTTTAGGAGTAAAATAAATTATGAGCGTTAAAATTATAGTACCGTCGCTTGGGGAGTCCGTAACGGAAGCAACTATTGCCAAATGGTATAAGAAAAAAGGCGATTCGGTTAAAACCGATGAATTACTGTTAGAAATCGAAACCGAAAAAGTGACTTTAGAAGTTAATGCTCCTTGCAACGGTACTATAGGTAAAATATCGAAAACTGACGGTGCAAATGTAGCAGTTGGCGAAGAAATAGGCGAAATAAATGAAGGGGCAGCTGCAAATACTGCCGGTACTAATAATGAATCTGCTAAAGCTCAAGCAGTTACGCAACCTACTTCAGAAAAGCCTGTAGAAAAACCTGCCGTGGCTAATAATACTCTTGCTCCTTCTGTACAAAAATTAGTTACCGAAAATAAGCTTGACCCCAATAATATAAAAGGAACAGGTAGAGACGGTAGAATTACCAAAGGTGACGTGCTTGAAACAATAAACACTCCGCCTACGGCTACTTCTGCTCCTGCAATAAGTAAATCTAATGAAGAAAGAGTACAGCGTGTTCGTATGTCACGCTTGCGTAAAACTATTGCACAGCGTTTAAAAGATTCACAAAATACGGCAGCTATTTTGACTACTTTTAATGAAATCGATATGTCAAAAGTAATTGCCTTGCGTAATCAATATAAAGAAGAGTTTGAGAAAAAGCACTCTGTGAAACTTGGCTTTATGTCGTTTTTTGTTAAAGCAACTATAGAAGCTTTAAAGCTTATTCCGTTGGTAAATGCTGAAATAGACGGCGATGATTTAGTATATAAAAATTACTATGATATAGGTGTAGCTGTCGGAACAGAGCAAGGACTTGTCGTACCGGTTGTTAGGGATGCCGATAAAATGGGATTTGCCGAAGTAGAGAAAACTATAGGAATTTTGGCTAAAAAAGCTCGTGAGGGTAAGCTTTCTATGGCTGATTTGTCAGGCGGCACATTCTCGATTTCTAACGGTGGTGTATATGGCTCATTATTATCTACACCGATTATTAATCCTCCTCAATCAGGTATTCTAGGCTTACATAAAACCGAGGAAAGAGCCGTAGTTATAGACGGTAAAATTGAAATACGTCCGATGATGTACATAGCTTTATCTTACGATCATCGCATAATTGACGGGAAAGAAGGAGTATCGTTCTTGGTAAAAATTAAGCAACTCATTGAAAATCCTGAGAAGTTATTGTTAAATTTGTAAAAAATTGTCATGCCGTGGTCAAGCCACGGCATGACAATCGGGAAAGGAAGTATATAATAATGATAAAATGTACTCGTCGTATTGAGTTCGATGCAGGACATAGAATTATAGGACATCAAAATAAATGTCAATTCCTGCACGGTCATCGCTATGTTCTTGAGATAACTATAGCCACAAACGAAACCGATAAACTTGGTATGATAATCGATTTTGGTTTAATTAAGGATTTAGCTAAAAAATAGATTGATGAAAATTTTGATCATAGCTTAATCCTAAATCAAGACGATAAGGAAATGGGACAGCAAATAGAAAATTGTACCGGTCAAAAAATATATTATATGCAAAATAACCCAACTGCAGAAAATATAGCGACGCATTTAAAGAATGAAATTTTTCCTAAACTTTTCGTCGGTCAAAACTTCTTCATAGCGAGCCTCAAACTATATGAAACGCTGAATTGTTTTGTTGAGGTTTAGGCATGCAAGATTGCTGTTTAATTTTAACTACTACTAATGATTTGCAAATTGCCGAAAAAATAGCATCTGTTTTGTTAGAATTAAATCTTGCTGCCTGCATTCAAATTGACGATGTTAAAAGTTACTTTAGATGGGATGGTAGAGTAACTTTAGAAAGCGAATATAGACTTGTAATTAAAGCAAAATCTTCTAATTATAACGAAATTGAAAATAAACTCCTTGAAATTCATAATTATGAATTACCGCAAATAATAAAAATAAATATTGACTATTGCTTTCAAAAGTACTTAGAATGGATTGAGCAAAATAATAAATAAACTTATAATTGAACAAATTTAAAAATTAAGTAAGTAAATTATGAAATTATGGCAAAAAGTTACCTTAGGGTTAATCTTAGGTATTATATTTGGTATATACTTACCACAATATGTTAATTATATTAAACCTATCGGTGACATTTTCTTACGTTTGATAAAAATGATCATTACCCCTTTAATTTTCTTCAGTTTGGTTTCCGGTATCACTAGTATGAATGATACTTCTGCCCTTGGTAGAGTAGGAATGAAAGCGGTAGCCGCTTTTTTAGGTACTACTTTTTTTGCCACGGTTTTTGGACTTACTGTTGCCTTAGTATTAAAGCCGGGAGTAGGCATACATATAGATTTTACCTCTTCAGAAACGACAAGTAGAACTTCATTTAATATAATTGATTTTTTTGTAAATATCGTCCCTGATAATGCTGTTGGGGCTTTTGCAAACGGTGATGTCTTGCAAGTTGTATTTTTTGCTATTTTTGTTGGGATTACCTTAAACAAAATGAAATCTATCGGTGAACCTGTTACTGATTTAATTCATGTAATGTCAAAATTAATATTAAAAATAATATCGTTTGTTATTCAATTATCCCCTTACGGTGCTTTTGCTTTAACAGGCAGGATTGTAGGCATGCAGGGAGTTGAGGTAATGATTAGTTTATCGAAACTTATTGTAGCGGTAGTTGTGGCAATGACATTCCAATATTTAGTTTTTGGCTTACTTATATATGTATTCTGCCGTGTTTCCCCTATACCTTTTTATAAGAAAAGTTTTGAGTATCAGATACTTGCTTTTTCTACTTCAAGTAGTAAGGCGACTCTTGCAACTACTATGCAAGTTTGTCGTGAAAAGCTTGGCATTTCAGAGTCTAGTACTTCGTTCGTACTTCCGATAGGTGCGTCAATTAATATGGACGGCTTTGCTATAAATTTATCTCTTACTACCATATTTTTTGCTCAGATGATGGGAGTAACGCTTGCTCCTCACGACTATTTAGTAATTATTCTCACCTCAACACTTGGATCTATCGGCGGTGCCGGTATTCCCGGTGCCTCTTTGATAATGCTTCCTATGGTTCTTTCTTCGGTTCACTTACCTATAGAGGGAGTAGCAATTATTGCCGGTATTGACCGAATACTTGATATGCTACGTACTACTATCAATATTACCGGCGATGCAACAATTACTATGATTATAGATAACAGCGAAGATACTTTAGATAAGGAAGTATATTTATCTTAATGCTCATCGACATTTCTAGCTAATTATGTCATTCCTGCGAAAGCATATGGGGGCCAACTTATAGAATAGTATTTTATCATACACCTTGAATAAAATCAAAGAAAATGCTAGGTTTTGTGGACATTTCTAATTGATTTGCTATTTTGAGGTCTTTTTTAGCAAAAATTAATAAGATTTTTGTAGGAATAGTATTCATATTAACGCGAGTTTCGTATTAATAGAGGAACTGAATAGCTGATAGTAACTGGGTTACGAGGATATTAGTAATATTGTTTTTGTTATAAAATGTACTTAAAACTGCATAAATTTTTAGTAAATTGTCTTTTTTGACTATAAYTATTAAATTGTAAAACTTGTCACACCTCTTACAAACCTTGAAAGGATAAGCATTATAGCATATTCATTAACCATAATTTAGGCATCTTAATACGAAACTCGCGTATATTAAAAAAATCTTATAATTTGCAGCAAAAAATAACCAAAATTAAATCTTTTTAGAAATGTCCACAAAACCTAAGCTAGCACTAGCAAAAATACAAAATATGAGAGTTATGGCTAATGATTTAAGTATTTATATTCATTGGCCGTTTTGTTTGTCAAWATGTCCATATTGTGATTTTAATTCTCATGTGGCGGGCAATATAGATCATAATCAGTGGCTTAAATCCTATGAAACAGAAATTGAGTATTTTAAGGCTATTATTCAAAATAAATATATAAAATCTATTTTTTTTGGTGGTGGTACTCCCTCTTTAATGAATCCTGTAATAGTTGAAGGGATAATAAATAAAATCAGTAATCTAGCAATTATTGATAATCAAACCGAGATAACTATAGAAACTAATCCCACATCCTTTGAAACTGAAAAATTTAAAGCATTCAAATCCGCTGGAATTAATCGTGTTTCAATTGGAGTGCAATCCTTAAAAGAAGACGATTTAAAAAAATTAGGTAGAACTCATGATGCTTTGCAAGCAATCAAAACAGTTGAGGCGGCAAATACGATTTTTCCACGAGTATCATTTGATTTAATATATGCACGTAGCGGTCAGAAATTAAAAGACTGGCAAGAAGAATTAAAACAAGCTATGCAGTTCGCAAACGGTCATATTTCTCTTTATCAATTGACTATCGAAAAAGGTACGCCTTTTTATAAATTATTTAAGGAGGGTAATCTGATTTTGCCGCATTCGGATGAAGCGGCTGAGATGTATGAGTGGACAAACCATTATCTAGAATCTAAAAAATATTTTAGATATGAGATATCTAATTATGCTCAAGTAGAGCATGAATGTTTGCATAACTTAGCTTACTGGAATTATAATAATTATTTAGGTATAGGTCCCGGAGCTCATAGTAGAATAATTGATGCTTCAAGTTCGGTATTGGCAATTATGATGTGGCATAAACCTGAAAAATGGTTAGATTCGGTTAACACAAAAAATGTCGGTATTCAAACTAATACTAAGTTAACACATCAAGAGATTATTGAAGAAATGCTAATGATGGGGTTACGTCTTAGCAAGGGTATAAATATTTCTACATTAGAGCAGAAATTGAACACGAAATTAGAGAATATTTTGGACATGAATAATCTTAAGCATTATCAAAGTCAAGACTTAATTAAGTTAGATAAAAATATCTATCTTACCGATAAAGGTTTGATGCTGCATAGTTACATAGTACCTAGATTGATTATATGAAAATTATTCAAGTAATTTTAAAGTTTATAATTATTTTTATTATTCCTTCTATTCATGCGATGGAATGTAAACTTGAGTTTAAGACTGAAAAAGTATATGTGGATGGTGTTGAATATGATCAAAAAGTCGGAAATCCAATTACACTTACACCTATAGCGGATGCTATTAAGACAGATAATATTGATGAAGTAAAAAAATATTAGACGAGGGATATGGAGTAAATCAACCATGCTTGGGCTGGACTCCTCTAGATTATGCTATATCGAATAATAATATAAAAATTGCCGATTTTTTAACCAAACAACCCTCAGCTATAAGCTGAGGGGTTATAAAGTGGAATCGATTAGAAATCGATCATCATTCACAGGTTCACCTTCCTGTTCATCAATATAGTGCTGTATCATTTCATCAGTTATATTACCTGAACTGACCGCCATATAGCCCCTAGCCCACAAATGATTGCCCCAAAATTGTTTTCTTAAATGAGCAAATTCTTGCAATAAAAATTCTTGAGCTACTACCTTTTAAATACTGTACTAACTTGCTAAGAGATATTTGTGATTTATATGAGATAAACATATGCACGTGATCACATGATATTT
>NZ_CM000770.1:1460163-1475278 GCF_000160735.1 Rickettsia endosymbiont of Ixodes scapularis | reverse complement strand
TTCTATGGACTTAAACTACATCTAATAATTAATAGAGCCGGTGGTATAGTTAAAGCATCTTTTAGCCCTGGCAATAAGGATGATAGAAAACAGCTGGAACTGATAATCAAAAATCTTTTTGGTAAAGTATTCGGAGATCGTGGTTATATTTCGCAACAATTATTTCTACAACTTTTAGAGCAAGGAATTTTTATGGTAACTAGGGTAAAGAAAAATATGAAAAATAAACTTATGTCTATGTTGGATAAAATATTATTGCTTAAAAAAGCATTAAACAACCCTCAGCTATAAGCTGAGGGGTTATAAAGTGGAATCGATTAGAAATCGATCATCATTCACAGGTTCACCTTCCTGTTCATCAATATAGTGCTGTATCATTTCATCAGTTATATTACCTGAACTGACCGCCATATAGCCCCTAGCCCACAAATGATTGCCCCAAAATTGTTTTCTTAAATGAGCAAATTCTTGCAATAAAATTCTTGAGCTACTACCTTTTAAATACTGTACTAACTTGCTAAGAGATATTTGTGATTTATATGAGATAAACATATGCACGTGATCACATGATATTTTCCCTGAAATTATATATACTTCATGTTCCATACAAATCTGCCTTAGTAAATCTCTAGCCCTTTCCGCTACTTTGCCTATCAACACTCTCTTCCTATATTTTGGTATCCATATAAGATGTACTTTTATCATACTGACTATGACTATTCTTTCTATAACTTCTCATGTTTCTTGATATAAATTCATTGCTAAAGCAATTTCATTATATCTTCCCTTCGCCTGAAGGCGAGGGATTTCTTATCCCCGAAGGGGACATTAAACTATTGGGGAAGTTTGAGCATTCAAGGCATAGATCAGTTACAAATGCCTTTGTGCATATGGTTGCAGCACTGATAAATTATCAAATGTCTGATAATAAACCTTCTATTACATCTCTCTTGATATGCTAAATCCTATGCTATATTAATTCGAAACTCGCGTTAAATTAAAACAATATATTGATGAAATTGAAGCTGAAAAACTTGCTGCTGAAATTAATGAAGATGTTACTACTGAAAATAACACTCTACTTGATAATGATCATGCTGTGGTAGATATGACCAGAGTCTCCTATGAAGAAGAAGGTACTTTAGTATAGATAACTTAGAGTATTGCTTTTTAATCAACAACCAATAGCAAATTCACTGTTGGTTGTTCCTCGAAAATAAAAATTGAGATTTATTTCAATTCTTTTAGCTTTTCTTTCACTGCTTCTTTAGAACGTCGTCCTGCATAAGAATCATAAGTTTTATTATCTTCAATGAAATGTATAAACCTCAATTCTGGATTAGATAATTTTTAGATATAGCTGGTTTGTTAGATTTCATACAGTAAGCAACAAGAGTAGATAAGATATGGACGAAGGCATTCCAAATTGATCTATGTCTTGTATGTTCAAGTTCAAAAACCCCTTTAGTACACTAAAAACTGTTTCAATAATTGAGCGTTTGCGTAGTAAAATTTTTTCAATTAATGGTATAAGTTTATTCTTCATGTTCTTCTTTATCCCAGTTACCAACTTGATCTCTCTGACGTATAGTTCATCAAAAAGTTCTTGTTTTATATAGCATTTATCCCCAAACAACAATCCAGTAATACGTTTGGTTATTTCTGGCACTGGCACTCTATCATCTATGTTGCCAGGCGTTAGTTTTAAACCTTGAATCTCTCCAAGTTCATTAATCAATAAATGTAATTTAAAACCAAAGAACCAACCTTTTGTTGTTTTGCCTAATGCAGCAATACCAGCAAACACCTTATTGCGAGATACTCTTTTTGGATGACAAATTGCTAAAGATGTTGCATCAATATAAGAGACTCCGGTAGGTTGAGATTGATACATATACCATTCAAGCAATAAAACTAAATACGTTAGAATTCTGGGTTTTAAAGCTATAAAACGAGTATATGATGGAAGAGTTACAAATTCAGATTTATATAATTGTAGATAGGACATATAAAAATATTTAAAGTTTTTACAAGGTGATTGATGATATAAAAGTACTATTGTTAATAGCTCAGAATGGCTTATCTTAGACTCTCTTGTAGGTTTTTTATTGCTAATTGGTAAAAAAGACCGACTAATCCAATATTCAGCAACTTTACAAAAATCATCGACAAAATAAAATAATGCGGTAATATCTTTCTTCAAGGGGATATTCTTGTTTTTTTGCTAAAAACTTATATAGAATATCTTCTATCCCTTGTAAATACTTCCATTCCTACCTCTTTTAATCCAGAATTCGGGTAAAAAAGTTGAATTTGATCCTAATACAGGAAAACCGGTTGCACATTCTCATAGTAAGCCTGCTCAGAATGTTAACAAACTTAATGGAGTTGCATCAATTTTAGCACGAAGAGTTGCTATGGAGATGAGTGATAGTAGTAGTGGCAGTGAAAGCGATAGCGGTAACTGGAGTGATGTTAGTGTTAATAGTAATAAATCAAAAATTCTAAAAACTAAAGGAGAACGAGATGCTAAAACGACTACGCATGCTCAAAAAATTCTAAATAATAGGAGTTCACAAAACCATCATTTGTGAGAAGTTAATTAAGATGTTATTTCTTTGATTGGGTTTTATTGCGTGGATCGAAAAAACGCATTCGGTGTCATWCCGTGGCTTGACCACGGTATTCATAAAAAAGTTTAAAAAGACTGGATCCCGCGATCAAGTCGCGGGATGACAAGAGAAAAAGCGGCCCACGCAACAAAGTCTGCAGTCGCTTAGCTCGTGACGATTTGGGCTCTACCCTTTAAACTTCTTATTTCAACTATTCTTTTGCCAAATAAATTAGCAGTTTTTAGATCACCTTGAGTAGGAGTAATATCAGGAGAAGATTTGTGGTTAGATTGAGTCATAAGTCCTGACCAGCTACCTAAGCGGTTAATTTTATCGGGATCAGCCATCTCATGATCGGCAAAATTCGTGGCAGCTTCAGCTCGCCCAACCCAAATCATACAATGCTGCATAGCGAAGTGAAATAGCTGCTGAATACTGCATAACTTATCACCTGAATAAGAAGCAGAATTAGTGAAGCTTGCGGCTATTTTATCTTTCGGGTCTGTCAGATTTTTTGTGTAAGTACGATTTCTCCATTTGCCCAATTTTGTAAATTTAGTATCACAAAGTATAGCAAATTGATTTAAAGCCATGGCCCAATTCTTAATAGGCATTGTCCATTTTTTAGAAGCATTTGTCAATGCTAAAAAGATTATTTTCTGAATCGATTTATCATCTGGAAATACCCCCTTATTTTTTATAATTTTACGAATTTGACGSTTAGTTGATTCAATAGCATTAGTAGTGTAAATCGCCTTTCTAATGTCTTCCGGAAAGCTAAAGAACGGAGCTATTCCAGACCAATTTCTCTGCCATATATCAAAAATAACTGGATATTTTTCATCCCATTTTTTAGCAAAATTTTGTAATTCTCTTAATCCCTCTGCTTCATTTATTGCAGAATAAACTGCCTTTAAATCAGCTGTTACCAATTTTAAATCTTTATATGATACGTATTTTACAGCGTTTCTTACCATATGAACAATACACAGTTGTACTGTGGTTTTTGGGAAAATGCTATTTATTGCTTCTGGAAAACCTTTAAGACCATCAACACACGCAACATATATTTGTTCTACACCACGATTCTTCAGTTCTGTTACTACTTGCATCCAAAATTTAGATCCTTCATTCTTGCCTATCCAAATACCTAATAGTTCCTTCTTGCCTTCTATATTCACGCCAATATCTAGATAAACTGCTTTATTTATTATTATATGATTGTCTCTTGCCTTAACATGAATACAATCTACATTATAGGATATACACTATCAAGTGCTCTATTCTGCCACGCAGTAACTTCCTCTAAAATGCCATCAGTTACCTTTGATATTAACTCAGATGATACTTTGGTGGCATATAGTTCTTCTAAGTGCCCTTGTATTTCTCGAATAGTCATTCCCCTAGCATATAAAAGATATTTCTTTTATCATCAAATCCTTCAAATCTCCTTCTCCTTTTTGGAATTAGTTGAGGTTCAAATTCTCCTTCCCCGATCCCTTGCACTTCTACTATCAATTTACGACCCTCGGAATCTATTAGAGTCTTTTCATAATTGCCATTACGTCTATTATCTGACTCCTTGGTATTCTTAGAATGCTTCTCATAACCTATATGAGATTCCATTTCTTTTTCTAAAATCTTATTTACTATCTGCTTTTTAATTTCCTGAAATATTCCTTCTTTGCCAAATATCTCAGATGGATCACTTTGTGATAGTATTTCTGATACTACTTTTTCTATAGTCGGATTTGATACTTTACTCTTATTCTTCATATTAGCCTCATGTAAGTTGTTTTAATTAATTTTATTCTTAACTATTTTTATAACTTACACAAACTTTCTGACACCCCCAAGATTAAAAATTATAATTCAGTAGTGATATACTTGATATTTCCATCTTCTCCTATCAATGGGTAATACTTTGTTTGAGAGTTATAAGCATCATAACTAATTGATGTTTGTGATGATAGTTTTTGTGCTAATATTGTCAATTTTTCTTCATATAACTTAAAAGATTTTTCTAAATCCTTTTTTGTAACCTTTACAGTTTTAGCTTCATTTGTATTTACTTTGAGTGTTTCAATATTTTCTGTTGAGTCATATTTTGTTAAAGTTACTTTTTCTTTTTTTGGGAAGGGAAAATATGCTTTTATTTTTACCAATGCTGTTTTTATTTCTGTTGGAACACTTAGAACAAGTTTATCTAATAACATCTAATACCTTAAAATCATTTTGAAGCGGCAAAAATATATAAGTCTTATTTATAAATGTCAATATAAATTAACATATAATTACTATAAGTATTAACAAATGCTAATTATTATAATTTTCTTTCACAAAATCGAAATAAACTGTTATTAATATAAAAAACGAATCTTAATCTATATATGCGTTCTTTATTTGTAGTAATTATATTCTTTCTAATGAGCAGTTGTAATTTAAAACCGGTATATAGTGAAAAATACAGTAGAAATAATGATTTAGAAGCTATTGAAGTTGAACCGATTAGAACAATTGAAGGAGCTGAGTTTTATCATCGTTTAACTAGTATTTTACCTCAGAAAGCAAAAGCAAAATACCTGCTTAAAGCAGAGCTTATCGCAACAACTATGCCTGCTACTATTGAAAAAAACTCCAATGTTTTAAGGGAATATATTAATCAATTAGTTAGGTATAAATTAATTGATATAGAAAGCCAAAAGGTTTTAATTGAAGAGAAGTTTTACCAAAACACGTCATATAATGCTATTTTTACACCATATGCAACAAATGTTGAAAGAGATGAAACAGGAATAGACTTGGCATATCAAGCAGCAGAAGAAATTCGTAGCAGATTAATTTTATATTTTACACGGGAATAGTTAAGCTATGAAATTTTATTTTTCACAAATAGGTAGATTATTTGAACTAATAACAGCCGGAAAGATTAGAGCTCTTTTACTATATGGTCCTGATAAAGGTTATATAGAAAAAATTTGTAAGCATTTAGTAAAAAGCTTAAATATGCTACAAACTTCTATAGAATATGTAGATCTTAATATTTCATCTTTAGAAATATTACTTAATTCGTCTAATTTTTTTGGTCAAAAAGAATTAATTAAAATTAGATCGGTTGGGAATTCAATCGATAAAAATTTAAAAACAATTCTAAGCAGTGATTATATAAATTTTCCTGTGTTTATCGGTGAGGAAATTACTTCAAGTGGGAGCTTTAAAAAGTTTTTTGAAACGGAAGAATATTTAGCGGCAGTTGCTTGTTATCATGACGATGAAGCAAAAATTGAACGAATTATTTTAGGTAAAGTAGAAAAAACTAATAAAATTATAAGTAAAGAAGCTATCACTTATTTAAAAGCTCATTTAAAAGGTGATCATGATTTAATTTGTAGCGAAATAAATAAATTAATATATTTTGTTCATGATGAACGCGAAATTACTTTAAACGATGTTCTAGAAGTTATAAGTAGCGAAATTACGGCAAACGGCAGTGATTTAGCAATGTATTTTTCAAAAAAAGATTATAGTAATTTTCTGCAAGAGCTGGAAATATTAAAAAAACAAAATATCAATGAAGTTTTAATTATTAGAGCCTTAATAAGGCATTATTTAAATTTATATATAGTTTTGTCGAAAGTAAAAAACGGTGAGCGTTTGGAACTCGCAATAAAATCATTATCCCCAGCGATTTTCTATCAGTATATTAATGATTTTACGAAAATAGCAGGTAGTCTTAGCCTAACCGAATGTCTAAAGACTTTAAAACTGCTACAACAGGCAGAAGTGGATTATAAGTTAAATCCTGCTAGTTTCGATTTATTCCAAAGTATACTCCAAAGTAAATGAAGAGTAGACAAAGTTTAATTTGGAAAAGAGCAAGGAGACTATAAGGCGAGGAGCGTATACTTAAATACGTGAGCACTGTAGCTCTTATAAGACGACGTAGCCAATTTTTCAAATTAAACGAGTATACATTATGCCTGGACCTGATTTTTCTGCTCCTGACAAACAAATTCACGAGATAATTAGAGTTAATCATGCTGGAGAGTATGGTGCAAAAAGAATTTATCAAGGGCAACTAAAATATATCAAATCTCAAAATGATCATATATTGATTAAAGAAATGCTTGATCACGAAGAGGTCCATTTAAATTATTTTGAAAAAAAATTACTAGAAAAAGAAGTAAGACCCACGTTTTTATTATTTTTTTGGCATCATTACGGATTTTTACTTGGTGCTTTATCTTCCTTGATGGGAATAAAAACGGCGATGCTTGTTACCGAGAGTGTAGAAGAAGTAATAGAAAAACATTATGAACAGCAAATAAATTATTTAGAAAATAAAAATGTTGAGCCGGAATTATTAAATAATATTATTAAATTTCGACTTGATGAAATTGAACATAAAAATATTGCTATAATGAATGATAGTACTGAGGCAATATTTGCAGAAATAACTAGTAAAATAGTGAAGATAATTTGTCGTATCTCTATAATTTTAAGTAAGAAAATTTAGAGTTAACAGCTTAATTAGTTGAAAAATCTAGAAATATTTTACTTTTAAGATATTAAGAAGATAATAAAAAAACATTAATAATATTATTAGAAACGGTGATGAAAAGAAAAATTTTTTTAATTTTTTCTTTATTTTTTGCATTTGTAGGGGGTGTCAGAAAGTTTGTGTAAGTTATAAAAATAGTTAAGAATAAAATTAATTAAAACAACTTACATGAGGCTAATATGAAGAATAAGAGTAAAGTATCAAATCCGACTATAGAAAAAGTAGTATCAGAAATACTATCACAAAGTGATCCATCTGAGATATTTGGCAAAGAAGGAATATTTCAGGAAATTAAAAAGCAGATAGTAAATAAGATTTTAGAAAAAGAAATGGAATCTCATATAGGTTATGAGAAGCATTCTAAGAATACCAAGGAGTCAGATAATAGACGTAATGGCAATTATGAAAAGACTCTAATAGATCCCGAGGGTCATAAATTGATAGTAGAAGTACCAAGGGATCGGGAAGGAGAATTTGAACCTCAACTAATTCCAAAAGGAGTAAGGAGATTTGAAGGATTTGATGATAAAGTAATATCTTTATATGCTAGGGGAATGACTATTCGAGAAATACAAGGGCACTTAGAAGAACTATATGCCACCAAAGTATCATCTGAGTTAATATCAAAGGTAACTGATGGCATTTTAGAGGAAGTTACTGCGTGGCAGAATAGAGCACTTGATAGTGTATATCCTATAATGTAGATTGTATTCATGTTAAGGCAAGAGACAATCATATAATAATAAATAAAGCAGTTTATCTAGMTATTGGCGTGAATATAGAAGGCAAGAAGGAACTATTAGGTATTTGGATAGGCAAGAATGAAGGATCTAAATTTTGGATGCAAGTAGTAACAGAACTGAAGAATCGTGGTGTAGAACAAATATATGTTGCGTGTGTTGATGGTCTTAAAGGTTTTCCAGAAGCAATAAATAGCATTTTCCCAAAAACCACAGTACAACTGTGTATTGTTCATATGGTAAGAAACTCTGTAAAATACGTATCATATAAAGATTTAAAATTGGTAACAGCTGATTTAAAGGCAGTTTATTCTGCAATAAATGAAGCAGAGGGATTAAGAGAATTACAAAATTTTGCTAAAAAATGGGATGAAAAATATCCAGTTATTTTTGATATATGGCAGAGAAATTGGTCTGGAATAGCTCCGTTCTTTAGCTTTCCGGAAGACATTAGAAAGGCGATTTACACTACTAATGCTATTGAATCAACTAACCGTCAAATTCGTAAAATTATAAAAAATAAGGGGGTATTTCCAGATGATAAATCGATTCAGAAAATAATCTTTTTAGCATTGACAAATGCTTCTAAAAAATGGACAATGCCTATTAAGAATTGGGCCATGGCTTTAAATCAATTTGCTATACTTTGTGATACTAAATTTACAAAATTGGGCAAATGGAGAAATCGTACTTACACAAAAAATCTGACAGACCCTATTGGTATTTTTTAGAATTAATAAATCTTTATTTGTATCAAACATAGTTAATACTACTCGCAATTCCTTTATTTAATTTATGCCTAAACTTAATCTAGAATCAATAAATAAAGGTGCCAGGGGTTAAGCTCCGTTGCTGTAAGACAACAACCTCCATTATACTTCATGATTTTACTCACTTATAATAATAGACCCCTTGCATAACTTAATATTAAGTTTTGACAGATTGGTCTTGCAACAATGGAGCTTAAACATTATTAGCGGTCTATATATTAGTTGAATAATATAAAGAGTCAAGAGATTTTAGTTGTCATTAATAATAAATAATGTAATTCTGAGTTACGAGGTATATTTTCTATATAATCTGCTTCTAGAATTTGCTTTTACATCAATAATAATTTATATTTATTTATATACTAAGATAGTACTTGAAAAATTGACTATCTCGTCTTTGTAAGACCTTGTACGCTCACATATTACTATACGTTCTGCTCCTTGGCTTACAGACTCCTTGCTCTTTTCCAAGTTGATCTTCGTATATCTACTCGAAGTATAATTAGAAAATGATAAAATAAAATATGAATTCAAATTCACATTCTATTACTAAATCGCACTTATTCCATATAGTAGATCCAAGCCCTTGGCCCGTCCTAACATCTTTTGCTTTACTTCTTTTGGTTATAGGCGGCGTCTCGTTCATGCATGGCTATAAATTTAATATATATATTTTATCTGCAGGAGTTATTTCAGTAGGTTACTGTTTATATTCTTGGTGGAAAGATGTAGTGAAAGAAGGAATAGTCGAACATCAGCATACTAGTCCTGTTAGAAAAGGTTTACAAATAGGTATGGCGTTATTTATCTTAACGGAAATAGTATTTTTTGGTGTATTTTTTGCTTCTTTTTTTAAATCAAGTCTATCCCCCGTAGGTCTTTTAGACGGTGTATGGGTTGTAAAGCAGGGAATTTGGCCTCCACCTACAATTAAAACTTTTGATCCGTTTGATATTCCGTTTATCAATACTTTAATATTACTCTTATCAGGCACTACCGTTACTTGGGCTCACTACGCCTTAGAAGAAAAAAATCAAAAAGATTGCGTAACTGCACTTGCTCTTACCATATTGCTTGGAATATTTTTTACAACTATGCAAGCATATGAATATTATCATGCGGCGTTTAAATTTACAGATGGTATATATGCTTCTAATTTTTATTTAGCAACGGGTTTTCATGGAGCTCATGTAATTATAGGTACTATATTTCTAATAGTTTGCTACTTTAGAGCAAAAAGAGGAGATTTTACTACAGAAGGTAATGGACATTTAGGGTTTGAATTTGCTGCATGGTACTGGCATTTTGTGGATGTGGTTTGGTTATTTTTATTTACGTTTGTTTATATATTTGGAAGTTAAATTATACTATATGTGATTATAATGTTACTTATAACCTCAATTCTGGATTAGATAATTTTTAGATATAGCTGGTTTGTTAGATTTCATACAGTAAGCAACAAGAGTAGATAAGATATGGACGAAGGCATTCCAAATTGATCTATGTCTTGTATGTTCAAGTTCAAAAACCCCTTTAGTACACTAAAAACTGTTTCAATAATTGAGCGTTTGCGTAGTAAAATTTTTTCAATTAATGGTATAAGTTTATTCTTCATGTTCTTCTTTATCCCAGTTACCAACTTGATCTCTCTGACGTATAGTTCATCAAAAAGTTCTTGTTTTATATAGCATTTATCCCCAAACAACAATCCAGTAATACGTTTGGTTATTTCTGGCACTGGCACTCTATCATCTATGTTGCCAGGCGTTAGTTTTAAACCTTGAATCTCTCCAAGTTCATTAATCAATAAATGTAATTTAAAACCAAAGAACCAACCTTTTGTTGTTTTGCCTAATGCAGCAATACCAGCAAACACCTTATTGCGAGATACTCTTTTTGGATGACAAATTGCTAAAGATGTTGCATCAATATAAGAGACTCCGGTAGGTTGAGATTGATACATATACCATTCAAGCAATAAAACTAAATACGTTAGAATTCTGGGTTTTAAAGCTATAAAACGAGTATATGATGGAAGAGTTACAAATTCAGATTTATATAATTGTAGATAGGACATATAAAAATATTTAAAGTTTTTACAAGGTGATTGATGATATAAAAGTACTATTGTTAATAGCTCAGAATGGCTTATCTTAGACTCTCTTGTAGGTTTTTTATTGCTAATTGGTAAAAAAGACCGACTAATCCAATATTCAGCAACTTTACAAAAATCATCGACAAAATAAAATAATGCGGTAATATCTTTCTTCAAGGGGATATTCTTGTTTTTTTGCTAAAAACTTATATAGAATATCTTCTATCCCTTGTAAATACTTCCATTCCTACCTCTTTTAATCCAGAATTCGGGTTTAAAATAAGTGTTTTTAAAATATTTTTGCATATTAATTAAAATTGCATATATTTAGTAGTTGATTTATATATAAATAAATTATACATTATTTTTTAAATGCTAGTTATTTTATTGAGGTAAAACATATGAACTTTCCTATTCGTAAATTAAACGAAGAATTAATCGATTATAATCTATCATTACGCATATTATTTACTATTCTAAGTGTGGCTATTATTATGGTAGCTTTTGATAGTTTAGGTAATAATGTCGACGATCCTGTGGGTGATGCATTATGTAAGTTAATTAAAGTATTCAGAGGCAATACTGCAAAAGGTATAGCTGTTGTCGGTATAATTGTTCTGGGAATTCAAACATTAAGAGGAAAATTGCAGTGGGAAATAGCTTTAGTGGTAGTTACTGCAATCATTATATTATTTAAAGCTCCAGATATTGTTAATATGGTATCAAGTGATACTAATAGCTCAAGTTGTGGTGTTTCCTAATACACGATAATAAAAATTATTATATCTTTAGTAATACCCATATTATTATATCTTTAGTAATACCCATATTATTATATCTTTAGTAATACCCATATTATTATATCTTTAGTAATACCCATATTATTATATCTTTAGTAATACCCATATTATTATATCTTTAGTAATACCCATATTATTATATCTTTAGTAATACCCATATTATTATATCTTTAGTAATACCCATATTATTATATCTTTAGTAATACCCATATTATTATATCTTTAGTAATACCCATATTATTATATCTTTAGTAATACCCATATTATTATATCTTTAGTAATACCCATAAGTTTCGGCTTATGGGTATTTTTATTTTTTTGTATATCATTCATGAGAAAAGACAGGGCGGCGTGGATACCGAGTCGTCATTGCGAGCAACCGTAGGCTGCGTGGCAATCTCATGAAATAATAACACACTCCTGAGATTGCGTACGTACAATTACTTACGTAATTTCCTCACAATGACGGATAAATCGATCCACGAACCGTCTTCACTTAAATAAAAGCCCTAATCTATTACCTATAACAATATCAATATATTTTGCCGTAACAGGGATCCCTTCAATATTCATTTCTAGATATATTGCTTGTTTTGCAGGGATTTTTGTTTGTAGTTTTGTAATTGATACATATTCATCTAAAGCTTGATTATTAGTATCCATTACTCTAACTTTGATTATAGGATCAGAAATTAAATAATCAGACTGATTAGATAATTTATAAAATATCTTCATACCGCCTATATGACGAGATTTTCCTAAATTAATTTCCTCTATCTTTAATTGATCATATTTACCTAAGAATTTAAAACTATCTATTAGTAATATCACTAAACAAAAAATTATAAAGCTAGTCCATAATATTGGAAATATATTATATTTTTTCTTAGGAGGAATATACGGTAAAATAACCGGCACATTAGCATTATAATGATTTTTAATAGTTTCCGTGTTTACTTTATCTTTAAAGTCATTTAATTTACTAGTGTTATAGTCTAATTTTTGATACCACAAATGGCTACATTTGGAACATTTTACTCGTCGTCCGTTAATACCTATTTGATTGCTTGTAACAATAAATCTTGTTTGGCAATTTGGGCAAGTAATATACATAGTTAATTATAATTATTATGTTTGACTTCATGATAATCTCATTTATTATTTTTGGCAATAAAACAGTTAAAAGATATGTCCTCTCTTATTAAAGAAATTGAAGAAGCTTGGCAAATTAAGGACAAACTTCTTCAAGATTCTTCAAAGCTTATAACATTAAAGAAAACTCTTAATGATATTATAGAAGTCTTAAATCAAGGTACAATTCGTGTTTGTGAAAAGCAAGAAAATAATTGGCAAGTTAATGAATGGGTAAAGAAAGCTATATTGCTATATTTTATCACTACGGAATCGCAGCTTTATAATAACAATTATAATAGTTGGTATGATAAGGTTGCCCCTAAATTTTCTGCAGATATCGATAAAAATACATTCAAAGAAGCTGCTATACGCAAAGTTCCCGGAGCTGTTGTTAGAACCGGTACTTATATAGCTAAAAATGTTGTAATTATGCCTTCTTTCATTAATATAGGTGCTTATATAGATGAGGGAACAATGATTGATACATGGGCTACTATTGGCTCATGTGCTCAAATCGGTAAGAATTGCCATATTTCAGGCGGCACGGGAATAGGCGGGGTACTTGAACCGCTGCAAGCAAAGCCCGTTATCATTGAAGATAATTGTTTTATCGGTGCAAGATCGGAAATAGCAGAAGGTGTAATAGTAGAGGAAGGAGCAGTAATTAGTATGGGGGTGTTTATCGGTAGCTCTACAAAAATAGTATATAGAGATACAGGTGAAATTATTTACGGCAGAATTCCGGCTTATTCCGTTGTAGTTCCAGGAGTATTACCTGCTAAGGAAGTCGGCAAGCCTGGACTTTATTGCGTAGTTATCGTAAAACAAGTCGATAAAACTACTAGAGCTAAAGTAAGCATAAATGATCTCTTAAGAATGTAGATCAATAATATCGCCGATTATATCCTTAAAATACTCCTTTCTTTGTTGTGCTGAAATATCTGTTTGTTGAATTGCGTTATTATTTGGGTTTCCTAAGAAAGTATTATATGCCATAAGCATTACATTTTGTTGTTTTTGAGGATCACGTACAACACCAGCTGCTTTAAAATAGGATTCCGCAGCATCTGCTTCCTGTTGTTTTTGAAAGCGAAGTTCGTTTCCTTGGTCTATATATAAATCATATTTTATAGGCTTTTCAGCCTTATTTATGAGGCTGTCATAACATTTTAATATAGAGTCTAATTTATTATTCTTTCTATAAAATATGATAGACGTCCTAAGTTAAATAGCATATCACCGATTTTATTGTACATTTCTTTAAGTTCTTCATTACTATGTTAGAGTTGCATTATAATTAGCTAAAGCTCTCTTATAATCTTCTTCTTCACTCAATATATCGCCTATTTTGGAGTAGCAGCTAGCTATAGTTTTGATTACTTCCGCCTTGTCAGGGTACTTATTTAACCACTCTATGGCTTCTTTATAATATTGCACCGGTTGATCGTTTTTAGGTTCTATATTTTTTATAGAAGATAGATAGTTATTTTTTAACGCGAGTTTCATATTAAGATGCCTAAATTATGGTTAATGAATATGCTATAATCCTTATCCTTTCAAGGTTTGTAAGAGGTGTTGATGAACGAACATTAGAATTCCCCATGACGAATATTAAAATTCCCCATTTTTGAGTAAAAAATATTGTCTAAAGTATTACATTATTATCCTCCGATTTTATAGTTAATTTTTTGCCTTTCGCTGTAGCGATTCTATGACTTTCAGTATTTAGTTTAAGAATTGAAGAATGGTGAACCAATCTGCCAATAGCTGCTGACGTAGTCATTTCATCTTTAAAAATAGTATTCCATTTTGCAAAAACTAAATTGCTAGTAATTAATACACTACTCATTTCATAACGTTCAGGTAATAAGGTAAATAAAACATCAGTTTCTTCACGATTATATGGTACATATGATATATCATCAATTATCAATATTTCAAAATAATCGAATTTTTTAATAATTTGCTTAAGTTTTAAACTAAGTTTTGCTTCTAGTAATTGTTGAACCAAATTAGCTGCTGTTGTATATAATACACGCCTACCAGCAAGACACCACTCACGTGCTAAACCTATACTAAGATGACTTTTGCCAGTGCCAGGATTACCAAAAATAAGTATATTTTCATAGCGATCCATAAATTCTCCTTGTGCAAGATATTGGATCTTAGTTGACGATAATCCTGGGATACTCTTAATATCAAAGTTGCTTAATAACTTATCTCGAGAGAGTTTTGCTTGCTTCAGCAATCTGGCAATACGTTGCTGATGTCTATGTTCTAACTCACGTATGGCTAACTCCTGTAGTAATCTATATATGTTTTCTTTTCTTGCTCAAAGCTTTCTGCAACTGATTTGTAGCATGATGCAAAAGTAGGTAAGCAAAGGTTCTTGAGTAAATTATT
>NZ_CM000770.1:1457201-1459563 GCF_000160735.1 Rickettsia endosymbiont of Ixodes scapularis | reverse complement strand
AAATCCCTCGCCTTCAGGCGAAAGGGAAAGATATAAATGAAATGCTTTTAGCAATGAAATTTATATCAAAGAAACATGAGAAGTTATAGAAAGAATAGTCATAGTCAGTATGATTTAAAAGTACATCTTATATGGATACCAAAATATAGGAAGAGAGTATTGATAGGCAAAGTAGCGGAAAGGGCTAGAGATTTACTAAGGCAGATTTGTATGGAACATGAAGTATATATAATTTCAGGGAAAATATCATGTGATCACGTGCATATGTTTATCTCATATAAATCACAAATATCTCTTAGCAAGTTAGTACAGTATTTAAAAGGTAGTAGCTCAAGAATTTTATTGCAAGAATTTGCTCATTTAAGAAAACAATTTTGGGGCAATCATTTGTGGGCTAGGGGCTATATGGCGGTCAGTTCAGGTAATATAACTGATGAAATGATACAGCACTATATTGATGAACAGGAAGGTGAACCTGTGAATGATGATCGATTTCTAATCGATTCCACTTTATAACCCCTCAGCTTATAGCTGAGGGTTCTTTAGTTATATCAAAGAAAATAATATAATTAATACCGATGAAGATTTAGAAAAATTAAGATTTAATACATATTATAACGGCATTGCAAAAAATAACGGTGATGCTGCTTGTGTTTTGCATTGCCTGCAAAATTTAAAAGAGGGTGGTAGAATGGCATTGGTAGTACCTGAAGGGTTCTTATTCAGAAAAACCACCGCTGCTGTTCGTCAATTTTTACTATCAAAAGCAAAGTTGCAACTCGTTATCTCTAAAAAAAGAAAAATGGTTGGTATAAATGATTTAAATAAAATTGATTCCTCAGACCTTAGTAAGGTAGATAAAAATCCTGATTTAAAAACTAATATGTTTGAACTTGGATTTAAAATTATAGATTTAAAGAAAATAAAGAATAATGGGTATAACTTAGTAGGTAATCATTATAGAGAAGCGATAAAAAAGGAAAAATTTACTTTGGTAAAGTTATCGAAAATATGTCATATATATATAATGGTTCAACCCCTTCAAGAAAAGAACAAAAATATTGGTATAACGGTGATATACCTTGGTTTACCTTAGAAGATTTGGAAAATGGGGAAAACGTTTAAAACTAAACAATTTAATTACAGAAAAAGCCTTAGAAGAAACTAGTGTAAAATTATTACCTACTAACACTATACTAACACTATATTACTATCTTGTGCAGCAACAATAGGCAAAGTTGCTTTTTCTAAAATACCGCTTACTACTAATCAACAAATAAATGGGTTAGTTATTAAATAGGAATATGCAGATCAAATTTTACCAAAATTCTTATTTTACACCTGTAAGTCATTAGAACAAAAATTATTAGATATTTGTACAACCCAAACAACTAAATATATATCCATTACTAAATTAGACGAAATTGCAATTTTTCTTCCACCTATTGAAGAACAGCAAAAAATTGTTGAGGAGTTGGATAGTTATCAAAAAATAATAGATGGGGCAAAACAGAAAATAGGTAATTGGAAACCCAGTTTTGAAATAAATAAACAATTGAAAATTGTTAAAATTGGTGATATTTGTAATAACAAAGTGCAGCATGGTCTTTCACAAGACATGAATACAGAGGGTGAAGGGTAAAAATACTTAGAATGGAAAACTTACAAAAAGGATTATTAGAGTTTACAGATATAAAATATGTTAAAATTGATAAAGAAACTTTTAGACAATTTAAACTTAATAAAGGGGATATTTTATTCAACAGAACCAATAGTTTTGAATTGGTAGGTAAAACCTCTATATTTGAAGCAGAGTCAGAATATTGCTTTGCCTCTTATTTGATAAAAATAGTTGTCAACCAAGAAAAAATACTGTCTAATTTTTTAAATTTATATATGAATACTGATTTATTTCAAAAAAATCTTAAAAATTATGCTAAACAATCTAATAATCAAGCAAACATAAATGCTCAGATACTTTTAGCACAAAAAATCCCTCTTCCTTCTCTTTTAATTCAAGAAGAGATTATTGCAGAGTTAGAACATGAAAGAAATATAATTGAAGCAAATAAAGAAACCATAAAGCTTTTTGAAAACAAACTAAAAACCAAATTAAATTTTCTTTGGCAATAATTGATGTACATTAACTACTTAAAAGATTTGATTGGTTTTAAGTCTGTAACTCCTGAGAGCGATGGGGCTATTGAGTATATTGATGATTTGCTTAAAAAACACGGCTTTAAGACCGAAATAAAAATATTCGGCGATTCTAAAAGCGAGCAAGTCACTAACCTTTATGCTGTTTTCGGTAGCAATGAGCCTAATATTTGCTTTGTTGGGCATGTAGATGTAGTGCCGGCAG
>NZ_CM000770.1:1454535-1456701 GCF_000160735.1 Rickettsia endosymbiont of Ixodes scapularis | reverse complement strand
TTGTCGGTGAACCTACTTGTGAAAAAGAAATAGGCGATACAATTAAGATCGGCAGAAGAGGAAGTGTTAACTTTAAATTAAATATAGAAGGTTTAGCAGGGCATGTAGCTTATCCTCATAAAGCAAATAATCCGTTGCCTTGCTTAATAAGAATATTGAACGAGTTAACAAATATAAAATTTGATCAAGGGACTAGACCTCTTCGGAAACTCGCTTATAGGGAGGAATTTGAAGGAGACACGGAACGCAGAACCGCAGCGTACACAAGCGTACGTGAGGATTCGAGTACCGGATCGACGTACAAATTACCCCTAGAAGTAGAGTTTCCGAAGAGGTCTAATGAATTTTTTCAAAGCTCTAACCTTGAAGTAACGAATATCGATGTCGGTAATAATACTTTAAATATAATTCCGGCAAGTACAGAAGCATTTTTCAATATACGTTTTAATAATTTACATAGTGCAGAAACTTTAGCAAAACAGGTAGAAGAAATTATTAAACAGAATTGTAAAGAATATAAAGTAGATTATAAGTTAGAATATAGTAGTTCTGCTGAAAGTTTTATTCAGAATCCTAGAGATAAAATAAAAGAATTTGCTAAAGTAGTAGAGCATACGCTTAAAATAAAGCCTGAATTCTCTACAAGCGGCGGTACGTCGGATGCAAGATTCGTCAAAAAATTATTGTCCGTTAGTAGAGTTCGGTTTATTATCCGAAACGGCACATAAAATAAACGAATACACAAAAATTAGCGATTTACAAAAATTATATGATGTGTATTATAATTTTTTGATGGAAATACTTTGATGTCATTCCCGCAGAGGCAGGAATGACATCAAATCCATGCAAGAATGCCTTACGGTAACGACATTACTAATATGCGGATGTGATGAAACTGGTAGACATGCAAGATTTAGGTTCTTGTGCCGCGAGGGGTGGGGGTTCAAGTCCCTTCATCCGTACCATTTAAATTTTCTCATAAAAAATAACATACGATTTTTATGCAGATGTTTAGTATTTATCAAACAAGCGATGAATTACTTCTAAAATCGATATTGCTTCTGATTGAAAAATGCTAGCACTCTGATCTTAATAGCGGGAAATTAACTGCAGATGCTGATCCCCAAGAAATGCTCAATAAAAATCTTTGGACTTATTCACGTARGCAATTTATACCTCACGGTAGTAAGCTGATCCACAGCTGAAAACAGCCGATTATTTACCGATGAGTACAAATCCTAATAATGCTAGTGTGCTTGTTATTATTTCGCCTACGGATGTAGGAAAAATTTTACAAGCAAAAGAGTATATAAGAGTTTTCAAAAGGATAATTATAATAACCGATTTACCGGAAGATTTAAAAGAATTAACAGTTAAAATAAATAAATTTACCGGACAGGAAAACAAAATTGATTGTTTTACTCAAAATCCTCGTGGAACTTGGAATAAAGTAGTCTAATAAATTTATATTCTTTTACGTACAAATAAATATAATCCGATCATTAAGGCAATAACCAAATTGGAATAACAAGCAAAAATAAAATCTAGATTTTTTGAGGCAAAATTTTGCAATATAAAATGAATTGAAGTAACTAGCAATACTGTTAAGGCAGAAAATAATACCGGCATAAAAGTTGTCTTTTTGCTATAAGGATATCTCAAAAAAACTGCAAGAGCTAAAAAAGGTAATACAAAATTATATAAAGGCCAAATTATTCTTTGATGTGCTTCAGCAATTAATTTAATTTTTTTAGTAATAGCTAAATCATGAGGAGGGGCAAGTAATTCGCTTATATAATATTCGTTTGCTTCTTTATTATGTTTAGTTCTTTGCGATACTAAAGGATTATCATTTTGCAGTTTTATCATTAAAGAATCGAAAGTTAACTGAGTTAAATTACCGTTTACGTCATATTCTTGTCTTATGCCTTTATTAAGTTCAAAAATCGGGCTATTATCATATATATTAAGAGTACCTGAACCCGCAAATACTACTGATGGGTTATCAGCGTTGCGATTATCAAATATTATTACGCCGTTCATAATATTCCCTGCTGATTTTTTATCTATAAAAACAGTGATATCTTTCGTTACTTTATTAAAAGTTTTCTCTTCAATCATACTTGATATATAATTATTCTTTATAAAGCTTAAACGTGATTTTAA
>NZ_CM000770.1:1450670-1454035 GCF_000160735.1 Rickettsia endosymbiont of Ixodes scapularis | reverse complement strand
CCACTGTGTCACCTAGTTCGCTTGACCACGGGGTCCATAAAAACAATAAAAAATACTAATAATTTTAGTATTTTTAACTGGATCCCATGGTCAAGCCACGGGATGAGACAGAGGGGAAATTGATCCACGCAACAATGCCTTCTCGTTTTTAGCTAGGAGCGACATCAAACGCTTTTCAAAAACTGTTCAGTACTATGGATGGTTAAATGGGTTTTGTGGGAACTCGTTCCCGGTTCATTTCAAAATAATTAAAAACCAAGCTCATTGTGTGAACCTAATCGTATTAACTCCAATGTGTCAGCATTGGGTTTTCTATAAATTAATACTAAATCCGGTTTAATATGACAATCTCTACAATCTTTTCAATTACCTATAAGGGCATAATCTCTCATATGTATAGGTAATGTTATATCAGCAACCAAGTACCTAACTGCTTTCAGTAAAATATCATCCAAATTTATTCCATGTTTTCTACGTTTATAGTCACGTTTAAACTGTGCAGTACGTTTAATCGTTCTCATTTAAATCAGATAACAAATTATTGATATTACCAACATGAACTAATTTGCCGTTTCTTGCAGCTTTCATAGCTTTAATTGTTTCATCATTTGGGATAAGCGGCTCAAACGGCAATGCTTTTTCACGAGCAACACGAAATAACAGCATACGAACAGCATCAGATAAAGTAAGTCCCATAGCAGCAAGCACTAAAGCTGCTTCTTCTTTCACGTCTTCATTAATACGGGCTCGCACAATAGAATCAGCAGACATAAAAATCTTCTTTCAATAATGTAGCTACATTGTAGCACGCATATTAAAAACTTTCAAGATTAAAAACCAAGTTTTTTATATATTTTTTCTTAATTATTGCCTCATTAATGAAAATCCCCGATCTTTCTTATTATATTATTTGCAAAGACTCGATAAATTAATTTACCTATCAATATTGTTATAAATGCAATAATAATGCCGTAGATTATATCACTTGGGTAATGCATGGCAAGGCTTATGCGAGATAATGACACGAGTATAATAACACAAATCATTAAGATTTTTAATGGTAATTTAATATAATCCCAAATAAAATACGTTACTAAAACGCTAAGAGCTGCGTGGTTGCTTGGAAAGCTTGAAAAGCATCTTTCGTTTGCAGTATTTATTACGGTCATGAAACTATCCACAGGAAGACTGCAATAAGGGCGAGGGAAATTAACTGAAAATTTAAGAGCGGTAAAAATTAAACCGAATACCCCGTATATTATAGCGATTTCAACTAATTTATTATAACCGTGCCAAAATTTATTTTGCCGTTCATTATCATTTTTAATTTTCTTTAATTGAATATAAAAATATATACAGTATAAAATATATATTAAGGCGAAATTAGCGATATTAAAACAAAACGAAATTATTTTTAAAAAATAAGGTATTAGACCAATGTTAGTAATGTTATTCAAAAATAAGAATATTTCTTGATTTAAGCCGCAAAAATTATAAAAAACTTCAAACATCATTTTAAATATTTATGTTGCAAGTAACAATACTTGGGTGTGGAGCATCTATAGGCGTACCGGTGATCGGGTGCGATTGCAGTATATGCACATCTCCTTCAAAGTACAATAAAAGGACTAGATCAGCAATATATATTAAAGATGAAAATAGTCAAATATTAGTTGATTTCGGTTTTGATATTAGAAATCAACTATTACGAGAAAAGATAAATAAGCTCGATTGTGCTATATTAACACATTATCATTCCGATCACGTTAACGGCATCGATGATTTACGGGTATTTACTTTTATGCAAGATAAGCCATTCGAAATCTATACAGATCACGATAGTGCGGCAAAGCTCCATACAAAATTTGATTATCTATTTAATAATAAATTATTTAAGTTTGGGCGACTATTCACAACTCAATCTGTTAGTTTTTTTGATAAAATTAAGATTAATACTATCGAAATACAATTTTTTAGACAGCATCACGGCCCTATAGATAGCTTGGGCTTACGTATAGGTGATTTTGTTTATTCGTCCGATGTAATCGATTTTCTGCCTGAATCAGAAAAATTTTTAAAAGATATAAAAATATGGATATTAGATTGTATGGATTATAAATCAAATCCGAATCATGTAGGGCTTGATAAAGTTCTAGAATGGCGTGAAAAATATAAACCTGAGCAGATATTATTAACCAATATGAGACACACGATAGATTATCATGAGATTACGAAAATGCTTCCAAATAACGTTAAGCCGCTTTATGACGGTTATAAATTTACGGTCTAGTTTATGATTATTTTAGAAAAAGTCTGTAAGTGTTATGGCAAGAATTACGCAATTAAGAATATTGATTTAAGTTTTACTACTAAGGAAACTACTGTAATAATAGGTCCTTCGGGAAGCGGTAAAACTACTCTGCTTAGAATTTTAAATAATTTAGAAGAACCAAGTAGCGGTACTTTTTTGGTAGACGGGAAGAAGCTATTACCTAAAGATAGGAGAAAGCTTCGCTTAAAAGTCGGTATGGTTTTTCAAAATTTTAATCTCTTTCCGCATTTAACGGTAGGAGAAAACCTAATCTATACTCCGGTAAATGTTTTAAATTTGCCAAAAGAACAAGCAATTTCTATGGCAAAGGAATTACTTGCAAAATTTAAGCTAACGCAAAAATTTGACTCATATCCGGCAAGCCTATCAGGAGGGCAAAAACAACGTATAGCAATAGCAAGGGCTTTAATGATGAAGCCGGAAATTTTGTTATTCGACGAACCGACTTCGGCACTCGATCCTGAAAATATTAAAGATGTTATAGAGAATATAAATTTAAAAGATCAAATGAGTATGGTAGTAGTCACGCACCATTTGAAGTTTGCAAAATTAATAGCGGATCGTGTTATTTTTATGGATCAAGGGCAGATTTTAGCAAACCAGCCTGCCGAGGATTTTTTTAGTAAACCGGCATCGCATCGAGCTAGGTTGTTTTTAGAGAATATAGGCGATTTAATGTGATTTTCTTGATAAAGATAAAATTATAGCCTATAATTAGTATTTAATTTAGTATTAATTATAGGTATACTCGATGAACTTGAAAAATTGGCTATGTCGTCTAATAAGTTCTGCGGTGCTTACGTATTAAGTATACGCTCCGCTCCTCGTCTTACAGACCGATTACTCTTTTCCAAGTTGATCTTTCGTATAACTTTCTTCGTTTACTTGGAGTCTAATAATGGAACATATTTATGCAAATCTAACAGTTAGTATATCAGAATTTAAAAAAAGCCCTACTGCATTATTGGATAAGGCAAGCGGTGAGCCTGTTGCCTTATTAAATCATAATAAACCGACTGCTTATCTAATTCCG
>NZ_CM000770.1:1444576-1450170 GCF_000160735.1 Rickettsia endosymbiont of Ixodes scapularis | reverse complement strand
GAAATCGGAATGAAGTATATAGCAAATTATTCTCTCGTATTTAACTTCTTAGTATCATACTTGTAAATGAAAATAATATCACCATATGAATAAAAAACTTATCCTATTTTTTAGTATAATGTTAATATTATCACATCGTACAGTTTTGGCACAGACACGAGTAGAATTACCGCAAAAACTAAAAAGTTTTATTAAAAAGTTTGAATTGCAAAAAGACGAATTACAAGGAGGAGCAATTGCAATTTTATACAAAGGTGAGGTTATTTATAAAACAACGTTTGGAAATCAGAAAGGTAATAGCGGAGTTATTACGGATAAAACTTTATTTCCGTTAGCATCGGTTTCAAAAGCTGTTTCAGCAACGGCAATTGCATTAATGGTAGATCAAGGAAGTTTAGATTTTGACGAAAAATTCAAATTACCATACTTAAAAAATGCTATTAGTCTTAATAATATTTTAAGCCATACAACAGGTTATCAATTCTCAGGAAACATTGAAATTGAGCAAGGAATGAGTCACTCAAAGCTTTTAACGCTGCTAAAAAAACAACAAGCTAGTTGTAAACCCGGATAATGTTATAAATATAGTAACACTGTTTTCAGTTTGCTTGAAGAAGCTCTAAATTGTAAAAAATCAAGCTTAAATGCTGCATAGATAATTTGCGTACAACACTTAAAACGCAAGATATACAAATATTACCGCCTAGAGCCGAATGTACAACTTGCTTATCCGCATTCTAGAGCATAATAGACGGACAAAATTGCTGCCGTTTCCGCCTGGTACCTGCATCTGCATAGAACTTCGTATACCTATTCTTTATTTACTTGTAGTATATTATATGAATAAAAAACTTATAAAACTTATTTTTATAATTTGCAGCACCGTAATTGTAAGCGGTTTATTATACAAATATATCAATCAACATTATCCAAAATTTTTTAAAGAACCGCAAAATATAGGGAGTTTTTGTGCGTCGTTATTAATATTATTTAGTATAATTTACAGTACTATTAGCCAAAATGAAATACGCAGATTTTGTTTGCAATTAGCAATGTGGGCAGCAATTTTCTTGGTTATAATAACCGGTTATGCTTTTAGGTTTGAGCTGAGCTACGCTTATCATAGAGTAATGTCTGCTTTAATTCCATCATATAAATGGTCTACTGAAGTCGGAGAAATTATTATAGCCCGTAGCGGAGACGGACATTTTTATATCAATGCTTTTGTAAATAACGTTAAAATAAAATTTATGGTAGATACCGGTGCAAGTGATATAGCTTTGACTAAAGAAGATGCCCAAAAATTAGGCTTTGACTTAACTAAATTAAAATATACTAGAACTTATCTAACAGCTAACGGCGAAAATAAAGCTGCCCCTATAACCTTAAATAGTGTAGTAATCGGTACGGAATTTAAGAACATCAAAGGACATGTAGGTCTTGGTGACCTTGATATTTCACTGCTTGGTATGTCGTTACTTGAGCGTTTCAAAGGTTTTAGGATTGATAAGGATTTATTGATCTTGAATTATTAGACTTCCTGCATAACTTGCTTCTAAGGGCAATTTGTACGTCGATCCTAATCCCTCATCCTCACGTATGTCTATGGCGGCAAGTGTTTCCGTGTATCCTTTAAATTCCTCTCTATAAACTGCTTTGGGAAGATGTCTATTTTTTACAAATTTCTCTTTATTAAGAAATAGTTAAATTATTAACTAATACGAGTTTCGTATTAAGATGCCTAAATTATGGTTAATGAATATGCTATAATGCTTATCCTTTCAAGGTTTGTAAGAGGTGTGACAAGTTTTACAATTTAATAGTTATAGTCAAAAAAGACAATTTACTAAAAATTTATGCAGTTTTAAGTACATTTTATAACAAAAACAATATTACTAATATCCTCGTAACCCAGTTACTATCAGCTATTCAGTTCCTCTATTAATACGAATCTCGCGTTAAAAAAGATATTTCGCATGCTTTTAAAAATATTGGACAAGTTATAAAACATAGTTTTAAAGCTTTGGCAAAGGTCAAGAAATAGTTAACGTGAGTTTCGTATTAATAGAGGAACTGAATAGCTGATAGTAACTGGGTTACGAGGATATTAGTAATATTGTTTTTGTTATAAAATGTACTTAAAACTGCATAAATTTTTAGTAAATTGTCTTTTTTGACTATAACTATTAAATTGTAAAACTTGTCACACCTCTTACAAACCTTGAAAGGATAAGGATTATAGCATATTCATTAACCATAATTTAGGCATCTTAATACGAAACTCGCGTTTTTTTAGCTGTTTCTTTGCACCATGTATCTAGATTCTCTAATTCTTTTTTGATTTCTTGAGAAATTGCTTTTTTGTTTTCAGGATTTTCCTTCCCTTTTTCATAAGTATTAATAATCTTGTCTAATTTTTCTTTAAACTCTTTTTCGTTATTACTCGGTTTTAAATTAAGTATTACATCAGAGTGGTCTGATGATAGTTCTTTGAGGATATTAATAATTATTTCTTCTTTTAATGTCCCCCTTCGGGGATAAGAAATCCCTCGCCTTCAGGCGAAGGGAAGATATAATGAAATTGCTTTAGCAATGAATTTATATCAAGAAACATGAGAAGTTATAGAAAGAATAGTCATAGTCAGTATGATTTAAAAGTACATCTTATATGGATACCAAAATATAGGAAGAGAGTATTGATAGGCAAAGTAGCGGAAAGGGCTAGAGATTTACTAAGGCAGATTTGTATGGAACATGAAGTATATATAATTTCAGGGAAAATATCATGTGATCACGTGCATATGTTTATCTCATATAAATCACAAATATCTCTTAGCAAGTTAGTACAGTATTTAAAAGGTAGTAGCTCAAGAATTTTATTGCAAGAATTTGCTCATTTAAGAAAACAATTTTGGGGCAATCATTTGTGGGCTAGGGGCTATATGGCGGTCAGTTCAGGTAATATAACTGATGAAATGATACAGCACTATATTGATGAACAGGAAGGTGAACCTGTGAATGATGATCGATTTCTAATCGATTCCACTTTATAACCCCTCAGCTTATAGCTGAGGGTTCTTTAGTTCATTATTAGCTCCATTAAGCAAATTTTCATATTTATGATCTGGTACTATATTCGTTACATAATCTAAGAATTCTGTTTTGTGGTAATGATTCGGTATTGAGTTTAGCAAATTCTCCATTGTGTCTACATATGGAGCTATACTTGTGATATCATGGTTATTAGATGAATCGGCTATAAGAACACTAAAGTCTTTTAGCATATCTGGGTTCTTTAATGTTAATTTATGTTCTTTAAAAAACTTTTCTAGTTTAATATTAATTTCATGTTGTCCAAATTTACCTTGAGTTGAAGAATTTGGCATTTTGATAATCCTATATTAGTTAACACAAAAGAAATTAAAGCTTATATTAATAAACTTGAGAAATATTTTTAATTAATTAAATTATTAATATTTCTTTTTATAAGGTGATAAATTTACTATTTAGAAGAAAGAGAAAAGCTGCTTAGTTTAGAGATTTGGTGAAAGACACTTAATATTCCAGTTAAACGGCAAAAAACTTGATTTTATGATGTATACGCCGTTTGATAGCTTTATAAAAGTGTCGGAAATCGAAGAATGGCGCACCCTAAAGGATTCGAACCTCTGACCCACAGATTAGAAATCTGTTGCTCTATCCAGCTGAGCTAAGGGTGCTAAACATTTACAGTAAACTTTATATCAGTTTAAGCAAAGTTTTTCAAGGATTTTTTTATTAAAAATAATAAGCAAATGTGATAAAAGATATTCATGGATAAATTCTACAATTACAATTCTTCTTCAAATCAGGCTTTACTTAGTCTTAAAGTAAAACCTAATTCTAACCGGAATCTAATTAGCGATTTTATAACTATTAATAATATCCCATATCTAAAATTATCTATAAAAGCAGTACCGGAGCAAGGTAAAGCTAATGAAGAAATCATAAATTATTTAGCAAAAGAATGGAAATTATCACGTAGTAATATCGAAATTATTAAAGGTCATACTCATAGCTTAAAAACGATATTGATAAAAAATATTAATTAAGACTATTTAAATTTGATTATTAATTCCTATATTAAATAAATAAAATTTTGTTACAAGATACCAAAATCGTCATTGCGAGCGACTAAAAGGAGCGTAGCAATCTCAGGACTATAGCACGAGATTGCTTCGTCAAAACTTACAGTTTTTCCTCGCAATGACAAAAAAAACTGACCTAGTAACAAAGCTAAAAACAAGAATTTATAAATTGGTTTAGTATGACACAAGAAAAGAAAAAGTTTGATGCCGAGGTTGGCAAGATTTTAAATTTAATGATTCACTCTCTTTATAGTAATAAAGAGATTTTTATGAGGGAGTTAATTTCCAATGCTTCGGATGCTTGCGATAAATTACGTTATTTATCTCAAAGTAATAGTGCATTAGTAGCAGGTGATAGCAATTTTAAAATTACGGTTAAAGTCGATAAAGGTAACGGACAAATCATTATCCGTGATAACGGCATAGGCATGAATAAAGAGGATTTAATCGAAAATCTCGGTACTATTGCAAGATCGGGTACGGCAAATTTTCTTAAAAGCCTCTCCGGTGATTCTAAAAAGGATAATATGCTAATCGGTCAATTTGGTGTTGGATTTTATTCAAGCTTTATGGTAGCCGATAAAGTGACTGTAACCTCAAGAAAAGCTGGTGAGGATAAAGTTCATGTTTGGGAATCAGACGGGCTTGGTGAATATATTGTCTTAGATTCAGATAAAGAGTTCACAAGAGGCACGGAAATCGTTTTACATATTAAAAAGGAAGAAGATACATTCCTTGATCATTTTAGATTAAAACACATCGTTAAAAGCTATTCCGATCACATAGCAATACCGATATATTTCTTTGATGAAGCCGGTAATAATGAAATCCAGCTTAATTCAGCTTCTGCATTATGGACAAGACCGAAATCAGAAATTACGGAAGAACAATATAAAGAATTCTACAAAAGCTTATCTTATGCCGTTGATGACCCCTGGATAACGATGCATAATAAAAACGAGGGAGCTATAGAATTTACTAACCTACTTTTTATCCCATCGAGCAAAACATTTGACTTATTTCACCCTGATCGCAAAAGGCGAGTAAAATTATATATAAAAAGAGTATTTATATCTGATGAGAATATAGATTTAATCCCGTCATATTTGAGGTTTTTACGAGGTGTAGTTGATTCAGAAGATTTACCACTAAATATTAGCCGTGAATCACTGCAGCATAATAGCGTGCTTGAGAAAATCAAAAATGCTATTACAAAAAAAGTGCTTGGCGAGCTTAGAAAAAAGAAAGAGGAATCACCTGAAGAATATAATAAGTTTTGGGCTAATTTCGGCGGTGCTTTAAAAGAGGGTTTATGTGAGGCTACTACCGATCATGAAAAATTATTAGAGGTATGTATATTCAGAAGTGCCTTGCATAATAAAATGATCAGCCTTGACGAATATATAGCGAATTTTAAAGAAGGGCAGAATACTATATATTATTTAAGCGGTGATAACCCCGATAAAT
>NZ_CM000770.1:1441682-1444076 GCF_000160735.1 Rickettsia endosymbiont of Ixodes scapularis | reverse complement strand
CGGGATCCAGTAGAAATACTAGTATTTTTTATTGTTTTTATGGATCCCGTGGTCGAGCCACGGATGATACAGTACGTTTTACAATTCACATAAAAAATTTCTAACAAATCAATAGTTCTAATGTTTTATTACAATACTATATTTAGCAAACATATAGATAAGATCAAAAGCGAAGGAAGATATCGAGAATTTAAGGCCTTAAAAAGACAAGCCGATAATTTTCCTTTTGCAGAACACGCTAATAAACAAATAGTTATGTGGTGCATTAATGACTATTTGGGTATGAGTAAACATGCAAAAGTAATGCAAGCTTCTATAGATGCCTTGCTAAAATACGGTGTTGGATCAGGCGGAACTCGCAATATCGGCGGTAATAATATCGCCATTCTTGAGCTTGAAAAAGAACTTGCAAATTTACACAAAAAGCAAGCAGCTTTAGTTTTTACATCCGGTTTTGTTGCAAATGATACAACGCTTGCAAGTCTTGCTAAAATCATGCCAGATATAGTATTTTTCTCCGATGAGCTAAATCATGCATCAATAATTGCAGGGATTACAAGTTCAAGAGCCGAGAAATATATATATAGACATTTAGACGTTAAGCATCTAGAAGAGCTTTTACAATCATTCGATATTAATAGACCAAAAATTATTGTTTTTGAATCGGCTTACTCTATGGACGGTTTCTTCTCACCTATCAAAGATATAATCAACTTAGCCAAAAAATATAATGCTTTAACCTTTATCGATGAAGTTCATACGGTCGGTTTATACGGTAAACAGGGTGGCGGTATTGCCGAACTTCTTAATTGTAGTGATCAAATCGATATTATTCAAGGTACACTTGCCAAAGCATACGGCACTATCGGCGGTTATATCACTAGCAACCATAATTTAGTCGACGCTATAAGACTAACCGCTCCAGGGTTTATTTTCACTACTTCATTGCCGCCGGTAATTTCTACCGCTGCAACGCATAGTATTAGACATCTCAAAGAATCAAATGAAGAACGAATAAAACATCAAGAAGTAGTTACAAAACTTAAAAATTCTTTTGAACATTTTAATATACCTTATTTGAAAAATGAAAGTCATATAGTGCCGATAATTATTGGTGATCCGATTAAAGCGGCGAAAACCTCAAATATGCTCCTTAATGAATACGGTATTTACGTTCAACATATCAATTTTCCAACCGTACCGAGAGGTACGGAACGCCTCCGAATCATCCCAACCCCTGCCCATACCGATAAAATGATCAATGATTTATCTATAGCCTTAGTGCAGATATTTGCCGAACTTGATATAGAATTATCTTCTGCTAAAGAACTTAACGAAGAAGTACGTTTAAACCTTATTGCTTAATGTCATTGCGAGGAAAATTACGAAGTAATTGATGAAGCAGTCTAGTAAAAAATTCTCTTAACGTTATTACCACGGAAGCGGGAAGGAAGTAAAAACCTATAAAAAACTTGTTTTTTAACGCGAGTTTCGAATTAATATAGCATAGGATTTAGCATATCAAGAGAGATGTAATAGAAGGTTTATTATCAGACATTTGATAATTTATCAGTGCTGCAACCATATGCACAAAGGCATTTGTAACTGATCTATGCCTTGAATGCTCAAACTTCCCCAATAGTTTAATTTTACTAAACACAGATTCTATTAATGCTTTTTTAAGCAATAATATTTTATCCAACATAGACATAAGTTTATTTTTCATATTTTTCTTTACCCTAGTTACCATAAAAATTCCTTGCTCTAAAAGTTGTAGAAATAATTGTTGCGAAATATAACCACGATCTCCGAATACTTTACCAAAAAGATTTTTGATTATCAGTTCCAGCTGTTTTCTATCATCCTTATTGCCAGGGCTAAAAGATGCTTTAACTATACCACCGGCTCTATTAATTATTAGATGTAGTTTAAGTCCATAGAACCAACCTTTTGTTGTCTTACTGCTTGCTGCTATGCCGGCGAACACTTTATTCATTGAAATACGGTATCTCTTACATACCTCTATATTACTTGAATCTACAAAAGAGAGTCCGTCACACTGATCCAAAATAGAATTGAATATTAGTACTAATAGTGGTAAATGTGGACCTATTATTTTTATAAATTGACTATAGCTTACTAATTGAAAATCTCTTTGATGATGAATTCATATTTGCTTCAGATAATAATTCTTAAAACAATCATAAGATGACTGCCAGTAGCCTATTATAATTGTTATTACCTCACTTCTGTTCAGTCGACTTTTTAGGACCAGATTTGTTGTTATGGTTAGTAATTGAATTTGTATGCTTGTCTAATTCTTGAAAAAAATCATCGACGTAACAAAATATTTCTGTAAAATCCATTATCATAGGTATTGCTCTTAAAGTTTTT
>NZ_CM000770.1:1427669-1440682 GCF_000160735.1 Rickettsia endosymbiont of Ixodes scapularis | reverse complement strand
GATTTTGTACTCACTTTATAACAAAAACAGTATTATCAAGATCCCCGTAACCCAGTTACTATCAGCTATTCAGCGACTTTTTGAATACGAAACTCGCGTGAATTAGCTTTAAAATTAAGATCGTGAACAGGCTCTTAAGCTTATTTATTTAGCAAATCCTCTAACAATTTTTCGGATGGAGTGCTACCGTTTAATACTAAATTAACGCGAGTTTCGTATTAATAGAGGAACTGAATAGCTGATAGTAACTGGGTTACGGGGATCTTGATAATACTGTTTTTGTTATAAAATGTACTTAAAACTGCATAAATTTTTAGTAAATTGACTTTTTTGACTATAACTATTAAATTGTAAAACTTGTCACACCTCTTACAAACCTTGAAAGGATAAGGATTATAGCATATTCATTAACTATAATTTAGGCATCTTAATACGAAACTCGCGTTAATATAGTAACTTGGATAGTACTTGGGTCCTTAGCGTTATATGTTGTGTTTTGGCTAAGTATTGGGCCAATATTAAGGCATCGAGTGACTAAAGAATATGACGCAAGTAGTCTTGCTACAGCTTATTTAACTGAAATTATTACTGGTATTGAAGTATTAAAAACTACTGCTACAGAATCAGCTTTTTTAAAATGTTGGCAACACATTTTAGCTTGCCAGTTACGGGCAACATTTTCAGCTAAGAAGGTAGCGATCATTGCTAATCAGGGGATTAGCTTAATACAAAAATTAACTTCAGCCTTGCTATTATGGTTTTGCGTTAAGATTGTACTACAACACGAGTTAACAGTTGGAGGCTTAGTAGCTTTTAATATGCTGGCTAATCATATAACTCAACCAATTCTAAGATTAGCACAAATGTGGCAAGAGTTTCAGCATAGTTTAATAGCATTACGCCGTATTGGAGATATTTTAGATACTAAATCAGAAGCAGTTGGTAAGGGAGTTGCTACTATGCCAAAACTAAACTAAAGAACCCTCAGCTATAAGCTGAGGGGTTATAAAGTGGAATCGATTAGAAATCGATCATCATTCACAGGTTCACCTTCCTGTTCATCAATATAGTGCTGTATCATTTCATCAGTTATATTACCTGAACTGACCGCCATATAGCCCCTAGCCCACAAATGATTGCCCCAAAATTGTTTTCTTAAATGAGCAAATTCTTGCAATAAAATTCTTGAGCTACTACCTTTTAAATACTGTACTAACTTGCTAAGAGATATTTGTGATTTATATGAGATAAACATATGCACGTGATCACATGATATTTTCCCTGAAATTATATATACTTCATGTTCCATACAAATCTGCCTTAGTAAATCTCTAGCCCTTTCCGCTACTTTGCCTATCAATACTCTCTTCCTATATTTTGGTATCCATATAAGATGTACTTTTAAATCATACTGACTATGACTATTCTTTCTATAACTTCTCATGTTTCTTGATATAAATTCATTGCTAAAGCAATTTCATTATATCTTCCCTTCGCCTGAAGGCGAGGGATTTCTTATCCCCGAAGGGGGACATTAATTGAATCGGTAGGGGCAAGTATTTTATTCCTTCCTACTTACAGTCCTGACCTTAATCCTATAGAACATTATTGGTTTAAAATTAAACATCAAATTAGAAAAGATATTAGTAACTTTACATATTTTTTTGATGCTGTTTATCACGTATTACAAAAAGTAACTACCTTACCTGCTTAAGCTATATGCCGGCAAAGGTGAGTCCTGCGAAACTCACAGTCAACAATGCCTAATCCTAATGGGATTTTACAAAAACTATTGCATATTTCAGCTCTTTAGTTTATTTTGATTAGCAAACTATGTACAGAATTAATGGATTATTAAAATGGGAATTACCGTATTAAAAAACGAAGGATTGGATTTTCATGCAAGAATCTCTACTCCTTTAAGTGAGATAGATGACGATATTCAAAAAGAATTACTTGATTTAACCAAAAAAGTTAAAATAGCGGGTTTTAGAGCCGGTAAAGTACCGGTTTCAATTGTTAAGAAAAAATACGGTACTTCCGTCAGGAATGATATAATAGAAAGAAGAATTAACCATTCGGTAAATCACGTTATTAAAGAGCATAATCTAAATATAATCGGTAGACCCAAAATTGAAGAATTACAAAACGAACCCGATAAAGCTTTAGAATTTACCGTAAAAATAGAGCTATTACCTAAAATTACTATTCCGGATTTAAAGAAAATCTCACTAGATCGTCCAAAATTAGAAGTAAACTCTAAAGATGTTGAAGAACAACTAGAAAAACTTGCCGCATCAACAAAAAGCTATACCAAAGAAAGTAAAGCAAAAATAAAAGATGGAGATCAGGTTACTATTGATGCAATCGGATACATCAAGGATGAAGCTTTTGAAGGCGGTAAATTAAATGATTTTAAGGTAGTAATAGGTAGTAATACACTTATTCCAGGTTTTGAGAAACAATTAATAGGTTCTAAAACAGGTAGTGAAGTAGATGTTAATGTTACTTTTCCTGAAAATTACCATGCTAAAGATTTAGCAGGTAAAGATGCTCGTTTTGCAGTACAAATTAAAGTAGTACATACTGCAGAACCTACCGTTATTGATGAGGAGTTTGCTAAAAAATTCCAAAGTAATAGCCTTGAAGAATTGCGTACACATTTTACTAAACAAATAGAAAATGAGTCGGAAGAAGCTATTAATACTATAATGAAAATGAACTTATTTGATAAGTTAGAAAAATTGTTAGATTTTGATGTACCGGAATCTTTATTAGAGCAAGAAAAAAATATTCTAAAGTCCGAAACCGATAAAAATGACCAAGATGAATCATTATTAAAAGATAAATCCTCTAAAGAAATAACAGAATATTATAATAAATTAGCCCTACGCCGTGTGCGAATAGGCTTATTACTTGCTGAATATGCAAAATCTAAAAATTTGCAATTAGAGCCTGATGATTTAAGAAAAGTTATTATGCAACAAGCACGTAATTTTCCTGGGCAGGAAAATATGATATTTGATTTTTATAAAAATAATCCTAGAGCAATTGAAGGACTTAAAGGTCCTGCCTTAGAAGATAAAGTTGTACAATATATATTTAATAACGAAATAAAGCTTAAAGAAAAGAAATATACTAAGGAAGAGCTAGAGAAATATCTAGAGGCAGAAGAGTAACGTATTACTTTGATTTAAAGTTTACCATTTTTTTCATTCTTGCAAAAACAGGAATACAGTGCTTTTTTGTGTCATCCCGTGGCTTGACCACAGGCTCTTGTGTCACAGGCTGTATCCTGAGATCCCGCAATCAAGTTGCGGGATGACATTAAAGATTACTATTAATAATATTAGTGTCTTAAATTGTATTTCTGGATCCCGTGGTCAAGCCACGGTATGACATTGAACGGGTTTTTCGATCCATGCAACTAATACCTAACAGTATTACTCCTGATTTTTTATAGTCTTTAAAGCCAGTTTAATTATTTTATTTACTCCGGTATTAGTGTAGGTAGAGATAGGAAAAACTTCTTTATTAGTAGCTTTCTGTAACTTATTTATTTTTTCTTGTATTTCCTCATCGGTAAGAACATCACATTTATTAAGACATATGATTTCGATTTTATTTTTTAGATAATCGGAATATGATTCAAGCTCAAGACGTACCGTATTATAATCTGCAACTACATCATTACTAGAGCCGTCTATTAAATGTATTAATACATTACATCTTTCTATATGCTTTAAGAATTTATCGCCAAGTCCGTGACCTTGATGAGCTCCTTCGATCAAGCCAGGAATATCGGCTATAACAAACTCTTCGTCATCAACATACACCACTCCAAGATTCGGCACTAAAGTAGTAAAGGGATAATCGGCAATTTTAGGCTTGGCTGCCGTTACAACCGATAAAAAAGTAGATTTACCGGCATTTGGAAGACCCACAAGCCCAACATTAGAGAGAAGTTTTAAGCTTAAATGAATCCACATTTCTTCGGCAATTTCTCCTTCCGTACGCTTTCTTGGAGCTTGATTAACCGACGTTTTGAAATGACTATTACCAAGACCGCCACTTCCTCCTTTAATTATTTCAAAGCTTTGGTCATCTTCAGTAAAGTCATGCAATAATATATTGCCGTCCTCGGAAAAGATTTGAGTACCGATGGGAACATCAAGAACTAACGATTTTCCTGATTTACCAATTCTATTTGAACCTTTACCGTTTTTACCGTTTTCTGCAGTAAAATGCTGTTTATATCGATAATTTACTAGCGTATTAAGATGGTGATTACTCCTGAAAATAA
The DNA here is from genome assembly GCF_000160735.1 of Rickettsia endosymbiont of Ixodes scapularis. Classification (NCBI taxonomy): domain Bacteria; kingdom Pseudomonadati; phylum Pseudomonadota; class Alphaproteobacteria; order Rickettsiales; family Rickettsiaceae; genus Rickettsia; species Rickettsia endosymbiont of Ixodes scapularis. Next base: position 1,436,379 of record NZ_CM000770.1, on the reverse strand, counting down.
CACTACCGCCACGTCCACCGTTACCACCGTCCGGTCCCGCCTCTGTCAATAAATTTCTCACGATGGAAACTAACACAACCATTGCCACCGTTACCACCTTTTATATATATTTTAACTTCATCAATAAAATTCATATGGTTTATATTTTCAACGTCATTGCGAGGAGCGAAGCGACGTGACAATCTCATCAAATCTCTTGAGATTGCCACGCTCCTTTGCAGTCGCTCGCAATGACGACAATGTTTACCTCTCCCGAATATCCTTATACTCTCTATGTGCATAACCGGTGTAAAGCTGTCTTGGTCTGCTGATTTTTTGTTCAGGGTCTTCGTGCATTTCTTTCCATTGTGCCATCCAGCCTACGGTTCGTGCTATTGCAAAAAGTACCGTGAACATTTGCGACGGTATACCCATAGCTTTATAGATAATACCTGAATAAAAATCAACATTTGGATATAATTTTCTCTCAATAAAATATTCATCTTTAAGAGCGATAGCTTCAAGTTCTATTGCTATTTGTAAAAGTGGATTATTTTCTAACTGTCCGAGTTCCTTTAATACTTCTTTGCACGTTTCTTTAAGTACTGCGGCACGCGGGTCATAGTTTTTATATACACGATGACCGAAACCCATTAACCTAAACGGATCATTTTTATCCTTAGCTTTAGCTATATATTTAGGGATATTCTCAGAACTACCGATTTCTTTAAGCATATTTATTACCGCTTCATTAGCCCCGCCGTGAGCAGGTCCCCAAAGTGAGGCAATACCCGTGCTAATACAAGCAAAAGGGTTAGCTCCGGATGAGCCGGCAATTCGAACTGTTGAGGTAGAAGCATTCTGCTCATGGTCTGCATGTAGGATAAATATCTTATTAAGAGCATTTTTTATTATTGGATTTACTTTATATTTCGTACAATGCGTTGTAAACATCATATGCAGAAAATTTTCGGTAAAATCTAACGAATTATCAGGATAAATAAACGGTTGCCCTATAGAATATTTATAAGACATTGCGGCGATAGTAGGTATCTTAGCAATCATTCTAATAGCGGTAAGTTCGTAGTCTGCTTCCTTAAAATTCAATAAATCAGGATAAAATGCCGAAAGAGAACTGACAGCCGCAAGCATAATAGCCATAGGATGAGAAGAGCTACAAAAGGTTTGAAATAAATAATGTAATCTTTCATTCACTAATGAATGATGAGCAACCTGTTTAGTGAAATTATTATACTGCTCGCTACTTGGTAGTTCCCCATAAATCAGTAAATATGCTACTTCTAAAAAATCACTTTTCTCAGCTAAATCTTTAATATCATATCCTCGATGCCGCAAGATTCCTTTATCACCGTCTATATAGGTGATAGTAGACTGACAAGAAGCAGTAGACATAAAGCCCGGGTCGTAAGTAAAGCAATCGGCTTCTGCAGATACCCTACTTATATCGATTACATCCTCACCGATACTTGCTTTAAGTATCGGTAATTTAAATATTTTTCCTCTGATTTTTAATTCGGCAAATTCTGAATCATTATTATTTTCATTGGTCATATGGATATACCTTATTTTTATACATCAGTAAGTATAACCCTAATTTAATGAAATTAGAAATGAATTATGATTTATTAGGATTTAAAAATTTTCTTTGATATCTTGCTCAACTTGCAAGGTTAATGAAAATTTAAAACGCACATGCTTCTACTTTCAACTGCAAGCCTAAAGCGTTTAATAAAGATCCTATATTGTCGAAACTTGGATTACCTTTGCTAGATAACATTCTATATATATGTTGTCTATTTATATGAGCTTCTTTAGAGATTTTTGCTATACCTCCTTTTGCTATAATGGTTTCTTTTAAAGTAGCCAAAAATAGCTCCTTATTATGATCCACAAAATATTGCTCTAACGCTTCATTAATATATCCTACTAATATTTCCTCATTTTGTAATTTTTCTTTTAAATAATCTGTAAACTTTTCCATATAACACCCTCAATTTCGTTTATAAACTTCTTCTATTATTTCTAAGGCTTTTTTAATATCTTTGCCTTGAGTATCTTTATTACCTGCATTTAATAGCAGAATAATTTTATTATCTTTTTCAGTAAAATATATTCTATAACCTTTGCCAAAGAAAAACCTAAGCTCATATAGCCTTCCTTTTATCTGTTTGTAATTACCATAAATTCCATATTCTAAGCGAACTAATCTATTAAACGCGAGTTTCGTATTAAGATGCCTAAATTATGGTTAATGAATATGCTATAATGCTTATCCTTTCAAGGTTTGTAAGAGGTGTGACAAGTTTTACAATTTAATAGTTATAGTCAAAAAAGACAATTTACTAAAAATTTATGCAGTTTTAAGTACATTTTATAACAAAAACAATATTACTAATATCCTCGTAACCCAGTTACTATCAGCTATTCAGTTCCTCTATTAATACGAAACTCGCGTTATTAAGAATTCTACTATGCGTCTCGATATCTAATTTTTCTAACCAATCTTTAATATAAGATTTACCATTTTCTGTTATAAAAAATTGTATTTGTTTAGTTTTTTGCATATTAAGCTTAACTAGAGACGATTACATTGTCGCATATATACGACTAATTGTCCAGTAGAAAATTATTTTAAAAAGTAAGTGAAACTGTGAGTACGAGATTAATGTACAAGTTATGCAAGAAGTCTATTATTTACTAAATACTCCTTAATCTTGAGTAAATCATACCAAGAGGTTCGTTTTTGCATAGGTTGGCGTAATAGATAAGCAGGGTGGAAGATTGCCGTAGTTTGAATAGGAGCGGATAGATATTTATTGGTATAAAAATAATATTCTTGTCTAATTTTAGTAATACCTGAATTTTTTCCAAGTAAGCTAGTTGCAGCCGTGCTACCGACTAGAATAATTAGCTTCGGGTTAATAAGAGCGATATGCTTCTCAACGAAAGGTCTACAAATATCGACTTCTTCGAGTGTCGGTTGTCTATTAGCAGGAGGACGCCAAAATACCGTATTCGTAATATAAGCGTTATTTTTTCGTGAAATTCCGATAGCGTGCAGCATATTATCAAGTAAATTGCCACTTTCACCGCAAAAAGGTATGCCTTTTAAATCTTCGATACTTCCCGGGGCTTCGCCTATTAACATAATTTTAGCTTCCAAATTACCGTCACCGAAAACCGTATTAGTAGCAAATTTCTTAAGTTCACAACCATTAAAATTTAGTAGAGATTCTTTTAGTTCTTCGATATTATTAGCTTTATCGGCAAGAGATCTTGCTAGGGTTATATTATCATGAACTTTATCATTAGAAATCTTCCCAAACTCTACTTCTAGAGGTAATTTATACGTCGATCCGGTACTCGAATCCTCACGTACGCTTGTGTACGCTGCGGTTCTGTGTTCCGTGTCTCCTTTAAATTTGGAAAGATTTCTATTCATATAGAATGCAGTTTCTTTTGTAGGCATAAGTTTTACTTGTGGCTTTTCAGTTAGCTTGGTATTATTACTCACTTTTAATTTCGGTGGATGTTCATGGCAATAATATTCAACACCGATTGCACTTAACCATTTAAGCGTATTATTCATTATCTTAAAATAACATATGTTAACATATAATGTACCGAACGAACTAAATAATATAAGACTTGATAAAGCTTTATCACAACTTCTTGAAAATGTTTCTAGAAACCAAATTCAAAAATCTATTAAAAGTTCTTGCGTACAAGTTAATGATGTAATTATTTCTGATCCTGATGTTTTGGTCAAGGAGAATGATGTTATATTATTTTCTTTTAAAGAACCTGAAGAGCTAAAAATTGCAGCAGCAAATATAGCACTTGATATAATTTACGAAGATGATGATTTGATAGTAATTAACAAAGCTGCAGGTATGACGGTACATCCTGGAGCAGGGCATCATGATGATACGCTTGTTAATGCATTACTTTATCATACGAAGAATTTATCGGATATCGGTTCATCAGAAAGACCCGGGATAGTACATCGTTTAGATAAGAACACTACCGGTTTGATGGTAGTTGCTAAAAATAATAAAGCACATATGTTGCTTGCAAATCAGATAGAGCAAAGACAGGTAATACGGAAATATAAAGCGTTAGTGTGGGGAGTAATTAATCCGCTAGAAGGAGTCATTAAGAATAATATCGGTCGTAGCCGAAGCGATCGTCAAAAAATGACCATATTAAAATATGGCGGTAAAGAAGCCGTTACGCATTACAAGACTCTAGAATTGTTTTACAGCGGTACTATTAGTATGGTAGAGTGCAAGCTTAGTACGGGTAGAACTCATCAAATTAGAGTACAGCTAAGCCATTTAAAACATTCGGTAGTCGGCGATCAAACTTATGGCAATAACGACCGAAAAATTGCTCATTCTCCCCCTGAACTAAAAGCAAAATTAATTGATTTTAAGCGTCAAGCCCTACATTCTTGGTATTTAAGTTTTACTCATCCGACTAGTAATGAGATTATGGAATTTTCTTGTGAGCTGCCAAGGGATATGGGGAGATTATAACTGATAATAAATCTTCTAACATATTTAGTGAATTTACCGAACTTAAAAAACGAGTACCGTTAGGTAGTGTAGATGAGATTTTAGAAATGAAAAATTTTGGCAGAAAATAAAAGTTTCTATGCAATGTTCTATAAAGCAAATTCTTAGTAATGCTACAGATAAATTAAATAAAATCGGTATTAGTTCGCCGCAATTAGAAGCACGAATTTTACTACGGCATGTTATAAATAAACCTATTGAGTATTTGCTTATTAATCTTGATGAGCAGTTAAATGAAGCTGAGATAGAAGCTTTTGAAAAACTGTTAAAGAGAAGATTAAAGCATGAACCGATAGCGTATATTACAGGTGTTAAAGAATTTTACTCACGTGAATTTATTGTTAATAAACATGTATTAATTCCAAGAAGCGATACTGAAGTTTTGGTGAGAATAGTTCTAGGGTTACTCAAACCGTCATTGCGAGCGACTGAAAGGAGCGTGGCAATCTCAGGGATTTTGCCTGAGATTGCTTCGTCGACGCCTATGGCGTCTTCTCGCAATGACGAATACACAAAAATCCTAGAACTCGGGACAGGTAGCGGCTGTATTGCTATAAGCCTATTATGTGAGTTACCGAATGCTAATGTAATTGCGACCGATATAAGTCTTGATGCTATAGAAATTATCAAAAGTAATGCGGCAAAATATGAGGTAATGGATCGTTTGCAAGTTATTCATAGTGATTGGTTTGAAAATCTAGGAAAGCAAAAATTTGATCTTATAGTTAGCAACCCACCCTATATATCTCACAGCGAAAAATCAGAGATGGCAATTGAAACAATCAATTATGAACCGTCTATTGCTTTATTTGCTGAAGAAGACGGCTTACAGTGTTATAAAACAATCGCCGGAAATGCCAAACAATTCTTAAAACCAAACGGTAAGATTATATTAGAAATAGGGTTTAAACAGGAAGAAGCGGTAACTCAAATTTTCTTAGATCAGAGTTATAATATTGAAAATGTTTACAGGGACCTACAAGGTTACAGTAGGGTAATATTATTTTCTCCTATCAATTTGAATAGGTCATACGCAAGACGCATCGGTAAAAGCTTGTCAGGAGTGCAACAGAATTTATTAGATAACGAACTACCAAAATATTTATTTTCTAAAGAAAAGCTTGTAAATGAAAAACGTAAAGTATTTCTTGAGATAGGCTTTGGTATGGGTGAACATTTCATTAATCAAGCTAAAATGAATCCTAATGCACTTTTTATTGGGGTAGAGGTATATTTAAACGGAGTTGTAAATGTTTTAAAACTTGCGGGCGAACATAATATCACGAATTTTTTATTATTCCCTAATAATTTGGATTTAATCTTACTACATGACAATTTTTAGAGATGTAAGGACTAAAGGATTGAATTTTGCTGATAATTCATGATGATAACGGGGAAAGAACTTGGTTTACATATGAAAGATCATTCCGCCCCTCTAGTCGAATTATTACAAAAACATATTTCGCTTAATTTATCAAGAGCAAAATGTTTAGGATTATTTATCATTTCAATGCTTAACAGCAGGACAGTAAACATGTCATTGTTATGCAATAGAATGCCGTCTGGGATTAAAGCAGCTTCATGGTATAGAAGGATGCAAAGATTTATCTCTGAAATCTCAATATCATGGAGAGTATTACCTGTTATGTTAGTCATGATGACTGGGTTTGAGCAGGAGCAAAAATGGGTATTGTGTTTAGATAGAACGAATTGGAAATTTGGTAAACGACATATAAATATTTTATATTTAGCTGTCAGTTTTCATGGTATAGCGATCCCCCTTTTTGGAATTTTCTAAGTGATAAAAAGTGTGGTAACTCTGATTATATTGAGCGTATTGATCTGATGGAGTGTTTTTTAGAAGTTTTTGACAAAAACCGCATTGAAGCATTAACCGCTGATAGAGAATTTATAGGTAAGGAATGGCTCTCTTGGCTTAGAACAAATCAAATAAGATACGTTTTTCGAGTTAGAGAAAATAGACAATATATCAGTAATGCAAGGGGAAAAATGGTTAAAATACAAGAGTTATTTCGCCCTCTAGCCATAGGATCGCATGTGAGTTTGTCACAACGTAGAATTGGTACAAAAGGTGAAATATTTAATGTAGTAGGGATCAGAAATAAGAAGAGTGAACTTGCAGTCTTAATACATAGTGATGAGATCAAAAATCCTGCTGAGATTATATGCTCAAAGATGGCAAATTGAAACAATGTTCAAAGCTTTTAAATCAGCAGGATTCAACTGTGAAGCAACTCATATTACTAATGATTTACGATTAGATACATTGATGCAAATATTGTCTATTGCATTTTGCCTAGCTTATCAAACTGGAGAGATTATAGTTTTAGATAAACCAATAGTTATTAAAAAACATGGTTATAGGCAAAATAGTATATTTCGTGTTGGATTAGATACATTGGTTAATATCTTGTATAATATTTCTACTCAATTAGTACGTTGGATACAGCTGTTGTCCTTGATATTCCAATATCCAAAGATGATAAAATGAAAAATTGTCATGTAGTAAGCAAATTTCCAATTTCGTTCTATCTAAACACAATAACCATTTTTGCTCCTGCTCAAACCCAGTCATCATGACTAACATAACAGGTAATACTCTCCATGATATTGAGATTTCAGAGATAAATCTTTGCATCCTTCTATACCATGAAGCTGCTTTAATCCCAGACGGCATTCTATTGCATAACAATGACATGTTTACTGTCCTGCTGTTAAGCATTGAAATGATAAATAATCCTAAACATTTTGCTCTTGATAAATTAAGCGAAATATGTTTTTGTAATAATTCGACTAGAGGGGCGGAATGATCTTTCATATGTAAACCAAGTTCTTTCCCCGTTATCATCATGAATTATCAGCAAAATTCAATCCTTTAGTCCTTACATCTCTAAAAATTGTCATGTAGTAAGGGATTTAATATTAAATGAGATACCAAGTAATAGCCTTGATGGAATTTATATTTTATTTCCTGATCCATGGATAAAAAATAAGCAAAAAAAGAAACGTATTCTCAATAAAGAACGACTTAAGGTTTACAAGATAAGCTAAAAGACAACGGTAATTTAACGCGAGTTTCGAATTAATATAGCATAGGATTTAGCATATCAAGAGAGATGTAATAGAAGGTTTATTATCAGACATTTGATAATTTATCAGTGCTGCAACCATATGCACAAAGGCATTTGTAACTGATCTATGCCTTGAATGCTCAAACTTCCCCAATAGTTTAATTTTACTAAACACAGATTCTATTAATGCTTTTTTAAGCAATAATATTTTATCCAACATAGACATAAGTTTATTTTTCATATTTTTCTTTACCCTAGTTACCATAAAAATTCCTTGCTCTAAAAGTTGTAGAAATAATTGTTGCGAAATATAACCACGATCTCCGAATACTTTACCAAAAAGATTTTTGATTATCAGTTCCAGCTGTTTTCTATCATCCTTATTGCCAGGGCTAAAAGATGCTTTAACTATACCACCGGCTCTATTAATTATTAGATGTAGTTTAAGTCCATAGAACCAACCTTTTGTTGTCTTACTGCTTGCTGCTATGCCGGCGAACACTTTATTCATTGAAATACGGTATCTCTTACATACCTCTATACTACTTGAATCTACAAAAGAGAGTCCGTCACACTGATCCAAAATAGAATTGAATATTAGTACTAATAGTGGTAAATGTGGACCTATTATTTTTATAAATTGACTATAGCTTACTAATTGAAAATCTCTTTGATGATGAATTCATATTTGCTTCAGATAATAATTCTTAAAACAATCATAAGATGACTGCCAGTAGCCTATTATAATTGTTATTACCTCACTTCTGTTCAGTCGACTTTTAGGACCAGATTTGTTGTTATACGCGAGTTTCGTATTAATAGAGGAACTGAATAGCTGATAGTAACTGGGTTACGAGGATATTAGTAATATTGTTTTTGTTATAAAATGTACTTAAAACTGCATAAATTTTTAGTAAATTGTCTTTTTTGACTATAACTATTAAATTGTAAAACTTGTCACACCTCTTACAAACCTTGAAAGGATAAGGATTATAGCATATTCATTAACCATAATTTAGGCATCTTAATACGAAACTCGCG
>NZ_CM000770.1:1410480-1427569 GCF_000160735.1 Rickettsia endosymbiont of Ixodes scapularis | reverse complement strand
TAATTGAATTTGTATGCTTGTCTAATTCTTGAAAAAAATCATCGACGTAACAAAATATTTCTGTAAAATTCATTATCATAGGTTATTGCTCTTAAAGTTTTTTCAATAACCTATAAACTTTTTTCTAATACTATAAATACCATATTTTAATGTCCCCCTTCGGGAATAAGAAATCCCTCGCCTTCAGCGAAGGGAAGATATAATGAAATTGCTTTAGCAATGAATTTATATCAAGAAACATGAGAAGTTATAGAAAGAATAGTCATAGTCAGTATGATTTAAAAGTACATCTTATATGGATACCAAAATATAGGAAGAGAGTATTGATAGGCAAAGTAGCGGAAAGGGCTAGAGATTTACTAAGGCAGATTTGTATGGAACATGAAGTATATATAATTTCAGGGAAAATATCATGTGATCACGTGCATATGTTTATCTCATATAAATCACAAATATCTCTTAGCAAGTTAGTACAGTATTTAAAAGGTAGTAGCTCAAGAATTTTATTGCAAGAATTTGCTCATTTAAGAAAACAATTTTGGGGCAATCATTTGTGGGCTAGGGGCTATATGGCGGTCAGTTCAGGTAATATAACTGATGAAATGATACAGCACTATATTGATGAACAGGAAGGTGAACCTGTGAATGATGATCGATTTCTAATCGATTCCACTTTATAACCCCTCAGCTTATAGCTGAGGGTTCTTTAGTTAGCAATTTGTATTTTGTACTCACTTTATAACAAAAACAGTATTATCAAGATCCCCGTAACCCAGTGTTTATCAGCTATACAGCGACTTTTTGAATACGAAACTCGCGTTTTAACAATAAGAGTAAAAAACTTAATACTAAAGTAAAATGGAAAGATAGAGAAGTTAATGAAACTGTTGCATTACCAAAGCAACCTAAAGTCGGTTATAATATTGGTGCTAGCGTTTTAACTGAAAAAGGTAATGTAAGCGTATTACTTGAATATAACTGTCATTTACAAAAGAAATATCAAAGCCATCAAGGTTTTGTGAAGTTGAAAGTGAAGTTGTAATAAATTAAGATGTCATTCCCACAAGGTATTGTTGTGTTGATCAATTCCACTGCTGTCATCCCGCGACTTGATCGCGGGATCCAGTCCTTTTTTAATTTTTTTTCTAGATACCCGTGGTCAAGCCACGGTATGACATCGAGTGTGTTTTTCGATCTACTACGCAACAATGCATTCCCAAGAGTTGTAAATAATACTTATTACTCGTCTCTTACTACCAAAACTGATATATCTGAATGACGGACGATTTTAGAAGCATTAGGTCCAAGCATATAATCTTTTAATTGTAGTCTGACTGCAGAGATTATTATTAAATCGGCTTTAATTTCATTAGAGTGCTTAATTATTTCATCATAAACGGCACCGCTACCTATATAATAATCTGTTTCAATTTCATCGGGAATATATTGTTTGATAAGCTCTTTAATTTGAGCTTTATACTTTTCTTTTTTCTCCGTTCTCCAATTTTTAGGTAAATAATCTTCAAACATTTTCGTACCGAATTCAGGAATTACATACATAAAATGTAAATTTGCTTGAAAGTTCGTCGCAAGCATTAAACCCTTAGAAAGAATACCTTTTATAGATTTTTTATCATTTAAATCTATAGGTATAAGTATATTTTTAAATATAGTATTTTCAGACATAAGATATTGTTAGTTTTTGTTTCTTACTGAATCATGTTTTGGTAGAACAAAATTTTTAGTATCGGCGAAATAGTTAATGTTGAGGTTATTTAATAAGTAATTAGAAAGTTTAAAATTTGCTACATTTCTATGAAAAGCTCCGATAAATTTATCTAAAATATCACGATTCGCCTCATCTCTAGTTACTAGGATTGCCGATACTTTTACGGTAGTTTGATCATCGGTAATCCCTGGATATAAGCCTTTGTGAAGTATAGCTTTATGAAAAGCTCTATTTTGTTTTATAAATCTGCTATTTTATCATTTTCAATTGAAACGAAATCAACTTCACACTTATTAGCTATTAAATTTACTAAGGGGTTAGAGTGTCCAACCATCATTATTATAGCATCTATTTCCTTATTACAGAATTTATCAATAGAATCTTCATAATTAATGTGTAGCTCTTCAGGTTCCTTAGAAAATTTATATAAAGAACGTACGGCATCATAAGTAATATTACTACTGGAAAATGCCGGACCGTTAGTTATTTTTTTTCCGTCAATATCAACAAAAACTTTTATTTTATCCTCATCTTTTACAATAACCGTAAAAAACTCATCATGGAGATTAAGCACCTGACGTAATTTTTGCATTTTTTCTTGATCGTGATAATAACCTATGCCCTCATATGCTTCTACTGCAATATTAGCTTGCACTAAGGCTAAATCAATTTTGCCTTGCTGTAATAATTTTAAATTTTCTATACTGCCGTTTGTTGCAACAACTTCACATTTAATATGTTCATTATTTTTATCATCATTTGTAATAGTCTTGCATAAATCAAGTCCAATAGCATAATATCCTTTTAAAATAGAGCCGGTACCGATTTTAATGACTTTTGGAGCAGCATAAATATTACTGCAAATAAGAAATATGCTAATAATGGTAGTTAGTTTAAAATTGTTCATAAAACTAATTTGGATTATTTCCGGTGTTTTAGTCTTCTTTATGTTCACCAAGTTTTAGTTCTAATAAATTAATAGAACCGATATTTATTCCTTTGTCTGAAAACTCAATATCAAACTTAGCTTTTTCTATATTATTGTAAGCCGAATTTACATCATTTTGATCTATATTTAATTGCTCGTCGGAAGCTTTATTAATTGCTTTAGCAATAATTGTTTTAATTATTTTCTTAGAAAAAATAATATTATTCGGTAATAATTTATCAACTATGGAATTATAATTTTCCAGCTCAAAATATAGTTTTCCTTCTGGTAATTTATTGGCAAAGAATTGTAAAGCACCATTTAAATTAACTTTAGAATCATTATCACAAGTAAAAATAAATCTTTCTATATTAAAATTTTGTAAAATAGCTGAATCTTCTCCGTCTTCAGCAAATTTTAAAGAAGCAGCAATATCTAAATTAGCATTTTTAAAATTCAAAATATCTTTTTCTGAATAATAATTGATATTTAAAAATAAGGATATATTTTCCTCACTTGCTAAATTCTGTTTTCTTATAAGAAATGCTAAATCATTAATTTTAAAGATTTCTTGATTATCTTTAAATATCGATAATGCTTTATTATTTAACTGAATTGATTTTAATATTTCTTTTAAATTATCATCTTTTGATATTTTATATAAAGGTTTATTAAAATTTCCTATACCCTTTATGTCATCATCGCTGCGTACATCATGGGTAAATGTTTTGTCGCCGTAATTATCGACTTCTCTAATAAAAGGACCGAAATTAAGAGCGGCTCTTTTAGTACTAAAAGCTATATTTAGGACAATATTTTCGCTAGTAAATTCTTTAGAATTTACATAATCAATTAATTTTACTTTAGGATCCGTTACGGTAATTTTCCAATTAAAAGGATAGCCTGAAAACTTAACCGCATTATAAGATATTTTAAGATTATCGGATTCAGAATTCTTAATTAAACTTACAACGTTATTTTTTATAGTATATGCAGTTGCAAACCATATTATAGTAAAGGCTAAAAACACAAAAAGAAGTATTTTACGTATCACTTTTTTAATCCATTATAATTTTATATTACGAGTAGCAGAAGGAAGGCGTACTTTTATGCCGTCTAATTCTTCGGTTAAAATAATTTGACATCCCAATCTAGAAGTATCGGTAAGACCGAAGGCTAAGTCAAGCATATCTTCCTCTGCTTCCGTAGGTTTTTTTAATTTGTTGTAAAATTCTTCTTCTAAAATAACGTGACAAGTAGCACAAGCAAGCGATCCTTCACAAGCTCCCTCAAGGTCTAGATCGTTACTATGGGCAATTTCTAAAATAGAAAGCCCTATCGGTGCTTCTACTGTTTTTTCTTCTCCATCATTTATAATAAATGTTACTGTTATTTTTCCTGACATTCTTCTTATTTTTCCTTATCTAAATTAGTTCGATTATATATAACTGAGACTATTTAATTTGATTGATATTTTTGCCTTTTAGCAAATCATTAATTATTATATTAAACTTTGTATTCATAGATTTTTTTATTTTGGATTTAAACTCTTTAATAGAATTATTAATTAAGATCCGATCTCTAGCGTGTGCGGCTTCTTTTATATTATCTAATAAAGAATTAATTATAGATATCTCACTTTTCGATAATAAAGCTGTTAATTCCGCTATAGCACGTTCTATGCTAAAGATTAAAGCCTCTGCTTCAATTACTGCTTCTTGTAATAATCTTGTAGTATAATCTATTTTAGCATTTTTATAAGCGTTTTCTAACATAATATCAATCTCCGTTTTATCAATACCGTGATTTGGCTTTACTTCTATAGTATGTGATGTATTGCTGATTTTCTCATAAGCAGAAACGGATAATATACCGTCTGAGTCAATAGCAAAAGTAACTTCGGCTCTAATATTCCCTGCTTTCATAGGAGGTAATCCTTTTAACTCAAATCGAGCCAAGCTACGGCAATCTACAGCCATTTCACGTTCACCTTGCAATATATGAAATTGTATACCGGTTTGATTATCGGCATAAGTCGTAAATTCTTTTACTACCGAAATAGGAATCGGAGTATTACGCATGATGATTTTTTCAACTATACCGCCATATAATTCCATGCCCAGCGATAAAGGTACTACATCAATCAATAATGAATTTGTATGGGGTACTATTAAATTTTCTGCTTGTAATGCAGCCCCCCATACAACTGCTTTATCAGGATCGATATCTGATAGAATATCTACTTTAAATGCTTTATATAATTCGTCTTTTATTAAAGGAATGCGGGTTGCACCTCCTACTAAAATAACTCCGTCTATATTTGGATTTCCTGCTTGTTCTAAACACTCTTGAGCTATATTGATAGTACGTTCTACTAAAGGTAAAATTAATTGTTCTAATGTTTGCTTATTAATTGATATATTATCATTATTAAAACTATCTTTATATGTTAAAGTTTCTTTTGCTTTTTTTGCAAGTTGTAAAGTATCTATAGAATTAGGTAAATCAAATTTATTACAAAGATATTGTGTAATTACTACATCTATATCGTCGCCACCAAGCATATTATCGCCGTTTGTTGCTATAACTTGAAAAATACCTTCTTGTATATTAAGAATAGATACATCAAAAGTGCCGCCGCCTAGGTCATATACTAAATAACAGCCTTTTTGATTTTTGTTTAAGCCGCAAGCATAGGCAGCTGCCGTCGGTTCTGCAATTAGCCTTAATACTTCAAAGCCTGCTATTTTAGCTGCAAGCATTACTTCACCTCTTGCTGCATCGTTAAAATGTGCAGGTACTGTTATTACTGCTTTAATTATATTAGTCTTTAATTGTTCTTCTGCTTGATTTTTTAGGTAAATAAAAACTTCTGCTGCAATTTCAGAAATCCGTATTCTTCTATTGGCAAAATTTAGCTTAAGCTCACTACTATTTATATCTAGATAATCTTTAACTAACGAAAAAAGTGCCGGAGTGTTTAAAATTTCTTTTAATGTTTTACCAAATAGTCTTTTAATAGAACGCAGTCCTTTATTATTACCTATTATAAAATCTTCGTTTGTAAAATCTATAGTAGTTGGGATTAATTCTTTATCATCTATAGATTTAATAACTTTAACTTGTCTATTGCTAGAGATAGCTATTAATGAGTTAGTAGTACCAAAATCGATACCGACTGCTATTTGCCGTTCTTGCTTAAAATCAGCTTGCTCTGGTTCCCTAATTTCTATTATTTGCATGATTTTATTTTTTCTTGCAGTTTATGCAGCAATGTCCCAATATATTTAAGCTTGCTAGTTTTTATAGTTGCGTCTGATAGATTTTGTTCTTCAAAAGCTTGTTTTAAAGAATCAATCTCAAGCTTTTTCATTAATTCATATTTGTCTTTTATTTTTTCTAAATCACTAAATAAGGTAGTATTTTCAATTATTTCCATTTCATCCCAGAATATGCTTAATTTTAGCTGCGAAAGTAAATTGCGTGTTTTTTCGTCATTCAAATTTATATTTTGCAAAAGCAGCATATATTCAGCACGCTTTAAGGCATCTTTAAGAGTAGAATAAGCATTATTTAATTCAGCCGCAATAATTAGATTTTGTTCCTTTTCCTGCAAAGTTTTTGCTTTATCGGGATGATATTTTACCTGCATAGCAAAATATTGCTTTTCTAATATCTTTAAATCAATATTATACTCTTGCGGAAGCCCTAGTAATTGAAAATAATTTTGCACTTTTACTTTTTTGTAATTATATTATTCACTGTCATACTGTGGCCCCTCCACGGTATCCAGTCTTTTTTAATTTTTTTCTAGATACCGTGGTCAAGCCACGGTATGACAACGAACGCATTTTTCGATCCATGCGGGGACGACATCGCCCCATACAACGACGCCAATTTTTCAAATTAAACGAGTATACATTAAAAATTAAAAAAATACAATTATGGAAGTAGATCTATTACATTTAAAAAAAAAATATCATAACTATATTGTAGCAGGTATAGATGAAGCAGGTAGAGGACCGCTCGCAGGTCCGGTAGTAGCAAGTGCCGTTATAATAGATAACGCCAATATTATAACGGGTATTAAAGATTCTAAAAAGCTTTCTAAAAAGAAAAGAGAATTATTATATGAGCAAATAACTAGTAACTATGTTTGGTCAGCCGCTATTATTTCTCATACCGAAATTGATGAAATTAATATATTAGAAGCAACTAAAAAAGCTTGTTCTATTGCTGCGGCAAATCTTACAACTAAGCCGGAGATAGTTTTAGTTGACGGTAATATGCAGTTTAATGATGAAAGATTTGTTAGTATAGTTAATGGTGATAATTTATCGTTATCGATTGCAGCGGCTTCCATTATTGCAAAAGTTACTAGAGATCGTTTGATGCTAGACTTAAGTGCTGAATTTCCACAATATTTATGGCACAAAAATTCCGGCTACGGTACCAAAGAACATATTGAAGCTATTAATACGCACGGCCTATCGCCATATCATAGAAGGAGTTTTAGGTGTTGTTAATAGGTGTTGTTGCATGGATCGATTTCACCACTGTCACCCCGTGGACAAGCCACGGTATGACACATTAGGAATAACTCAACTCAAGTGCCGCCTCTTCTAGAGTTTTTAGTTGATCACGAAGTTTTGCAGCTTGTTCAAATTCAAGATTATTTGCAGCTTTAAGCATGTCTTTCTTTAATTTGTCAATATGGGCTTTTAGCTTAGCAGGGTTATCAAATAAAGTATGAGCTTGTTTTTTATCAAGCTTACTATCGATTTTCTCAAGTTCTGCTAAAGCGTGAATAGCACGGTTGATGGTTTTTGGAATTATGCCGTGTTTTTCATTATATTCCTGCTGAATTTGCCTTCTACGCAACGTTTCACTAACGGCTTTATCGATAGATTTAGTCATTTTATCGGCATAAAGTATAACTCTACCCTCGCTATTTCTTGCAGCTCTTCCTATTGTTTGTATTAACGATACTTCCGACCGCAAAAATCCCTCTTTGTCTGCATCAAGTATAGCAACTAAGCCGCATTCAGGGATGTCAAGCCCCTCTCTTAATAGATTAATACCGACTAAAATATCTATAGTACCTTGTCTTAAATCCCGTAAAATCTCGATACGCTCTAGAGTATGAACGTTAGAATGTAAATAAGAAGTTTTATATTTTAGGTCCTGCAAATAGGCGGTTAAATCTTCAGCCATTTTTTTTGTTAATGTAGTGACTAAGACACGAAAACCTTTAGAGATAGTGGTTTGAATTTCGCTAATTAAATCCTCAACTTGGTTAGTAGCGGGTTTGATAATACATTCAGGATCAAGCAGTCCCGTAGGTCTGATAATCAGTTCTACTACAGTACCGTCGGTTTCTTCTAACTCAAATGGTCCCGGAGTTGCGGATACAAAAACAGTTTGCGGTCTAAATTTTTCCCATTCTTCAAATTTTAAAGGTCTGTTATCAAGTGCAGACGGCAGACGAAACCCATGCTCTACCAATACTTCTTTCCTTGCTCGATCGCCGTTATACATCGCTCTAATTTGCGGTACGGATACGTGGCTTTCATCAACAAATAATAACGCATCTTCCGGTAAGTACTCGAATAAGGTAGGCGGCGGCTTACCGGCGTTACGCCCTGTGAAAAAGCGAGAGTAGTTTTCAACGCCTTTACAGCTGCCTGTTTCCGTTAACATCTCAAGATCATATTGAGTACGTTGATTTAGCCTTTGCGTTTCAAGTGGTTTATCTTGCGACTTTAAGAACTCTAAGCGTTTTTGTAACTCCTCCTCAATACCTGATATGGCACTATTTACCGTTTCTTGAGGCATCACGAAATGTGAATTACCAAAGACCATAGCTTTATCGAGCTTAGCAAGTTTTTTGCCTGTTAGGGGATCAAATTCGTGTATATATTCAAGTTCATTACCGAAAAACGATAAACGCCAAGCTTTATCGCTGTAATGTGAGGGAAAAATATCGATATTATCCCCTTTAACTCGAAAACAGCCACGCTCAAACCCAATATCGTTACGCTCATATTGTAGATTTATCAAATCATTTAGTAGCTTATCACGAGGGTAGCTTTGACCTGGTTCTAGATTAACCGTCATTTGATAATACAAATCAGGAGAGCCAAGCCCGTAAATACAAGAAACGGAAGAAACTACTATAACGTCACGACGCTCTAATAACGATCTTGTAGCGGAATGACGCATTAAATCAATCTGCTCGTTAATTGATGAATCCTTTTCTATAAAAGTATCGGTGCGTGCTATATATGCTTCCGGCTGGTAATAATCATAATACGATACAAAATACTCAACGGCATTCTTCGGAAAAATCGACTTCATTTCTGAATAAATTTGGGCAGCTAAAGTTTTATTATGAGCCATAATAAGAGTAGGACGATTAGTTCTCTCTATAATATTCGCCATGGTAAAAGTTTTCCCTGATCCCGTAATACCAAGCAACATTTGTGAGCGTTTTTTACTATTTAACCCTGCTATAATTTCATCTATTGCTTTTGGTTGATCGCCTGCCGGTTTATATTCTGAGATAATAGAAAAATTATTCATGCATTTTTACTTGCTTTAAAAACTATAGTTTAAGATAATATATTAAAATCTAACAAAAAAATATAACATTATGAATAAAGCTATATTACACACAATTATTATTTATACTCTTGCTAGTTGTCCTTATTGTATAAAAGCTAAAGCATTGCTTGATAAGAAAAATGTTGCTTACGAGGAAATTGAAGTAAGTAATTTTGCTCAGGAAGAGAAAGAAAAATTTATTAAGAAATCCGGTGGAAAAAAAACCGTCCCGCAGATATTTATAGATAATATGCATGTTGGCGGTTGTGATGCTCTGTTTGATCTTGAAAAAGAGGGAAGGCTAGATAAGTTGTTAGAAAATCAGCCAAAGAAGACTTCACCCGCTGCCGGGGCATAATTAATAAAAATGTCATTGCGAGCGAATGTAGACAATGCCATATGTCATTCCCGCGTAGGCGGGAATCCAGAAAAAATAAATAATAAAAATGTATTATATTATGTTCTGATCGCAATGGTACTTTGTATATTGGTATTACTAATAATATACTACGTCGTGCTTATGAACATAAACAAAAAATAATAAAGGGTTTTACGACAAAATATAATGTTATAAAGCTTGTTTATACAGAAGAATTTGCTGATATTAAGAAGGTCTTGCTAGAGAAAAAGCTTTAAAGAAATGGAATCGTACTTGGAAAATAAAATTAATAGAAAAACTTAATCCTAATTGGGAAGATTTAGGCAAGTGTATTTCTGGATTCCCGCCTACAGCGGGGATGACATCGAGTTACACCTACAGTTTTCTTGGATAACAAAGCCATACAAATTCACAAAAACTCCAAAAATGTCCAAAAACAACAATCACAAAAATTCATTCTATCTACTTCTGCCGTATTTATGGTCGAAGGATTTTGATATACGCCTGCGTATTGTTACGTCTCTTATTTGTCTAGTTATAGCTAAAATAATAAATATTTTCGTTCCGATTGTTTATAAATATATAATAGACGGATTAAATAAAAATTTTGCTCTTTCGGTTATTATCGGGATTATTGTTGCATATGGCGGTACTAAAATATTGGTACAAATATTTGGTGAGCTGCGAAATATTATTTTCTCAAAAGTAGGGCATCAAGCGACTCGCTTAGTTGCTCTAAATGTCTTTAAGCACATGCATAATTTAAGTATGCGTTTTCATATTACTAGAAAAACAGGGGGCTTAAGTAGGTCAATAGAGCGTGGTACTAAAGGTATTGAAGCGGTGCTGCGGTATTCATTATTTAATATTTTCCCGACAAGCGTAGAAATTATACTAGTAAGCGGGATGTTATGGTATGTGTATGGTATTTGGTTTGCCGTAACTATTTTAATAACAATGATAGTTTATGTTGGTTATACTTTCCTAATTAGTACTTGGCGTATTTCTTTTGCAAGAGAAATGAACCAAAGCGATAACACCGCCAATAATAGGGCAATCGATAGTTTACTGAATTTTGAAACCGTTAAATATTTCGGTAATGAAGAATATGAGGCGATAAAGTTTAATGAGGCTTTACAAACTTATGAAAAATCAGCCACTAAAACTACTAACAGCCTATCGATTTTAAATATCGGGCAGAATGTTATAATATCCTTAGGGCTTGTTTCTTTGATGATACTTTCGGCAAATGCTATTAATCAGAATAAAATGACCGTCGGCGATTTAATAATGGTTAATACTTACTTGTTTCAGCTATCAATTCCGCTTTCAATACTTGGCTTTGCCTATAGAGAAATTAAAAACGCTCTAGTTAGTATGGAAGATATGTTTAATCTTTTAGATATACCGGCAGAAGTAGAGGATGCCGTGAACGCTAAGGAGCTAATTATCTCAAAAGGCGGGGTTAGTTTCGATAATGTTAGCTTTGCTTATAATCAGGAACGTCCGATTTTGCATAATATAAGCTTTACGATCAAGAGCGGTAAAACACTCGCAGTAGTAGGTAGCAGTGGAGTGGGAAAATCGACGATATCACGCTTGCTGTTTAGGTTTTACGATATTAATAGCGGCAATATTACTATAGATAATCAAGATATACGAGAAGTCACACAACAATCGCTTCGTAAGTCTATCGGAATTGTTCCGCAAGATACGGTACTGTTTAACGATACGATATATTACAACATAGCATATGGTAATAATGCAGCTAGTTACGATGAAGTTATAGCAGCCTCAAAAAATGCTCATATTCATGAGTTTATTAGCACGCTGCCCAAAGGGTATGAAACGCAGGTAGGGGAGAGAGGCTTGAAGCTTTCAGGCGGCGAAAAACAGCGTATTGCAATCGCAAGAACCATATTAAAAAATCCGGCAATATATGTTTTTGATGAAGCAACAAGTTCGCTTGATACTAAAACCGAAAAGCTAATTCAGGCAAGTCTTAAAGAGATCTCGGCACGTCATACTACCCTTATCATTGCCCATAGACTATCAACTATTATCGATGCAGACGAGATTATCGTTTTGGATAACGGCTATATAGTTGAGCGAGGCAACCATAAGAGCTTACTACAACATAAAGGCTATTACGCCGAACTTTGGTATAAACAGCAGGAAGAGAAAAGTAAATAAAATACGGCATTGCAAAATAAAAGTTGATGTCGTCATGAGCTAAGCGACTAAAAACCTTGTTGCGTAGACCGGTAAAATCCACTGTGTCACCCCGTGGCTTGACCACGGGGTCCATAAAAACAATTAAAAATACTAATAATTTTAGTATTTTTAACTGGATCCCGCGATCAAGTCGTGGGATGAACAATTAGGAAACCGGTCCACGCAACAATGCCTTGCGAGGAGCCGTAGGCGACGCGGCAATCCAGAAAATAATTAAAAAAATTCTGTAAATCAGAATTTTTAACTGGATTGTTTTGTCAATTGCTATGCAAATTCCTCGTAATGACGAAAAAACCGATCCATGCAGGAATGACATGGATAGCTAATGACATTTTTAAAAAATTAAGTAAAATCTCCTGCAAGAATAGCGGTAACGTTATTCCGGGGTTTCAAAGCCTCTCTCCTAAGCGGTATTATCAGCCGTATAAATGGTATAATTCTCGACTTCATTGCGGTCGGGGAGATAATAGCTATGTACAGAGCTTAAAGCAATGCTTTAAGCTTAAAGGCTATTGTAGCTGTCTTAGGCGGTTCTTTGAACTCCCCGACCACCAGGGGGTTATTTCTCTTTTGTGGTTGAAACTTGAGCAATTTAAGTTTAATCAATCGGGAGCAACTACATGTTCAACAAAAATAATAAATTATTATCTAAAATATTACCGATTTCTAAGAAAAATCTTACTACATGACAATTTTTCATTTTATCATCTTTGGATATTGGAATATCAAGGACAACAGCTGTATCCAACGTACTAATTGAGTAGAAATATTATACAAGATATTAACCAATGTATCTAATCCAACACGAAATATACTATTTTGCCTATAACCATGTTTTTTAATAACTATTGGTTTATCTAAAACTATAATCTCTCCAGTTTGATAAGCTAGGCAAAATGCAATAGACAATATTTGCATCAATGTATCTAATCGTAAATCATTAGTAATATGAGTTGCTTCACAGTTGAATCCTGCTGATTTAAAAGCTTTGAACATTGTTTCAATTTGCCATCTTTGAGCATATATCTCAGCAGGATTTTTGATCTCATCACTATGTATTAAGACTGCAAGTTCACTCTTCTTATTTCTGATCCCTACTACATTAAATATTTCACCTTTTGTACCAATTCTACGTTGTGACAAACTCACATGCGATCCTATGGCTAGAGGGCGAAATAACTCTTATATTTTAACCATTTTTCCCCTTGCATTACTGATATATTGTCTATTTTCTCTAACTCGAAAAACGTATCTTATTTGATTTGTTCTAAGCCAAGAGAGCCATTCCTTACCTATAAATTCTCTATCAGCGGTTAATGCTTCAATGCGGTTTTTGTCAAAAACTTCTAAAAAACACTCCATCAGATCAATACGCTCAATATAATCAGAGTTACCACACTTTTTATCACTTAGAAAATTCCAAAAAGGGGGATCGCTATACCATGAAAACTGACAGCTAAATATAAAATATTTATATGTCGTTTACCAAATTTCCAATTCGTTCTATCTAAACACAATACCCATTTTTGCTCCTGCTCAAACCCAGTCATCATGACTAACATAACAGGTAATACTCTCCATGATATTGAGATTTCAGAGATAAATCTTTGCATCCTTCTATACCATGAAGCTGCTTTAATCCCAGACGGCATTCTATTGCATAACAATGACATGTTTACTGTCCTGCTGTTAAGCATTGAAATGATAAATAATCCTAAACATTTTGCTCTTGATAAATTAAGCGAAATATGTTTTTGTAATAATTCGACTAGAGGGGCGGAATGATCTTTCATATGTAAACCAAGTTCTTTCCCCGTTATCATCATGAATTATCAGCAAAATTCAATCCTTTAGTCCTTACATCTCTAAAAATTGTCATGTAGCAAGATTATATTTAGAAAGTATAAAATAATAGACAATAGAAGTTTGTTAACCGTCAAATTATAAATACAAGCAATTCTTGAAAGAAATTTATTATGTCTCTATAATTAAATATAATTCATTAAATTAAATTTAAGGCTAAGTAATCGTGACTGATAAATATTCTTCTAATTTAGTACCGGTAAATATCGAAGATGAGATGAAAGTATCTTATCTTGATTATGCTATGAGTGTTATAGTAAGTAGAGCTATACCGGATGTTCGGGACGGCTTAAAGCCGGTGCATCGCCGAATTATCTATTCCATGCATGAAGCCGGTAATCATGCTAGTAAACCTTATAGAAAATCCGCTAGAATAGTTGGTGAAGTGATGGGTAAATACCATCCGCACGGTGATAGTGCTATTTACGATTCGTTAGTACGTATGGCACAAGATTTTTCGCTCCGTTTACCGCTTGTCGACGGGCAGGGTAATTTCGGCTCGATGGACGGTGATGCGGCGGCGGCAATGAGATATACCGAATCTCGAATGGCCAAAGTTTCGCATAAGCTCGTAGAGGATATCGATAAAGAGACCGTCAGCTTTAACCCTAATTATGACGGTTCTGAAGAAGAGCCTTCCGTACTTCCTGCAATGTTTCCTAATTTATTGGTTAACGGTAGCGGAGGTATTGCGGTCGGTATGGCAACTAATATCCCGCCTCATAATCTTGGTGAAGTTATCGATGCGTGCTGTTTATATATAGATAATAACGATATAGAAATTTTAGATTTGCTAGAAGTTGTTAAAGGACCGGATTTTCCTACGGGTTCAATGATTTTAGGCATTAGCGGTATTAGATCGGCATACCTTACCGGTAGAGGCAGTATCATTATGCGAGGTCGGGCGGAGATTGAGAATATCGGTAATAGCCGTCAAGCAATTATTATTACCGAAATACCGTATATGGTAAATAAAGCAAGGCTCGTTGAGAAAATTGCTGAAATGGTTAAAGAGAAACGTATTGAGGGTATAAGCGATTTACGTGACGAATCGAATAAAAACGGTGTAAGGATTTTTATTGAGTTAAAGAAAGACGTAGTTGCTGAAGTAGTCTTAAATCAAATATACGCATGTACGCAGCTACAAACTAGCTTCGGTGTTATTATGCTTGCTCTTAAAGACGGGCTACCGAAAGTGATGAATTTGAAAGAAGTAATCGCAGCTTTCGTTAGTTTTAGGGAAGTGGTAATTACTAACCGTACTATATATTTGCTAAATAAAGCAAGAGATAGAGCACATATTTTACTAGGACTAACTATTGCCGTTAGTAATATCGATGAAATAATACGTATTATTAAAGCTTCAAATGACTCGAATGCAGCTAAACAAGAATTAATGGCTCGCCAGTGGGAAGCATTAAATATACTACCTCTTGTAAAGCTGGTTGATGATAAAGCAATGTTAAACGAGCAGGGCAAATGTAGCTTTACCGAAGTGCAAGCTAAGGCAATCTTAGAAATGAGATTGCAACGCCTGACCGCTATGGAGAAAAACAAGTTTGAAGAGGATTTAAAGAACCTCGCTACGGAAATCACCGAATATCTTAATATACTCGGCTCTCGTACAAGGTTACTTGAGATTTTAAAGGAAGAGCTAATTAAAGTTAAAGAAGAATTTGCGACTCCTCGTCTTACTTCAATTGAATTTGGCGAATTTGATCAAGATATAGAAGATTTAATTCAGCATGAAGAAATGGTTGTAACCGTAACGCTTGGCGGGTATATCAAGCGTGTACCTCTAAGTAGCTATCGTTCACAAAAACGTGGTGGTAAAGGAAGATCAGGGCTTTCAATGCGTGATGAAGATATTACCACGCAAGTTTTTGTCGGTAGTACTCATACTCCAATGTTGTTCTTCTCAAATATCGGTCAGGTTTATAGTTTAAAACTGTATAAATTACCTTTAAGTAATCCGCAAGGTAAAGGAAGACCGATTGTTAATATATTACCGTTGAAAGAAAATGAGCATATTACAAATATCATGCCGCTACCGGAAAATCAGGATGAGTGGAATAATTTAAACATTATGTTCGCAACTGCCAAGGGGAATATCAGAAGAAGCGATTTATTAGATTTCAAAAAGATTCAGTCGAACGGTAAAATTGCTATTAGGCTTGATGAGGACGATAAATTAATAGACGTAAAACCATGTAAAGAAGACGAGCATATTTTACTTGCCACCAAAGTCGGTAAAGCTTTAAGATTCCCTGTTGAATCATTGCGTGTTATTAAGAGCCGTACTTCTGACGGTGTACGAGGTATGAAGCTTGCTAGAGAGGATTCTGTAATTTCTATGACTGTGCTTAAAGGCATTAGCAGTACAAAAGAGGATAGAGATGCTTATTTAACAGTGCCATGGGAAAAAAGGCTTGAGATTGCTAAAGGTGAGGCGTTTAACCCCGAAGAGTTAGGCGTAGCTTTGACTGCAGATTCTATTTTAGAAATGGCAAATTTCGAAGAATTCATTTTAACCGTAACTGAGAACGGTTTTGGTAAGAAAAGCTCAGCTTATGGCTATAGAATTACTGACCGTGGCGGTAGCGGCATAATCAATATGGATATTAACGACAAAACCGGTTTAGTTGTCGGTGTTATGCCGGTTAAAATGGATAATGAGTTAATGCTGATTACCAATAGTGGTAAGTTAATTCGCTGTAAACTTGAGTCAGTACGTATTACGGGACGTAACACTAGCGGCGTAATCCTGTTTAAGCTAGATGAGGGGGAAAAAGTCGTATCCGTTTCTCTCATTGCTGAAAGTACCGAGGGTGAAGAGGATAGTGCAGTGGAAGAAGAAGGTTTAGAGCAATCTGAAGAGGTGTAAGGGCTGAGGCGTTGTTATTCCCGCATAGCTCTTAAAAAGCTCTCGATGTCATTCTTGCGGAAGCATTTTGTGTAGATACCTAAGTCGTCATTGCGAGGAGGTATAGTTGCGTGGACCGGTAAAACCCACTGTGTCACCCCGTGGTCAAGCCACGGGATGACAGAGGTGAAATTGATCCACGCAACAATACCTTGCGAGCAGCCATAGGCTGCGTAGCAATCTCATGAAATAATAACAAACTTCTGAGATTGCGGACGTACAAATTACTTTGTAATTTTCCTTGCAATGACGTTAATTTATTAATTGATCTGCTTTTAGTTAGCAATACCTCCCAAAGAACTTCTAGAAAAGTATTGCAACACTAATTTTTCTCTCTATAATAACTGTATGTTGAATTTATGAATATGCAAATATTAACTTTCCAGTCTTTTTTTACTACTACAACCGGTCCAAGCCGGTAACAATATC
>NZ_CM000770.1:1315276-1408980 GCF_000160735.1 Rickettsia endosymbiont of Ixodes scapularis | reverse complement strand
CAAATATGAATTCATCATCAAAGAAGATTTTCAATTAGTAAGCTATAGTCAATTTATAAAAATAATAGGTCCACATTTCCCCCTATTAGTACTAATATTCAATTCTATTTTGGATCAGTGTGACGGACTCTCTTTTGTAGATTCAAGTAGTATAGAGGTATGTAAGAGATACCGTATTTCAATGAATAAAGTGTTCGCCGGCATAGCAGCAAGCAGTAAGACAACAAAAGGTTGGTTCTATGGACTTAAACTACATCTAATAATTAATAGAGCCGGTGGTATAGTTAAAGCATCTTTTAGCCCTGGCAATAAGGATGATAGAAAACAGCTGGAACTGATAATCAAAAATCTTTTTGGTAAAGTATTCGGAGATCGTGGTTATATTTCGCAACAATTATTTCTACAACTTTTAGAGCAAGGAATTTTTATGGTAACTAGGGTAAAGAAAAATATGAAAAATAAACTTATGTCTATGTTGGATAAAATATTATTGCTTAAAAAAGCATTAATAGAATCTGTGTTTAGTAAAATTAAACTATTGGGGAAGTTTGAGCATTCAAGGCATAGATCAGTTACAAATGCCTTTGTGCATATGGTTGCAGCACTGATAAATTATCAAATGTCTGATAATAAACCTTCTATTACATCTCTCTTGATATGCTAAATCCTATGCTATATTAATTCGAAACTTGCGTTCTTTAAATCTGTTGTAATGCTAGCCAAAGATGCAACACGTATAGTTTTCTTAATATTATTACTAGTATGTGGGTCTAATTTTTGTTCTACCTTCATAAGTCATTATGTAGGTATATACATATATCAATTCGATTTATCAATGATCTCTCCTATAGAAAATGATAGCTTAAAGCCTTTATGGTTACTTAATTTTCCTAATATTATTTCTAATGATAAAATCGTATTTAGTAGTATTATCTTAGGCTTTATTTCCTCAAAATTTTGTGCTGAAGTTGCAATTGGATTGGCTTTCAAGATAGAAGTATTTGTTGCAAAAATATTGCGATTGTTTATCTATGTAATCCCCTTATTTATAATGGGCTTTATCGTAAAACTACAGTTTGATGAAGTATTAAGTATAATTATTAAAGATTATATGTTTATTTTTGTGACAATCGCATTTGCTCAGTTTGGCTATATCTTTCTTGCTTATTTTATTTTAAGTAACTGTCGAGTTAAGGAATTCATAGCTAGCCTTAGTAATATGATGCCAGCGTCTATAAGTGGATTTAGTGCAATGTCTAGTGTAGTAAGTATGCCACTTAGTATAATAGGAGCGGAAAATAATACAAATAATAAAGCACTCGCTCGTACCGTTGTACCAATAACAGTAAATATTCATCTTGTTGGCGATTGTTTCGCCATACGGATTTTGGCTTATGCCATACTAAAGAGTTATGGATTAGCTGAACCTACTTTATTTAATTATCTTATTTTTACTTTTTATTTTGTATTGGCAAAATTTTCAGTAGCAGCCATACCAGGTGGCGGAATTATTGTAATGCTCCCTATACTTGAACAATATCTAGGTTTTAATACTAATATGATGTCGCTGATTACAGCTCTTTATATCTTGTTTGATCCTGTGATCACTTGTGCTAATGTTTTAGGAAATGGTGCTTTTGTTAAACTGATAGATAATATATTAGTGTAACTCAGAAAGCTTAATTTAAGCAAATTTGCATGGATTAAGTCATGTCCCACCGTGAGCATTGATAAATATTTCAGCAATAGGATGAGGTTTCTTAAAATACTCTAGGTTCTTGCATGCGGGAAATTAAATTATTTGTATTTTTAGATATTTTTGAGCAAAAATTAATAAGAACGCAAGAACCTAATATCTCTCTTTCTTTCAACCCGAATTCTGGATTAAAAGAGGTAGGAATGGAAGTATTTACAAGGGATAGAAGATATTCTATATAAGTTTTTAGCAAAAAAACAAGAATATCCCCTTGAAGAAAGATATTACCGCATTATTTTATTTTGTCGATGATTTTTGTAAAGTTGCTGAATATTGGATTAGTCGGTCTTTTTTACCAATTAGCAATAAAAAACCTACAAGAGAGTCTAAGATAAGCCATTCTGAGCTATTAACAATAGTACTTTTATATCATCAATCACCTTGTAAAAACTTTAAATATTTTTATATGTCCTATCTACAATTATATAAATCTGAATTTGTAACTCTTCCATCATATACTCGTTTTATAGCTTTAAAACCCAGAATTCTAACGTATTTAGTTTTATTGCTTGAATGGTATATGTATCAATCTCAACCTACCGGAGTCTCTTATATTGATGCAACATCTTTAGCAATTTGTCATCCAATTGGAATGCCTTCGTCCATATTCTTGTTGCTTACTGTATGAAATCTAACAAACCAGCTATATCTAAAAATTATCTAATCCAGAATTGAGGTTTTTAAAGTAATTGTTGAATTATCTATATTTGATAAATTAGATATTTGTGTCCCTTGAATTATTATTTTAATATTAATTAACGCGAGTTTCGTATTAAGATGCCTAAATTATGGTTAATGAATATGCTATAATGCTTATCCTTTCAAGGTTTGTAAGAGGTGTGACAAGTTTTACAATTTAATAGTTATAGTCAAAAAAGACAATTTACTAAAAATTTATGCAGTTTTAAGTACATTTTATAACAAAAACAATATTACTAATATCCTCGTAACCCAGTTACTATCAGCTATTCAGTTCCTCTATTAATACGAAACTTGCGTTAATTAGATAATTGATTTAAAAGAGAAAAAGTATATAATCTTTGTGTGGAAAGTTATATATTGGTAATAAATTATGATGTGGTTATTAATTGCGATTGGTTTAACCGTTGCGGTTCTTATTATAGGGGTAGTGTCGATGGCTATCGGAGGAAAGTTTAATAAGAAATTTAGTTCAAAGCTAATGACTTTAAGAGTTTTTTTTCAGGCAGTCGCCATATTTTTATTGATTATAATATATTTTTATAAAGTTAATTTATAAATGCCTGAAAATAACTCAAAAAGCTACTTAATCGATTTCTCTCATTTCTTCACGTAATTCTTCCCATTTGTCTAAAATTTCTTCTAATGTAACTTCTCCGACTTTTTTCTCTTCATCTTCAAAGTCCTTTAAATCTCTAATCAGTTTCTCTAGCTTTAATAATGAAATTTTTTTTTCATTATACTGATCGCTACAATGTTCTTCGAGTTGTTCGGCAATTTCTTCAATATCACCCCAATACATTACTATTCCTCTTTAATTTTATGCAAGCCTTATTTTTATTAACATGTTATCTGATATTTGCTATTATTTTTTACTAAATATTATTAATTCGACAAATTATTGCAAATAGGTGAGTTTATTATGCAACTATTGCCGGAATTAGGCAGGTTTGCTTTCTTTACATTTTGGTGATTTTATGGTATATTAAAATAAAATATTAAGATTTAATTATGTCAATATTACCGATAGTAAAGGCACCTGATGAAAGATTAAAGCAGAAATCTCAGCCGGTTTTAGAGTTTACCGATCAAACACGAAAATTTATGGATGATATGATTAAAACTATGTACCATGAAGACGGTGCAGGGCTTGCAGCAGTGCAAGTAGGGGTATTGAAACGTATTTTAGTAATTGATATAAAAGATCATGATTCGGTAGAAAGACCAAAAGATTTGTATCCGCTTTTTATAGTGAATCCTGAAATAATAGAAAAATCAGAAGAGCTAGTTACGGCTAACGAAGGTTGTATCTCATTACCGGAGCAACGTATTGAGGTGGCAAGACCGGAATCTATAAAGATTAGGTATTTAGACTATCATAATAAGCAACAAGAGCTTGAGGCAAATGATTGGCTTGCAAGAGTTATCCAGCATGAGTATGATCATTTAGAAGGTAAGCTTATGATTGATTATTTAAGTAATTTGAAACGAGATGTAGTACTTCGTAAGCTTAAGAAACTCAAAAATAATATAGTGTGAAAGTAATCTTTATGGGAACGCCTGAATTCGCCGTTCCCGCTTTTAAAAAACTTATAACTCATCATGAAGTTAGAGCTGTTTTTACCCAGCAATCTAAAGCTAAGGGCAGAGGACTTAACTTAGCTAAATCTCCCATACATCAATTAGCATTTGAGCATCAAATTCCTGTTTATACTCCTTCTACTCTTCGTAATGATGAAATAATAAATCGAATTAATAAAGTTAATGCTGATATTATAGTTGTTATTGCATATGGTTTTATTGTGCCGAAAGCTATATTAGAAGCTAAAAAATACGGCTGTCTTAATATCCATCCATCCGATTTGCCTCGCCACAGAGGAGCGGCTCCTCTGCAGCGTACTATTATAGAGGGCGACCGGAAAAGTAGCGTATGTATTATGCGTATGGATGCAGGGCTTGATACAGGTGATATATTGATGAAAGAAGATTTTAATTTAGAAGAAAGAACAACATTGGAAGAATTGTATAATAAATGTGCAAACCTCGGAGCGGAGTTATTAATTAAAACACTTGCAAATATCGATAATATAGTACCGATAAAACAGTCAAGCGACGGTATTACGTATGCTCATAAACTAACAAAGGAAGAAGGAAAGATTAATTGGCATGAATCCGCATATAAAATAGATTGTAAAATAAGGGGGATGAATCCTTGGCCCGGAGCATATTTTAGTTATAATGATAAAATAATTAAAATCCTTGAAGCAGAATATTTAAATACGGATCATCACTTTACTTCCGGTACCGTTATTAGCGATAAGCTGGAAATAGCTTGTGGAAGCGGTATATTGCGAGTGAAAAAACTTCAGCAAGAGAGTAAAAAAGCTTTGAATATAGAAGAATTTTTACGTGGTACAAATATTTTAAAAGATACAGTATTAAAATAAGAGTATTATTATGGGTGAAGATAAAAAAGAAGTTAGCTTTAATGATAATTTAGACGTTAAGGAGTTTACCTCAAAGCTTGAAAAGAATAGTGATATTTATTTTGTAAAAAGAAAAGTAATTAATATAGTAGATGATGAAGTAGAGGATCAAACTAAGCTACTTACGGAAACTCAATTTCTTGTGAAAAAAACTCCACACGGTAAAACATCTCAATATGAAATTAGCGGCTTTATTAACAAAGCCGGCGAACATATAAACGATTCAAAACAAATAAAACAAATTTCAAAATTATACGCTCATGCCGAATTTGCTGATTTACAGAAAAATGTTTTAGGTAAATTTGATAAGAACGGTAATTTAAGTATAACTAAAGATTTTGAAATTGATGAAAATCTAGTCTTTAGAAAAGGCGGTAAATTATTGTTTGTTAAAACTCAAAGCGGTTTGATAAACAGAGAAGGAGAAATGAAAGCAGTAAATCATGTTTTATAAAAAGGCAGGTTCTTTTTTGAAGATTTAGGCGGTAAGGTAGATACAAAATTAGGGACCACAAGTCTAAACAAAAAGCCGGCAAAGCCTACTTTAAAAAGAGGTTTAAATAACTTTAAGCTCCTTCATGAAAAATAAAATTAAAATTATTTGAAATTAGTGTTTGACAAGCTTTAGAAATATAGATATAAAATCATCACACAAAGTTTGAAACGTAAAACTTTGTAGCTGTTTAAAAAGTTGATAAAGCTAAAAACTAAATACACCGCGATAATAAAAATTTATATCGTGAGTAGATACTGAAAATAATTGTGAAATTAATTCTGTATGCATCGTGTAATCTCAAGTTAAAAGCGTAAGTAAATATAATAAGAGCATTTGGTGGATGCCTTGGCACTAGAAGGCGATGAAGGACGTAATACGCTGCGATAAGCTTCGGGGAGTTGCGAATAAACTTTGATCCGAAGATTTCCGAATGGGGAAAACCCACCTAATTTATTAGGTATTGTATAGTGAATACATAGCTATATGAGGCAAACCCAGCGAACTGAAATATCTAAGTAGCTGGAGGAAAGGACATCAACCGAGACTCCGTTAGTAGTGACGAGCGAACGCGGACCAGGCCAGTGGCTTCAAAAAATAACTAAAACAACATGGAAAGGTTGACCATAGAGGGTGATAGTCCCGTATAGGTAAAAAGATTGAAGTCCTTGAGTAAGGCGGGACACGTGAAATCCTGTTTGAACATAGGGGGACCACCCTCTAAGCCTAAGTACTCTCTAGTGACCGATAGTGAACAAGTACCGTGAGGGAAAGGTGAAAAGTACCCCGACAAGGGGAGTGAAATAGTATCTGAAACCAAATGCTTACAAGCAGTCGGAGCAAGCGTATTTATATGTCTTGTGACGGCGTACCTTTTGTATAATGGGTCAGCGACTTAGTTTATCTAGCAAGCTTAAGCCGTTAGGTGTAGGCGTAGCGAAAGCGAGTCTGAATAGGGCGTTTAGTTAGATGAATTAGACCCGAAACCGGGTGATCTAGCCATGGCCAGGTTGAAAGCGGAGTAAAATCCACTGAAGGACCGAACCCACTACTGTTGAAAAAGTAGGGGATGAGCTGTGGTTAGGGGTGAAAGGCCAATCAAACTCGGATATAGCTGGTTCTCCGCGAAATCTATTTAGGTAGAGCGTTATAGTGATTACCGTCGAAGGTAGAGCACTGAATGAGCTAGGGGGTCCCACAGACTTACCAAACTCAATCAAACTCCGAATGTCGACGAGTACAGCATAGCAGACAGACTATGGGTGCTAAGGTCCATAGTCGAGAGGGAAAAAGCCCAGACCGCCATCTAAGGTCCCTAAATCATGACTAAGTGTTAAAGGATGTGAGAAGACCAAAACAACTAGGATGTTGGCTTAGAAGCAGCCATCATTTAAAGAAAGCGTAATAGCTCACTAGTCTAAATAAGTTTTCTTGCGCCAACAATGTAACGGGGCTCAAGTCTATGTACCGAAGATGCGGATTTATGCATTTGACATAAATGGTAGCGGAGCGTTCCGTAAGCCTGCGAAGGTGAACTGTAAGGTTTGCTGGAGGTATCGGAAGTGAGAATGCTGACATAAGTAGCGATAAAGAATGTGAGAAACATTCTCGCCGAAAGTCCAAGGGTTCTTGCGTAAAGTTAATCTGCGCAAGGTTAGTCGGCCCCTAAGATGAGGCTGAAAGGCGTAATCGATGGGAATCAGGTTAATATTCCTGAACCTGAAGGATGTGACGAAAATAGTAAATTGTACAGTCTTATTGGATTGATTGTGCAGTGAATATTTCCCAGGAAATAACACCTTCATTATAGACCGTACCCAAAACCGACACAGGTGGACAGGTAGAGTATACCAAGGCGCTTGAGAGAACGATGCTGAAGGAACTAGGCAAATTGCATCTGTAACTTCGGAAGAAAGATGACCTGTATATGGGCAACCATGTGCAGGTGGCACAAGCTAGGGGGTAGCGACTGTTTATTAAAAACACAGGGCTCTGCAAAGTCAATAGACGACGTATAGGGTCTGACGCCTGCCCAGTGCTGGAAGATTAAAAGGAGGGGTGCGAGCTCTGAATTGAAGTCCCAGTGAACGGCGGCCGTAACTATGACGGTCCTAAGGTAGCGAAATTCCTTGTCGGGTAAGTTCCGACCCGCACGAATGGCGTAACGATTTCCCCACTGTCTCCAGTATCGACTCAGCGAAATTGAATTCTCCGTGAAGATGCGGAGTTCCTGCGGTCAGACGGAAAGACCCCGTGAACCTTTACTATAGCTTTGCACTGGTGTTAGGAATCAGATGTGCAGGATAGGTGGGAGACTACGAAGCGAAGGTGTCAGCCTTTGTGGAGTCATCATTGAGATACCACCCTTTTGGTTCTTGACATCTAACCGAGATCCTTGAATCAGGATCCGAGACAATGCATGGTGGGTAGTTTGACTGGGGCGGTCGCCTCCCAAAGAGTAACGGAGGCGCGCGATGGTTAGCTCAGGTTGGTCGGAAATCAACTTTTAGAGTGCAATGGCATAAGCTAGCCTGACTGCGAGTCTGACAAGACGAGCAGAGACGAAAGTCGGTCATAGTGATCCGGTGGTCCCGAGTGGAAGGGCCATCGCTCAACGAATAAAAGGTACTCCGGGGATAACAGGCTGATGATTTCCAAGCGTCCATAGCGACGAAATCGTTTGGCACCTCGATGTCGGCTCATCACATCCTGGGGCTGGAGAAGGTCCCAAGGGTTCGGCTGTTCGCCGATTAAAGTGGTACGTGAGCTGGGTTTAGAACGTCGTGAGACAGTTCGGTCCCTATCTGCCGTGGGTGTAGGAAGTTTGAGAGGATCTGCCTTTAGTACGAGAGGACCGAGGTGGACGTACCCCTGGTGGACCAGTTGTCATGCCAATGGCACAGCTGGGTAGCTAAGTACGGAAGGGATAACCGCTGAATGCATCTAAGCAGGAAACCCACCTCAAAACTAGACTTCCCCATTAGAGCCGTGGAAGACCACCACGTTGATAGGTCGGGTGTGGAAGCACAGTAATGTGTGTAGCTAACCGATACTAATAGCTCGATTGATTTACTTTGCTGTGAGATTACATATGCATATAGTGTTAATTCTATAAAAATGTAGTATCAACTCACAAAGTTATCAGGTTAAATTAGCTTTATCAATGAATAAAAATGTTGTTGCATGACCAATGTCATACCGTGGCTTGACCATGGTATCCAGTAAAAATTATTTTGCTGAGTATCGTAGTAAAAGTTAAGATATGATGTTAAGACTTTTTTTGAGTTGTGCAATAACATTAACAGCAAACTATAATACAAGTCTATCTTTTTAAAAGTTTGTATTGCTAGCTTGGTGGTTATAGCATGAGTGAAACACACGATCCCATCCCGAACTCGAACGTGAAACCTCATAGCGCTAATGGTACTATGTCATAAGGCATGGGAGAGTAAGTCGCTGCCAAGCTTGCAATGCAAATAGGGTCTGTCAAATTTTTTGTGTAAGTACGATTTCTCCATTTGCCCAATTTTGTAAATTAGTATCACAAAGTATAGCAAATTGATTTAAAGCCATGGCCCAATTCTTAATAGGCATTGTCCATTTTTTAGAAGCATTTGTCAATGCTAAAAAGATTATTTTCTGAATCGATTTATCATCTGGAAATACCCCCTTATTTTTTATAATTTTACGAATTTGACGGTTAGTTGATTCAATAGCATTAGTAGTGTAAATCGCCTTTCTAATGTCTTCCGGAAAGCTAAAGAACGGAGCTATTCCAGACCAATTTCTCTGCCATATATCAAAAATAACTGGATATTTTTCATCCCATTTTTTAGCAAAATTTTGTAATTCTCTTAATCCCTCTGCTTCATTTATTGCAGAATAAACTGCCTTTAAATCAGCTGTTACCAATTTTAAATCTTTATATGATACGTATTTTACAGAGTTTCTTACCATATGAACAATACACAGTTGTACTGTGGTTTTTGGGAAAATGCTATTTATTGCTTCTGGAAAACCTTTAAGACCATCAACACACGCAACATATATTTGTTCTACACCACGATTCTTCAGTTCTGTTACTACTTGCATCCAAAATTTAGATCCTTCATTCTTGCCTATCCAAATACCTAATAGTTCCTTCTTGCCTTCTATATTCACGCCAATATCTAGATAAACTGCTTTATTTATTATTATATGATTGTCTCTTGCCTTAACATGAATACAATCTACATTATAGGATATACACTATCAAGTGCTCTATTCTGCCACGCAGTAACTTCCTCTAAAATGCCATCAGTTACCTTTGATATTAACTCAGATGATACTTTGGTGGCATATAGTTCTTCTAAGTGCCCTTGTATTTCTCGAATAGTCATTCCCCTAGCATATAAAGATATTACTTTATCATCAAATCCTTCAAATCTCCTTACTCCTTTTGGAATTAGTTGAGGTTCAAATTCTCCTTCCCGATCCCTTGGCACTTCTACTATCAATTTACGACCCTCGGAATCTATTAGAGTCTTTTCATAATTGCCATTACGTCTATTATCTGACTCCTTGGTATTCTTAGAATGCTTCTCATAACCTATATGAGATTCCATTTCTTTTTCTAAAATCTTATTTACTATCTGCTTTTTAATTTCCTGAAATATTCCTTCTTTGCCAAATATCTCAGATGGATCACTTTGTGATAGTATTTCTGATACTACTTTTTCTATAGTCGGATTTGATACTTTACTCTTATTCTTCATATTAGCCTCATGTAAGTTGTTTTAATTAATTTTATTCTTAACTATTTTTATAACTTACACAAACTTTCTGACACCCCCAAATTGTCATGTAGTGAGAATCTTTTTAATTAGTTTATTATATTCTGTCCGATCATTTGTGCTACTATCACTGGTTCTGTAACTTGTATCTTCACTTTCAGTATCGCTAATAACCTCATGTATTACTCTTATAGATTTGCTCTATATATTCTCCTAGCTTACTATCTGTTAATTCATTATTTTGTATTATATTTTTTTATGTCATCTATAGTAATACCACGAGTAACTTGATTGTTATATCCTGTATCTTTTAGATAATCTTCAATTATATTTAACCTGTGCTCAGGTATTTTATTAGATATTTCTTGTTTAAATTGAGCATCCGTAATCTCTTTAATGTTGTCTATATCTAGACTTATTTTTAAATGTTCTGCTATAGATTTTTTTATAGTTTTACGTAGTTGTTGAACTTGTCTATTAACTTCTTGTCCAATTTGTAGTGATTTATATCCTTGTTTATATTTATAATATAATAGGATGATTTTTTCACTATCTTGCTGACTTGTAAAATAATCTACGATTTGTGCTGCTTCTAATTTTAACTGCTCGTTTAAAGCTTCTTTAACTAACTTCTGAGCTAATATATTTGGTTTATGTTGTTTTAACTGTTTATATAACCATATAGCACTTACTTTACTTCTATTAGCTATTAATTGATCGCCACCACGAACGTTTAATTCAAACCACTCTTTAATTTTAGATAAATTTGACTCATCATCACTAAAATATTTTGTAATAGCACTATATAGTGACTCTATAACTAATGAAATTTCTCGACTCATTTTATATAAATCTTTAGTATTACTTATTGAAAATTAAGATAACTTTAAATAGTGGATAGCTGCTCATGATTATCTGTAATATTACCAGTTAATTTTAATTCAGAATTTTCTTGGTCATAATTTGTAACATCAATCAGTATTTCAGTATCAATCTTGTCATAAGATATAGGATTAATTATATTACCCTGATCTTTTACAACTATATCTATGTTCCCAATTCTTTTTCCAATTAAACTTATTAGCTTTAGTTCAGGATGAGCCTTATAAAATCCTAAAACATCAACATCACATTGAGAAAAAGCTCTAAATGCAATTTCTTGATTTTCCTTTAAAAGAGTAAATAAGTTAGGGGAATAATTTATTAAAAAAACATATCCTTCAATAATTTTATCTAATGATTTATGTGATTCTGTATGATTACAACTTGTATTGTTACAGTTATCATAATGATGTTTACTTAAAACTTGATTTCCTAAATTCTTTACTATTATTTCATCACAATATTTATCGATTAGTTCCTTAAATTTATCAGAATCTAATCTATTAGTATTAAAATATCTCTCTTCCCATATTTTTTGATCCCAATTCCAAGATGTAATGCATTGTTCAAAATATTCTTCAACTTCATCTTTTTCTTTTGTTTTGACTTTAAATTTATGTTTTTTTCTTCTTATTGTATGACCTTCATTATCTTCTACTACCGGATCCCAGGATACTGCTTTTTTTATGTTGGCACTTGCAACAAATTCATCTTGATTCTTATCAACTAAGCTTAATTGATCTATTTCTTCATCATCAGTTAATTTTAATCCATTCAGTAATTCTTGATGTGATTTTTCATATTCTGCATAAGGAGTATTCATGATTTCTATAATCTTGTCATCTGGTATTTGGTGAGGTGATTTATATTTTATACTTAATTTTATTATTTCTATGAGATTGCTAATATTGATTGGTAATTGAGCATTATACCATTCAGGTATATCATCAGTAATTATGCGTAATTTTTTTAATTCTTCAGACCCTAATTTTAATTGTTTTTTTAAATTTTTTAATAAATCTACAGTATCTTCATTGTCTATTACAGGTAATATTTCAAGTTGGTTTTTATTATACAGTTTTAGTAGGATCGCAGAAGATATGTTTTGATCTTGATTAATAGATTGTTCAATTATGACATAAAATTTATCATCTGATACTATTTTATCTTTAGTTTCATATATTAATTTGGTTTTTAAATTATTTACAAAATTATAATATACATGATCCTCTATTACTTTAAATAAGTAAATATCCTCTATGTTTGCATTTGGTAAATAACTTTTTAATAATGATTTAATACTTTTATCAGAATACATTGTACTTGATACGCTAGAAGTCTGGTAAATTATACCTTTTTCAGCATTATCTTCTAATTTTCTTTTCTTATTCATTATATTAATTTGTATACTCTCCTTGATTACACAATCCAATTTTCTTTTAGTCATGTTTAATCACCATGAAATAAGTTTTAAAAAATTAAATCATCCTATTGCCATAATTTTAGTATTAAAATTATTAACTGTAAATTTATTTTAATAAACATTAAAAACTCAAAAATTATTGATAATCTTACGAAATACTTAAAAAATCAAGAAGTTCTGAGACCTATACCAAACCTAATTACTATATTATTGATTTATCCTTTACTATAACGACTCTTAGCAAACGAACTATCTATACTAACACTAATAGATTTAGCAATCATATTAACCTTCAGTTAATTCTTGACTCATATATTTTTGTTTTTTGTAGCAATCTAATTCTGTATCATGAACAATAATCTTTAATATCTCACCTTACAATTACTATATTCCTGATACTATTAACTTTCAATCCTATATTATGATGCGTGAGTAAGAGGGATAAATTATACTGCATTACTATATAAATTTAATTTTTTATAATTTGCAATTATATTTAAACAATGTGTGTGTAATTGTCTTGTAACATTTGGTATTTTAAGATAAGTAGCAACAGTTAAGAAGACCTGTAGAGTTTCTAAAATTGTTCTCCATCCTTTCTCAGAAGGTTTAGCTCCTACTGTTTGTATATTATGTAACCGGTCAAATAATTTAATTAATAGTAAATCTTTTTTCTTCTGCTGATACAATATTTTAACCATTTCTACTGCACTTATTTTTTTATCATTTTTAACTCGTGTTAAATCTTCAACCTGATTAGCAATTTTATAGCCAAATTCTTTTATAATCATTTCTTTAGTAAGTATTGTATCTTCAATACAATTATGCAATATGCTAGTTACTATGATATCCGTTCTAAATAAATAATCAGAAATCATATATGCTACTTCTAAAGGATGTGAGTAATAAAATTCTCCTGTTTCTCTTTTTTGCTTGCCGTGATACTTTTTAGCAGAATAAATTGCTTTTTTAATTTTATTAATATCAACTTTCTTCTTAGAAATCTTATTAACGAGCATGAGCTTAGTTAATAGTCTTTTACTGTATCAGCAATTTGATAGATCGTTCATTTTTACTTTTCCTAGATCAAGATCTATACCTTTAGGTAAATTTAGCTTTGCTATAATAGGACCTATAGTTTTTTGATGATTTTCTTGATTTCTTGCCATCTATCTATCCCTAATATTATTTAAGTGTAGTAAGAATCATAGCAATAATCAAGAAAATCATACTTGTTAATTAATAGAGCACTTTCAAAACTCTACTTTTAGAGATAATTTGTGTGTGTATTATCATCAAACCTTATCAATATCAACATTATGTATCATAAATCAGATCATCAAGAAGAGGTAACTTAATTGGTATATTACAGACAATAGTAGTACTTTTACCTTTTTCGCTGGTTACTTCAATCTCTCCATTTAGCTCACCAATTAGACGTTTTACAAAACTTAATCCTGATCCAAGTCCATGATATTGCATAGCAACATCAAATTTATCAATCTTTTCATGAAGATGTTGCCTGATTTCTTTAGACAGACCAATACCACTATCATGCACCATAAATTGGCATACCATTTCTCTGTGTTGTTGTTCTAATTCTGAAACGGCTGGACTAATAGTAAACATGTTCACTGTTACCACAACTCTGCCTTCTTTAGTAAATTTAATAGCATTATCTATTAACTGCTCTAATATTGCCCCTATTCGATTTCGGTATTATTCTGCTTCGCTTCAAGCTCAGAAAATGGTATGATTTTCAACTTCTCAATACTACGACCATAGATCATTTGTACTTGCTGTAGTATTTTATCTTGTGCATTTTCTGAAAGCGTAATATTTTTAAGTAGTTTGATTTGGTATTGATTATCAATTGCCCCAATAAAGCAGCAAGAACTTAGTAAGTCATAAGCGGTATTAGCATCAAAAATGCTGATTATTTTACGTTTTAGTTGAGCTTGTTTGCTATTATTACGACTGCTTTCTATCTTATCTAAATATTGCTCTTGAGCTTTATTGAAGTTACTAAATTGAGATTTAGTAGCATAATGATTCGCTTGAGTATATTCATCACTTAACTCATGAAATAATGCCTTAGCCATATAATCTAGTAGCACTTTTTTATGACCAAAATGATGATTTGAATATTTTTCTGCAAGCTTTAAGAGTAACTGATTGATAGAATCAAGATTAAATTCTCTATTTGATTTGAGCTGTAAGTAAATTGCCATCTT
Organism: Rickettsia endosymbiont of Ixodes scapularis; assembly: GCF_000160735.1. NCBI lineage: Bacteria > Pseudomonadati > Pseudomonadota > Alphaproteobacteria > Rickettsiales > Rickettsiaceae > Rickettsia > Rickettsia endosymbiont of Ixodes scapularis. The sequence continues at coordinate 1,394,235 of NZ_CM000770.1, read as the reverse complement.
CTTAGCTTAATGGATAAAAATCTATTAATTTTTTTCTTTTGAACCAGCCCTTATTCTCTACAAATTCTCCTGCTGGATTATTATGAGATGATAATGCTACTTGCTTACATCTTGTCTTATCAATTTTATCAAGAATTTCTTGCAATGGCTTACTAACTTGTAATGGAGCGATGACAAAATTATTTTTGGCTGTTTCGGTATTTTCACTTTTTTGTTTATTATTTGGTGATCTTATTGTTTTAAATTCTAATTCTTGTGCAAGATTTGGTGTTTATTGATCTTGTAGTAATTTCTGATCGTGCAGAGTTGGCTTTTGTTGATTTGGAAAAATTGTAGATTCACTACATCTAGATTTATTAGATATATTTTTATTATTATCTATATATATAGAGTGGTCCAAACTTTTTGGGGGTTGAGCCAAAATTTTTTTCATTTTCAAGAGTATTTTTTTGAGAAAATGGATGAAAATTTTTAGCTAGTTTAATACAAGGAGTATTACGGCATTTAATGCCATATTTTACGATTGTTGCATTGTAAACGCTAATAAAGCCACTTTTTTGTAACTCAAGTAAGCATTGTCGTACACGTTCTTGGCATACACCTAAGGATTCTTGAAAGAAATGATAGGTTTCCTGAAGTTCGTCGATACTATTGTTATAGTAGATTTGCATGCGGAAGACTATTAGAGATAGAAGCTGTCTTGCAGTTTTACTTAATATTTTTCCGTTATGAGATGAGAGATTACTCCATTCAGGAGGAATAAAATTGCCAACAAAATTATAGAAAATTATTTGCTTTTGATCATCAAAATTATGCGTTGCACAATCATTAGTAAAATGCGATGAGCATATAGTGTGCATAAGACCTCAACTTAAACATCAGGTTTAATCGAGGTAATAAGGCAATTAAAGCAGTATTTTTAAAAATGTGAGGAGCATATAAGCAGCATACAGAGTAGGGAGGTAAAATTAGTAGATTATGAAAAGCTTGGAGATATGGTGGTGGGTGATAGAGGGATTAAACCTCTGACCTTTACGATGTCAACGTAACAGTTCGTTTTTTTAGATATTACCTTAGCAATTTCATAAAAACAAAATGCAGCACTATAGTGCTGTATCACGCCTAGTGAAAGCCTTATATTCATAGCTACCTCTTTGATGTGTAAAGGAATAATTTTACTGTAGTTAAATTTGAATAACCTGTCAAATACTTATTCACATATGCTAACAACTTATGCTGACAGGAGAAAATATGGAGCATCAATATTATCAACCATTATCTAATTTCAGTGATTATTCTTATATGATTTGCTATCATAGCCAAAGCATATTATAACTTTAACTATCAATGCTCTTTGAGGTATTTATGTCAGTAAAATCTTTATTCTTTACTAGAGAAGCATTAAATAATATAAAAATCCCAACAGAAAAACAAAATATATATAGAGATACTAAAGAAAAAGGATTATTTTTAATAGTATCATACGGTGGCAGTAAGACATTTTACCTTGGTAAAAAAATTCAACAATTATACCAAAAAATTAAGATAGGGCGTTTTCCAGAACTATCTATTACTGAAGCAAGAACAAGAGCATCTGAATTAAAAGGCGAGATTGCAAAAGGATATAATCCTGCAGAAGAAAGAGCCAGATTATCTAAAGAGCCTACTTTTAAGGAGTTTTATGATAAATATCTTAATGAATATAGTAAAACTAAAGAACCCTCAGCTATAAGCTGAGGGGTTATAAAGTGGAATCGATTAGAAATCGATCATCATTCACAGGTTCACCTTCCTGTTCATCAATATAGCGCTGTATCATTTCATCAGTTATATTACCTGAACTGACCGCCATATAGCCCCTAGCCCACAAATGATTGCCCCAAAATTGTTTTCTTAAATGAGCAAATTCTTGCAATAAAATTCTTGAGCTACTACCTTTTAAATACTGTACTAACTTGCTAAGAGATATTTGTGATTTATATGAGATAAACATATGCACGTGATCACATGATATTTTTCCTGAAATTATATATACTTCATGTTCCATACAAATCTGCCTTAGTAAATCTCTAGCCCTTTCCGCTACTTTGCCTATCAATGCTCTCTTCCTATATTTTGGTATCCATATAAGATGTACTTTTAAATCATACTGACTATGACTATTCTTTCTATAACTTCTCATGTTTCTTGATATAAATTCATTGCTAAAGCAATTTCATTATATCTTCCCTTCGCCTGAAGGCGAGGGATTTCTTATCCCCGAAGGGGGACATTAATAATAAAAGATGGAGGGATTATGCTGCTTCTGTAGATAGATATGCAAAACATTTATATCCTAGAAAAATATCCACCATTCAAAAAACAGATATTCAAGAGTTGTTTAATAATTTAACTAAAACTGGTAAATATGGAGCTAATAGATTTCTTGAGATATTAAGTCCTGTATTTAGCAAAGCAATAGAATGGGGATTGATTAAGGTGAATCCAGTTATTGGGATAAAGAAACATCAGGAACAATCTAGAGACCGTTATTTAACTAGAGAAGAAATACCACAGTTTTTTACAGCAATAGCAGAAGAGAAAAACCAGGTAATGAAGGATTTTTTCTTAATAGCTTTATATACATCAGTTCATAAAGATAATTTACTTACTATGAAATGGGAACAAGTAAGTTTTACTGATAAACAATTGTATCTTCCAGAAACTAAGAATGGTGATCCGCATCATTTACCTTTGTTAGATCAGGCAGTAGAAATATTAAAAGCCAGGAAAGAGCAATCCACTAGTACGTGGGTATTTCCAAGTGAGACCAGCCGTAGTGGTCACCTACAAGAACCAAAGAAAGCATGGAAGAGTATTTGTAAAAAAGCAGGAATAGAAAATTTAAGGATCCATGATTTAAGGAGAACAATACCAAGTTGGATGGCAATGACCGGAGCAAATCAATATGTAATAGGCCAACTCCTAAATCATAGAGATCCAAGATCAACGGCAATTTATACTAGACTTGCCACTGATACTGCTCGAGAATATATGCAAAAAGCCATTAATGAAATGATCTCTAAGGTTAAACAGTAAGAAGTCAATCCGCCAAAACTCAAAAAAATATCACTTTAGGCACTAATTCCCAAAAATTGTATGATTTTAGAGTAAATTACTACGATTTTGAAGGCTAATTTTAAATTTTTTTATAAAAAACACCCTATTTCCCAAAATGTACTAAATTTTTTCACTACTATTTTTTCTTATTTCCATAAGCTTTTGATATTAAAACCTTCATTATGGATTTGCTATTATTTTCTGCCATAAAACCCTATTTCTACTAAGTATGTAGAGTTTAGTTGGTAGAGCGACTAATTACCTAGTTCGCCCCCCAATTTAGAACCTCATCGTGCCCTATTAAGGCAATGGGCTCAGGATATCACCATTCACGCAGTTTTCTTTACATCAAGCTTATGATAGCTTACTGCAAGTACCTCTTCATTAAATAAGTACATATGGAAGGTTATTAATCTTCTTACCTTTATCTAGTGAAGATAACCACGCTATTCTCTTTAGTTTTGTTTCTGTTGTTTCTTGATAATCAGTTGTTATCATCAACATTTCCCTAAAAAGATTGATTCTACCCACGAGCCTTCCCTCCATTGGCATTACCCAATTTCATAAGTACTATGCCAGATCTGACTTCCTACACCTCGTTTTAACTTCCTCATTTTTACACTTGTGAGTTAATACTCATTTCTGAGAAAGTGCAGGATCTCCCAAGTTCACGTAAGTTCCATCTCAAAACATACCACTGTCTTAGACTCCGATAGAGAGAAAGATAGCTTGCCATTTTGCACTACCTCCCTTACTGCCTTCCATACCACAACTGTCGAAAGTTAAAAATCTACATTCTGTCTTAGGTTAAAATTTTTCTATAATCCTTAAATTATTTAATGTTATAAGCTCATTACAAGTATAGCTTTTAGATTAAAACAGTATAACATGCATGATCATAAACTATTATAAGTACTAATTATTAATATCATTTACCTTGTAATAGAATATGAATTTTTAACTTTCGACAGTTGTGCCTTCCATACCGCCAAAGATGTCGGCCTCTATAATTTCGTCCTTTACGGAGCTCAATCCATTCACTTTCGTTGCGGTCTGCTTTGTCCCCCACTTGAGCTTTACAACCCTTGTTACCTCATGCTGTATCAAGTTAGGTTCTACGCTGTTGGCTATTCTTTACGTAGGCTGGATTTTCACCAACTGTTCCTTACGCACTTTGCTTGGCACACTGGCGGACGGACCTAGTTATTTGAACCTCACATTATATCTAGTAACTATTAGATTCAACCTAAGGGCAAATCTTTGTCATCTATTTTGCTAAGATATTTATATCATATTTTGATCTTAAATTCCAGTTTCAAAATAGGTCTAATGTTTGAATATCATTAAGTAAATCTATTATATGGCAAAATAGTTTGTATAGGGATAGCGTAATTTTTATGATAAATACAAGATTGTAAAAAATTTAGTTCTGATTCCATATTATTCTCAATAATTTCAACCATCCATGCTTTATAATTTTCCTGTGGATGGGTAGACCAACGATATCCTCTAGACTTTAATAAATCCTTAGTCGCATAGGGTGCATTTTTAGCCCAAACTTTAAATCTTGTTTTATGATAATTCATGAGTAATTGTTTCAATACTAATTCTTTAGAAACGGGTAGATACTGTGATAGTAAATGTAACCCTGCAAGGCAATCTATAACTGCTCGGTGTCCTTCATAAAAGAAATTATATTTATATGCAAGATATTCCAATTTTTGGCTTTCTATTTTTTCATATTTCCAATCTATGTCTAATCTAGCACAGCCCCAAATTTTGGTTGTCAGATCTGGAAACAATTTATCAAAAAATGGTCTATCAAATCCTGCATTATGTGCAATAATAATACTTACATTCTGAAGAAAATTAATAACTTCTTCTTTATTTATATTTTGGTCACGAACCATTTCATCGGTAATACCGGTTAGTTCCGTAATATGTGGTGCTATAGGCTCTTTTGGATCTTGATATTGATTAAATTCCTCAAGTATATTGTAAATACGTCCATCGTTCGTGTATTCAAATTTCACCATTCCAAGTTCTAAGATTTTATCAGTAACATAAGATAATCCAGTAGTTTCTGTATCTAAAAACACTCCTATTTTTTGTGCCTGTCATCAGGTATGCTATAATAATTCGGTTTATTGTATCGTTTAATCACTTTATATTGATTAGTATTATTTAATACATCTGCTATTTGATCTAAATGGTTAAACATAGTATTTTATTTCAAAATATAAATTATAAATTAAAAACTTAATTATGCACATAATTTATTCAAATTTAAGAAAAATATATATGTTGTTATTAAAAAGCTAAACTTACACTATGTTATAGCAAATATAATAAAAGACCTTGAATAAGGTAGATTTTTAATAATACAGTATTTTAAACTTAAGTCATTTGTTATAAAATATAGTGTAAGTTTAGATTCTTATTCGCATAAATTAGTAATAAGAAAGATCCTTATTATTATAAATTAACTTTTTCGATAATAGTAATATTGCTAGTATTATTCAAAAGATAAATACTAACAAGTAGGACAAAATTTACCGTGTGTAGTGAGATTTACCGATTCATGATATGTAGACCAATATGGCATATTTCTTTTAGACCATCGAGGTTTTATCTTATCATGATACCATTTAGCACTAAGGTATTTTTGATAAGCTATACATACATTAGATACACTAGTAAAATCTAAGTTTAAGATTTTTGATCTAGTACAATTAATAAATGTAGTTATTGTACTATTAGGAAGATAATAATTATATTTTGATAAGGTGGATAACAATATTTCTGTTTTATGTAACTTATTAAAACGAAATTTATATTCTAAACACAAAGCTTCGAAGTGTTTAAAGAGCCAATTCCAATTAGCAATATTCACAGAAGTCCAAATAGTACAAGGATGTTTTAAATGAGTTGGTTTATATATGTTATTATAAATGGATTGACTGTTGATGAAAATTGCCGAACTTAATAATTGTGCAGATTCAAGTATCATTTTAACAACACGCTTATCATCTAATGCTTGGGCAAACACAATAGGAGAAATATCAGTAACAAAGATGTTCATATTCTGTGAATACTAATTTAAACTTATTTTATTGATAGAAAATTGAATTGGTACATTTTTATTATTTTCCATAAGAAATTGATAATAATGCCTTGCTAGATCTACAGCGTCACAACTACAACAACACTGGATAGCAAGTTTTAAACATTCTAATTTTAACTCCACATCGCTTCTAAACATACACCACTCGCCAATAATTTATTTCATTAATACTAGCAAAATTACTACTAGTTATCAACAAATTCATGGATAGAGCTATAGATTCTATCTCCAGATAAGCACAGTGTGAGATGAATTACAGTTTTTTTTATTATGGCTTAAAACTCCACTGGCAATGTAAAAATTAGGATGTTAATGTCATGACTAGCAAAACTTATCTATTAACAGCTCTATTAACAGAAATATCACTTATTATATGAATAATAATTGTGCTAATCAAAGATTATATTGGTCACTAACTACTTCCTTAAAATATATGGGACTGAGCTTAGATGAGTGGTTAGTTATCTTATTTGGTATAGTACCTGGGATAGTGTTATTAAATAGTGGTCATGCAAAGCTTGGGGTCATTAGCATTATAACCGGTATTGTGCTTTGCTATATATTTAAAAAGTTTAAGAAAATATCAGAATATTTTATACTTAAGAGTTATTTAGTCGCTAAGAAATGGCTATCTGCTCCTACTTCTTATCCTAATCTACTTGGTAAAAAGGTAGGCAAGTAATGGATCATTTATTTAAGCAAAGCGGGGTTCAGCAGCTAGTTAAATATAATAAGAGATTATTGCTTATCACATTGCTGCTTGCAGTTACGAGTCTTCTTGGGATGATTAAAACAGTTGGCACGGAAGAAAAATGGTTATTAATTCCGGCAATGGAGCCAGATCGCCGGATGATAGTATCATCCAAAAGCTATCATGAGACATATCTTAAAGAATGGGCAGTTTTTGTAATGAAAGAATTATTTACTACTTCACCAGAAGGAGTAGAGAGGCAAATAGCGGATATGAAGGTGGTGACTAGTAATACAGAGCAACTAGATAAGTTTTTTAAAGAACATTTAGATTTTGTTAAAGGATCTAATGTTTCATCAGTATTTTTTCCTAAAAAAGTAAAAGTCATTGAAGATGGAGTATTAATTAATGGAACATTTCGTTATTGGTTTTCTGAGAATAAGCATATAGCAGCTGATAAAACTTATTTGTTAACCTATAAGCGAGGAGCAAATCATTTATTATTACTTACAGGTATTAAGGAAGAAGAGGCAAATAAGCAATGAGAAGTTTGAAGTCAGAGTTGCAGATCTTAGTAGTTTTTGTTGGAATAATGCTTGCAAGCTTTAGTAGTAATGCTTATGGGATAAGCTATATGTTACATGCTGATTCTTTGTTAGAGCTGCAAATAGCAAAAGACGGCCCTACTAGAATTAATATCGAAGGAGAAAAGATTAATGATATCTTTATTCATCCTCAAATCGCCGCAGAAGTAGCAGTGCATGATTCAGGCTGTTTATTTATTTTGCTGCAGCAAGATAGCAGTAAACTGTATCTCACTCTAATTGGAGAAAATGGTACGGTCCAAGATTTAATGCTAAATTTCACTAAAACTAAACCAGCACCGATTAGACTTATTAAGTTTGATTTAGAACAGGAAGTAACAAAGTTAACTAATAACAAAGAAGAGAATCATCATGAATGTAAAAAACAAAGATGTAAGAGAAGAAGAAAGTAATAACCAGTATTTAAGGATAATATATTCTTTATTGCCGGTATTATTAATTTTTTGTGTAAATGTAATACTATCTGAAGTTGCTTTAGGAGAAACATTGGAAGGACAGTTAGATCGCATTGGTGGACTCTCTACCGGTAAACTGAAAACTATCGGGATATCAGGGGCAACGATTTTATCATCAATCTGGGCAGTGGTCAGGGGTAATTTAAGACTTGCTGGAGCAATTGTAGCTATTGGTATTATTTTAGGATTTTATTTAGAGTGGGTCTCTAGTGGGATGAAAATCAGTTAAATAATTAAGATGTTGATTAAAAGCAATGGATCAAGATTTCAATAAGCAGGAAGAAGTACAAGGTAAAGTAGAAGAATTACCATCTGCATTCAGCAAAAGATTATCAGGGCTTATAGAGATAATTAAAAACAGACCATTAGTAACTCTAGCTTGCCTAGGCGTAATAATGATTTTGCTATTTTATGGATTGTCAGAAAGTGAGGTAAAAACTTCTATGGTTTTAGCGGAAGATAGACAATCAAGGGAAATATCTGGAATAGAAAAGGCCATAGATCCAAGAGCTAAATGGACTGCAGAAATATTAAATGAAGTTAAAAACATGCAGAATCATTTGGAAAAGCTAATAGAGAATAAATATTTAGAAACTAAAACTAAAATTGATGATTTTAGTCAAAAATTAGAATCATTAGAGAATCCTCTTAAAGAAACTATATTATATGATGGCAATGATTTTAATAATAATCAAAAAATAGAAGATTTATTAGATAATAACTTTGAGCAAAGCATTGCTGCTGCTCCTACTGCTCCAGTAAAAAGATTACTTGGTTATGTAAAAAGAGCTGATGTGGAGCTCAAAAAAGATTTTAAAGATTATATTACTACTGGCAGCTTTGCACGAGGGGTGCTGCTTACCGGAGTTGTGGTTGGAACTGGCACTAATAATGCAGCTTCGCCTAAGCCCATAATGATAAGGCTTGTTGATACAGCTATTTTTTCTAAAGGGTATAAAACGGAGCAAATCAAAGAAGCAATTTTAATTGGTTCTTGCAGCGGGGATATATCATCGGAGCGGGCTAAATGCCGGTTAGAGACGGTATCTTTACTAAATAGTAATGGAGAGATAATTGAAAAACCGGTAGAAGGATGGTTAATAGGAGAAGATGGTAGACCTGGAATTAAAGGGATAGTAGTTGATAGATCATCAGATGTAGCAAGGATGGCGGTGCTTAACGGCGTACTTGGCGGGATAGCACAATTTTTCCAGAACCAGGCAACAAATAGCATATTTCCGGTGTCACCGATTACTGGTCAGCAAAATGCCTTAAAAGCTCAGGATTCTCTAAAAGCCGGTGTGGCCGGCACTGGTAATGCTTTAGAAAAGCTTGCTGATTTTGCAATTAAACGAGCAGAAAGCATGAGTCCGGTAATTGTTGTAGCTTCAGGTAGAGTAATAGATGTGGTATTTAGAAAAGGTTTTGATTTAAGAGAGAATAAAGAGGCTTCTAAAGTAGATAGAGTACTACCACCAACTACTACTGATTATTCGCAAGATAGAACAAATTATAGTAATTATCAAAATTATTCTGGAAATAAAGTGACAAGTTTTTCTAATAAAAAAACTAAATTGCAAGAACGTTTTATTAAGAATAATGATGATTATGAAATGACAGATATTGATTTGCAGTCAGAACAACAATATCCGGGTAATTTTTAATGAATAATAAAATAATTGATCTGCTTTTGTTATTAATGTTAAGCTTTATCGTTTCTGGTTGTAAATTGATGCCATATAGAAGCGATTTTGATTGCCCGCTGCCCCAAGGACTAAAATGTAAATCTTTATATGAAGTAAATAAAATGGCTGATTTTGATATGTTTAATCCAAATAATAATAATGATAAGCCTAATTTTAAATCGAGATGCTCTGCTAGATGATTTGGAAGGTATAATAATGACATCAGGAATTGATAAAGATTTTGCACGGGAGAGACTAGCTAAACATTTTGTTTATGAATCATATGATGAGGAGAGTAGCTTGTTTTTTAATAGGGACTCGGTAGGATTTGTACTACTTGGTTGGCCACTGGTTGGGACAAGCTTGCAAGCACAAGGGGAGATAGCTGAATTTTTAAAAAGTGATGAGAATTTACCGGCAGGAAGTAGTTTTCAAATATTGATGATTGGCTCTGATCATATAAGAGAATATCTAGATAACTGGCAATTACATAGAAAGGGCAGCATCTTTGCTGAGCTTAGCAGTAGAAGAACAAAATTTTTAGAGCAAAAAGCAAGGGAAGAGGGAAATATCAAAGATGTCGTGTTATTAATTTCCATAACTATTCCGACGCTGACGATTGATATTAATGAGATGCTTCGAAGAAGAGAAGTATTGCAAGATACATTTAAATCAATTGGTCTTACTACTTATAATGTTGAGGCAACATTGCTATTAAAATTTGTCCGTTTAATATTTGGCTGGAGAGAAGAAGAGCATCCTGAACTTAATCCTTATGAAATATTATCCGAGCAGATTTTACCTGGTAATTTTTCTTTATATGAAAAGGAAGATTATGTAAGTCTTAATGATAATCAAATATTTATAAGCTTAGAGGCAGGAAAAAGACCGGCAGAGTGGCGTTTATCAGCCATGGATTTATTTTTAGGTAATGAGCTAAGACGAGATGAATATATTAGAGCAAATTTTTTAATTCATTTTGGTTTGCAGATTATACCAAATCAGTTAGTGGCAAAAACAACAGCAATTACCAAAAGAGAAGCTTTAGAGAGAAATATTAATGCTGGGATGGGTAAATTCTTTCCTAATCTGCAACTAGAAGCACAAGATTTAGCAGGAGCAGTAGCGTGCTTGCAAAGCGGTGATAGAGTAGTAAATATCCACTTAAATGTCATTATGTGGGATCAGAAGAATAAAGCCAAAGGATCAGCATCACAGTTTTGCTCACAGCTTCGTCGAAGTGGCTGGTATTTTGTCCCTTGTAAATATGATCATTTAGCATTAGTGCTTGCTAGTTTACCGATGCAGTTAGTTGAAGCAGCACCTAATTCTTTAATGGGTAAATTTAATAGATTCAATAACATATTTAATAAAAAGACTCGAGGAGTTGGCGTAGCATTATCAAATCTTGGTAGAGGCATAAGGACTATTGCTTCAGAAAGTAAGGTGTTACTGCCTATCATTGGTGAATGGAAAGGGGATTTAAGCTCTCCTGGCATGCTGCTTACTGGTAGAAGAGGACAGATTATGTATTGGTCGCCCTTTGGTTCAGCATTAATTGGCTCAAATTTATATAACACATCTGCGGCTCCAAATGAAAATTTTAATCTTTGTATAGCAGGAGTACCTGGATCTGGTAAATCAGTATTTATGCAAGAATTAATGCTATCGGTCTTAGGCACTGGCGGCAAAGTATTTGTTCTTGATTATGGTAGATCATTTAAAAGAACCTGTTTGCTACTTGGCGGTAATTATATTGAATTTGATGTAAAAAATCCTATTTCTATTAATCCATTTTCAGAAATTCCAGCAGGTGGCAGCGAAGGCTCAATTGAAGCACAAGCAGATTTTTTAGCAAGTTTTCCATCGATTCTAGCTACCATGGCAGCACCTCAGTATGGCACTAATGATTTGCAGCAACCAATGCTGCAAAAAGCCTTAATAGCTGTGTGGCAAGAAAAAGGCAATAAAGCTGAGATAACTGATATAGCAGATTGGTTACTTAAAAGAGAAGAATCTTACGCACAGGAACTTGGTAATATGTTATTTCCGTTCACCAGAGATGGACAATATGGCAAGTTTTTTAGTGGTAAGGCAAAATTATCCTTAAGCTCAGATATAGTAGTAATTGAAACTGATCATTTACGTAGCAGCCCTGCATTACTTGCAGTGATCGTACAAATCATGATTGTTCATATTAACCAGAGCATGGTTAAAGGTGATAGGAAGCGTCCTTTTCTAATCATGATTGATGAAGCATGGAAATTACTATATGGCAAGAGATCTGGAGAATTTATTGAAGAAGCAGGTAGAATTGCAAGAAAATATAACGGCTCAATTACTCTTGCTACTCAGCAATTAACTGATTACTTTAGAGAGGAAGGATCAGCAGCTGAAAAAGCTTTTGAGAACTCATCACATAAAGTTATTTTAAAGCAAAATCCTGAGAGCTTTAAAGCAATGAGAGCTACCCCCAAGCTTGTAGGTTTTGTTGATGAGGACTGGAAGTTAAATTTACTACAATCAATTCATTCAAATCCACCACATTATAGTGAAGCAGCGATTTATGGACCAAGTGTTCATGGAGTTGTAGCAAGGTTAATGTTAGACCCATTTACTCTGATGCTAACATCTACTAATGCTAGGGATTACCAAGCCATAGAAGATAGAATGATTGCGGGAATGAGCGTTACAGATGCGATTAATCACATATTGCAAGAGAGAGGTTTTTTGTCAACACCGGCTGAAAAATGATACAGATTTCTAAATATGCACCGGTCGAAAATTAATACAGTACACACTACGTTATGTTGAATAATTAATTGCTTAATATTGAGATATTATTACAGTTATGCCTTATCAAAATGTACTTTTATTACAGGGGTTGAAATCATCTTGGAGCAACATAGCATAAGTTTTGGATGATAATACTGTATCATTTTACTTCCGTTGCTAACAGCTTAAAGTAACATAGAAAAATATGACAGGGTATTTAGATCTAAAAATTATTATTATAAGCTCCTTTGTTTTATTTGTGATTATGTTGAAGGTAAGTTATGTAAATGCACACAATAATAATTTGGCTATAAGCATAGATAATAATTCTAAAATAGAAATTAGAGATTATGAAGTCCAAGGTCATGTATTTCCAATTATTGAAGAGTCATTACTAGAGGTCATTATGGCTAAACTTCAAATAGCAAAACAAAATGGCGATTTAGAGAAAACGCAGGAAGAATTTAAAAATAAAGTACAGCAAAAAATATCAAGACCAACTCCGGTATTGGCTCTAGCAAAAGCAAGCATAAACCGAAATTGGCACTATGATCCGAGCTTTATACAAAAGACAGATATAAAAGATCAGGCGGGAAATATCATAGTAAAAGCTGGCACAAATGTAAATCCTTTAGAAAAAGTAAGCTGGGGAGAAGCTTTAATATTTATTGATGGTGATGATGAGAAGCAGGTTAAGTGGGCTAAATCAAAAATAGGAAAATTAGTACTCACGAGTGGCAATCCTATTAAGCTAGCACAAAAGTTAAATAAGCCAGTGTTTTTTGATCAAGGTGGCGTGTTTACTACTCGTTTTAAAATAAAAGCAGTGCCAGCTGTAATAGAGCAAGAAGGGATTTTATTAAAAATTAGTGAAATAAAGATTAATTGAAATGTCATAGTATTTAAGTAAAAAATTAAGGTGTGAATAAACACTGATAAAATCCGGAGGTAATCTATGAAAAAGTGGCAATTATCAGAAGCAAAGCAAAATTTAGAAAAGATAATAGATCATGTATTACAAGGTAAGGTGCATGCAATAGTAAAATCTAGTGGAGAAGTAGTATATCTAATCGCCGGTGAGAAAAATAATATGATAGCAGAGCAAGCAAAGTTAGGTTGTCAAGCAAATACAGATTTAATAACTTCTGAAATATACAAGTAATAATGAAGTTAATAATGTTTATTATAATTATTTTGCTTGGTAATTATAGTTATGCATCGATTGGCTGCGTAGGAAGATTTGTAAATCCAATAACTGATATTTGCTGGAAATGTTTATTTCCAATTACGATAGGAGCAGTAAAAGTAGTGCCAAGCCCTATGGCTGATACTAATAACCCAAGACAAATAATTTGTTTTTGCCCTAAACCTGGCGTTCCTGTACCAGTGCCCGGAATTCCAATTGGATTCTGGGAGCCCGTACGGTTAGTTGATGTAACGAAATCTCCTATGTGTATGGTAAGCCTTGGTGGTATTAGCCTTGATACTAGCATGCAAAAAGGAGTTAAGGATGATATAGAGGGAAGTAGCTTTTATCATGTCCACTGGTATATCTATCCGGTTATTTACTGGCTTGAGATATTACTTGATTTTGTCTGTTTAGAGATGTCACAATTTGACTTAGCATATTTAACTGAATTTGATCCATTATGGGGAGATGATAACAAGGCTGCTATATTAAATCCTGAAAGTTTGTTATTTGGCAATATTGCAGCTCAAAGTGCCTGCATAGCTGATTGTGTGAGCTGTAGTTCTGGTAACCTCTCAAATGATGCGATGTTTTGGTGTGGGGGATGTCAAGGTTCTCTTTATCCCTTTACCGGTACAACTAGCTCTCATAATGGCGGAGTTGGAACTTCTGCATTAATAGTGGCTAAATTTATGGCTAAGTTACATAGGGAGTTATTATTATGGGGTTATATGGGAAGCGAAGGATTATGTGGTAAATATCCAATGCCAATAATCAAGAAGAGCCAATATAGACTGCAGATGACTTACCCTATAACGGAAATTCATTCTTGTAAAAAGATTGGTGAGACTGAAACTACCTGGCAGGGTGCACGCGAATTCCCAGTTAAAGGTGAAGATTTTGGTTATTTGATTTGGCGTAAACGCAGTTGCTGTCTCTTTTGATTTTATAATGATGATGTAGAAGCTAAATTTACAAATATAGAGATATGCAATTTAACTTAAAGGCAATAATTTTAACTTGTTTACTAATATTAGGTGGAACAAGTTCTTTGGCACAACCAGCAGTATTGTTATACAATATATTACAACCTAAGTTAGAGCCTAACACATATAATAACATCTATATTTTTGTTTCATTTTCAATGCCTGATTCAGCATTAAAGAGTTATTATATTGAAGCAGAACAAGAAGGAGCAAGACTTGTAATGCAAGGTCTAAAAAATAATTCTTTTTTAGAAACTAAAGCAAAAGCTGATGAAATTGGTATTAGCTTTGATATTGATCCAAATCTATTTGAGAAATATCAAATTACTTCTGTACCGATAGTAGTGATAGATAATAACCAAGGCAAAGTTAAAAAACTAGCAGGTCATATAGGATTAAATGATGCATTGCAGATAATGCAAGAGGAACAAATGTGAGACAAAGTATTAATATTATTATGTTAGTTATTTTAGTGATGAATGCAATCAGTTCTTACTCTGCTACTATGGAGGATAGTTATAATAGTGCCAGACAGTATGAACACAGTATTAAGCTTGGTAATCCTGATCAAATGGGTAATAAGATAATATTTGATAAAGAGGTGAATATATCAAATTTAAGTAAAATGAATGATCAAGACTTAGCAAATCAAGGTAGTGTTATGCTAAATAACTCTGCACAAGGGCAATTACTGCAACAAAGTGAGCTGAAGAAAATAAATGCAATGCAAGAATATGACCTTAATCCTGACAATCCCTTAATTAGTAATTCAGCTAAGATTGAGGCAGAGCCATTAAAGCATACAGAAGGGACTGCACTTAATGTTAGTGAAAAAGTATTGAAAACCAAAATTAATAAGAGTTGCTGTGAAGGGGTAGAATTTGAAGTAGATATTATCAGAAACCTCATACTAGATGCTGAATTAATAGATAAATGGGGAGATTGGCAGGATCGAAATATAGCATTTTCAGGTTCTGAGATAAGTAACAGTTATCGTCACTGGCTTTATCCTGTCTTTTGGAAAAAGAAAAGACGTTTAGGTAAGCGTAAAACAATATACAGCATGCATATGCATAATAATCAGATCATAATGGAAGAAGTGAGAGCAGCTATTGTTGCTAAGTTAAATACTTCCCTTGATCATATTGATACATATATAGGAATTTCTCCTCAAGGAGAAGGAGCATTAACTGAAGGCTGGGATGGTGATATAGTAAAATGGGATAGATATGTTTTTACTTATAAATATCGTGATAAAATTAAAGTATTTAGAGAAAAAGGTGAGTACTTCCAAATAGTAAATGAGCTTTCAGAAGCTTTGGTTGAGGAAAATGAATGCCATGAAATAAATCGCATATGTCTTGAAGCTGGTAATAAGTTGTTTTTTAATCAATATAATGTTAATCGTCCATGCTGGAGTGAGCAAATTAAATATCAATGTAGTAGTGAGCCAAAATATGGGTGTGATCATTTAAAGAAGCAAGGTTGTGAACTTGCAAGGAGCAATTGCATTAGGCAAGCTGCTAGTATCTGTTTGCAATGGCACAAAGATTACATATGCTCTAATGAGAAAAAAGAACTCAGCTCTTCTCTTGCTGGATCACAAATGTTTTGTTTAGGAGGGAATTGTCATACTGCAACTATTGTGCCAAATAATGATATTGGGAGTGTTGGGCACCTTGCCATGTTAAATGAAATGAAAAAAGATATGCAGACAAATCCGATTTCAGTATTTAAGGGGCATGCCAACAGTTGCCGCAAAACAAATATTGGCAATTTTCTTAATTGTTGCTCTGGATTCAAAGGTTGGGGTAAGGATTTAGGGCTGAGCCAGTGTAATGCAGAAGAAAAAGCCTTAGCCTTAAAAAGGGCAAAAGGTCAGTGCTACTATGTTGGGACATATTGTGCTAAGAAAGATAAAATATTTAAGACATGTATTACTAAAAAATCTACTTATTGTTGTTTTAATTCAAAACTTGCAAGAGTATTTCAAGAGCAAGGTAAAGCTCAATTAGCTATTAGTTTTGGCACAGGGCAGCAGGCTAATTGTCGCGGGTTTACAGTAGAAGAGTTACAAAGAATAGATTTTTCTAAATTTGATTTAGAGGAGCTATTTAGTGATTTACTTGATCATGCTAAAAGTAAAGTGCATAAGAGCTTTCCACAGCAACTAAAAAACCAGATGCCTATAATAATGCAACAACAAAAATTTAATAATAATCATACTGATTCAAATTTATCCTATTAAAATGATGAAGTGGCTAGTAAACACAATAACTAAATCATCACTAGCTATTACATTACT
This sequence comes from Rickettsia endosymbiont of Ixodes scapularis, assembly GCF_000160735.1. NCBI lineage: Bacteria > Pseudomonadati > Pseudomonadota > Alphaproteobacteria > Rickettsiales > Rickettsiaceae > Rickettsia > Rickettsia endosymbiont of Ixodes scapularis. The sequence continues at coordinate 1,377,321 of NZ_CM000770.1, read as the reverse complement.
AGTAATTAATTTATTGTTATTAATCAATGATTGGTCAAATCATGCATTTGCTGGTACTATGGAGTTAGATAGTAGTAATAAAAATGAAATGATCAGGTTTAATGTAAATAATCAGTTTTGGCAACAACCTCAAGGGTTTTTATGGTATAACGAGGATCATGCTTACAAGCCAGAAATATTAAAATTTTCTCAAGATCAAAAAAAGCAAGAGCCAGAACTTGAGCCTTATGATCAAAGGATAGAAGCTTTAAAGAAGGAATTTAATAGAGCTAAACGTAAAGCCTTAGATGATCCTACTCTTGAAAATGTCATTATTGCTCAAAGGTTACACAAACAAATTTTAGAAAAATCACATAAATTTGCCACCATGTGGCAACTAGCAACGATATTAGATTACAAGCTAGTAAACATGGATGAACCAGTAAATTCCTTACATAAAAAATTATATGAAGTAAGGCAAGAAGAAGAAAACAGCCAAAAACTAAGATTGTTAGCTAAAGATTGGGGATTAATTCTGCAAGTAAATCAAGGATGTGAGTATTGTCATGCATTTGCTCCCATTGTAAGAGAATTTGCAGATAAACATGGCTTTCAATTAATTTTTGTCAGTAATAGTGAAACTAGATTTCAAGGGATTTCAACCATTAAAGATACCGGTTTGTTACAAACACTAAATCCTGCAAAGCTTGTACCGGTATTATATTTAGTCGATAGCAGCGGCATACAAATATATCCAGTTGCAAGAGGAATTATTAGTGAAGATAAAATTGCTAAAAATATTTTATTGATAGTTCAGCACTATAATGGACTAAAGGTTAGTGATCATGATTGGTAACAATAAGTTTAGAAGAGTAATCCAAATAAAACATGTGATGCATATTCTCATGATAGTTTTATTGTTACAAGCAACAACATCTTATGCTTGGGATGTGCAAGATGTATTTGAAGGGATGAGTGTTAATGTAACTAAACCTGGTGCATATCAATCCCAAGCTGCCGGTTATTATGCTGCAGGAGGGCTATCAATGCGGACAGGTAAAACAGCTTTTAATCCGATCTCTATAACTCCGCCAACACTGACCATGAGCTGTAGTGGTATTGATTCTTACCTTGGCAGTTTTTCGATTATTTCAGGAGATGAGCTAGTTCAGCTAATGAAAAATATAGGCTCACAAGCAAAAGCTTATGCTTTTTCATTGGGCCTTAAGACCTTTGCTCCGCAAATAGAAAATGCCTTAAAAGATTTAAGAAATCTTGCTATGGAAATGAATCAATTTGCCAAATCTGATTGTGAGATGACTAAAGCTATATTTGCTTCCATTTTGCCTAAAGATTCAGCCATGAGAGAATCAGTATGTCGGGATTTACAATCCAGCTCTGGCTTTGATTATTTTGCTGCCGGTAAAAGGTGCCGTAATGATTTAGAGCAGAAACAAGCTTTAACGAATATTCAAAATAAAGATCCAGAGCTAATGCTAGATAATTATAATATTTTTATCAAGGCAGCAGAAAAAGCAGGGATTCCTGAAAATATGAGAAATGCCATTATGTCAATGACGGGAACTATAATAGTTCGAGATAATAATGTATATTTCTTTGAATCACTTGCTCAAGATGAAAAGAGCTGGATTACACATTTAAAAGGTGGTGAATCAGCATCAATTTATAATTGTGACAATATTCATTGTTTAAATCCAGCAATAAGACGCAATATTACTATTGCTCCAGAGCAATCATATCAAGGCAAGGCTAAAACCAAGCTGGATGAATTAAAGAGTAAACTTGTTAGTAATAACGAGTTTAGTAATGCCGATATTACTTTCCTATCCTCAATAGGGGAGGCATTTCCAATATATGATTATATTACCTTAGAAGCAATATCAGGAGTTACTATTTTAGATAGCTCTTCAGAATTAGTTGCTAGTTATAGTTTACTGCAGCATTTAAAGGAAGTGATATCTGAGGTAAGAAAAGCAGTTACTATGCTCAAATCAAAGCAAGTAGCAGATCATCATTTAATTGCCTACTTAAAAGCTTTAGATCGAGTACAACTTTTTGCTCAGGAGAAATGGATTAATATGCTAACTAGTAGCGATCAGATTGATAGAAGAGCAAGATTAATAGAACAACATTTAATAGCTAAAGAGAGGGCTTAATTATAAATTAAAATTAGATGAGCAAGCAGATAAGCAGGTACAAAAATAAGCAAAGAAGATAAAAATATAAAAAGAATATGACAGATTACGTAATACATACATTTGGTGGCGGAGATATATTATGGCAAGTTTTTAATGGCATAGGAAGAGTCTTTGCCTCAAATAGTGAGTATTTTACTCCGGTAGGTCAGTTTGCTTTGACAATTGGTGGAATTTGGGCAGCAACTCGTGCTATTTTTAGAGGCAATATCAGTATTTTTGCTATGGAATGGTTTTTTCCATCTCTATTTATTTTTATCTTTTTATTTGCTCCAAAAGCAAATATTTGGTTAAAAGATGAAATATCAATGCAAGCTCCTGTGAAAATTGATAATATTCCAATAGGAATTGCTTTTTTTGCTTCTATATCATCAAAAATAAGTTACTCTTTATCAGAGACGCTCGAAAAGCATTTACTGCCACCTGATGAAGGGTTATCAAGTAGGAAGAATGGGATTATGTTTGGAGCAAAAGCAATTGGTAAAATTAAAGATATTCAAATAGAGGATCCAGTAACTTTAAGCAATACAAAAGAATTCTTAAGGCAATGCTTTATGAAACCTTATATAATTGGTAATATTTTAGGTAAAAAAGCCGAAGCACAAAGAGCTAGTGACATCATTGCTTTTATTCAGCAAAATATGCCCAATAATTTTGGTATTTATTATAAGGATCCAAGTAATTCTACTATTTCTTTTAAAACCTGTAAGCAGGTAACTCCTTTAATTAAGGCAGCTATTAATAAAGAATTAAACGATGGATTACTAACTAAATTTGCAAATGGTATAGGGATTAGCTCGGGTAAGCAGGAGATGTTAGCAAGTAGATTAAAAGCTATGACGTTAAAATATCTTAAAAAAGAGCAAACAGATATTCACCAGTGGATGAGGCAAGCAATGTTACTTAATGCTAATCGTGAAGCTTATGATGATTTAAGAGAAAAATTCTCACTTTCTAGAATATATCCTCAGTTAGTTAGTATGAATGCGACTCGTGGATTATTTCAGCAATCCTTTTCTTACCTGGTTGCAGGAGAGATGGCAGCAAATATCATGCCTATCTTACAATCAGTATTTTTTGCTTTGGTAATTTGTCTCATTTTCATAGTATTTCCAATGTCAATGTTGCCCGGTGGTTATACTATCTTTAAAACTTGGATAACATTAATCATTTGGGTAACCAGCTGGCCAGTGTTTTTTACCGTAATTCATTGTTTGGGGATGATTAGCCTAGCTGGTAAAAGTGCAAATCACCTTACTGGTTTAAATATCTTATCGCAGGGGAGTTTTTCAGAAATTCTGTTGCATGAGTTTGCAACGTTTCAGATGTTGGCAGCTTCAGTTCCGATGTTATCCTGGGCAGTATTAAAGGCTTGTGCTCATGCAACAACAACATTAGCTAATCAATTTTCTCCAGTACCGGTTGCAAGTAGTATTGGAGCTAATATTGCTGATAATAATCTTGCTATGGATAATTATAGCATTGGTAATAGAACAATTGCTCAGCAAAATCTGACCCCAACTTTACAATTGGCAGGAGGAATTATTGATTATGGAGGAATGAGGGTGACCAGTACTGATAGTGGTAGACAGGTATTAACGCAAGCAGTAGACTCCTTAGTAAATAACTACCGCTCTTCTAAATTATTGCAAGATAGTTATCAAAGTCAGTTTATGAGTTCACAAAGTTATCTTGACTCATTAAGTGATCGATATAGTGATTTAACTACTACAGGAAATTCTATAGCAACTGAAATAGGCAAGAGATTAAGCTATGAAGAGGCAAAATCTATCGGTATTACTGATAGTGAGTATTTGGCCTTGCAACAAATAAATTCAGATAGCATATCTGCTACTGATCATACAGGTAGTAGTAATAGAAAAGGAACGAGTACTAGTGCCGATATAGGTTTAAATGTTCCTAGTCTGGGAGGAACAAAAGTTGGATCAAGTAATGACAAAGTACAAGATCAAGGTAAGTCAGTTAATCAACAACAATCATATAATGAGGCATTATCTAAAATTAAGAGTGCTACTAAAGATGGCAGATTAGGTCACACAAATAGTGATCTGCAGTCACTTAGTAATAATCTAAATAGTAATTTTTCTGAGCAACAGTCTGTAGGGCAAGAAATAGCAAAAACCAAACAAAATATCGAGCAATTAAGCTGTAACATGAACTATATAGCACAAAACTCGGCTGTTATTGATCGTAATTTAAATGAACCAGTATTGAATAGCATAATTGCAAAAAATATTCCTGGAGTAAGTAGTAAAGAGCAAGCTGCTATGTGGGCAGGTACTCACCAAAAAGAGGCTGAACAAATAGCTTTAGATATAGCTAAAATTAATAATACTATACCTCAAAATTTAAGCTCTACAAGTAGCTCCCGTATTCCAACTAAAGAAAGCTTGCGATCAAATTTTGATAAAAATACCAAACAATTAAATGACCAAGCTGCTATTAGTAGTATTGATGACAGAAAAAATGATGTTTATGATAAAAGCATAGAACAAATGCTAATTAACAATATAGACGATAATGAAGTAGAAAAAGTAAAGATTCTTGAGCAGTTATCTGATAAAGTAAAAGATAAGAAGGCACAGATTCAGGATGAATTTAATAAAACTCCTGAATCAACGATTGTAAGAACTGGCCAGAAAATAGCAGATAATCTTGAGATCAGTGATAAGGCTATAAAGAAAAGAAACATTAAACTATCAGGCTATAAAAATGAAAATAACTAAAGAACCCTCAGCTATAAGCTGAGGGGTTATAAAGTGGAATCGATTAGAAATCGATCATCATTCACAGGTTCACCTTCCTGTTCATCAATATAGCGCTGTATCATTTCATCAGTTATATTACCTGAACTGACCGCCATATAGCCCCTAGCCCACAAATGATTGCCCCAAAATTGTTTTCTTAAATGAGCAAATTCTTGCAATAAAATTCTTGAGCTACTACCTTTTAAATACTGTACTAACTTGCTAAGAGATATTTGTGATTTATATGAGATAAACATATGCACGTGATCACATGATATTTTCCCTGAAATTATATATACTTCATGTTCCATACAAATCTGCCTTAGTAAATCTCTAGCCCTTTCCGCTACTTTGCCTATCAATACTCTCTTCCTATATTTTGGTATCCATATAAGATGTACTTTTAAATCATACTGACTATGACTATTCTTTCTATAACTTCTCATGTTTCTTGATATAAATTCATTGCTAAAGCAATTTCATTATATCTTCCCTTCGCCTGAAGGCGAGGGATTTCTTATCCCCGAAGGGGGACATTAAGAAGAAATTTATGCAAAATATAAAAAAATTAGCGATTTTATCTATCTGGCCATTAATACTTTTTAACATTGTTTTAGCAGAAGGCTCAAATAACTCTGTTAATGAAAAACCACAACCAATAGATTCACAAAACAAGATTCAAGATCCAAATACTTTAGCAGAAGAGTATTTTAATATTGGAAAATCACTTTATAAATTAGGTGAATATCAGGAAGCTATCAAAAACTATGATTTAGCTATTAAATATAAGCCTTACTATGCTATAGCTTATAATAGTAAAGGAATAATTTTTAATAAGTTAGGAAAGTATCAAGAGGCCATTAAAAATTACGATTTATCCATTAAATATAACCCTCACTGTGCAGAAGCATATAATAATAAAGGAAACGTTCTAAATACAATAGGACAGTATCAGGAAGCTATAACTTTATATGACATAGCCATTAATTATAATGCTAGTTTTGCAGAAGCATATAATAATAAGGGGAATTCTTTAAACAATTTAGGAAAATACCAAGAAACAATTGAAAATTTTGACCTTGCTTTAAAATATAATTCAAGATATCCAGAAGCATATTATAACAAGGGAATCTCTTTAATGTCTTTATGGCAACATCAAGAAGCGATAGAAAACTATGATTTAGCTATTAAATATAAACCAGATTATGCAGATGCTTATAACAACAAAGGTGCAACTTTAATAAACTTAGGAAAATATACAGAAGCAATTGATACTTGTGATATAGCTATTAAATATCAGCCCAATTGTGTAGAAGCATACTATAACAAGGCTATCTCTTTAAACATATTAAAAAAATATCATGAAGCAATAGAGAATTGTGATTTAGCAATCAAATATGATCCTAATTATATAGCATCATACTTAGAAAAAGGTATAGCTCTTAGAAAATTAGGAAAATATCAAGAAGCAATTAAGAACTATGATTTAGCTATTAAGTATAAATCTGATTATGCTGAAAGTTACTTAGAAAAAGGGATTACTTTAATTAGCATGGGAAAAGAAAAAGAAGCTAAAGCAAATTTTCACTTAGCTCTTAAATACAAACCTAATCTTATGACAGAATATAGAGGAATAATTAAAGCTTTAAGGCAATTAGGTAATAACCTTATGGCTGATGAATTTGAGCAGAAATTACAGATATTAAAAAATAATCTATAATTGAACATGAAACTAAAAAATAAAATTAAGCTAGAAAATACAAATAAATTTGCTAGCAAATTTATTTAGCCTTACAATCAAATAGGAATTAAATGAAAAAAGAAATTATTAGTCTTGAGTATAAAGAATTTTTAGAACAACTGAAGCAACGTGTATCTAAAAGTCGTTATAAAGCTGCAATAACTATTAATGAAGAATTGATATTCTTATACTACTATATTGGTTGTGAAATTTTACAAAAACAACGTCATTATGGTTGGGGAGCGAAAGTGATTCATAACTTAAGTAAAGATCTATTAAAGGCATTTCCTGAAATGAAAGGTTTTAGCGTAGCAAATTTACATAATATGCGTAGATTTGCTGAGTTATACGCGGATTCACCAATTCTCCAGCAGCTTGCTGGAAAATTACCATGGTATCATCATGTTATTTTAATGGAACGAGTAAAAAGGCAGGAGGAACGAATTTTTTATATGCAGCACGCTGTACAATATGGGTGGTCACGTGCAGTAATGATACATCAAATAGATGCGAAGTTATATGCCCGACAAGGACAAGCTATTACTAATTTTAAACAAAAATTACCATCACCAACTGCAGAATCAGCAAATCAAGTTTTTAAGGACCCATATTTCTTTGATTTTCTTAATATAGGTAAAGAAGCTCATGAAAGAGAAATAGAACATAACTTAATGATACACATGGAGAAATTTTTACTAGAACTAGGTAGTGGTTTTGCTTTTGTAGGGCGTCAATATCATTTACAAGTTAGTACACGAAATTATTATCTTGATCTACTATTTTACCATTTAAAGCTTAGATGTTTTATAGCTATTGAGCTAAAAGCTGTTGAATTTGAACCAGAACATGCTGGAAAGATGAATTTTTACTTATCGATAATTGATGATAAATTAAAACATCCGACAGATAACCCATCTATTGGTCTTATATTATGTAAGACCAAAGACCAAGTACTTGCTGAATATGCGTTGCGTGACATGAGCAAGCCTATTGGTTTAGCAGAATATCGTATTACTGAAAATCTACCTGAAGATATTAAAACGTCTCTACCCACTATCGAAGAACTAGAAGCAGAGTTGGCAAGAGAATTTGACAACAATAAAAATGTCCAAGGAAAAGTAGTCACTCGTGAATTATCAAAATCAAAAGCATAGTCAAAATAATTTTACTCGTGGTTCACAAATTTTTGCTCATCAGATGAGAATGCTTGGGCAAGGCAGTATTAATGTTTTAACTATTGGATTAATATTTACTGTAGTTTGGCTAATGTGGCGTACATATCAGAAATTATCCTTAGTAAGCTTATATTATTTTATTATAGAGAGATATGTGGGGTTAAAACTTGCTATAGGAGAACATTTTTATCCTATAGATCAAATAGGTATTAAATTCTATTATTTAGAGCAAAAAGCTTGGGTTTACCGTAATGCTGAAGAATTTGTTTATAAATTTTGGCATGTTACACCGCATTCGCATAATATCAATCAATTTGGGCAATTCTTATTGCATTCGGCTTGGCAAGAAGGTATTATTACTTTTACTGTGAGCATGTTTACTGCTATCATCTTTTTTATGTATCGAGGTAAAAAAGCTGTTATCCAAGATAAGATCAGAGGAGCAGATTTTGTAGAAGCAGGTATTTTAGCAAAAATGCTTTATAAAAACAACCAAGCTGCTAATATTTGCTTTTCTGGATTACCATTAGTTAGAAATAGTGAAAGAAGACATATTCTTATTACCGGTACTACAGGTAGTGGTAAAACTAATATGTTAAATGAGTTATTACCTCAAATTAGAAAAGAGCATGGTAGAGCAATCATTGTTGATTTAACCGGTAGCTTTACTGATAGATTTTTTGATCCCAAATGTGATAAGCTACTTAATCCTTTGCAAGATGGTACAGAGCATTGGTTGCCTTGGAATGATTGTCATGAAATTTGGGATTTTAATGATATAGCCAGTAGTTTTAGTAATTATAATCCAAAATTAGATGATTTTTTTGCTAAAAGTGCTGAGTTAGTATTAGCTGAAGGATTAAGATTATATCAGGATAGTAAAGACATCAGAAAGCTAATAAATACTATTCTTTATGCAAAATAATAAAGAATTTGCAAGGGTCTTTAAAAATAGTGCAGTATCTGGTATAATTAGCAGTAGTGCACCTGAGATTTCTTCAGGTATTCAAGCAACTATTAGTAAAAATATTGAAGTGTTGCAACATTTAAAGCCTAAAGGTGAATTTAGTATTAGAAAGTGGTTTACTGCGGACAAAGGTTGGTTATTTATCACTAGTACTCCTAATCAAAGAGTAATGCTTCGACCACTTATTGCCGCATGGATTAGCATAGCAATAAAAGCATTAATGAATAGGAATATCAATAATGTTAATAGTAATATGTGGTTTGTAATTGATGAATTACCAGCACTGCAAAAGATATCTTCACTCCCTATAGCTTTAGCTGAAAGTAGGAAATATGCTGGCTGCGTTGTTGCAGGCATGCAGAATATCCATCAATTAGAGGAGATATATGGTCATGCAGGAAGTAGCTCAATGCTTGATCTATTTGGCAGCAAATTTATTTTTCGGGTAAGTGATCAGCAGACAGCACATAAATCAGCTTTAATGCTTGGTGAGCAAGAAATTATTGAAACTCAAGAGAATCTCTCTTATGGCTCTAATACTGTGCGTGATGGAGTAAATATGCACAGCTTAGAGAAAAGGAAGTTATTAGTAATGCCTTCTGAAATCATGAATCTACCGGATCTTACCTGTTATGTAAAGCTTGTGGGTAATTTCCCCATTACTAAATTACAAATGAATCTGCAAACTTGATTTAAATCCAACAAATATAAAAACCATTTTAATGGCATTTTTAAAAGATTTTAATTACTTCACGTAAGGGGAATACCTGAACAAGAAAAATCTTATTACAATGCCCCTTTAAATTGTGAATTTAGTACTATGAATTTTAAAGGTAATGTATACAGAAAACTTTTTATTTTACAAGAAACATATTTACTCTAAAGAACGAATAAAAACCTCATCAAGACCAGTTACACTAGAAATTAAAGAAATATTGCAACCTTGAGCTAACATTTTTTTTGCTATTTCAACTTTTTCCTCAGCTTTTCCTCTAGCTTCACCAACTTGTAAGCCTTCAAGAATACCTAGCTCTTTTCCTTCTTGTTGCCAATGCTCTGCTAAACTTCTCATAAGCCTTGTTCCTATTTCTGGATTTAACTTTGTTGATAATAAATTCTCTAGTTTTATTTTATCAGCTTGCTCTATCTTCGTCAATGTATAATATAATATCATTTCTAAATAATCATATCCTATAGTTATTTTGGTTAATTCCGGCAGTATATCTGATATTTCTTGCCATCTCTTTAATAACTCCCTCTCATGTATATGCTTGAGAAAAAATTCTAATATCCCTGACCATATCCTTTGTTTAAACTCTTCATCAGGAATTTCATGGACATTCACTAACTGGTAATCATTAATCCATAATTCTTTTGCTAATTTGTTATTGGCAAATAAATCCCACAAATTCCTTGAAACATTGTATTTCGCCTGACTATTGTAAAATATCATTGGGTATACCAATGGTAAAGTCTTAGCTTTAGGATTTTGTATTAAATATCGCTCACAAATATTAATCATATATTTAAATAGCCTAAAAGCCATAAAATGATCTGCTTTTGATTGATGCTCGACAAGCAAAAATAAATATCCATCTTGTTTATCAAATTTGCATGAGAATAAAACATCAGAGATAGAATCTTTTAAAGAGCTTTCTACAAAAGTGGTGTTTTCCATTGCTAAACTAGGAAAATCTATTAAACTTTTAATATTTGGGGGCAAATGTGCATTAAAGAACTCATGGGCGACTAGAGGATTCTCGAGTGCCTTACGAAATATCTTATCATGCTTAGCTTTCTTCGTGCCTTTATCTGGATCACCAAGCAGGTTTCCTTGTTCACTCATATATTTACATTTTTTAACTTGATAAAATAGTATTACACTACACTCTAAACTCTTATTCCTTGACTAAGCTTTACCTCAGATGCTTTCTGTAACTCACTTTTTATCGTTTGACCTATTTCTGAGCTTGGACTTACATATTGCATTACTTGTTTATCTCTTCCTATGGCATTTAAGTAATCTTCAGGGACTAGATGGCTTTTGCCTTGAAAATCATATACTACTATATCAGAAAATCTTTTATAACCAAGATTATAATTAGGATCAAATTTATTCTTTATAATTTGTAAATCTTTCTGTATCTTCTGCTCTATTGCTGCGATGCAAATCTTGTTACTATATGCAGTACAAGAATCTATGCCTTTTGCCCTGTAGATTTGTAAGGCAGTATTGATATTTTCTGCTGTGCCAAACTGTGCTAAAGCTTTTATTTGCTGTTGCTGCAAATTATTTAGTCTATTATTATCGTTATTTACCATTTTTGAAAATAGTAATTCTATAGACTTAAATTGTGATTTTCTATCATCACTTGCTTTTAAGGATGACTGTTTAGTTACCTTAGTAGCTGCTGTTAATTTTATTATTTCAGGCTCTAGAAGATTTCTAATAGATTCTGCTCCTTGAGATTTTAGCACATCATTAAAATCTCCTGTCTCGAGTGGTCGTATTATTGCTACCGCTGCTCCTTTGCTAATTAATTCTTCTTGAGCCTTAATTACAGTATTAACTGATACTGCTTCTTTGCCATCGTTATCAGCAGCAATTATTATTCTCTCTCCTTTGATAGGCTCATAGTTCCTGATGTTACTTACACCTAAACTACAAAGAATTTTGCCTTTAATACCAGCTTCCCTAATACTTAAAGCCGTCTCTAACCCTTCTGCTATAATCGTTACATTACTTGCTGAATTATTGCCATCTTTACTGCTTTGTACGTTCTGCTGTTCATTATTTTTACTAATCTCAACAAAAGAACCTTTAATTTTTCCAAAAGAACGTTTATTAACCTCAATATCAGCTTTATTATTTGTGTCTTTGTTTAAATAAATTGATTGTCCACCGGTAATATTACCATCTGTATTTCTAGCAAAAGCAATTAATGCAGGATAATATTGTTTACTATTACTATCCCACATCATATCAGTTCTAAGATCATTACTTAGTTGGTATCTTGTTAATACTTCTTTAATTCCACGATGTTCTGATAAATATCTTTTTGCTACATTATTTGGCATGACATATTTTACAGAGTCTGATTTTTCATATAATCCTATAGCTCTCTTAATTTTTGCTATTTCATCATACTGCTCTTTTTGATCATTGGTTTTTACTTGTTTATTTTTGTTCAACTTCAGATTTGTTACTAAATCTTTACTGTTTGTTGACATACCAACCATATTTTGTAAATATTTCTTAGCTTCTACAAAATCACAATTTTTTTCTCTTTGTACTAAGGTAAATAAATCTCCTCCCTCGTCTTTACTAAAATCATACCAGATGCCAGCTTTACTGCCACCTATCTTCATCGCTATTTTACCATCTTTCTCCCAGCGGAGTAACTGGCTATTTGATAAATGCTTATTTGGACTTCCTAACAAATTTCTACCTATTTCTTCTGCTTTAAATGATAATTTTTGTTTTAATTCCAGTGCTTCTTGTTTATTAATAGAATTATAATTTATTTTATTCTTGGCCATAATATCCTCTTGTAACTTAACACTGATTGTTGTATCTTGTTTATTACAATTCTTGAGGTTATAAGAAGAGCGTGTCCGCTCTTCTTGGACTTTATGGCTTGTGGCAAGATTTGTGCTAGTACTTCCTAGGATCTCTGCTACTTTAGCAGGTGGCTCTAACTTCACTCTTAAGTGGTAATAGTTATCATTACTATGTAATCTATCCTTAATATCTTCTACTACCCCTTTAAACCAATTACCTACTTTATCTATAATATTAGGACTCTTATTTTCTTGATCTTGAATCGCTACTAATTCTTCTAAAGTTTTAAAATTAATGCTAGATAGCCTATTATCTATTTTGTTAAGTTGTGATATTAAACTTGCTATATTTCTTGTACTGTCCTTATTATAGTAGAGTTTTACCTCTTCTATGTGCCTCGTCATCGCTACATAAGAATTTCTGCTATTTCCTGCTAAATTATGTAATACATAGACATCTTTAATTGAGGCTCCTTGTGCTTTATACACTGTAGAAGCATAGCCATGTTTAAAGCTTACATCTTGAGGATTAAATTCTATTTCTTTCCCGCTATCTGTTCTAGCAACAAACTTATCGTTACTTACTGAAGTTATCGTTGCAAATTCACCATTTTCTATTTGTAAATCTTTATTAGTGACCTTAAACAAAATACGATCTCCTGCCATATAATCTCCGTGCTTTTCAGATGATAGATGGTGTCTATATTCTGTACCGGTAAGCAAGCCTTTAGATTTTAGTAACTCCCTGATCCCTTGATTAATACTATCGACTTCAACATTACGCATGGTAATTATTAAACGCTCGTTTAGAGCAAATTTGCTGTTACTCCAATCATTAATTAATCTTGCCATTGATTCTTCTAACGTATGATCAATCTTTAAACATTTATGCTGTGCAAGTAAACGTAGACCACCAGTAATATCTGATCTTGCAAAGCATGAAGCCATTTCTCTTGCCCATGCTTTACTCTGTCTTCTAATATCACTTAACTCATATGAGCCAAATTTACTAGCCAATACTGCAAACATTCCTCCTCGCTCAACGGAAGTGAGTTGTCTCTCATCTCCAGCAAGTATCAAATTACAATTATTATTCCTTGCTACTTTTAGTAATTCTAAATAATCACTATTACTTACCATTCCTGCTTCATCTACTACTAGCAGGCTATCTCTTGGTAGATCAGCTTTGCCATTATATAATTTAAATAAAAACCCTTTTACTGTATGACATTGCAGGTAACCTTTACTTTTAAGCTCCGATGCTGCTTTATGAGTAGGGCTAAGCCCTATAATATTTTGCCCATGATTGGTGGCAATTTTATAAGCTTCAGCAAGTACTTGCGACTTACCAGTGCCAGCTCTACCTTGTAAAATCCTAATCCCTTGATTATTAATTAAAATATGCTGCAAACTTTCTCTTTGTGCTTCATTAACACTTGCAAGATTATCAATAGCACTTTTAAGCTTAATAACGTTATTAAAATGAATCTGGCTATTTACCTTATCTGCTATTCTAAGTATCCTTAATTCTTCATCCCGTATCTCTTGAGTAGTATAGTATTTAGTATTCGTGCCATCTTCATTATATAGTTTTACCAGCCTATCTGAATTTAATACCTCCCTTATTAGTTTTTGCTTTTCTGCTTCTTCTTGAATCTCTTTTACTGCTTTTTCTATATCCAATTTAGTAAAAATAGCTTGATAACGAATAATACGATTTAATACTCCATCGCTATTCTTAACAATCTCAAGATGGGCTAGCTTACATATTTTATTTTGCTCTGCTATTTCATTGATAATACTTCTCATTCTAGTAGGGCCGACATGCTGCTGTGGCATAAAACTTATTGGGTCTACTCTGATTTCTAAACCTAACTTGGCAAAATATTTATTGATTACTTCTTTAGCTCTTGCATGAATAATTTTATCTTCGGGGATAATGAACGCTTTGCCCTTAACTTTGGCAAATTTAGGATTTAAATCTACTGCCTTAGCTCCTAACGTTTTACCGTCTTCTGCAAATCTTCTGGTAGTAACAAGCACATGGGCATGCCAATTCTTTTCTCCATCATGCGGCTGATGAATATCAATTTGAACTCCTAGACCATTTTTGACCCACCCCATCTCTTCGATAATTTTATGAGTAATGGCTATCCTATCATTTAAATCTAGTTCTTTATCATCAGGTAGAGCTATAACTACATCTTTTAATAATTGACTATTTTTTCTTGTCTCTAGACGTTCTACTTCATTCATCAAAACCCTTGGGTCTTTGAATTTGTGATCTACATAATTAGGTAATAATACTGCATGGTAAACATTATCGTCTTTTTTGCTAAAATTATAAGTAATGTTAATTATCTCATCTTTAATAATCAGCCTGGCATTATAGGCAGCTTTAAGGCAAGCATTGCCCCCAGAGCTTCTACTTACTATCTCTATCCTTGCAAACTGTATCGCCATGGTTTGTTAATATCAATCTTATTCAATCCATCATTGACATTACTATGCAATCTTAAAATCATCCACAGAAATCCAGAAACACATGAACCAGAAAGCAAAAATAAACCTTCAGGTTTATATATTGCGTCTTGCTTTGTTTTATGTCACAAAGCAAGAACCTCTCTATCTATTACTTTTCAATATAGTTTAATGAGCATTAACCATCTTTGCTTATTTCTATTGATCTTAGTTTGCTGGTTCGGTTAGGTATGGGGATATTTTGATTTTGAGTGACTTGCCTGTTTCACCACTATGCCGGACTTTGCAAGCTTAAAAGTTGTATCCAAACATTGATCTATTCAAGAAAAAAATGCAGAATTTCTGAGCACTTATCATTATGCAGTTGACTTCCATAATTTATTGATGATTCATGATGATTATAACAATCAAAAATGCAAATTATCTATATGGATAATGTCATAAAACGTAGACTAAAATTAGAACAAAAAAAAGCTCAAATTATTACTAAAGAAGCAAGACTTAAAATTCAAGAAAGAAAAGCTCGTACCCGTCGTTTAATTGAAATTGGCGGCTTAGTTGTTAAAGCTAAACTTGATGATTTACACACTAACAGCTTACTTGGTGCTTTTGTTTCTTTGAAAGAAGAATTAATACAACATCCGAGTATCCAAAATCAATGGACTAAAATCGGCAAAAATGCTTTCGATAACCCAAAACTATAATCTTTGCTGACTTTACTAAAGAAATTGGCAGAACTTATTAATCTATGTTGTTAGTAAGATACTAAAATTATAATTGTAATATTTTGTCTTGCTATATCTTATTCATTGCTTTTTAGAATAATTTTTGAGTAAAATTACCAACTGACCACCACTTTATTTTTGTCTTGATTTTTCATGTATGGACCTCCTGTAGAATGCAAGAAAAAAATAACGTCAGTCCATTATATCTTACATGAATCTACCGTCTTAAAAGTCAAGAGTAAATTCTTTATTATTTTTTAACATAGCATTTAAACAAATAATAATTTTTCTCATTACCGCCACTAGAGCAATTTTTGCAGACTTACAAGCAGCAATAAGACGATTATAAACTAATTTTATTTTTTCGTTATATCTAACTGCAACTAAAGCCACCATGTACAGTGCCTTTCTGACAAAGAATCTGCCCCCATTAATGTGTGCCTTCCCTGTCATTTTACCACTTTGAAAAGTCCTAGGAGCTACCCCAACCAAATTTGCAATTTGCTTGTGATTAAATTTTCCAAGCTCTGGTAATTCTATCAACAATACACTAGCTGTCTTTTGACCAACACCCTTATAGCTGGTTAATAAATTACTCTTGGATTTTAAAATTGGATCATCATTTATTATTTGTTCAATATCTTTTCTAACTCCAACAAGTTGTTTTGTAGTAAAATCAATTTGGTTTTGAAGATAAACTTTTGCTTTACCTTTAGTATGATCAAGTCTGCATTTATTAGCATGTAAATAATTTTCTAGATTATGTTCCATGGAACGTAGCTCTTTCAAATGTTGCTCTTGCTCAGATATGAATTCATCACCTTTTTCTTCTTCAGCAACAAACTTAGCATAATTTTCTAGTAAGATAGCATCTAGTTTATCAGTTTTTGCAAAATGACCTTTAGCTTTTGTAAAAACATGTACTTTATTTGGGTGAGCTCTGTGTACAGGTACGCCATATTCTTGTAGAATACGCATGGTGCTACTTTCATAACCTCCTGTAGATTCCAATACACATAGCACAACTTTGCAACCCATGATATACTTATTATAAAAAGTTGATAGGGCTTCCTTACTGTTAGCTATTTTATAGTGTTTACCTGCAATTGAGATATCAAGGGTTTCCTTAGAGACGTCTATTCCTATAAATATTTCTTTGTTATTCATTTTTATTCTCTTTTCTAATATGATTACCTTTACCTTAAGTATTTTTTACTTGATTGTAAATTCGATCTTTTCCGATCACACTACCGTTCGTATTTTACTTAAGTTCACCTGCAAGGAGGTACCTTAGATTCACTCGGTCTCTCTTAACCTATCACACGATCGGTATCACTCCTTGCTTTTACTCTACTTCTTTAAAGACTTATTTCAAGATACAATCTCACAACTTAACCAACCTACCGGCCCTCAGCCGGTAGTAGTTGATTAAAAGTATTACATCCAATAGGATCGTTTTCTTTTTGAGCACTATAATAGTTCTTAACACTATGGCTTATTTGCTTAGAATAATCAAAATTAAACGTTCCATTATTAAATGATTGTTCGTTTAGATTTCTAAACCAATATTTTATTTCTGCTTCTGTTGCATTTGCTAGTGGTACTGATGGAGATTTTTCAGGATATTGTGCTGTACTATGGCATGATAGGCATGAAGAGTTTTTATTATCTATGGGACCATTAAGTCTACCTAAATATCCTAAAGAGTTTGTAGATACATTAGGATTGATCCAACACTCTGATAGTTTTTTTCTATTCTCGTAACTTGATGTAAAATAATTAGGATCATTACCCCACGTAATACCTACTAATTTCATATTAAACCATGGGTTTTCATTATTCATAGTATTATCATAAATAAATGTACCTGCAACCCATCCTGTTTCCTTTGAACGCCTATCTTTAACTAAAAAGTCAATTTGAAATAATCTCAGTTGTTTAAATACTTTTGGCGTACCTTTGTTATTCTGATTAATATAACCAGTCCAGGTAATACTGTTTTTAAGAGTTGGGATATCTTCTGGTGCTGCCTCTGTAAATACTAATTTTGCACTAACTGTACCATCTAGGAATATACCTTTGGTAATATCGGGTTTGTTGATATCTCGCCATACCTGTCCATATGTGTAAGCTCCTTGCTCATTAATAATAGAGATTGCCCAATTTTGTATTATAGACTTTTGCTTACTATGTAACTCACCGGGTTTAAATGCTTTCTCTCTGGTTAAACCGTGTACAAATTCTCTACCATTAACCCCATAATGCATCCATGGTGCATGATACCAATTAGCAATCTTATTACAGTGCAAATCAAAATCACAGTTAATATTACCATTATATATATATTTTAACACTGTATAGCCATATTTTGATGGCTCCTCCTTAAATGATATGTTTTGCCACGGTTTTTCTGTATTATGAATTTTAGTTGGATAGTTAACCTTAATTTGAAAGATCCTATCGTTATAACCTAAAGGTATTTTATCACATGAAGATATCACTGTTGAATTAGCATGTGCAATAATATTATCAAATATAAAAAGTAATAGTATTATTATATAATAACCTTTGGTTCTATTATTACCTTTAAATTGTAATAATCTTTTCTTATAACTCATCACTATTAAGTAATACAGTAATACGTATTCATAATACTAAATCTAGGTTTTTGTTTAGGTAATTTCTACTTGCCCTAATAAATCAATGATGTCTTGAGCATCATCAACTTCTGGATGATTAGTACAATAGGATATTATTCTTTCTTTTATATCAGGCTCAATCTGCTCATTATATAAAGGCATGTTATATTTATGGAGCATCTTGTATATATATGGATGTAATATATATTGTTTTTCGTCAATGAAATAAACTGGTCTATGATATAATAAACTTTTGACAGCACTACTTAATCCCATATCTTCACATTTTTTTAGAATGTTTATTTTAGCATTTATATCTGCCTCTAATTTAGTATTAAACACAGCAAATTCATCTGAAATGCTTTTTATAAAATTTACTATTTGTTCTTGTGTATATGTTATACTATTATCGTTAATAATATGAGAAACCATACCAGGAGTACAGTTTATAGAGTTTATAAAGAAGATGCACTGATCTATATATTGTTCTAAACTTAGATCATTTATTATAGTAGAAAATGCTAATAAATTGTTATTATCTTCAAACACCACATTTTTAAATATATGAGTTAAATGTTTTGCATTTATCCAATTTTGATATAAAACATTCCTTAGCTCCCAGTAAGTATTTAATCCTATATATTCAAAATTAATATCAAGACATGCTATATGCGAATCTTGAAAATCTTTAATCATAGAATTCATGCCATCTTTTCCTAAATGCTGGGAAGTGAGAATAAGGTTTATCATTTGCGTGTTTTTGAGACCTGTAGCTAAAGCTTGTGCTCCATCTTTTCCTATACTTTTTTCATTCAAAACAAGATGTATGATTTGAGTGTCTTTCAGACATGCAGCTAGTGTTCTTATTCCTTCACTACCTATATTATTATAACTAAGATTAAGATATGCAATCTGAGTATCTTTTAAGCAGTTAGCTAAAATTTCTGCTCCTTTGTCTTTTATACTATTACCACCTAGATTAAGATCTATAATTTTACTATCTTTAAGAGATTCACCCAGAGTATGCACTTCTATATCGTCTATATCATTAGAACTAAGATCAAGATCCATAACTTTGCTACCTCTTAAACCTTGAACAAAGATTTGTGTGCTTTGGTCTTTTTTATAACTTCTTAAGGTAGCATAGAGGTGAAGGTGAGTGATTTGTGTATTTTTCAATCCTTTAGCTAAAGCCATTGCTCCTGCTTGATCTATACTATTTAAACCTAGATTAAGATTAGTAATCTGAGTATTTTCTAAAGATTCCGCCAAAGCTCTTATTCCTTCGTCTCCTATTAAACTTTTGTACAAGTTAAGATATTTAATTTTTGTATTTGGTAATACTACAGCTAATGCTTTAGCACCGTCATCCTCCATTCTACTCTTGCGAAGATTAAGAGACATAATATTAGTTTTATCCAAAACATTTGCTAAAGCCTTAGTTCCTTCTATCCCTATTCTATTATAACTAAGATCAAGGTTTGTAATTTGAGTATCTTTTAATCCTTCGGACAAAGCTATTGCTCCTTCTTCTCCCATCCTATTGTTATAAAAATTAAGTTCTGTAATTTTTGTATTCTTCAAGTCTTTAGCCAAAAATTTCATATCTTTGCTTGTAATACTTCTATTACAACTAAGATCAAGGTTTATAATTTGAGTACCTACTAGGTTTTCAGATATAACTTTTAATACTCCTCTACCAATAGAGCCTGCAAGACTAAGATGTGTAATATGAGTATGTTTTAAACTTCTAGCTAAGGTTTCAGATTCTTCATACCATATGTGATTGGAACTAAGCTTAAGATTTATAATTTTAGTATCCTGTATACCATGAATTAATGCTTGTACCCCCTCATTTCCTATATCATTATAATGAAGACCTAAATAGGTAAGTTGTGTACCTTTTAAATTTTGAGCCAAAATATGTATTCCGTGATCTCCTATGCGGTTACCACCAAGCTCAAGATTTGTAATTTGACTATTTTTTAAAGAATTAGCTAAGGTTATTGCTCCTGTTTGTCCTATTTTATTAGCACACAGATTCAGAATTGTAATTTCTGTATCCTTTAAAGAATTTGCTAAACTCTGCACTCCTTTTTGTTCTATATCATTAGATGTTAAATTAAGACTTATAATCTTACTACCCTTAAGACCAGAAGCTAACGCAACTGCTCCTGAATCTCCTATATGGTTATTGGACAAATCTAAGTGAGCAATTTGAGTATCTTTTAAAACTTGTGCTAAAAAAGGCATAATTTCTTTTTTCATTTTATAAGCATGCAAACTAAGATGTGTAATCTTAGTATTTTTTAATTTTTCAACTAGTGTAATTACTGCATCACCTATATTATCAAAGCCAAAATTCATATTAAGATGTGTAATTTTTGTATCCTTTAAACCTTCAGCAAATGCTTGTATCCCATCATTATCTATACTATTTTCAGAAAATTTCAGATGTGTAATTTGAGTGTCTTTTAACCCTTGTACTAGTGCTTCACCTCCTTCTTTTGTTATTCTATAATGACTAAGGATTAGAGAGGAAATGTGAGTATCTTTTAATTCTTTAATTAAGATTTCTGCTGTTTCCTTATTTATAATTTTATAAAACTTGCTATTTAATGATATAGATAACATAAAAACCCTTCAAATTTACGAACTCCTTTAGGAATAATAAGTGGTGCAAATTCTCCGTCCCGGTCTCCTTGGGACCTCTATGCTCAATTTACGACCTCCAGGATCTATTAAAGTCTTATCATAATGACCATTACGTCTGTTATATGAATCTTTTTCATTTTGAGAATGTTTCTCATAACCTATATGAGATTCCATCTCTTTTTCTGAAATCTTATTTACTATCTGCTTTTTAAATGCCTGAAATATTCCTTCTTTACCAAAGATTTCAGATGGATCACTTTGGGATAGTATTTCTGATACTAGTTTTTCTATAGTCGGATTTGATATCTTGCTCTT
Organism: Rickettsia endosymbiont of Ixodes scapularis; assembly: GCF_000160735.1. NCBI lineage: Bacteria > Pseudomonadati > Pseudomonadota > Alphaproteobacteria > Rickettsiales > Rickettsiaceae > Rickettsia > Rickettsia endosymbiont of Ixodes scapularis. The sequence continues at coordinate 1,356,099 of NZ_CM000770.1, read as the reverse complement.
ATTTTTCATATTAGCTCCATGTAAGTTGTTTATATTATTTTTATTCTTAACTATTTTTACAACTTACACAAACTCTCTGACACCTTCGACAGCACCTTCTATTGTAATAAATTTATTGACTGAGTTATCTTATGATCTTCACTATTTTAATTATTTACCAACATTTTATCCTGTAAGATTTCATAATTAAAGACTACTCGTAGGCAGTGTGCCTCTAATTGCTTAGCAATCTCGGGTATTTTTAAATAAGCAGCTAAAGCTAAAAATATTTGTAAAGTTTCAGATGTTGTTTGCCAAATCTTGTCAAGAGACTTAGCTCTGACTGTCTGCATATTATGCAGTCTATCAAATAGCTTAATTAATAATAAATCATCCTTCTTTTGCATATATAATATCTTCACCATTTCTACAGCACTAATCTTATGATCTTTCTTAATTCTGGTTAGATCCTCAACATAACAAGCTATTTTATCACCAAATGTTGCTGCTATCATTTCTTGAGTTAACTCTGTATCCTCAATGGTATCATGTAATATAGCAGTAACAATAATATCAGTTTGAAATGAGTAATCAGAAATCATATAGGCAACTTCTAAAGTATGAGTGTAAAATAATTCTCCAGTTTTGCGCTTTTGTCTACTGTGATATTTTTTGGCATAGTAAATAGCCTTAGTGACTTGATCAAAATCTATCTTATTTGTTGTATATTTATTTAGTAGTAAAAGTTTTTGTAATAATCTTTTACTATAATAACAATTTAAAGATTCTTCATATTTACAATTAACTTGATTTTTAACCATATCTTGTCATGCTTTACTCATTTCTTCAGTTTAGTTAACTGAACTAGTAATAGTCAATAATATTTTTACTATAGTAGATTACTTTTATAGATATTGAAGTAAAGTCTTGTAAATTTTACTTTACAAGACTTTACTGTTTATTGATTTTTAATAAATAGATATAGGTAATTTTACTGGTATATTACATGTAACAGTTGTACTCTTACCTTCTTCGCTTTCGACGTTAATATCTCCACGCATTTCATGGATAAGTCTTTTAACAAAGGTAAGTCCTAATTTAAATCCTTTATACCCAGTTGCAGAATCAAATTCAATATTCTTACCTCTAATATATTGCTGTATTTCTTCAGACATGCCAATACCTGTATCATGGATGATAAGTTGTAGTACCATCTCTGTATTATCTTCGTCTATAGTAGTAGGAAATAGATTGATGGTCACAATAACTTTGCCTTCTTCAGTAAATTTAACTGCATTAGCTACTAATTGTTCTAATATTGCCTTTATCCAGTAACTATCTCCAATAATAATCTTTGCTATATCGTACTGAAAATTACAAAAAAGATCTAAAYCCTTATCCTTAGCTTCTGGTATAATTTTATTAACAGTTTCATTTACTAATTGCTCTAGATCGAAAGCTTGTAGATCTATGGGAACTAATTTAGTACCTTGTTGCTGCAGCAAATTAACCAGATTATGAGAATAATCTAATAGTCCCCTAGCACAATCTATGACAATATTAGATAAGGAATTCTTCTTATTAGAATCTGTTTCTACTCCATAAAGTGTAAGTAGCTCAGAGAGAATTTCATTACATGATATATCTAATTTATTGCTAATATTTTTAATTAAATCTATCTTAAATATATTAGATTCTTTTAGTTCATGCTTTGCCTGTTGTAATTCTTGCTCTAATTCTTGATGTTTGTCTGTAAAACTGTATTTGGGATCAGATGGCATTAATGTGACAGATATAGGAGATAATTGCAATATCCAAGCTTGCTGCAGAGTATTTTTAACGTTATTATTATCTTTTTGTTGATTTGTATTATTAATTATCATAACATCTCCTTGCTGTTGTAAGTTAAAAAAACAGCTCAGAGGTTAAAGTGTTAGAATGTTGAAGTCTTGAATTTAACCTCTGAACTAGAGCTGCAGTCATGTCAGCTCTTAACAAGGACAGATATCACCACAATTCTGTGAAGTACAGAGGATTTAAGAGCTTTTTTGACAGATTTTTATACAATTGGGCAAACAGCTGCATAAATGAGACATAGCTAAATTTTATTATTTGTTAGCTCAACTCTTTAATTTATTAAATCTAAATCCAAAGTAGCATTAATTATGCTACAAAAACTATCAAAAATTCCTTTAAATATGGTATTTTGCTAGCATTTAAGCCTACTTTATACTATAATTATAGTATAAATATTTTAATAATAATTTCATGTCAGTAAACAACTCAAACAAAACACAACCATTTCTACAATGGGTTGGCGGTAAAAGAAAAATAGTTGATCAATTAATTAAGTTTTTTCCATCAACACTAAATAACTACTATGAACCATTTCTTGGTGGTGGGGCTTTATTTTTTCAAGTTAGAGATAAATTTAAACATTGCTTCCTATCTGATATTAATCTCGAGCTAGTAACTAGCTATAACGCAACTAAAGAACCCTCAGCTATAAGCTGAGGGGTTATAAAGTGGAATCGATTAGAAATCGATCATCATTCACAGGTTCACCTTCCTGTTCATCAATATAGTGCTGTATCATTTCATCAGTTATATTACCTGAACTGACCGCCATATAGCCCCTAGCCCACAAATGATTGCCCCAAAATTGTTTTCTTAAATGAGCAAATTCTTGCAATAAAATTCTTGAGCTACTACCTTTTAAATACTGTACTAACTTGCTAAGAGATATTTGTGATTTATATGAGATAAACATATGCACGTGATCACATGATATTTTCCCTGAAATTATATATACTTCATGTTCCATACAAATCTGCCTTAGTAAATCTCTAGCCCTTTCCGCTACTTTGCCTATCAATACTCTCTTCCTATATTTTGGTATCCATATAAGATGTACTTTTAAATCATACTGACTATGACTATTCTTTCTATAACTTCTCATGTTTCTTGATATAAATTCATTGCTAAAGCAATTTCATTATATCTTCCCTTCGCCTGAAGGCGAGGGATTTCTTATCCCCGAAGGGGGACATTAAGAAGAATCCAGATAAGGTCAGTAAACTATTAGACTCTCATAAAGAAAAACATTCTAAAGAGCATTATTACCAAGTTAGAAGTAATAATGACAGTAATGACCCAGCGAAGATTACTGCAAGGTTTATCTATCTTAATAGATATTCATTTAAAGGCATTTACCGGATTAATATTGATGGCAAACCAGCTCAAACTTTCTCCGGTAGGAATTATAGTAAATCTGATATTGCCTCTAGATTAAAACAATGTAGTCAGCTTTTAGCTGGTACATACATTTATGCAATGGATTTTTCTTTTATTGAACCGCAAAAAAATGATTTTGTTTATTTTGATCCTCCTTATCATAAATCAGGTGAGAAGTTTTATACCAGATTACCCTTTGATGAAAATGAGCAAACTAGACTTAAAGATTTTGCTACAGAACTCAATGATAAAAATGTTAAAATAATGATTTCTAATAGTGATACTCCCTTTATTAGAAACTTATACAAGAATTTTAATATTAGTATTATTAAAGTTAAATATTCCATGCCTGAACACAATAAAATATCTGATGAAGTAGTTATTACAAATTATCAATTACCACAATAGCTTAGTTATATTCAAACTTGATTAATTCAAAGCAATAATCTTGACTCTTAAAAGCTTCTTCTAGATCTTGCATATGACGATTCCTAACATAATAATCATTAAAAGCTGATATTGATTTGAGGATTACCTTTTTATTGACTATATCTTCCTCTACCACTACTAATTTAGTTAATACACCAAAATCAATATATTAGTTATAACGTTCAATAAGAAATTTCCGTGCCCTGTACCATATTGAATTAGGATTTAATTGCTTGCTAAGCTGCAATAGATAATTTTGTTTTTCATCTTTAGTATTATTATGCTTTGCTTCAAGCTCAGTAAATTGTATGATTTGCAACTGCCCAATACTATTGCCATAGATCATTCGTACTTGCTGCAATATTTTATCTTGGCTATGTTCTGAAAGAAGCATATTTTTAAGCAATTTTATTTGATACCTATTATCTACTACCCCAATAAAGCAGCAAGAGTTTAATAATTCATAGGCAGTATCAGGATCAAAACTACCAACTATTTTACGTTTTAGCTGAGCTTGTTTGTTAGTATTAAGGCTACTTTCTATCTTATCTAGATATCGCTCTTTAACTTTGTTTATATCGCTAGATTTAAACTGAAACTGCTGACAATTAGCTTGAGTAGTTTCTCTCAGTTCATGAGCTAAAGCTTTAGCCATGTAATTTAAAAACACTTTTTTATGACCAAAATGATGTTCTGGGTATTGTTCTGCTAGTTTCAATAAGAGCTTGTTAATAAAAGTAAGATTAAATTCTCGATTTGATTTTACCTGTAATAAATCGGCCTCTTCTTGAGTTAAGGGATGGAAATCTGTTAATTTTTTTCTTTTGAACCAGCTTTTATGATTAACGGCATTAATTGCTGCATTATTGCTATTTGATGTTGTAGAGTCATATTTTTTAGAGATTTTATTAATAACTGTTTGTAGTACAGTGTTAATTTGCGTACTACCTGGTATGCTATCAGTGCTAGATACACTGATATTATCGCCTTGTTGTTCATTGTGTACTGGTTTTATGCTATTACATTGTGAATTTGCTTCAAATTTTTGTTGTTGCAACTGATTTTTTGCATTTTGACTGCATTTATCTTTTTCATTGTGCAAAATTGTAGATTCACTATATCTAGATTTATTAGATATATTTTTATTATTATCTATATATATAGAGTGGGCGAAACTTTTTTTGGGTTGACCTGAAATTTCTTTCGGGTTGGGACGAAAACTTTTTCGTGTAGGTAGTATTAAAATTTTTTTCGTTTTTACCTAAAGATTTATGATTATAAGGCTGGAAATCTTTTGCTAATTTCACACAGGGAGTATTACGACATTTTATACCGTATCTAATTATTGTTGTAGTAGAGAGATAGATAAAGCCAGCTTGTTGTAATTCAAGTAGACATTGTCTAATTCTTCGTTGACAAACTCCTAAATGTTCTTGAAAGAAATGATAGGTTTCATTAAGTTCATCAATGCTATTATTATGATAGATTTGCAAGCGAAAGACTATGAGAGATAGAAGCTGCCTTGCAGTTTTACTTAATATTTTCCCATTATGAGATGAGAGATTACTCCATTCAGGAGGGATAAAATTGCCAACAAAATTATAGTAGATAGCGGAGCCATTATCGCTATTATCAATATTTACCTTACTAGAGGTGGAAAAAGAGGAGAATATATTATGCATAATATTCTCCTGAATGTCAGTTATAGGAGAGATTTTGCAGCAATTATAACTCTGACGATGCAAACACAAAGGAGAATATAGGAAGCATATAAATTTTTTAATAATAATTATAAATTGTAGAAACGTTGAAGATATAATGGTGGGCGATAGAGGATTCGAACCTCTGACCTTTACGATGTCAACGTAATGCTCTAACCAACTGAGCTAATCACCCTTAGAGGTGTCTGTAACGTAATTTTAACTGATAATTAAAGAACTTTTATAGTGAAAATTAATAAGTTTTTTGCTAGAATAGCTAGTTACTATTTCAAAAAAACTTATAATTTGTAGCAAAAAAGAACTTAATTAGCTTTAAAACTATTTTATAGATAGCCTATTATAATTTTAAATTCTATATTTATTGCATAATGTACTAGATTTCAAGCTTTATTTCCATTATTTATAATATTTTATTATTTAGTCTATAATTTTATGAATTTTATGGTGGATTTAAAAACTAAAGCCTGTGATATTTCTCAAAATTTTACTATTTCTCTTGATGGTCCTGCTGCTTCAGGTAAGGGGACTATCGGTTTAATACTGGCAAAGAAATTTTCTCTTAAATATTTTCAGTCAAGTATTGTTTATAGGCAGCTTGCTTTTGACTGTATTAGTCAAAAAATAGATATCACTGATATAGACGCAGTAATTGCTTTATCTAAAGAATTAAAGCTCGATAATACTAGACATCTTTCCAAAGTCGCTTATAGAGAGGAATTTAAAGGAGACACGGAACGCAGCACCGCAGCGTACACAAGAGATCGCGCAGATGCGAGTCTAGGCTCGACTTATAAATTACCCCTAGAAGTAGAGTTTGGGAAGATGTCTAACCTTGACTTAGAGAATGAGAATATAGGAGATATAGCATCGCAAATTGCTGTAATAAGTGAAGTTAGAAATAATTTAAACAAATACCTGATTAATCTAGTAAAAACAACGCCTAGAATCATTATGGAGGGTAGGGATATAGGTACTGTTGTTGCACCTGACGCCGATTTAAAGATTTTTATAACCGCAAATCCTCAAATTAGGGCTGAAAGACGATATAAACAGTTGCAAGCAAAAGGAAAAACATGTATACTCGATGAGATTTTACGGCAAATAATTTTGCGAGATAAAAGAGATAAAGAGCGAAAAGCTGCACCGTTATTACCAGCTTCAGATGCTTTAATTATCGATACTTCAGAGCTTTCGGCAATGGAAGTCGTAGAAGAAGTAACAAATTACATAAAGAATAAAATAACTTGAAAGTAGCCAGTCTTGTTGCCTGGCTCAAAAAACTTATCTGTCACCCCGTGGCTTGACCACGGGGTCTAGCTTAAAATACTAATTGGTATTTTAAATTGTTTTTTTGGATACCGTGGTCAAGCAACGGTATGACATTTTGAGTACTTTTGGGTCCATGCAACAAACTTCATACAACTTTCAAAGTGCTAGGTTATTTTATTCAATTTTATTAACCTTTTAAAAAAATTTATTAGTTTAGGTTCTATGAACATTTTTAATTGATTTGCTATTTTGAGGTATTTTTTAGCGAAAATTAATAAGATTTTTGCCAGAATAGTTATTCATATTTCAAAAAAATCTTATAATTTGCAGCAAAAAATAACCAAAATTAAATCTTTTTAGAAATGTTCATAGAACCTAGGGCACTTTAGCTAATATTACGAGAAAAATATGCCAATAAAACTAAAACAACGATTTGTTCCACAACTTGCAACAATTAATCACGAATTTGAAGAAGATTTTTCTAAAATGCTTGAAACCGTTGATACAAGTCATATAAAAGAAAAAACGGTAGTTAAAGGTCAAGTAATCGAAATAAAAAACGATATGATTATTGTTGACGTTGGATTAAAAAATGAAGGTAGAATACCTAAGTCTGAATTTTTAGCTTTACCTGAAGTTGGGGACGTAGTTGAAGTTTTCATCGAGAAAATTGAAGGACGTAACGGCAGAACGATATTGAGCCGTGAAAAAGCAGTTAAAGAAGAATTATGGGGACAACTAGAAATCATGTGTTCCAAGGGCGAATTTGTCGACGGTACGATTTTCGGTCGTGTGAAAGGAGGCTTTACCGTGGATTTATCCGGTGTAGTAGCATTCTTACCGGGAAGCCAAGTTGACGTTAGACCTATTAAAGATCCTACTTCTATAATGAATATCAAGCAACCGTTTAAAATTTTAAGCATGGATAAAAAGCTTGGTAATATAGTAGTTTCAAGAAGAGCTATCTTAGAAGAATCACGTTCCGAAGCTAGAGATGAGATGCTATCTAAAATTAAAGAAGGCATGGTGTTAGAAGGAACTGTAAAAAACATTACTGATTACGGTGCATTTATCGATCTTGGAAGTGTTGACGGTTTATTACATTTAACCGATATTTCTTGGGGAAGAGTTAACCATCCTTCAGAAATGTTAGAATTTAACCAAAAGGTTAAAGTAATGGTTATTAAGTTTGATGAAAAAACCAAAAGAATATCACTTGGTATAAAACAACTTGATTCTAACCCATGGGAAGCAATTAAAGAAGAGTTCCCGGTCGGCAAAAAAATGACGGGTAAAGTTACAAATTTTGCTGATTACGGCGTATTTATAGAGTTAAAAGACGGGCTAGAAGGACTTGTTCATTCAAGCGAAATTAGTTGGTTAAAATCTAATCAGAATCCTAGAAAAACGCTAACTATCGGTCAGGAAGTAGAGTTCGTAGTTTTAGAGGTTGATACCGAAAAGCATCGTGTTTCTTTAAGTATTAAACAATGCCAAGAAAATCCTTTAATAAAGTTCGCTGAAAATAATCCTGTTGGTACTGTAATTAAAGCACCGATTAGAAATATTACGGATTTCAGTATTTTTGTTGCACTCGGTAATAATATGGACGGCATGATTCATGAAAGTGATATTAGCTGGGAAGATAAAGGAACGGATCTATTAAAATCATACAAAAAAGGTGACGAAATAGAATGCAAAGTTCTAGCCATTAATATTGAAAAAGAACAAGTTAGTTTAGGTATAAAACAATTGTCGCCGAATCCATATCAAGAAATCAGTGATGAATATAAAAAAGGCACAATAGTTAAAGCCCTTATAACAGAAGTTAAAGATGATGGACTCGAAGTATTATTAAACAATAAAGTAGCAGGTTTTATTAAAAGAACTGAACTATCGGATGAAAAAGACGAGCAGAAGCCTGAAATGTTTAAAATAGACGAAGAAATAGAAGCAAAAGTTGTTTCTATCGAGAAATCAACCGGTAGAATTTTATTATCGGTAAAAGCTCATAAAATAGCAGAACGTCAAAAAGCTCTCAAAGAATATGGTTCTAGTGATAATACTACCAATATGGGAGATATACTTGCTAATGCTTTAGAAGATAAGAAGTAATAATCTATAAGTCATTGCGAGGAGAAACTGTAAGTTTCGACGAAGCAATCTCAGGAGTTCTATGCTACTTCATGAGATTGCCACGTCGGTTCTCGCAATGACGAAAAGCTATTTAATTCATCAATTTCAGGAGAAAATATTAATGTCGTATGTACCGATAGTAATTGAACAAACATCACGCGGTGAACGTGCTTATGATATATATTCAAGATTGCTAAAAGAACGTATAATCTTTGTATGTAGTACTGTTGAAGATCATATGACAAATTTAATTGTTGCACAATTATTGTTTCTTGAAGCAGAAAATCCTAAAAAAGATATATATATGTATATCAATTCCCCCGGAGGAGTTATAACCGCAGGTCTTGCGATTTATGACACAATGCAATATATAAAACCTAAAGTGGCTACATTATGCATAGGTCAAGCTTGTTCTATGGGGTCACTTTTACTTTGCGGAGGCGAGAAGGGAATGCGTTATAGTTTACCTCATAGCCGTATTATGATCCATCAACCGTCAGGAGGTTATAAAGGACAAGCTACCGATATAGAAATCCACGCTCAAGAAACCCTAAAAATCAAAAGGTTACTTAACGAATTGTATAGTAAACATACTAGACAAGAGTTAAAACATATCGAAAAAAGTATGGAACGTGATAATTTCATGTCACCGGAAGAAGCAAAAAAATTTGGAATAATAGATAATATAATTTCTTCTAGAGATGCTATGACAATGTCAGCAAAATAAAGATTAAATTTTATAAAAAAATCTTATAGATTTAGTTTTATTATTATATAAGAGAATTAATGTCCCCCTTCGGGGATAAGRAATCCCTCGCCTTCAGGCGAAGGGAAGATATAATGAAATTGCTTTAGCAATGAATTTATATCAAGAAACATGAGAAGTTATAGAAAGAATAGTCATAGTCAGTATGATTTAAAAGTACATCTTATATGGATACCAAAATATAGGAAGAGAGTATTGATAGGCAAAGTAGCGGAAAGGGCTAGAGATTTACTAAGGCAGATTTGTATGGAACATGAAGTATATATAATTTCAGGGAAAATATCATGTGATCACGTGCATATGTTTATCTCATATAAATCACAAATATCTCTTAGCAAGTTAGTACAGTATTTAAAAGGTAGTAGCTCAAGAATTTTATTGCAAGAATTTGCTCATTTAAGAAAACAATTTTGGGGCAATCATTTGTGGGCTAGGGGCTATATGGCGGTCAGTTCAGGTAATATAACTGATGAAATGATACAGCACTATATTGATGAACAGGAAGGTGAACCTGTGAATGATGATCGATTTCTAATCGATTCCACTTTATAACCCCTCAGCTTATAGCTGAGGGTTCTTTAGTTGTCTAAACACACCTATTGAAATAAAAGATAATACTAATTATAGCAGCATTGTATTACATCAGCATAATTATATAAGTAGCACAAATCCTCAAATATTTCATATACAATGTAATGATAATATAGTGTCAACTATACACTTAAAAGCACAACAAGATTTGGTACTATATAATCTTGTAATACAAGGTGAATTAAAAGTTGCTGCTAATAATGTAACCATTTTATATGCAAAGAGTTTGAACAATAGTTACATAGTAGCAGAAGAAACTACAAAAGATTTTAAGATGATATTAGGAGGACTAATTCGTATTAAAAAATTTACTACAGAATTTATATCTGAGCTTAATATAATACCTGTACGTACAGATAATGATAATATGCAGTTAGTATATGAGTATACAGAGAAGTATCCTAGACCAGTCTATACTGTAAAATTAGAACATATTAATCAAAACTTTTTTGATAGTATGTACAATAGAGAAAATCAATTTATTCAGTTTAAAACACTAGGCGGAGCATTGTGCAAGTGGTCTTATATTTATAATTATTTATCAGATAATGGTATCCCATTTTTATTGAACCACAATTATCATAATGTTTTTAAGATTCGAGGCAAATTATACGATGATAAGAAAGGTTCATTGTCGTTAGAAGGAAATAAATATATTTTAAAAGTTTATAATCAAGCGAGAGAATTAGACTTAAAAGAAATAAAATTTTATAATCAACAACAACTGTACCATATAGAGAAAAATTTATCATTTGAAGGCATGATACCAGTATGTAATGCATCTTATTATTGTTACCATAACTTTTCTCCCAATTTATCAATAACAACTAAGAACCAAGTGAATTATGATAGTACTCATAACATATTAGTATTTATAGGAGATAACTATAAAGTATTGTATCACTTTAATCATCAAGATATAGAACCAGTTTATAATATAAATAATGTTTATTATAATATAACAAGTAATGAAATTTGTGCTACGTGCAATTACAATCAATCATTGAGTAGTATAATTTTATTAAAGTATCAAAATAATGATACCGTGCCAATTTGTTTCAATAGTATGTTACAAAATGCTAATATCACAAAATATAGAGATGGTTTATTTATCAATAATTGTTTTTTATCTTACTACATGACAATTTTTCATTTTATCATCTTTGGATATTGGAATATCAAGGACAACAGCTGTATCCAACGTACTAATTGAGTAGAAATATTATACAAGATATTAACCAATGTATCTAATCCAACACGAAATATACTATTTTGCCTATAACCATGTTTTTTAATAACTATTGGTTTATCTAAAACTATAATCTCTCCAGTTTGATAAGCTAGGCAAAATGCAATAGACAATATTTGCATCAATGTATCTAATCGTAAATCATTAGTAATATGAGTTGCTTCACAGTTGAATCCTGCTGATTTAAAAGCTTTGAACATTGTTTCAATTTGCCATCTTTGAGCATATATCTCAGCAGGATTTTTGATCTCATCACTATGTATTAAGACTGCAAGTTCACTCTTCTTATTTCTGATCCCTACTACATTAAATATTTCACCTTTTGTACCAATTCTACGTTGTGACAAACTCACATGCGATCCTATGGCTAGAGGGCGAAATAACTCTTGTATTTTAACCATTTTTCCCCTTGCATTACTGATATATTGTCCATTTTCTCTAACTCGAAAAACGTATCTTATTTGATTTGTTCTAAGCCAAGAGAGCCATTCCTTACCTATAAATTCTCTATCAGCGGTTAATGCTTCAATGCGGTTTTTGTCAAAAACTTCTAAAAAACACTCCATCAGATCAATACGCTCAATATAATCAGAGTTACCACACTTTTTATCACTTAGAAAATTCCAAAAAGGGGGATCGCTATACCATGAAAACTGACAGCTAAATATAAAATATTTATATGTCGTTTACCAAATTTCCAATTCGTTCTATCTAAACACAATACCCATTTTTGCTCCTGCTCAAACCCAGTCATCATGACTAACATAACAGGTAATACTCTCCATGATATTGAGATTTCAGAGATAAATCTTTGCATCCTTCTATACCATGAAGCTGCTTTAATCCCAGACGGCATTCTATTGCATAACAATGACATGTTTACTGTCCTGCTGTTAAGCATTGAAATGATAAATAATCCTAAACATTTTGCTCTTGATAAATTAAGCGAAATATGTTTTTGTAATAATTCGACTAGAGGGGCGGAATGATCTTTCATATGTAAACCAAGTTCTTTCCCCGTTATCATCATGAATTATCAGCAAAATTCAATCCTTTAGTCCTTACATCTCTAAAAATTGTCATGTAGTAAGGTTTTTTAGATAAAATAACTGAAAAGACGATGATTAATTTCCAGGATAGTAAAAACCATTCTTTTCAAGAGTTATTGAGTAGTAGTACTAATCCACGCCTTCGTCGTGCTATAAAAGAAGATAAGCAACATTCAGAGCAAGCAGCGGGTTTGGAATAAATTATCTAATTTAAGTTTTAAATTATTACCGGAAGCAGATGCTGCTACTCTTGACAAGAGTAAATCCTTTAATGATATTTATAAACTAATAAAACAATTTAATAATAATCCATCTAATACTCAAATAAAGAAACAAAATCATGAAACTGAAGCAGAAAATAATAATATAGATAACAATGAAAATTATAATCTATATTATAATGATATAGATAACAATAAGTCATCTTTGTCAGATTATCTTTTAATAGATGATCCTGGTAATGACCAAGGAAATTTACAAACTGTAATAAATTCTATAGATATACCTAGTAATCTGTCGTTATTAACATTATTAATAGGGCAGTTTTTTGGTACCAATAAGGCTTTATCTAATAATCCTTATATATCTCCTGAACAAGAAAAAAATAGATATATAAATGAGTTAAACAAAACAGTAAAAAGTGCAATATCAGAAATGGAGACAAAATATGGTAAAAGACATATAACTAATGAGGAATTAGAAGATATTTTACCAAGTTTAGATATATTATTTAATGACCAAGAAGAGTTAAATTATAACAATTATTCTACATCTATTCTTGGCAAAATAACTGGAAATATGTAATCATATATATGATTGTTTGGATATGAAGCAAATTAATAAACATTGTTGTTATGCAAGATTTAGAAAATTGGCAAGATGAGTTTAAGATATTTTGTTATGCTAAGAAACGTGAGTTTCGTATTAAGATGCCTAAATTATGGTTAATGAATATGCTATAATCCTTATCCTTTCAAGGTTTGTAAGAGGTGTGACAAGTTTTACAATTTAATAGTTATAGTCAAAAAAGACAATTTACTATATGCAGTTTTAAGTACATTTTATAACAAAAACAATATTACGGGTCTGTCAGATTTTTTGTGTAAGTACGATTTCTCCATTTGCCCAATTTTGTAAATTAGTATCACAAAGTATAGCAAATTGATTTAAAGCCATGGCCCAATTCTTAATAGGCATTGTCCATTTTTTAGAAGCATTTGTCAATGCTAAAAAGATTATTTTCTGAATCGATTTATCATCTGGAAATACCCCCTTATTTTTTATAATTTTACGAATTTGACGGTTAGTTGATTCAATAGCATTAGTAGTGTAAATCGCCTTTCTAATGTCTTCCGGAAAGCTAAAGAACGGAGCTATTCCAGACCAATTTCTCTGCCATATATCAAAAATAACTGGATATTTTTCATCCCATTTTTTAGCAAAATTGGGGGTGTCAGAAAGTTTGTATAAGTTATAAAAATAGTTAAGAATAAAATTAATTAAAACAACTTACATGAGGCTAATATGAAGAATAAGAGTAAAGTATCAAATCCGACTATAGAAAAAGTAGTATCAGAAATACTATCACAAAGTGATCCATCTGAGATATTTGGCAAAGAAGGAATATTTCAGGAAATTAAAAAGCAGATAGTAAATAAGATTTTAGAAAAAGAAATGGAATCTCATATAGGTTATGAGAAGCATTCTAAGAATACCAAGGAGTCAGATAATAGACGTAATGGCAATTATGAAAAGACTCTAATAGATTCCGAGGGTCGTAAATTGATAGTAGAAGTACCAAGGGATCGGGAAGGAGAATTTGAACCTCAACTAATTCCAAAAGGAGTAAGGAGATTTGAAGGATTTGATGATAAAGTAATATCTTTATATGCTAGGGGAATGACTATTCGAGAAATACAAGGGCACTTAGAAGAACTATATGCCACCAAAGTATCATCTGAGTTAATATCAAAGGTAACTGATGGCATTTTAGAGGAAGTTACTGCGTGGCAGAATAGAGCACTTGATAGTGTATATCCTATAATGTAGATTGTATTCATGTTAAGGCAAGAGACAATCATATAATAATAAATAAAGCAGTTTATCTAGCTATTGGCGTGAATATAGAAGGCAAGAAGGAACTATTAGGTATTTGGATAGGCAAGAATGAAGGATCTAAATTTTGGATGCAAGTAGTAACAGAACTGAAGAATCGTGGTGTAGAACAAATATATGTTGCGTGTGTTGATGGTCTTAAAGGTTTTCCAGAAGCAATAAATAGCATTTTCCCAAAAACCACAGTACAACTGTGTATTGTTCATATGGTAAGAAACTCTGTAAAATACGTATCATATAAAGATTTAAAATTGGTAACAGCTGATTTAAAGGCAGTTTATTCTGCAATAAATGAAGCAGAGGGATTAAGAGAATTACAAAATTTTGCTAAAAAATGGGATGAAAAATATCCAGTTATTTTTGATATATGGCAGAGAAATTGGTCTGGAATAGCTCCGTTCTTTAGCTTTCCGGAAGACATTAGAAAGGCGATTTACACTACTAATGCTATTGAATCAACTAACCGTCAAATTCATAAAATTATAAAAAATAAGGGGGTATTTCCAGATGATAAATCGATTCAGAAAATAATCTTTTTAGCATTGACAAATGCTTCTAAAAAATGGACAATGCCTATTAAGAATTGGGCCATGGCTTTAAATCAATTTGCTATACTTTGTGATACTAATTTACAAAATTGGGCAAATGGAGAAATCGTACTTACACAAAAAATCTGACAGACCCCGATTCCACTTTATAACCCCTCAGCTTATAGCTGAGGGTTGTTTAGTTTTCTTGCCTGCATCATATCCTCTAGACCCCCTTTTTGGGTATTCTTAACAGATTGACTATCTATAATACCTACAGTAGGAGTCGATTGCTTACTTGCTTTCTCCCTTACTTTCTGGACTAACCCTATGATGAACGAACATTAGAATTCCCCATGACGAATATTAAAATTCCCCATTTTTGAGTAAAAAATATTGTCTAAAGTATTACATTATTATCCTCCGATTTTATAGTTAATTTTTTGCCTTTCGCTGTAGCGATTCTATGACTTTCAGTATTTAGTTTAAGAATTGAAGAATGGTGAACCAATCTGCCAATAGCTGCTGACGTAGTCATTTCATCTTTAAAAATAGTATTCCATTTTGCAAAAACTAAATTGCTAGTAATTAATACACTACTCATTTCATAACGTTCAGGTAATAAGGTAAATAAAACATCAGTTTCTTCACGATTATATGGTACATATGATATATCATCAATTATCAATATTTCAAAATAATCGAATTTTTTAATAATTTGCTTAAGTTTTAAACTAAGTTTTGCTTCTAGTAATTGTTGAACCAAATTAGCTGCTGTTGTATATAATACACGCCTACCAGCAAGACACCACTCACGTGCTAAACCTATACTAAGATGACTTTTGCCAGTGCCAGGATTACCAAAAATAAGTATATTTTCATAGCGATCCATAAATTCTCCTTGTGCAAGATATTGGATCTTAGTTGAYGATAATCCTGGGATACTCTTAATATCAAAGTTGCTTAATAACTTATCTCGAGAGAGTTTTGCTTGCTTCAGCAATCTGGCAATACGTTGCTGATGTCTATGTTCTAACTCACGTATGGCTAACTCCTGTAGTAATCTATATATGTTTTCTTTTCTTGCTCAAAGCTTTCTGCAACTGATTTGTAGCATGATGCAAAAGTAGGTAAGCAAAGGTTCTTGAGTAAATTATTTAGCGGTTGCAGAGTTATTATCTGTTTACTCATGCGACCTCCATTGTTTTAAAGCAATGTAATTGATCATATTCAGACAGTATTGGTTGATTAATTTTTACTGAACAAACAGTTTTAGTCTGACTATTTAGTAAATCTGTAATATGATCAATTATTGGCTCAATCTTCTCTTCTAATAGCACTTCTAATGCAGCAACTACATTCAATTCTCCATACATTTTTGCTAATTGTAATATTTTAAGATATATTTTATGCCCTTTATATGGATATATAGATATAAGCTGGTCATATACCTGACGAAATATAGCACGTGGGAATAAAGCTTCATAATATTGATATTGGACAAATGCTCTAGGTTTACGTACTAAACTATCAATAATATGTCTATAATCAATAACATAGCCATTGCTGATTCTAGACATTTTTTGTAAACATTTGTTACCATAGTAAAGCTCTATTTCTTCAGAATAAATATAAGCTTTTAAAGTATAACCTATTAAGCGACTAGGCACAAATAAGCTACAGATAAAATACTAACTGTACTGCTTGGGTTAACACGTACTGATAATATTGTAGGTGCATTCCATTTCCTGATTGGTAACTCTTTTAAATAAACTAATTCTTCAGCTAATTTTTCTTTTCTACAGCTATTGCGCTTTTCTTTAATTTGTGTAAGGAATAATTCATAAGCTTTTAAATCAACAAAATTACGTGATCCACGTAATAGCAAATGTTGTTTCACTGCTTGCTTAAATGTATCATGACTTTTTTCAACAGAACCATTTTCATGACTAACACCGGGATTATTTCGCGATGGTGCAACATCGTAATAACCAAGCAATTCTTGCCATTTTTCTGTAAATTGTCTACTATTACCACATTGCTTGGTAGCTGCACTTAAATTATCTGTACGATGCTCTGGTAAAACTCCACCTAACTCCCATACAGCTTTTTCAAACCCTGATGCTAATGTATCAAAACTTTCACTATGGCATATGCTGAAAGTTTCCCAACATGAATAAGGCAACATAAAATGAAATAGTAAGTGAGGATATGGTTTCCCACCAATACAAATACCCAATTGATTCATATTGCTCCAATCAGACTGGCTTTGTTTGCCAGGAAGAATATTTTGTAAAAAGATTACTGGCTTATCCTTACCATGTTCAGCTCTCCATTGTTTCAACCTTTTCTGCAAACAGCATAATTGCTTTCCATTATAATTCCCATGATACTTTTCTGTCAAATATGCTAATATGGTAGTTGCTTGCAACTACCGGAGCTGATTCTAGCATTGATTCTATTTCATCCCAGTGCTTAACAAATGGATCCTTACGTGTCCTATATTTACGTATTGTTCGTAATTCGCTTGGATACTTATTAACACGTAAATACTTACGTGCCGTTTTTACACTCATACCTGCTTTTGCAGCAGAAATTATCTGATTATATTTTTTGATCTTTTGCATTAAAATACCTACTTGTTTATTTGTACATGTCATCAGTAATTCTCGAATAATATATAAATCTTAAAAAAGAAATTTTTATTCGATTTTACTGTCCATAGTTACTTCTTTTTTATAGGTAATTTTAATGTTCGTTGAGGGTAATTCTAATATTCGTTAGTCAGTATCACCTTTTCTTAAACTATCTGCTTGCCGGCCCCCTCTTTTTTCTAGAAATTCTATTAGTTCTTTCATATTTAAATCCTATAAATTTTAATATTTTGTTAAAAATGAGCTATAGACAGAATCATAATAAGGAGTTTTAAGAATACAATAGAAATTTAACTAAAAGTGTGAATAAATGAGTTGAAGTTGCTTTAATGAATATATATAAGTTAGTTTTTTATAATATTTAAACGGTATTTAAAAGAGTTTAATATAAAAAATTAGACATTTTGGAACATAAAAGGAGCATATGGATTTTTTAGAAAACGAAGGGAAACCCTGAAAGGGCTTGGCGAGAATGACGGGACTCGAACCCGTGACCTTCTGCGTGACAGGCAGACGCTGTAATTTTTGTAACAATACCTCTAGCATTATATAAAAAGCAGACATAGCATTATTAGCCTGTCTTTCAATTGCTATAACCTGAATCCTCATAGGATTTCCTATTATCGGAATGAAGATTTTAAATTGTAGGTAAAATTGCATTATCTGTCAATCTTTATTCATATTATTGTCATACCTTGAAATTAAAGCAGCATATATGCAGCATAAACTCATTAAGAAACACATTCTGTAACACCTTTTTTATTAATATATTGTTTTACAGCATTAATTAATAAACATTACAATAAAATCATACTAAAATTCATAGCCCTTCGTATAAAATGTTAAGAACAATTAAGTGAAAATTGAAAAAGTTAAAACAAAGTTGTAGCAGTAAGATAAAAATACTTATATACATTTAAGGGTTTAATTTATTGTATAAAACCAAAGTAATTTAGTATTATATAAAATATCCATGAAACCATTATAATTACGTTACTATATATGAAATATTATCTACAATTAGAAAAAGAAATAGAACAAATTTGCCAAATCAACAACGTTATTAATTTATTACAGTGGGATATTGCAACTAATATGCCAGCAGGTAGTGCCACTAGTAGAGAGCAAGAAATTACTACTCTTAGCTTAATTGTTCAGCGGAAGTTAAAATCCAATAAAATTACTGATTTACTCGAAAAAGTACAAGGGGAATCAGATCAATTAAATCAGTGGCAATTAGCTAATTTAAGAGAAATTGACAAAATAGTAGAAAAAGCTTTGTGTATAGATGATGATTTACATGCAAGATTTGTTTCTTCTACAACGCAGTCGGAATTAGTTTGGCGACAAGCACGGCTAGATAATGATTATGCTAAACTAAAACCTTATCTACAAACAGTATTAGAGTGTGTTCAAGAAATAGCTAAGGTTCAATCTCAAAGATTTAACTGTTCACTCTATGATGCTTTAGTGGATGAATATGATCCTGGTAGGCAAGCTAGTGAAATTAAAGAAGTTTTTGCTGTTCTTAAAAGGAAATTACCTCCTTTAATTCAAAGAGTAATTGATAAGCAGCAAAGTCAAACTGTTATTCCTCTTAATAAAAAGATTAGTATAGAACAACAAAAGTTGATAGCCAAAAAATTAATGCAAATCATGGAATTTGATTTAAATCAAGGTAGGCTTGATGAATCAACACATCCCTTTTGTGGTGGTACTCCTTATGATATAAGGTTAACTAATCGTTATGATGAGAATAATTTTCTCTCTGGGCTTATGGGAGTTATTCATGAAACTGGCCATGGCTTATACGAACAAAACTTACCTGCCAATTATAAAAATCAGTTCGTTGGAAAAGCTAAAGGTATGGCAATTCATGAAAGCCAGTCACTATTTATGGAGATGCAGGTAGGAAGATCTAAAGAATTTATGGAATTCTTGGCTAAACTTCTTCGAGATGAGGTTGCTTTTCAAGGACCCGAGTATTCAAGTGAAAATCTTTATAAATTAGCTACCAGGGTTAAACGCAATTTTATTAGGGTTGATGCTGATGAAGTCACCTATCCACTGCATGTAATATTAAGATATGAAATTGAAGAAGCATTAATCAATAATGATCTAACATTAGATGAGTTACCTCTTTATTGGAATCAAAAAATGCAGGAATATTTAGGTATTACTCCTGATTCAGATCGAGAAGGTTGCTTGCAGGATATCCACTGGCCAATGGGGAGTTTTGGTTATTTCCCTGCTTATGTTAATGGAGCTATTATCGCTAGTATGTTAATGAAAAGTATCCAAGAGCTTTATCCACAAATAGGTCAAGAAATTATGATAGGAAACTTTAGGAATTTAAATCAGTTTTTGAACAAAAATATTAGAAGTTTTGGTTCTTTAAAAACTACTAAGCAGTTATTGCAAGATGCAACAGGTCAAAACCAAATTAATCCTGATATATTTTTAAGTTATTTAGAACAAAAATATTTGGGATAAATTGATTAGTCAATATTTAAAATGTTTAAATCTACAAAATCTTTAAATGGTAAAATAATTGAAAATGTTACTAATGTTTACAAATATTATTGGAAGTATTGTCAGGCAGTAATTATCTTAATTGGTAGTATTATTATTTTAGATATTTTAATTTATTTCTATCTTATTCAGAATTATAAAAGTAAAGAAGAATATTTTATTAATGCTTATCAGGATAGTATATCTAATACATTGTTACGAGATTTTAAACTAATTTTTAATCCTTTAGCGGATATTAATACCCTAAAATTAATTCCCAATTCTTCTGCATCTCACAATAATATAGGTAATGATTTTATTTTATCAGGAACAATATTGAAAGTAGCAAGAGGTAGCAAGTCAATAATCTTTGATATGCAGCCTTTAATTTCATTAATAAACAATATTTTAGAACAAAACTTTTATTATCAACTTAAACTTAACAATAGTATTTTAGCAACTAATGCAGAAGATATTGAATTTATCTCAGTCGAAAATTACAATATTACTAAAAATATTATATTAACCATTAAATTATTACCAACAAAGGCTTCAGAGTATATTAACAGATCTTCAGAACATTTTACTTATCAAATCCAATTAGTATTCTTGGCTTCAGCATTATTGGTTATATTGTTGATTCCAATCTTAATATATTTGGTTAGAAAATATACCACAAAGCTTACATTAGTAAATCAATTATATGCTCTTAATGAAGAGTTAGAATTTAATATTAATTATATAAATCAATGTTACTTAAAAGATAAACAAAATCATTTTCCAATTGCTTTATCGCCTAGCAATGAAATCAGCAACTTAGATATAGCTGCAGTTGCACGAAATATGAAAACATGTGCTTTGTCTTATACAACCCGTTATAAATATAAGTTTGAGTTGCAAATAACTTCTTCTGTGGATTTTATACCTGTAAAATACGGACTCAATGTTGTAGAACAAATCTTAATGAGTTTATTTTATAATATCCTTTATTTTATGAGAGGTGGTACACACATTAAAAAAATTATAGTAAATTTTTCAGAGCAAAATATCATATTCACTTATGATTCCTTCTCTGCTAATGAAACACATATGGCTAGTTGGTCCAAAGATATATTCGAACATACAGGAAATTTTTATATTCTTGATAGCCAAAAAATCTTTGATTTAATAAAAAATTGTGGTCTACTTTACCAAGTTTTACCTAAACAAGGGCAAAATCGAGTAATAATTGAACTCAATAACAATGATATAAAAGATAATGTTGTTAAATTTAATAAGAAAAGCAAAAATTAATAAAATTATATTGTTGCTTTTAATATTTTTACCAATCAATTCAGTTTTAGCTGAGTTATTAGTAGAAAAGCAAGTGAAGCCAGTTTCCTTTTTCGTAAACCGATTCCAAGAAATTAAAACAATATCAGAAAATTTAAAATCTTATAAAATAGTGAGCCTAGTTGGTGTAACTAGTATTGGCAAAACAGAAATTACCAGAAAATATGCTGAATCACATCAAAAACAGTATAACTTAATTTGGTTTTTTGATTCTAGTACAGATTTAAATGAACAATTTGTTGCATTAGCCAAAAGGATTAATCAAGCTTTTGTTCTAACAGGGAATAATCATATTTCTGAAAATGCTAATCACTCTATTCAGGAAGTAATAGGATTTTTAGCAATGCAAGATAAATGGTTGTTAGTATTTGATAATCTTAGAGTTAATGATAATAATAAATTAAAAAATATTATTAATTGGCAACATAATGGCCATATTATCATATCATCCCAAGATAACAAAGATTTACCAAATGTTATATATGTCCATAAATTAGCTCAAAAACATGCGTTATTGCTGTTGCAAAACATATTGGGTAAGAAAACTGAAGTTGCTTTTTTAGAGAAATTAGTAGAGATTTTTAAAGGTTATCCTGGTCCTCTTGTGCAAGGAGCAATGTTAATTAAAGAGCATAACTACCTTTCTTTGGATGAGTATAAAGATATTCTAACTAATTCTTCTGACCCGATAACAGCTCACATGAAAATTATACGAAGTTTATTAAGTGAGCATGATAATAAGTTATTATTAAAGATAGCTTTGATAAATAATCAAAACTTTTCTAAAAACATGTTAGAGTCTATAACAGGAGATATTAATACAGTAGGAAAGAGCATATATAATTTAACTAGATTTGGATTAATAAAACACATTGGGACTATGAGAAAAGAGAACATGTTTGAAATG
This sequence comes from Rickettsia endosymbiont of Ixodes scapularis, assembly GCF_000160735.1. NCBI lineage: Bacteria > Pseudomonadati > Pseudomonadota > Alphaproteobacteria > Rickettsiales > Rickettsiaceae > Rickettsia > Rickettsia endosymbiont of Ixodes scapularis. Next base: position 1,333,630 of record NZ_CM000770.1, on the reverse strand, counting down.
CACGATGCAATTAAAAATGCAATATTACAGATTAATCAAGGTACGGAAGGTACAACTATTAAAGAAGCGATTAATGATATTATTGACAAACTTAATAAGTTAATGCCTAGAGGTGTAGGTAGTAGATATTCTTTAATTAGTAAGGATCCTAGTTTAATATCAAATTTAGAGGTAATACTGAATAACACAGAAAAATATAGTGTCGATTTTAGCAAAATTCTAGAATTAAGAAAAAATCTTATCAATTATTATATGACTACTTTAAATTATTATAACATGGAAAAAATGAAAAATTGGCTTGAAGAAAAGGAATCAAGTAAGGTTTTTCAATTAAGCAAAATGACTGAAGAACAGAAAATAAGTTATAGTTGGTATATGGTAGATATTGGTATTTATGAAGATTTTTCTCAGTCTAATTATGTTAAAGCTTTAGCTTGTTATGATAAAGCAAAAGAAGTTGTTAAAGATATCCATAATCAGCCAGAATTAAAATCGACTATTTTATTTCAAATTGCTCAAACTCAAGCTTTTGGCGGAGATATAATAAATGCAGAAAAAAATATGCTTGAAGTTGATAATTTGATTCAGGAATATAAAGAAGCGGATTTTGATATGGGATTATATTGGTTTATCAAAGCTAAAATAGCTTTAGCAAAAGGAAATTATCAAGATGCTTTACTTGCTATAGAAGGTAATATTAAAGCAGAATCGCATTTACCGCAAGATACTTTTACAGCACCAACTTATATTCTTCAATCAGAAATACTTAATTATTTAGGAGAATATAAAAAAAGTTATGAAGTTATCCAAAGAATATATAAGCAAGAAATTGGTGACAAAAAAGCTGATCATGAAATACATGCTAGAATCCTTACTCAATTATCCAGAGCTGAATTAGGATTAGGCCTTGTAGATGCAGCACTGCAACATACGAAAGCAGCATGTTCTATTTTTCAAAAAGAAGTTGAAAAATATCAAATTCAATCAGTAATTAATACTGATTTAGCAGCTGCTTTAGTAGCACAAGGAGATGTGTTGCTACAAAAGAATAACCTTAAAAAAGCATTGGAAATATATAATGCAGCAGAAGCAATTTATCATAGACGATATGGTTCTAATTACAGCCAAATGGATGACGTATCATATTTACTTGCCCAAGGAACTAAAGCTGCATGCCTTCACAAAAGTAATTTTTGGAAAAACCATTTTCAAGATCAGTTATTTACTAACTTTGGTCAATCTCATTTTAGAAGTCAAGAAGTAATAACATTTTGCAAGAAGTTATTTTTCTAATTTATCCAAAGAATAATATTTCATTATAGTCCATTTAATGAATTCGTTATCTATAGTAGAATTTTTAAATTGTTCAGCATATGTATGCACTTCATAAATTAATGTAAATATTGCATCATAGCTAATTTGTATAGAATCAGGTAGATGCCCGATTTCTTCTATAACTTTCGTGCATACTTCAAGTAATAACTGAGGATTTTTAATATAATTCGCGTTATTATATTCTTCTATTAGTTCCTTGTAACTAACATTTAAAGTTTTGGCCATCTTTTTTATTAAATCTATAGAAGGGTTATTACTTTTATTGCGAAATATATTATGGATATTTCTATTAGTACCAGCTTTTTTCTCTAAATCATATAGCTTCCATCCACGTTCTTTTAATATCCTCGTTATATTTTCTTTTAATAGCTCAGCAGACATTTTGATATTTTTAATGAATATTAGATAGAAAGCATAATTACACGCCTTATGTTTAAAATGCAATTAATAAAAAATAATATATTGACAGGCTACACGAAATCATATTACTGTATACTCATACTACGAGTATACCAACTCATAATAATTAACAAGCATAGTAAGTACTAGCAAAGTTTGGCGATTATTAACAGTACTTACTAGCTACAATGGATGAGCTAAATACTATTTTAGTATTTAGCAATAACACTTAAATTATAAGGCTATAGCTATGACTATACATAAATTCTGTTTGCAGAGCAAATCCATTTTGCTTGGTCTTTTCAATCTCTTAGTTCAACTGAAGACCGAGTTTAGATCATTACTCGTTTCTTATATCTTAGCAAATTTCATGATTTACCAATCAAGGTCTAGTCATTATGGAACTTGAAAAAGTGTTTAGCCTAATTTTTGTGGCAGTGGCCATAATCTATATAGTAGTGATGTTTTATTTTCTCATAAATGTCGAGAAGCATAGTTTAGCAAAACAGCAACGGGAAGAGCGGTTACACATCGAAGTTACTAAGGATAGAAAACAGCGTGAACCTCAAAATACTATAGTTTTAAAGAATGGACACTAAACTACTTCGTTCCAGTATATTAACCAGTACTCTTAGATATTGTGTTGATTTGAGAACATAGATAAAAAATTACTGCCATAATGACGCATTATATTAACAAGAGACTAACAATCTTAGAAAGATTCATTATAACACCATTACAAAATCATTAAGAATTTAACTTTAATTGGATGTATAAAATATGACAGAAAAATTATTAAATTTTACTAAAGATTCTTTGCATAAAATTGAACCACCAAAAGAGAAAAGAGATGTTTATAAAGACAGCAGAGAAGCAGGGTTAATTTTGATAGTATCATATGGTGGGAGTAAAATCTTTTATTTAGCTAAAATGATTCAAAAAGAATATTGTAGAATAAAGATAGGACGTTTTCCGGATTTGTCTATTGTTGATGCTAGAGCAAAAGCAGCTGAATTAAAAAGTCAAATTGCAAAAGGGATCAATCCTACAAAAGAGAACAGTACAGTATCTAACGAACTAACTGACTTACCAATATCTGAAGAACTAACCTTTAAAGAACTTTTTGATAAATATATTAACAATTACGCCAAACATAATATAAAAAGATGGCAAGATCGTATTGCTACAATGGATAGACAAGCTAAACATTTTTATTCATTAAAAATTTCTGATATACAAAGAGCTGATATTCAGCAGACATTTAATGATCTTACGAATGTTGGTAAATATACTGCTAACCGATTTCTTGAAACGTTAAGTTCTATATTTAATAAAGCTATTGAATGGGAACTATTAGAAAAAAACCCTGTTACTGGAATTAAGAAACATAAAGAACAATCAAGAGATAGATATATTACTAAAGAAGAAGCACCACGATTTTTTCAAACATTAGAAGAAGAAACAAATCAGTTAATGAAAGATTTTATTTTGATTTCCTTATATACAGGAGCACGTAAAAGTAATGTATTATCGATGCGTTGGGAAAATATCAGTTTTATTGATAAAACATGGTATATCTCAGATACTAAGAATGGAGAACCGCACACTGTGGTGTTAATAGATGAAGCAATAAAAATATTACAAGATAGAAAAGCACAAGTAATCAATGAATGGGTATTTCCAAGCGAGACAAGTAGTAGTGGGCACTTGCAAGAACCTAAGAAAGCATGGAAAAGAATTTGCCAAAAAGCTGGGTTAAAAAATTTAAGATTGCATGACCTTAGACGAACATGTGCTAGCTGGATGGCCATTAATGGAGCGAGTCAATATGTCATTGGCAAAGCTCTGAATCATAAACATCCTAGATCAACAGCAATATATGCACGATTAAGCTTAGATCCGGTAAGAGAGTTTATGGAAAAAGCTACAGAGGCTCTAACAATTTCAAAGGAAAAAACTGTATCTAATAATTAATGGATATTAATTAAATTTGTTACTAGAGTTAAAAGTTGAGATAAATATTAGAGGATCATTTTTACCGGTAAGAAAATTATAATATTCCATTGCAATATTTGTTACTCCGCAACTACAGCTAGACTGAATAGCTAATTCCAAACATTTCATTCTCAAGTTTAAATCATTATTTAACATAATCTCTACTAATAAACTAATTGATAAAATATTAGCAAATCTAATTAAATTCTGCAACAATAAGCTGCACACAGAGGTAAATTCTACTCTTTTGTCTCCAGATTAGCACAAATATCCAAAAGTTTTAAAGTATCTATTATTAATCTAAATAATCCGCTGGCAAAATAATTTTGCGAGAGTTAAGGTATCAGCTGTGAGAAGGAGTTTACTGGCATTTTCCTTCTCTTAATTAAGGGCATAACTTTTAGATACTAGCAATAATATTGAAGTTAAAACTGTAATAATCAAGGTATAGAAGATTAAAACTTGTTAGTATCTTTAAGTTATATCACAGGTAGCTACGCAACTCTAATAATAGTGTGAGAATCTTATGTCGCATTCCCATCAAAATCAACAATTATATTGGTCGCTATCTAAGCCTTTGAAATATATGGGATTAACTTTGGATGAATGGGGGGTGACTTTAGTAGGTGTGGTGCCAGGGATAGTGCTGCTCAATAGCGGTCATGCTAAATTAGGATTATTTTGCATGTTTTGTGGAATTGGCTTTTGTTATAGTTTCAAGAAATTTAAAAAAGTTTCACAATATTTTTTATTAAAAAGTTTTTTGGTAGCAAAAAAAATACTCCCTGCGCCAATAAGTTATCCTGGGTTGTTAGGCAAAAAAGTAGGAAAATGAATCATCTATTCAAGCAAGCATCAGTACAGGAATTAGTTAGATACAATAAATGCCTTTTGATGATAACTGTGCTACTAGCGATCACTAGTTTACTGGCAACAATAAAAGCAGTTAATAAAGAGGAAAAATGGTTACTAATCCCAGCAATAGCACCTGATCGGCGGATGATAGTATCATCAAAAAATTATCATGAGACTTATCTAAAAGAATGGGCAATTTTTGTGATGAAAGAATTATTTACTACTTCACCTGAAGAGGTAGAGAGGCAGATAGCTGATATGCAGGTGGTATCTAGCGCAACGCCAGAATTGGAGAGATTTTTTAAAGAGCACTTACAGTTTGTTAAAGGTTCTAATGTGTCTGCAGTATTTTTTCCTAAGAAAACGGAAATAGTAGATGCAGGAGTGTTAATTCAGGGAACGTTTCGTTATTGGTTTGGGGAGAATAAACACGTAGCAGTTGAAAAAAGTTATTTGTTGACTTATAAGCGTGGTGCTAATCATCTCTTATTACTAACGGGAATTAAAGAACAAGTGGAGGATAAGAATGTTGAATAAAACAACTATTAATTTAAGAAATTATTCATTAGTTATAATATTTTTAGTATTATGCAATTTAAAGTTTGACACTGCTTATGCTATAGGTTATATGTTACATGACGATAGCATCCTAAAGTTGCAGATTGCTAAAGATGCTCCAACTAGGATTAGTATTGAGGGAGAAAAAATTAATGATGTATTTATTCATCCTAAAGACGCAGCAGAAGTGGTGGTGCATAATTCTGGTTGTTTGTTTATCCTGCCGCAGGTTGGTAATAATAAGGTATATTTAACAATAATTAGTGAAAGTGGCATAGTGCAAGATTTATCTTTACGTTTTATTGGTAAAAATCCTAGTCCTATAAGGTTACTTAAATTTGATTTGGTACAAGATTTGGCACAAACCACTAACATAAAGCAAGAGAAGAAAAATGAAAATAAGCAAATATCTAGAAATAAGTGATAGTAAACGACTTAACGAGCAGAGTAGTTATCAATCTATTACCTTAGCAATATTGATGGTGTTTTGTTGTTATATATTATTACCTGATATAGCATGGGCCACGACCTTAGAGGGACAATTGGATCGGATTGGTGGGCTTTCTACCGGTAAACTCAAGACTATTGGTATATCAGGAGCAACTATTTTATCGTCAATCTGGGCGGTAGTGCGAGGTAATATTAGACTGGCAGGAGCAATAGTAGCTATTGGAATTATTCTTGGCTTTTATTTAGAGTGGATTGCAAGCGGCATGAAGGTATAATGATTTAGGAGAAATAACTAATGCACCAAGAAGATCCAATATGGGAAGATCAACAATCAGAGAATAACAATAAGGTAGCTGTTGGTCAGTTACCATCAGGTTTTAGTAATAAGTTATTAGAACTTTTGAATGCTTTAAAGAATAGACCAGTAATTCTTATTGTTAGTATCAGTGTAGTGCTATTCTTAATCTTTTATTATTTTTCTGAAGCCAAGGTAGAGAGGTTTGAAGAACAGAAAGAAAAGCGTACATCTCGCAGTCAAATATCAGGGGTAGAAAGGGCCGTAGATCCAAGGGCTAAATGGACGGAAGAAGTACTAAAGGAAGTTAAAACTATGCAAAGTAAATTAGAAAGTTTAATAGAAAGTAAAGCTGTAGAGACCAAGAATTAAATTAATGATTTTAAGCAGAAGCTTGAATTGCTGGAGGAGAATCAGCCTCAGCCCCAAATTTTGTCAAATGAAATAAATCCTGATCATTTTCGTTTGCAAGATTTGCCAAATGAGAACCAAGAACAAGTAATACCAACTTTACCAGCAAAAAGACAATTTGGTCATGTTAAAAGAGCTGGGGGTAATATTAACAAAGATGTTAAAGACTATATTACAACTGGTAGTTTTGCTAGAGCCGTGCTGCTTACTGGTGTAGTGGTTGGAACTGGCACTAATAATGCCGCTAGCCCAGAGCCTATAATGCTGCGGTTAGTAGATACAGCTATTTTCTCGAAAGAATATAAGACAGAACAAATCAAGGAGGCTATTCTGATTGGCTCTTGTAGCGGAGATATTTCTTCAGAAAGGGCTAAGTGCAGGCTGGAGACTGTATCGTTGTTGAATCGCAATGGGGAGATTATCGAGAAGCCTGTTGAAGGTTGGTTAATAGGGGAAGACGGCAGGCCTGGTGTTAAAGGCCTGGTAGTTGATAGATCCTCTGAGGTGGCAAGAATGGCTGTACTTAATGGCGTGCTGGGCGGTATTGCTCAATTCTTGCAGAACCAGGCAACTAATGGCATATTCCCAATATCACCATTGACTGGTCAGCAGCATGCTTTAAAAGGAAAAGATTCACTAAAAGCTGGAGTATATGCGGGCAGTGGTAATGCTTTAGAAAAGCTAGCAGATTTTGCTATCAAACGTGCGGAAAGCATGAGTCCAGTAATTGTTGTGGCTTCTGGTCGAGTAATTGATGTAGTGTTTAGAAAAGGTTTTGATTTAAATCAGGATAAGCTTGACGATGAATCTATTAGGTTGCTGCCGCCAACTACTACTGATTATTCGCAAAATAGAACAAATTATCACAGTTACCAAAATAGTGATGAGGACACGTCTCATGTGAGTTCATTTTCAAATAGCAGGCAAGAAGGTAGGCAGTCTTCTCAGGCCAATGCTAAATTAAAAGAACGTTTTATCAAGGGAAATGAAGAGGAGGAAGATCAAATCCAAAACAACTTAAATAATGTTAATTGGCAGCAACAGTTGAAGCAACCCTCCTCACTCCAAGGTAATTTTTGATGAATAATAGTTTACTAATTAATTTTTTATTGCTGGTATTTTTGAGCGTAAATATTTCAGGATGTAAATTAATGCCATACAAAAGTGATTTCGATTGTCCTATTCCAGAAGGGCAAAAGTGTAAATCTTTATATGAGATTAATAAAATGACTGACCAAGGTATATTTGATCCTAATAATAATTATGGTGATGTGCTGGAGCCAAACAAATGTTGCAATAAGTTTAATAGGTTACATCGATGAAAGCTCAGGTTCACCAAGATTTTGCTCGAGAAAGATTAGCAAAACATTTTGTCTATGAGTCATATGATGAAAGATCTCAGCTATTCTTCAACAGAGGATCAGTAGGATTTGTGTTGCTTGGCTGGCCGTTAGTAGGAACGAGCTTGCAAGCCCAAGGAGAGATCGCTGAGTTTTTGCGGAATGAAGAGAATTTACCAGCTGGCAGTAGCTTGCAGGTATTGATGATTGGCAGTCAGCATATTGATCATTTTTTGGTTAATTGGCAAAATCACAGACAAGGTGAGATTTTCTGTAAATTAGCCGAAAGAAGAGTAGAATTTTTGAAACTAAAAGCGAAAACAGAAGGCACCATAAAAGATATGATATTGTTAATTTCAATGACTATTCCCGGCATTCAAACAAATATTGATGATATAGTTAGAAGAAAAGAATGCTTGAGCGATACTTTTAAATCTATTGGTTTAGTGACGGAAAATGTGGATGCCAAGCAATTGCTAAAATTTATTCGCATTATTTTTGGTTGGCAGGAGGAGGAACACGCGGAAATTAATCCTTATGAATTGCTTTCTGAGCAGATTTTGCCTGGAAACTTTTCGCTATTTGAGGAGCAAGATCACGTAAGGCTTAATGATAATCAAGCTTTTATCAGCTTAGAAGCCAGCAAAAGGCCGCTGGAGTGGCAATTATCAGCGATGGATTTATTTTTAGGCAATGAAATGCGGCGCGGTGAATATATTAAATCGAACTTTCTGATTCATTTTGGTTTGCAAATCATGCTCAATCAAACTATCGCTAAGACTTCAGCAATTACCAAGCGGGAAGCCTTAGAGAGAAATATTGCAGCTGGTATGGGTAAGTTTTTTTCTGATTTAATTGCTGAAGCTCACGATATGAATGGGGTAGTTGCTTCTCTGCAAAGCGGTGATCGGGTAGTAAATATTCATCTCAATGTTATCATGTGGGATGAAAAAGAAAAAGCCAAACAGTCAGCTTCTCAAGTCTGCTCCATGTTAAGGCGCAGCGGCTGGTACTTTACCCCTTGCACCTATGACCATTTGCCAATAGTGCTAGCCTCAATGCCTATGCAATTAGTAGAAGAAGTAAAAAATTATGTAGGAGAAGGATTTAATTATATATTTGGTCAAAAAATAGGAGGGCTTGGAGTAGCGCTTAGTAGCTTGGGTCGAGGTAAAAGAACCATCTCCTCTGAGAGTAAGGTGTTGCTACCAATAGTAGGGGAATGGAAAGGTGACTTAAGCTCGCCTGGAATGTTACTTACTGGGAGAAGAGGTCAAATTATGTACTGGTCACCTTTTGGTTCAGCATTGCTACCCACAGTGAAATCGCATAGTACTGCACCTAACGAGAATTTTAATCTTTGCATTGCTGGCGTACCTGGTTCAGGTAAATCAGTGTTTATGCAAGAACTAATGTTATCAATTTTAGGAGTTGGCGGCAAAGTATTTGTGTTGGATTATGGTCGGTCATTTAAACGCAGTTGTCTGCTATTAGGTGGAACCTATATTGAGTTTGATGTTAAAAACCCTATTTCTATTAATCCTTTCTCAAGGGTTCCAGAAGGAGATGATGAAAGAGCAAGTGAAGCAAGATCTGACTTTTTATCAAGTTTCCCCTCAATCTTAGCAACTATGGCAGCCCCACAATATGGCACTGGCACTAGTGATTTGCAACAACCAATGCTCCAAAAAGCTTTAATTGCGGTGTGGCAAGATAAAGGAGCAAAAGCTGAAATCACTGACATTGCTAATTGGTTGCTTGCCCGAGAGGAATCTTATGCTCAGGAACTTGGTAATATGTTATTTCCTTTTACTCGAGAGGGACAGCATGGCAAATTCTTCAGCGGTCCAGCGCAATTATCACTAAATTCTGAGATAGTAGTAATTGAAACTGATCATTTACGCAGCACTCCAGAATTACTGGCAGTAATAGTCCAAATCATGATCGTTCATATTAACCAAACTATGGTTAAAGGTAATAGGGATAGGCCATTTTTGATTATGATAGATGAAGCCTGGAAATTACTGGCCGGCAAGCGCTCTGGGGAATTTATTGAAGAAGCCGGTAGAATCGCTAGAAAATATAACGGCTCGATAACGCTCGCTACCCAGCAACTTACTGATTATTTTAGACAAGAAGGATCAGCATCTGAAAAGGCTTTTGAGAATTCTGCCCATAAAATAATTTTAAAACAAAACCCTGAAACATTTAAAGCCATGCGAGCTAACCCTAAGCTAGCAGGCTTTGTTGATGAAGAATGGAAGCTGAATTTACTGCAATCTATTCACTCTAGCCCGCCGCATTACAGTGAAGCAGCTATTTATGGCCCGAATGTTCATGGAGTAATTGGTAGCCTAATGATTGACCCATTCACCTTGCTGCTTACTTCTACTAATGCTAGAGATTATCAGGCACTAGAGGATCGGATGGTTAGAGGAATGAAGGTTGCTGAAGCAATTAATGATGTGCTGAAGGAAAATAGGATGGGGTTATGACGCCTAACATAATAATGATCTTTAGTTTTACTACTATACTGGCTTTCAGTGCTTTAGCTTTGGAGAATAAGCTGAAAATCAAGGATTACGGAGTACGCGGAGCTACTTTCCAGGTTATTGAACAATCAATGTTAGAAGTAATTATGGCAAAACTAAAAGCTGCCAAAGAAGGTGGGTTATTAGAAAAAATGCAAGAGGAGTTTAAAGAAAAAGTAAAGAAAAAAATAGCAAGACCCTTGCCTGTACTAGGATTACATAAAGCTATTAAGGCTAGAAGCTGGAAGTATGATCCAACATTTACTCAACAGACAACTATAAAAGACCAAAATGGGAGAGTGATAGTACCAGCTGGTACAAAAGTTAATCCTCTTGTTGCCCTAAGTTGGGGAGATCCTTTAATCTTAATTGATGGTGATGATGCTAGCCAAGTAGCATGGGCTAAAGCGCAGCAAGGTAAAATTGTTTTAACCAATGGTAGCCCAATCGAATTGAGTCAAACAGTAAATAGAGAGATCTATTTTGATCAAGGAGGTATGTTAGCAACCCGTTTTAAGATCGAAGCTATACCAGCAATCATAGAGCAAGATGGCAAAGAGTTAAGGATTAGAGAGGTCGCTCTATGAGGAATGTTATAATAATTTTTACTAAAAATACCATAATATTAATAATAGTGTTTTCTTTAAATAGAACTGCCCAATCAGCAGTAGATTGCGTAGGACGTTTTGTGAATCCTATCACTGATGTTTGTTGGAAGTGCCTGTTTCCGATAACTATAGCAGGCGTGAAAATAGCAGGTAGCCCTATGGCTGATACTCCTTCTGCCCGAAACTTACTATGTTTCTGCCCGAGACCTGGTATAGCTGTACCAGTTCCTGGTATCCCAATTGGCTTTTGGGAGCCGGTGCGGCTGGTTGACGTTACTAAATCACCAATGTGTATGGTTAGCCTTGGCGGCATTAGTTTAGGGACAAGCAGTCAAAGAGGCATAAAGGATGATAAAGAAGGAACCGCCTTTTATCACGTGCACTGGTATATTTATCCAGTCATTTATTGGTTAGAGATTTTACTAGATTTTATGTGTTTAGAAATGGCCTCGGTAGATGTAGCATATCTAACTGAATTTGATCCACTTTGGGGTGATGATGCAAAATCAGCAATCTTAAATCCTGAAAGCTTGTTATTTGCTAATATTGCTGCTCAAAGCGTATGTATTGCTGATTGTATAAGCTTGAGCACCGGACAATTATCCAATGATGCGATGTTTTGGTGTGCCGGCTGTCAGGGCTCTATTTATCCATTTACTGGCACGACTCCATATCATAATGGCGGAGTTGGCACTTCAACGCTAATAGTCTCTAAATTTATGGCTAAACTGCATAGGCAGTTAATGTTATGGGGATATTACGGTACAGAAGGCTTATGCGGTAAATATCCAATGCCGATAATCCAGAAGAGCCAGTATCGCTTGCAAATGACTTATCCAATACCAGAAGTGAGTTCTTGCAAAAAAATAGGAGAAACGGAAGTAACTTGGCAATCAGGTAGGGAATTTCCAATTAAAGGTGAGGATTTTGGTTACTTAATTTGGAGGAAACGTGATTGCTGTCTCTGGTAATTTAAGAGATGTTTAATATGTTAAAAAATTTCAGGACACTAATGCTTATAGGCTTATTATTGTTAAGTAGTGTTAATGCTTTAGCACAACCTCAGACTTATATTTTTGTATCGTTCTCTATGCCGGATGCAGCATTAAAGGAATACTACTTAGAAGCACAACAAACAGGTGCCATTTTAGTAATGCAAGGATTAAGAGATAATTCATTTATGCAAACAAGAGATAAAGCTATGGAACTTGGCATTAATTTTAATATAGATCCCAATCTGTTTGAGGAATATCAAATTAAACAGATACCAGTAATAATAGTTGATGATGGGAAAGGGTTCGTCAAAAAATTAACAGGTCATATACCTTTAAGTGAGGTGCTTAAGATTATGGAAAAAGATGATTATAAAAATTTACCGTAATTATTTGGTTTTTATGACGATTGCTTTGTTGTTACTAACTTATGAACCAGTATCTATTTTAGCACATTCCATGCAGGATAGTTACAATCAAGCAGAAGCTTATAGAAATGACACCAAGCTTGGTAATCCTAACTCTATTGGTAATAAGGTGATATTTAATAAAGATGCGAATGTCTCAAATTTAACTAATATGAGAGACCAGGATTTAACTAATCAAGGGGGTAATATTTTAAATAATAGCCTCGAGGGTAAATTTCTCCAGCAGATGGAAATGAAGAAAATTGATGCTATTCAAGAATATGATCTGAATAGTAAAAATCCTCTAATAACGAATGCAACAGAGGTTGCAGCTGATCCTTTGAAACATACTGAAGGTAGTAATTTTAGTTCTAGTGAGGTTGTCACTAAAACTAAGATTAGTAAAAGTTGCACTGAAGGTGTTGACTTTGAGATAGATATAATAAAGCAGTTGCATTTAGAAGTAGAATTGATTGATAAATGGGGTGACCCGCAAAACCGTAGCATGGCAATCAGTGAGAGTGATCTTCATGCTAGCTGGCTTGAGACAAAAATTAAGGAACATTATTACAATAAAGATAATTGGTGGAGAGCACACTATCAAAGAGTACGTGAGGAAGATTATAATGTTGGGCAACAATTAAGAGTTATGATTGCCACTAGACAACAGATCTTACTGGAAAATATTGGTGAAGTAAAAGTTGGTTATACTGATAAATCATGTTGGTTATTATATCATATAACTGTACCGACTGCTACAGTACTTAATTATACATATCGAGACAAAATTAAGGAATTTAAAGAAAAAGGTGAATATTGGCAAGTCATTAATGAAGAGTCAGAAAAATTAGCAGAAGAAAATGAATGTCATGAGCTAAATCGTCTCTGTTTAGAGAGTGGTAATAAGATCTTCTTTAACAGCTATGTTATAAACCGCCCATGTTGGAAGGAACAGATTACTTATCAGTGTAGTAGTAACCCTAGAGATGGTTGTAATCATTTAAAAGTTCAAGGCTGCCAGTTAGAAAATAGTACCTGTTTGAAGAGAAATGGTAATATCTGCTTATTATGGCAAAGAAATTATAGCTGTTTTAACGAGAATAAAAGCTTAAGCTCTTCTCTAAACGGTGCTTCGATGTTTTGCCTCGGAGGAGATTGCCATACACCAACTATAGAACAGAATACTGATATCTCCAATGTTGGTTATTTAGCCATGTTAAATGGAATGAAGAAAGATATGCAATTAGAGCCAATTGAGGTGTTTAAAGGTGAAGCAAATAGCTGCCGGAAAAATATTGTTAACTTTCTTAATTGTTGTTCATCAATGAAAGGTTGGGGGAAGGATTTGGGACTTGGAAGGTGCAAAGCTACTGAAAAAGCTTTGGCACTCCAAAGAAATAAAGGACAGTGCCATTTTATTGGCACTTACTGCTCAGAGCGTGATCCAATATTTAAGCAATGTATAACCAAAAAATCTACTTATTGTTGTTTTAATTCAAAATTAGCAAGAGTCTTCCAAGAGCAGGGTAAGCAGCAACTTGGTATTAGTTTCGGCTCAGCTAAAAATGCTAATTGTCGGGGATTTACCGTAGAGGAATTACAAAGGATAGATTTTTCAAAATTTAATATGGAAGAATTATTTGCTGATTTACTTGTGGAAGCCAAAAATAAGATGGGTAAGAATTTTCCTAAGCAGCTACATAATCAGATACCAGTAATGCAAAAACAACTACCGATTAACGGTAAAAGTCATAATTCTAATTTATCATATTGAGATGGGAAGATGGCAACTAAAACTAATATTAACATGGTTAAAGTGATGCTCATTAAGGATATTAATAATTTTATTATTAATCAGTTATCAATTATTAGGAGCATTCGCAAATAGTGAAGGAATAAGTGATAATATGGGACATATAAGACAAAAATGGCAAGAAAAACCTAAAGGGTTCTTGTGGTATAATGAGCAGTTAGTACAGAAAATCAAGGAATCACAATATTCTGATCTCAAACTATTGTTGAAAGAATCACCAGAACCTCATGACAGGAGAATAGAATCTTTAAAGCAAAAGTTTAACAGAGCACAGCGTAAAGCACTTGATAACCCAACTCTAGAAAATGTCATTAAAGCTCAAAGGTTACAGAAGCAAATAATGGAGAAGTCCCAGAAATTTGCTACTATGTGGCAATTGGCTAGCTTAATGGATTATCAATTAACTAATTCTTTTGAACCAGCTAACAGTTTGCATAAAAGATTATATCAGGAAAAGCTTGAGCAAAATAGTAGCCAGAGATTACGAGATTTAAGCAAAAATTTTGGCTTGATTTTTCAAGTTAGTAATCAATGTTCTTATTGTCATGCCTTCTTGCCTATTGTGCAACAATTTACAGCTAAATATGGCTTTCAATTACTGTTGGTCTCTAGTGATGGTGCAAATTTTCAAAATATAAAAACTAGCAAAGATACTGGTTTATTACAAAGATTAAATCCTAAACAAATTGTTCCAGTATTATATTTGGTTGAAAGTAGCGGTAATAGAATATATCCCATTGCTAGAGGGATAATTTCTGAAGACAAAATGATAGAAAATATTTTAGCAATTGATCAAAATTATCAGAAGCTTTATAAGTGAGAGATAGAGAATGAATAGCAAAATTCATAGTACTAGTAGCAAGATATACTTAACAATAATAGTTATAATCTGGTTGATTCAGCTACCAACTTCCTTTGCTTGGAATATAAATGACGTCTTTCAAGGAATGAGTACTAATGTGACCAAACCTGGTTCTTATCAGGATCAAGCAGCTGGTTATTATGCAGCTGGAGGATTATCAATGCGAACTAGTAAGACGTCGTTCAATCCAATATCGATGACGGCACCCTCTTTAACAATGAGCTGTAGTGGGATAGATGCATATTTGGGAAGTTTCTCAATTATTTCTGGTGAGGAATTAGTGCAATTAATGAAAAATATTGGCTCGCAAGCTAAAGCTTATGCTTTCTCGCTTGGGCTTAAAACCTTTGCCCCGCAGATAGAGAATGCCTTAAAGGACTTGCGGAATTTAGCGATGGAATTAAATCAATTTGCCAAAGGTGACTGCGAAATGACCAAAGCTATTTTTGCTTCAGTGTTACCCAAAGATTCAGCTATGCGTGAATCAGTCTGCAGAGATTTACAATTAGGGTCAGGTATGGATTATTTTTCTGCGAGCAAAAAATGTCGGAATGATTTGGAACAAAAGCAAGCTTTGCAGCAAGCTCAAAACAAAGATCCAGAGATGATGCTGGGAGATTATAATATTTTTACTAAGGCAGCAGAAAAAGCTGGTATTCCACTAGATATGCGTAACTCTATTATGTCAATGATTGGTACTATCATTGTGAAAGATCATAATGTTTATTTCTTTGATTCACTTGCCAAAGATGAGAAAAGCTGGATTACTCATTTAAAAGGAGGAGAATCCGCATCAGTGTATGCTTGTGATGATAGCAGTTGTTTAAACCCTAGCTTAAGGAGGAATATCAGCATTCTACCTGAGCAATCCTATCAAGGTAAGGCTAAAACAAAATTGGATGAATTAAAAAGTAAACTAGCTAGCAACAATGAATTTAACAACATGGATATAGCCTTCCTCTCTTCAATAGGAGAAGCTTTTCCGATTTATGATTATATCACGTTAGAAGCTATTTCAGGCGTGACTATTTTAGATAGTTCCTCAGAATTAATTGCTAGTTATACATTACTGCAGCATTTAAAGGAAGTTATTTCTGAAGTGAGAAAAGCAGTCACTTTACTAAAGAGCAAACAGGTATCTGATCAACATTTAGTTGCATATTTAAAAGCCTTAGATCGAGTACAGATTTTTGCTACTGAAAAATGGAGTACGATGCTAACTAATGCCGATCAGATTGACCGAAGAGCAAGGCTAATAGAGCAACATATTATGGCAAAAGAAAGAAGTTAAAGAACAAAAATTATGGACTATGTAATACATACCTTTGGTGGTGGTGATATATTGTGGCAGATTTTTAACGGCATCGGTAGGGTATTTGCCTCTGATAGTGAATATTTTACGCCCGTAGGGAAGTTTGCTTTAACTATAGGTGGTATCTGGGCTGGAACCAGGACTATTTTCAAGGGGAATATCGGCATATTTGCCATGGAGTGGTTCTTTCCATCATTCTTCATATTCATCTTTTTGTTTGCCCCAAAAGCCACTATTTGGCTAAAAGATGAGGTGTCAATGAGCGCTCCAGTAAAAATTGATAATATTCCTTCAGGTGTAGCTTTCTTTAGCTCAGTTGCTTCAAGAATGAGTTACACTTTATCTGAAATGCTAGAGAAGCATTTATTGCCACCTGATGAAGGTTTAAATTCTAGAAAAACTGGTATTATGTTCGGCACAAAAGCCGTGGGGAAAATTAGAGATATTCAAATACAAGATCCTATCACCTTAACGAACAGTAAGGAGTTTTTACGACAGTGCTTCATGAAACCTTATATTATTGGTAATATCTTAGGAAAAAAAGCAGAAGCACAACAAACTAATGATATCATTAGCTTTATCGAGCAAAATATGCCTAATAATTTTGGTATTTATTACCGAGATCCTGGTAACTCTGCTATTTCCTTTAAAACCTGCAAGCAAGCTACACCTTTGATCAAAGGGGCTATTAACAAAGAACTACATGATGGGGTTACTGACAAAATTTGCCTCGGCTATTGGCGTACAATCTGATAGGCCTGAAGTGTTAAATTATCGGCTAAAAGCAATGACTTCCGATACACTAAAATATTTGAAAAAAGAACAAACGGATATTCACAGTTGGATGAAACAAGCAATGTTACTTAACGCTAATCGTGAATCTTATGACGACTGGCGAGAGAAATTCTCTTTAACTAGAATTTATCCCCAATTAGTCAGTATGAACGCCACTAGAGGCTTATTCCAACAATCATTCTCCTATTTAGTAGCAGGAGAAATGGCGGCTAACATTATGCCAATTTTGCAGTCAGTATTCTTTGCTTTGGTCATTTGTATGATCTTTATTGTGTTTCCAATGTCGATGCTACCTGGCGGATTTAATATTTTAAAAACTTGGTTATTGATGATAATTTGGGTTGCCAGCTGGCCAGTATTCTTCACCATCATTCATTGTTTAGGAATGATAAGCTTAGCTGGTAAATCCACTTCTCTAGCGGTAAGTGGTTTAAGCATCTTATCACAAGGTAGCTTTGCTGAAATGACTTTGCATAGTTACGCCACATTCCAGATGCTAGCCGCTTCGGTACCAATGCTATCATGGGCTGTATTAAAGGGATGCGCTCATGCTACTACAACGCTGGCTAACCAATTCTCACCAGTTGCAGTAGCAAGTGGTATAGGAGCTAATATTGCTGATAATAATATTTCTATGGATAACTACAATATCGGCAACCGCACCATCGTCCAGCAAAATCTAGCCCCCTCTTTGCAATTAGGAGCTGGCATAATTGACGATGGAGGAATGAGAGTTACTAACAGTGATAGCGGTAAACAATTTATCACTGAATCAGTAGATTCTTTAGTTACTAACTTTCGAGCTTCACAACTTTGGTCAGATAGCCTGCAAAGTCAATTTATGACGGCCCAAAGTAAAATGGGATCATTAACTAATAGATCAAGTATACTTAGCTCCCAAGAGCAGAGACAATCTGAGAGCTTAGCCTTAAAATGGGCCCAAAGTGATTCCATGATTCAAGGCTTTTCATTTAGTGAAAATCAAGCAATCAAAGAATCTATTTTACAAGGACAATCTCTTAATGAAAATTATGGTAGTAGCGAGAGGAAAGAAACTGCTACTAATACAAACGCAAGTTTAGGGTTTAATTTTGGAGTTGGAAATGTGTCTACAGGAACAAGTAGTAGTAATAATAGAGTCACTAATCATGAAATATCGGCAACTCAACAAAAAGCTTATAACGATGCTTTAGAAAAAGTAAAGTCAGCTCAAAAAGATAGTCGTATTAGTACTACCAGCGATGAAGTGAAATCACTAGGTAAAGATTTAAGTAGTACCTGGAATGAACAACAATCAGTTGGCAGAGAAATAGCTAAAACAGCGCAAACCATGCAACAATTAACCAATCAAAGGAATTATGTTGATAGCCATTCTGCTACTATCGACCACATATGA
>NZ_CM000770.1:1290319-1315076 GCF_000160735.1 Rickettsia endosymbiont of Ixodes scapularis | reverse complement strand
CCATTGCCGCAAAGTAATTTGGATAATAGTCAGGTTCAAGTTAAAGAGTTACAGTCAATTGATTCTAATATTCACCATGTCCCAATGACCACACAAGAGGACCTGAAAATCAACTATCTAGAATCAAGTAACAGATTGCAAGAGCAAGTTATTGCTTCAGATAGCACAAAATCATTAATGGAGTCAGTAAAATCTGATTTAAATAAAGGTAAAAAATTATATAATCAGAATATAGCTGAAGTACTAAATACACAATTATCAACTGACGAAAAAGCTAGAACAGCAGCTCTTGAAATTACGTCTTCTGATATCAAAAATGATAGCAATAAATTAAAAGAGAAATTTGATCAAACCAGTAGCTCAACGCTTATTAGAACTGCAGGACAAATAGCAGATAATATACAAATCAGTGACGAAGCTATCAAAAAAAGAAATATAACTTTACCTTTAAAGAATAACAAGGATAATAAAAATTAATATTTAAGTAAAACTAAGATAAGTTATGAATACCATAAAAGAATTATTTGCAACTATGTTATTACTTTTGTTATATAGCACAGCTATTGCCAATACTAATGAATTGTCATCTAGCATCGTTAATAATAAGCAAGTGATGTGGAAAGAAGATATTGAACATAACTTAACTAATAATTCTAACCTGAATGTTTCAAAGGCCTACTATGATAAAGGAATAGAGTGTGCAAGATTAGCAAAACATCAAGATGCTATAAAAAATTATGATCTAGCCATTAAATATCAACCTAATTATATAGAAGCATACCTAGAGAAAGGATATTCTTTAGCACAATTAGCTAAATACCAAGAGGCTGTAGAGAATTATAATTTAGCAATTAAGTATAAACCTGATTTTATACCAGCATACTACAATAAAGGGATATCTTTAATAAAGTTAGGAAAATACCAAGATGCTATAGAAAACTACAATAGGGTAATTACATACCAATCTAATGATGCTGAAAGCTATAATAATAAAGGATATTCTTTAGCACAATTAGCTAAATACCAAGAGGCTGTAGAGAATTATAATTTAGCAATTAAGTATAAACCTAATTTTATAACAGCATATTACAATAAAGGAATATCTCTAATAGCACTGAGAAAATATCAAGAAGCTATAAGAAATTTTGATTTGGCTATTAAATATAAATTTGATGACGCAGAATTATATTACAATAAAGGTGTAGCTTTTGAGAAATTAGGACATTATCAAGAAGCAATAAAAAACTTTAATTTAACAATTAAGTACCAACCTGATTATGCAAAAGCATATTTTGGTAAGGGTGTAGCTTACGCAGAGTTAGGAAATTACCAAGATGCTATAGAAAATTATGATCTATTTATTAAATATAAATCTGATGATGCTGAAGGCTATAATAATAATAAAGGAATAGCTCTTGAAGGATTAGGAAGATCTCATGAAGCTATCAAGAATTATGACTTAGCGATTAAATATAAACCTGATTTTGTACTGCCATACCACAATAAAGGAATAGCTTTTAACAAATTAGGAAAATATCATGAGGCGGTAGAAAATTTTAATTTTGCTATCAAACATCAACCTTATGCAGCAGAAGCGTATTTAAAAAAGGGCTGCTCTTTAGCACTACTTACAAAATACCAAGAAGCTATAGAGAATTTTGACCTGGCTATACAATACAAACCTGATCTTGCTGAAAGCTATACTGAAAAAGGGAAAGTATTACAAAAATTAGGAAAGAGGCAAGAAGCTATAGAATTGTTCAATAAAGCTAAGTCGTTGTCAAAGTAGTTTTTTATCTAGTATTAGAGTATTAATAAATTAAAAGCATTATGGATCAAGATATAATTACCACCGATACTACTGAATATAAAGAATTTTTAGAACAGCTTAAAAAAATTATCGCTGCTAGTGGTTATAAATCAGTAAAGCCCTTTAACAAAAGATCTGGTAAATTTACAGAATTATCTAAATTAGGAAATTGTCGCAACACTGCTCCTACAATTAAAAAGAATAAATTACCTGATATTTAACAATAAATAAGCATGGAGTCTTCCCAAAAGCAAAATAGTTTCACTCGAGGTTCACAAGTTGTAGCGCATCAGTTTCGGATGTTTGGGCAGGGAAGTAGTAATGTTTTTGTGATTGGGTTGTTGTTAGCTTTACTTTGGTTAATATGGAGAATATCGCAGAAATTATATTTAGTTAGTTTATATTATTTTATAATTGAACGATACGTACAACTAAAACTAGTTATAGGTGCACATTTTTATCCTATTAAGCAGATAGGTATCAGGTTTTATTATCTTGAGCAACAAGATTGGGTTTACCGGCAGGCTGAGGAATTTATCTATAAATTCTGGTATGTGACGAATCATGGAACAAGAGTTTATAAGCTATGGCAATTTTTATTACATACAGCTTGGTTGGAGGTGCTGATAGTTTTTTGTGTAGGAACAATAGCTGCAGTAATATTTTGCTATTGCCAAGGCAAAAAATCAATGGTGGCAAGTAAAATTAGGGGTATGGATTTTGTAGAATCTAAGGTGCTTGCTAAAATGCTGCAAAAGGCTAAAAAAGCTTCAAATATCAAGTTTGCTAGGCTACCTCTAGTAAAGGGTAGTGAAAGACAACATCTTTTACTAACTGGCACTACCGGTACTGGTAAGACTAATATGCTTAATGAGTTGTTACCTCAGATTAGAGAGCAGAAAGAGAGGGCTATTATTGTTGATTTAACCGGCACTTTTGTTGATAGGTTTTTTGATACTAAAATAGATAAATTGCTTAATCCTTTTGCCAAACACACTCAGCATTGGCTACCGTGGAATGATTGTCAGGCAATTGCTGACTTTGACGATGTCGCTAGTAGTTTTAGTAGCTATAATCCTAAAGTTGGTGATTTTTTTGCAAAAAATGCTGAACTAGTATTATCTGAAGGTCTGCAGCTATATCAGGACAGCAAAGATATAGGGAAACTAGTTAATACAATCATTTATTCTGGTAATAAAGCGTTTGCTAAAATTTTTCAAAATACTGCAGTAGCTGGTATTGTCAGCAGCAGTGCCCCTGAAACTTCTGCCGGCATTCAGGCTACTGTAGGTAAAAATATTGCAGTTTTAAAGCATTTACACCCAAAAGGTGATTTCAGCATTAGACAATGGTTTACGGACCCTCAAGAGAAAGGCTGGTTATTTATAACAGCCTTTCCCAATCAAAGAGTTACACTGTGCCCTCTAATCTCTGCTTGGATCAGCATTGCTATTAAGGTTCTTATGGATAGAAACACAAGCAGCACTAACAACAATATGTGGTTCATTATCGACGAACTAGCAGCTTTGCAAAAAATTCCGTCTCTACCAACCGCTTTAGCTGAGAGCCGGAAATATGGCGGCTGCTTTGTTGCCGGCCTGCAAAATATCTACCAGCTAGAAGAAATCTACGGCCTTGCTGGTGCTGCTGCAATGTTAGACTTGTTTAACAGCAAATTCATTTTTCGAGTTAGCGATCAACAAACCGCCCACAGATCAGCCTTAATGCTTGGGGAGCAGGAAACTTTAGAAACTCAAGAAAGTCTATCTTACGGCTCCAACACCATGCGCGATGGAGTGAATATTAACAACATCGAACGCAAAAGACTACTAGTCATGCCTTCCGAAATCATGACTCTATCAGATCTTACCTGTTATGTCAAACTTTCTGGTAACTTTCCTATTACTAAGCTACAGATGAGATTGCAAAAGTTATAACTTATACAAAAATTCTTTAAAACAAGAGTAGGAGTTAATGATATAGTCAATTCAGGAGAATTTGGTGCTAGGAGCGACGAGTAACAACATCACCAACTTCTCATCAATTAACTATATATCAATTACTAATAAATTAAGCTAGTAGTGTGTTAATATTTGCAAATTAGTTTAATTATAGCGAAAAACTATGGGATCCAAATTCTTTCAAAAAAACTCTTATTTGCTCCTAAACTTTGGGCATATTTTTGTATTTTTGCTATGGTTTCTTTAGTGACTTGTGATTTATAAAAAAAAATACTTTTCTCTTTTATATACCATCTAGAAGTTATATTAATATATTTAGCATGTAATTTCAAAGGCATAGTTCTTTTTATAATATCTTTTATATATTGAGATTTATAATCATATGCATATGGTAGATCCTCATAAAAAACTAAATTATGATAATTATTTCTAAATATTTCTAAACATATTTCCTTGACCATTTTATGATCAATATGTCCCCCTATTCCTAGAGGACAGAATATTTTGTTAGGTTTTATATATTTAAAAATTTTATTTAATTTTTGCATTAAAAATGAACGCCTTATATCATGAGGTGTACATATAATTTCACTGTGAGCTGTATGCCTTAGAACACTTGAGTCTGGAAAATTTAAGTTAATTTTATTTAAACTAAATTGTTTAGCAAACCTATTATCTTCAGCATTTCTTTGCTTATTGACATTAGTGGTTTTACATGTAGGTAAGCAATACTTAGTTTTGTTAAAGATATTTATTAAATAACATTTAATATTTTTTGTATAGCAATATATACTAATCATCCCTCCTATTGAAAAGGCTATATCATCATGATGAGGAGAAAGTAGAATGATTTTTGCTTTCTTCATGGACTTAATTCATAGGAATATTTCTGAACTTTTCTAAAAGCTTCTACAATTTTACTTAATAGCGATGGAGTTGATAATAGTAAAGAATGATGTATGGTTATACCTTTAGCTGCTTCTGTCTCGCATGCTTTTAAATACATAGTATTATAATTATTAAGAGCTAAATATTTAAATCGTCCATCTTTGCTAACCTGAAATAAAGCATGACGATAGAGTGGCTGATAAATTGGATGAATCCACACTCCCAGCTCTTTACTTACTGCTTCACAAATTGTTGATATAGAAGCATTTGCAAAAGCAGAAGTTTTACATTTTATAATGAAATGGTAATATGTTTGTGCAGTATTTTCAGGATGAGGGTTTAAAAATTTAATACCCGCAATATTTGCTAACTCATCCATTAAAATACTTGCATTCTTCCTTTGTAAACTTAGTATTTGCTGAAATATTTTAAGGTTTTCATAAAGTACTGCGCATTGAAATTCAGATAGTGCAAAATTGCTTCCTATAATTCCTGCTTCTTCTCTTAGTTGTTGATATCCTATAGGAACTTTTTTATCTAAAGCCCTACCATCATTCTTTAACAAAACCATTTTGTTAAATAGATAGTAATCATTAGTAATGATTACCCCTCCCTCACCACAAGTAAGGGGCTTTCCTTGCTGCGTACTAAAAATACCTATATCTCCTAAACTACCCGCTTTTTTTCCCTCCCAAATAGCCCCATGCGCTTGAGAACAATCTTCTATAATAGGAATATTATATTTTTTAGAAATTTTCTTAAGATGATTCATATTTGCCATGCAACAATATAAATGAACTACTAAAATAGCACGAGTTTTAGGGGTTATAGCTTCTTCTACTTTTATAGGATCAATGCAAAGGGTAGATTCTTCAATATCAACAAAAACAGGTTTTGCATTAACTCTCAATATTGCTGTAGCACAAGAAACCCAAGTAAGCCCTGGAAGAATTACTTCGTCTTCATATGAAATTCCTAATGCTTGTAATGCTACCAAAATAGCAGTAGTACCATGATCAACTGTTAAAGCATATTTAACATTATTAAACTTAGCAAAATCCTCACAAAATTTTTCATCAAACGTAGTAGTCCCTGTATACAGCCCACTAACTGTCCATCTATAACTTTCTAATACTGTTTTTAAAGAATCGATAAAAGAGGGTTGATACAATGGCCATTTTGGCCATTCATCATACTTAGCTACACACCGTCCACCATTGATTGCAAGTTGTTTCCTCATTTAAACCTCCTTATTTACTCAGGTAAACTCATTAAAATACTCTCCTTCAATTCTTTATTTATTTGTATACTAGGTAATCCATCCATTAGATACCATGCTGTTTTGATTTCCCATTCTAAAGTAGGTTTCCTTCCTTTTTGGAAGAGAGGATTTTTTTTAATTACTTTAAACAAGTTAATAAAGTTTCGCTTTAATTCTAAATGTACTTTTTGATCATTAAAAGCATAGGAAAAACATTGATTATCACCGGGATAAAAAATTAATCCATGCTGAATGCTTTCATAAAAAAAGACATCAGATGCCTCTTGATCAGGAAATATAAATTGAAATATGGATCCATTATGCTTAATTTGTATTGGCAACTCAAATTGCTCAATCAAGCTGCTTATAGTATTTATAAGATTTAATGAAACTTGATTTAAAACTTTATAAAAATCTTTCTTACTCAGTGTCTCCATAACTTTAGTAGCTACAAAAAAAGTAATAGCATCAAAAAAGCAAGTATAATTTAAGTTAGAACATCCCTCCATCATCTCTTTATATCCGCATACCACACTTATTGGGAATCCATTTGCTATACCTTTTGAGATAATTGCAATATCAGGTTTTAATCCATAACGTGAGGTGTATAAGCCAAAATTATACCTAAACCCTACTTTTACTTCATCCATTATCATAACTACATTGCTTTCCTTAATAAGGCTATTCAGCTTGTCAAACCATTCTTTTGTAAGGTATAAAGGATCAGGAGAAATTATAATTGCGCTTATTTGTTCCTTATACTTATTGATCAACTTTTCCAGTAATTCAAGATCAAAGAAAAAATTTATTATTCCATTTTTATTGAATTCTTCTAAATTACCTGAAAATTTCCATATAGGGTCATATCCATGATAACCACAACTTAATATAATTTTTTTGCTATTATATGTTTTGGCAGACAGCATAGCTGCTTTTACTGCTTCAGTACCACTTTTAAAGTAGGCTATCTTATCATAACCTAAAGCTTTATTTATCTGGTGAGTAAATTTAAACATTACTTCAGTAAATCCTGTCCTTACGTCCATTCCTAATTTAAGAAAGTCAATAAGTTCTGCAATTAAGTGCTTAGGATTATGACCAAGTATTATATTGCCCTTACCATTCATAAAATCAATATACTTATTACCATTTATATCATATAGGAATGCCCCTTGCCCATATTTGAATACTATTGGGTAGTCATCTGATTCTGAAGGGTAAATAGATTTTTGTACTAACAGATCTTGGTAATCCATATTTATCCTTTCTTATTGATTTGTATAAGGTGATGTACTGTTTTAAGAGCATGGGCTTGAATAGTTAGTGTAGGATTTACACTTCCTGAGTAGGGCATGAAACTACCGTCTATTATGTATAAATTACTAACTCCATATACTTTGGAATTTGCATCTATAACACCTTCTTTTTCGTTGTTTGAGTAACGACAAGTCCCATGTAAGTGACAACTACCTAAACCAAAACCTGAACTTTCCAAAAGTATTCCTTCACAGCCTGCTTCTTTCAATATATTTGCTGCTTTTTTCATCAATTTGTTAAGACGTATTAAATCTAAAGGATGAGGATTGTAATCTATAATAACTTTATTATCTGACTCATTTACTTGAATGCTATTTCTTTTATCAGGTATATCAGAAATCATGCATTCAAGTCTTATTACTAAAGCATCTTGGTAATTAGTGTAGGCAAATCCATATTTTGCTTCATATATCAATCCTCCTAATTTAAAAGGAAAGTCATCAGATATATAATAATCTGTAAACGCTATAGTAGAAAAAGGACCTATATTATTTAAATTACTATATTTTTTTCCAGAAGAAGGCAAATAACCGGTAACATATCCACTTAACTTCTGACAAAAAGTTTTGCCAACCATATTATGGTTATTACCAATGCCTTTTTTAGACCATTGATCTCTTGAATTAAGTAAAAGTCTTGCTGATTGAATTGCATTACAGGCAATAATGAAATTTTTAGCTTTAAACTCATAAATTTCTTGATTTACAACGTGTGTACATGTTACTGAATTGATATTATTTTCCTTATTTCTATTCAGTTTAATAGCATTCATGCCTGCAAAAATAGTAAATAAGCTTTTGCTTTTAGATAAATGATTTAAAAACATTAAGCTATCACTTTTAGAATCATTGACGCATTGGTATTCTATACAAGGAGAGCTATTATTGCACTTTTTCCTTCCATTATAATCTTTACTTAAAATAGCAAGAGGAGTAGGGAAAGGATTTAACCCGAGCTTGATTCCAGCTTTGTATAATATTTCAGCTTGCGGGCTGTAATCTATTGGAGAATTTGGCAGATGATAATGGTCATATGGGCAGAAAGGATCAGCAATAGGATTACCTGATATTCCTAAAACTTGTTCAACTTCCTCATAAAATGGACTTAATTCAGAGTAAGTATAAGGCCACTTAAGTGATAACCCTGTATTAGCTAGAAGATGTGAAACATCAAAATCTATTTCTTTATATCGAAATGATACTCCTCCATAGAAAACAGTTCCGCCACCTACATTGCAAGTAGACCATGGATAACCATTAAATGCCCAGGCTCCATTTTCCATGCGAGCATAAGCAAGCTCTGCTGAACGCAAAATTTCATCATAACTCACACCAGTTTTTACATATGGTCCTCTCTCTAACATTAAGACACTAAAACCATTTTTAACTAATTTATCTGCTGCTATAGATCCTGAAGCACCACTGCCTATTATACAGAAATCATAAACTCTCTTTATTTCTTCTGGTACTGGAGGAATTCCATAATAATATTTTTCCATAAATACTCTCTCTAACTTAATATTGCTACCCTAATAGCTTCATGTTTGTAATAATTAGCTTTTTCAAAAGCTAATGGGGCTTCTTCTAGTTTAAATGTATGGGTAACTATCGGTTTTAAATTTATTTTGTTATTTGTCACTAAATTAATTGCCTTGAGCAAAGTGTTAGTAGGGGATAGTACCCCCTTAATGGTAAGATGTTTAACCATAATTTCACTAGTTTTTATACCTATGGTTTTTTGACCACTATAACCTACTATAGCAATCTCAGCATTTTTTTGTGCTGCAGTTATAGCTAGTCTTATGCCTTTTTCAGAACCAGTTACTTCAAAAATTTTTGTAGGTTTGAACTTTGAATTATCAACAAAAAATTGATTTACATTGTCATTTTGACCATGAAGAGCTATATTAGCAAAGAGAGATTTTGCTAACTTTAACCTAAATTCATGATGATCTAACAAAATGATATTTTTGGGATTAGCTAAGCGTGTGCATTGTCCTATTAATTGTCCTATTCCTCCCCCTCCTATAATTAAAACGGTATCTTCATTTGAAATGTTAACTCGTTCTAAAGCATATAAAGCAACTGCTAAAGGTTCTAGTAAAGGAGCTTCTAAATCTGAAATACATTCAGGTATTGTGTAAGCATTTTCTGGTTTTATTGAAGTAAATTCTGCAAATCCACCTGGTAATGTTAAGCCAGGTTCTTCCAGTTCATCACATAGATTTGGTAATTTTTCTTTACAAAATCTACATAAATTACAGCAACATAAAATATCTGGTACTATTCTTTTCCTAACTAGGTATTGATATTCTTTAGGTGCTTCAATAACTTTTGCTACCCACTCATGTCCAGGAATTAATGGGTACTTTATCCCTTCCATTTCCCCAGCAAGTATTTTTAAAATCACTACCCACATATGGTTGAAGCTAATATTTGTAAATTTAGATTTTGCATAGGTACTATATGAGGTACTTGTTCAACCCTCATCATACCTGGTTCTAGAATTTTAAGAGCAAGCATCTGATTATCCTTGAGCATAATAATTACCACTTTTATTTATAAATTTTTCTAAAACTTCCTCTATTATTTTTATGGGAACAGGAGTAATAGGTAAATCTTCGTTACCATTCACTACTCCTAATTTTTCTAAAAGAATCATTCCGACTTGATTATCATCTGCAGATATATAACCTCTCTTGTTATCTTTTTTTACATATTTTATTATCTTATCTATGGTGATATCAGATGGAAGGATAGGGTAAATATTTACTTTTGAGAGTATATCATAATGAGTATCTAAATCATTTTTACTCAAATATCCCATTTTATAAGAAATTTCTGCTTCAATGAGCATACCTAACCCTACAGCTTCTCCATGAGCTATAGAATCCTCACGTATCCTTGAATCAAGGAGTTCAATTACATGTCCAAGAGTATGGCCGTATTCTAGAATTAAAGCCTTTTTCTTTTCAAATTTATCATGTTGCATGACAATTTGTTTTGCTTTAATACTAATATCTTTAACTAGCTTTATCGCCTCTGCTTTAAGCTCTAAAGCATTATTCAATTGAAGAGTTAGGTCTGGAATTGCAGAAGGTAAAATAGCTAAAGTATTTTTTATAGTTTCGCATATTCCTGATCTTATATCTTTAGATGAAAGAGTAGTAAAAAATTCTGCAGAACTGTAAATACTAATGGGTTTATGATATAACCCAATAGCATTTTTTGCATAATTAGAATTAATTGCCTGTTTTAGAGAAATAACGGAATCAAAAGCTGCTAAAAGTGTGGTAGGAATATGTATAAAAGCTATTCCTCTATACATCAACCCTGCTACTAGTCCTCCTATGTTTCCTGGGATTCCTCCACCAAAACAAATCACTAAGCTTGATCTATCAGCTCCCCATTCATATATGGAATCAAGGTATAAATGTATTGTTTGCAAGCATTTAAATTGTTCTCCTGAAGGAGAAGAAAGTACTAAAACATTATTTATATTTAGGTCTAGATTTTCTATTATAGTACGGATATACAAATCTTTAACTTTGTTATCTGTTATAATAATCACTTTTTTATGTATATGAGCTTTAATATTTTCATAGAACTCAGAAGTGTTTTTAGCTGTATAAATAAAGGGTATTAATAATTCTTCAAAAACTAAATCAAATTTTTCCATATTATTTTCTTCTTTTAACTAAAGGCAGCATTGACTAATCTAATTACTTGGCTTGCATTTTAAACATCGTCTTGTTTATAAAGGGTAAGATTCAAATTAATATAAAATTAACATACCTGTAGTATAAGTACATACGTAAAAATTACTGACAAAATGAACCCATTATTACCCATTAGAAAAAATACCTACCACTTTTCTACTAAGTCGAATCTCCTTATTAACAGACTCTGCTATACTATTCATGTTCAGCTTTTAATGTTTTCTCTGTTATTCTAAATACCGGACAACTCTCCTTTTTGATTTTTTAAATTGCATACACACTTGTATACAGAAAAATTCCGTAATTATTACGGATATCATACAGTTACTGTCAACTCATATCATTGAAAGTTGAATTATAATTTATAATTACCTACAACTAACAATAATAAACATTCATATTTGTCTAATACTTAAATTATTTATAAGTTATCAAGGTATGAATTATGAGCACACTGTTTAATATTCCTAAAGATCATTCTACTTTTATTTATCATAAGGATGTTGAAGATATTGTGAGGCCTTTAAGAGAATTACTAAACATTAACTATTTTTGTTTTAGTAGAATTTATGATAATGGCAAGCATATCGCTTTAACTACTAACCCCGCGTGGTTTTTGAGATATTATAATAATAGGTATTTTTTAAAAGAAGCAATAAGCAAAACCGGCATAGTAGGTAATTTTTATCCCATTGTCTGGGATTATGTTATTGATATAGACAAACTTTCATATCAAGCTATGCTTGATACAAGAAATCACAATTTTGCTCATTTATTCTCATTAAAATATATATCAATGAAATATATTGATCTTTACAGTATGTCAGTACCTGAAGAGGAGAAACAGTCTAATGAAAAGTATCTACAATATTACGAAATTATAAAAAAATTTACTTTGTATTTCCAAAGTGCTGCAGCTTCCATAATTAATAAAGCTGAAAAAAACCCGATTAGTGTTAATAATCTAACTGAATTTCAGTCAACAGAGGATGATATTATCTCTAAATTAGATCAATTTGAACAACAAATTAAGGTATTACAATTAAATTTGAATCTTAATGGATTTATAATAAAGCTAACTATAACAGAAACAAAATATTTAAAAGCACTTGCTTTAGGCATGTCATCTAAAAGCATTGCAAAAAAATTCAATGTTTCGACTCGTACTGTTGAAACACACATCAATAACTTAAAATCAAAATTAGGAGTATACTGTAAATCAGAAATAGCCTTTAAGCTAAACAGTCAAGGGGTAAACTTTAATATGGTTTAATTAAATTTTGATAAACTTAAATGAGTTCTTTTAAAGTATCTGGTGTTTATTGTCCAACTTTGGGGCAAAAATCCCGCGCTTACAGTGCATCCTTTCAAGATAATTTTTTTATAAAGTTAAATTATTAATTAGCTTGTGATATAAATTATTTAGATGTATTACAGCTATAATCCACATTAAGCAAATTATTAAGAAGCAAAACATTAAATATTTTATTATATATATATCATCATATGAAGCATTAGGATATAAGGTAAATAGCATCACTTGTATAAAAATACTGAAAAATTTTCCTATTCTTACACCTAAAATTTCTACTGCAGCTTTGCCGTTTGTTTTTAATGTGTTATTCAAAGGTAAATATGCTATTTCTTTAGTTAAATCGAATAATACATATTTTATTCCTTTAATAAAGGCGTTTTGCACTCCTGCAAGAAATAATATTATTGCTAGCGGAGTAATAGTAATCCAACAAATTGCACTCTTTAATACAGGTTCGAATAAAATTAATATGAAAAACACTGTTCCAAAAATTAGTGTTATAACAGGGGTTAATAAAGCTCCATTTAACCAACTTATCTTTCTAAATATATAACTATTAAACACGGCACAAAAGACTGTAAAGATACCAGTCCACAAAAGTACTGTCCCTTTATAATGTATAAGTTGTTCAGGTTGTTTATAAAATTCTACAGATTTAGCAAACCACACCCCTTCTAACAGATTAATAGTGAGACTATAGGAAGCAATAATAATAGTCATAAACTGTAAGTATCTTGAACTTAAAATGACCTTAAAATTATTGTAGAAAGTATATGTGTTTTGTTTCTTGAAATCTTTCTGGCTCATACATGTTTTTTTTTCGTACCAAAAGAATTGTAAAACTATAATAATAGCTATTCCACTAATAATGACCAGCATGGATAGAGAAATTATCGATAAGTTAGTTTGCCAAGTAGAGTAATAAGTTAATAATTTATATAAAAAGTGACTATCTTGAGAAAAGTAAGTTATCAAGCTACCTGAAAAGAGTAAATTCAATTGGCCAAAAAAATTAAGATAAGGATAGGTTTTTATTGCAGTTTCTACATTAGTAGACTTATTAACAAGTTGCCAAAATAATAAAGAAAATACTATATTTGGCCATAATGAACATACTGCATAGAATAATATTAGAATGTATTCATGGCACAATATAAATAAATATTTGCAGTTTGGATATATATGTACTAAATGATGCAGCTTTTCTACTTTAAATTGAACAAATTGTCTATATGGAATAAACACAAAAATAAAAAAAGAATAAAAAATTAAGAAGTATATGATTATTAATTTAAATAGTTTTTGATTGTTGTACTTAGTACTCATTCTAGAATAAATTAAAAGAAATACCAATCCTAATGGTATTTCTACCCACAACTTAATAAAATTAATTATTTCTGCTCCTATTAATGATATTATTAAACTATCATTTATAGTTTTAACTATATTTTGATTTAATAGAGTAAAGAACATTAAAATAGAAGCTAGATAAAATTTTATATTTAAAAAATGGTAATCTTGGAACATAAGATTGAGCAATAATAAATTAATTGATTGATAATTTATTATTGACTTAGTATTAGCATAAATTAATCCGTTAAAAATACCGATACAGATAATGTTTACGAGCATAGTTTGTGTTGTTTCTTACATCTACTTGTAGCAATTTAAAGCCTGTTGCTAAAAATTGACTTTAAAGGATCATCCCTCACCTTACATAAAATTTCTGTTTAATTTTAAATTTACTCTCTTATACCATAAACTCTATAGTACCTTCTTATTTTTGAGTAACCTTATATATTCCTTAATTGCTAATAGACCCATTATAATATCTCTAAGTAATAATTACGGATATTAAATAATTCTTATTATATTACTCTTAGAAGCAACAACTAACTTTATTGGTGATTATATTTAAGTTTCATTATGTATGTAATTAAGAGATTTTATTATTAAGATTTGGGAAGAAAGGAGCTTCGGTTATTATGCTTGAAAAAATTAAAATACTGAAAGAGGCTACAACAAAAGTATATCCATATTTTACTCCTTCATGGCATAACTGTTTAAGAACTGTTGGATTTTTCAGTACAATCATATTACTACCAATAGCAACTATTATTATGCCTATGTTACTCTTTCGAAGAGAAGAAAATAGTAGTTTAGAGGATAAAAGTAATAATACAGATCTAATGACACTTCTTGCTAGTGCCTTTACAGTAGCTTTACTTAATGGAGCACAAAAGGGTATATCTCTAATGTTAGAAGTATCAACAATGCATGCGATGATGGAACACAATACACGACGGTTAATGGATCACTCTAAATTTCTAATTCATGGTGATAATAAAGATATTAAATCCTTCCAATATATAACAGTTGGTTTAGGGATAGAAGATTTTACCGAAAATGTAATTCCTATATTTACTGAATTACCGACGTATATAATATCATCTGTTAGTACTCTTACATATATTGGTATTACTACTAAATCTTTTGTAACATCAGGGATTGTACTTGGTTTTACAGTGAGTTCGGGTATTGCCACATATTTACTGAGCAGAATATATTCAGGATATCGGGCAAGTAATCAGAAAATTGAAAATAACTTAGTAGTAAAAGTCTCCTTTATAGAAGCACATAAAAGCGCCATAACCTTAATGGGAACATCAGATCAAGAATGTGCATCTGTGATAAATAATTTGCAGAAAATAAAGGCATCTATCCCTAAATTATCAACTATCTATTTTGTCAATTTTTTTCTTAATACTATAGCTCCTGCTATTGCTAGTCAATTTTTAGGAAAATATTATGTAGATTATCCAGATAAAAACCTTAGTGATACAAATACTGCAATACTAAATATCATGATAATGTCTCTTTTAACTAATATGCAAAATATAGTTTTTATTTTAACTAACAATTACTCATATATTAAATTAAATTTAGAACAATTAAGAGCCTTTGAGAGATCATATGATGAGTGTTTACTTATTCGTAATACTCATAATAAAATGACACAAGAATTCATAGGGGACAAGTTGGCTTTACTAGATTTTAGTGTGTATAAACCTGATACTACAAATTTTCAAGGTGAAGAACCAATTACATTATTAAATAAAGTAACTCTAGAATTACTACCTAATAAAATTTATAAGTTATTTGCAGAATCCGGAAAAGGAAAAACCACTTTCTTGAAAGCTATTACGAATAATTGGCAATATACTAATGGTGAAGTTAAATTTCCAGCAAATGCAAAAGATAATATATGCTTTATACCTCAGCATTCATTTATTCCGATAGGAACTTTAGTAGAAATCCTTACCTATGGCATACCACAAAAAGCTTTAGAAAACGATTCTATGACAGAATTGGTGATACATAATACTACTCCACTACTAAATAATGAAAGTACAATAATAAAAACACAAAGATTTGTTATAGATACATTTATTAATAAAGCAAAACATCTTCTTAACAAAGTTGGACTCTTACCTAATATTATAAAAGAAGACGAATTGGAATCCAAGAGTATAAATTGGAATGAACGTTTAAGTGGAGGAGAAAAACAAAAAATTGGCATTATACGAGCTATATTATCTAATTCGGTATTTATTATAATGGATGAAGCTGCAACTGCTTTAGATGTAGAAAATAAACGAACTGTATATAAAATTCTTAAAGATCACGTCACGAAATTAGCAAATTATACGGTAATATATACAGATCACAGTGATATAGAAGATTTTAAAGATGCGGTAATTACGATAAATGGTCAAAATTTGGAATGTGAATATATAGCCTAATTTAGTAGACTTTAACTATTTTATTAAAAGCATATACACTCTGCCTTAACCTATGAGGTACAACGAGTATTATGCTAAAGAGTTTAGATAAACTAAAACCATGAGGAATAATATGAGAGATTTACAAAAGTCAAAACAATTAATTATTGAATGTCAAAAATATAGCGCCTCGAAACGTGTTGATTTAGAAGGAACATATAATTTCATTATTGATAAAGGTCAAGGAGCCTACGTTTGGGATGTAGATGGCAATAAATATATTGATTATACTTCTTCTACTGGAGCAATTATTTTAGGTTATAGATATGATGAAGTAGATAATGCTGTAATAGAACAGGTGAGAAATTATGGTAGTATATTTACAACTACTTTATCAAAACTTCAACTAGAACTAGCAAAGAAAACTCTGAATCTTTTCCATGGTTATGAAAAAGTGCTCTTTTTTAGAACTGGATCATGTGCTACAACAGCTGCAGTGAGATTAGCAAGAATTTACAGCAGAAAAAAAATAATATTAACTTCTGGATATCATGGATGGCATGATTGGCATCTTAATATTTTTCCACGTTTTAAGATAGAAGATCCAAATTATTTAGATTTTTCTTATAACCTTAATCTTTTAAAATTTTATTACGAACAACATAAAGGACAGGTAGCGTGTACTATTATTACTCCAGAACCAACTTTTTTTCCAAACGAATATTTTGAAGAGTTATATCAAATTACAAAATTTTATGGATCAATACTAGTATTTGATGAAGTAATGTGTGGCTTTAGAATTAATTATGGAGGATTTTATTCTCAACTAAGTTTTACTCCTAATTTATTAGTCATAGGCAAAGGGCTAACAAATGGGTATGCATTATCTGCAGTTTTAGGACAGAAAGATATCATGGTAGCTAGAGAAAAAACACACTTAGTTGGTACATTTCACAATGAACAGACACCAATGGCAGCAGCTATTGCAACATTAGATGTTTATATGCACAAGAACGTAAT
Source organism: Rickettsia endosymbiont of Ixodes scapularis (assembly GCF_000160735.1). Classification (NCBI taxonomy): domain Bacteria; kingdom Pseudomonadati; phylum Pseudomonadota; class Alphaproteobacteria; order Rickettsiales; family Rickettsiaceae; genus Rickettsia; species Rickettsia endosymbiont of Ixodes scapularis. Next base: position 1,298,004 of record NZ_CM000770.1, on the reverse strand, counting down.
AAATAAATTAAATTTCATTGGCAATCAATTAATTCAAGGCCTCAGTAATCTTTTTTTAACTTTCGGAGTAAAGGCATGTATCAAGAAATATCCAGCATTGTTTCACATTATTTTTGATAATGAGAAAATTGAAACTGCGTTTCATCGTACATTACAATCAAGAGGCATATTATTTCATCCATTTGATCCCCAAATGGTCAATTTTTGTCATTCTGAAGCAGATATACGTTATACTCTTCAAACAGTAGAAGAAGTATTAAAAATATTGAGTAAGAAATTTCCAACAGAGTTTGGTTTATCAGATACATCATTAAGTCAAGCATCGTTAGATTTTCGTACTTTACACGAGTTTGGTGGATTAATGAATTATAAACTGCCAATAGAGCAAATACCGATCAATTGGTTGCAAAATGATAGATAAAAATCCTATTATCAAAATGGTTCTAGCGCAATACCCTCTTGTGAATTTTGAATCACAAAACGATATACCAGGTTGGGGTACAACCATTAGAACAACATTAACATTAAATGGAAAAAGTTATTTTTTAAAAGAAAAAGCACCTTATTTAACTAGCGAAGAATTTATAACAAAAATCAACTTACATAATTTGTTACAATTAAACACAGGGCCTGCATCAATATTAGTAACTACTCGTGATAAAAAACAATATGCAAAATTTGGTGATAGATATTTTGAATTGCATGAGTGGGTATCAGGTAGATTTATAAACTATAATTGTGTTAATGAAATACGTATATTAGGTGAATATACAGGGATTTTAACACATAAATTACAAATTCTTTATCAACAACAAACTGATACTAGTAAATTACCTAATCCTAGTGCAAGATCTAAGTGGTTTCCTGATACTATAGATAGCATAAAATGTTATTTTAACAATCTTTTTTTATTATACTCTACGAATGTGGAATTGCAGATTATTTTATCACAACTGTATAAAATAGTTAGTGAAGTAAGTAGTAGTATTGATTGGCACAATTTACCCCAAAGTATGATACATGGTGATCTTTCATCAGATAACGCAATTTTCAATGTTGAATCTGGTAATATTACTTTTATTGATTTTGATAACATCAGGGTTTCAAACCGTATTTGGGACATTGCGCGTCTTGCTGCAGTTATAGGATTATTGTATGATAATAAACTTAACCAGAAACAACTTAATAATGAATTTGCCTATGATAAGGTTAATACATTACTAGCAGGATATACGCAGAATATTACACTTAACCCGTTAGAAAAGAATAATTTACCTAACATTATAATTATAAATTTAATATTAGCATTTTTATCAGAATTTGATATCGATGATTTAGAAAATACTATCTTGACACCAACAGCTGTTAGCATAGAATTTGACAAATTATTAGCAATGATTTCTTCTTTGAAGAAAAATTTATATAGAGTTCTGACGTAAAATTTCTTTTTTCTGAAAAAATTCATTGAACCAAAAGTTTTATTACTCAAAACATGATTTTTATTGTTAAAATTATGTTTTGAGTAGAATATTATACTTTTAAATTTTCTGGTAATAAACCATCAATACTATGATCCCATAATTTTTTATAAAGTCCTTTCTTTTTGAGAAGACTCCCTGGGGAGCCATCTTCTACTAGCTTTCCTTGGCTAAAAACCAAAATTCTATCTAGTTTAGATACAGTAGATAAACGATGCGCTATAATAAGGGAAGTTCTATTTTTAGTTAATTCAGATAAACTATTTTGTATATATTTTTCTGTGATTGTATCAAGAGAAGAAGTAGCTTCATCCATTATCAAAATTTTCGAAGATTTCAAAAAAGCCCTTGCCATGGCAATCCTCTGACGTTGTCCTCCTGATAATTTTACACCCTTTTCACCTACTGACGTATCATATCCTGCAGGTAATGACTTAATAAAGTCATCTATATAAGCTCTTCTAGCAGCAGAAATTACTTCTTCATCAGATGCTTCAGGATTTCCATATCTAATATTTTCTTTTATACTTCTATGAAAAAGTACTGGATCTTGATTTACAAAAGAAATTACTCTCATAATAGATTCTTGAGACACTTTACTAATATCCATATTATCAATTAAAATTAATCCACTTGAAGGCTCTATAAGACGTAGTATTAACTTAATGAAAGTGCTTTTTCCACTGCCTGAAACTCCTACTAAACCTATCTTCTCTCCACCTACTATATTAACAGACAAATTTTTAAAAAATTGTTTTTGTCCATATTGAAATTCTACATTGGTAAATCTAATTGTACCATCTTGAACTACTAAAGGTTTATGGAGATGAATCTCCTTGAAGTTAATATCTTTAAAAAAAACTTCCAGAGATTGCTTACCAGCTCCTATATTGTTAATAAATTCTTCAAATTGTTCTAATATTCCAAACACAGTAGCTGTTAAAGAAGAAGTTATCATAACTATAAAAGTAAAATCACCAGGTGTAATCATAGCTTTATTCATCAATTTTATTAGCAAAATAATCATTCCCAATGATAAAAGAAGGCAGAAAATATCCAAAATAATCCATGATTTAGCCTGTAATAAGCGAAAATCTTTATCTCTATTTGCTGTGGCTTTTAGATAAGTAGATATATGCCTATTTTCATATTTATAGTGATAAAATATTTTCACAGTAAAAATATTCGATATTACATCTACTATTTTGCCAAAAGCTTCATTAGAGCTTTCTGATAATTTATAAGATAATATATTGAGATGCGAGACACACAAAAGACCAAATATCACAAATACAGTAGCCCATCCCAATATCACTAATATATATATAGGGTGAATAAAACTAGTGAATAAACATGCAAAGAGGATTTCACAAAAGAACCGAAATATTCTCCTACTATTATCCAAAATATTTTTAACAGAATCCTGCATGGTGGAAATTTTGGAAGCTAAACTGCCTGACAATTCTTCTTGATAAAAAGCTTCTTTATGAAAGAATAAATTATTAAGAAGTTGAGCTGCAATATCTTGTCTAATATTTGGATGAACATATGCTAAAAGTGTATCAATACCAAAAGCAGATAAAGAATGAGTTAATCTAACGATAATAAAAAATAAAATAAAGATACCAACTTGAGAAATATTGTTAGTTGCTTTATATTTTAATATATGGTCAATAATAAGTTTTAAACTAAAAGGCTCTAACGAAACAAATAAACCTAAATATGCAATAAAACAAAGAATAAAAAACCATCTCCCCATATATGGTTTTAGAAAATAAATTATAAAAGAAAAAAATTTTGTAGGTAACTCTTTATATTGATTTATTATATTTTTCATGTTGTTTATCCCTCCCACCTTTAACGGCTTTTATTATTAGATTGTCTTACTTTGCCGATCACTCTATTGAAGAAGCTAATATTTAACATTTTAATCAACTTATACTATGTTTATAGAGTTTGTAGAAATTGAAGACAAAATATTTTGTATTAAATTAGGCAAAATATATTGAATTTGTTCTTGTAATAAAAACTTATGATGAACAACAATTAAGCTATTATATACTTTTTCAGCATTTTTAAATAAAAAGTTATGTCTTTTATCATGATAATATGAACTAAATAACGGATTATTAGGTACAGGAATATCAGTTCTACCAACCAGTACAATATTTTGCTCATTAATAATCTTAATAATTGTATCTAAGCTAATTTTAGAAAGCACACTATCTGAAAATATTATTCCTAACTCATAATAAAAATTATGAGTAATCTCAGTAGGTTGTAAAATAGTAGTAATGCCTTCTATAGATCTTAAATTATCGATTGCCTTTTGAGCATTTTCTAGACGCATTTTATTAAAATAAGAGAATTCTTCTAAGCTTCCTAATAATACTGCAGCTTGAAATTCTGAAGCAGCAGAATTTGATCCTAAAAAACCAGAAGGAGCCCATTCACCATAGTTGCAAGAAATATAACCATCAGTTCTTAGTGCATAAGCTTTTCTATAAAAATCTTCATCATCAGTTACAATAGCCCCACCTTCGCCTGAAGGAATTAATTTTTCTTGATTAAAGCTAAAAGAAGCAGCAAGAGAATAATAGCCTGGAGAGTGATTAAGATAGGTTCCGCCATGAGATTGTGCAGCATCTTCTAGTAAAATAATCTTATGTTTTTCACACAAATCTTTTAAAGCCATAAGCGGAGCAAAACTACAATGTAGATGTACCGCAATTATAGCCCTTGTTTTTGCAGTCACTAAGTAAGCAATTTGTTGTGCGTCTATACAAGTTGTATAAGGATCTACATCACAAAATATAGGAGTTGCTCCTACTCTAGTAACTGCAGCAGCAGTAGCATACCAACCTAATGCTGGGATAATGACTTCATCAGCTTTACCTATATTTAATACACGTAAAGAAATTTCTAAAGCTGAAGAACCAGAAGAAACCAAAAGAGCATATTTTCGACCACAAAAATTAGCCCATTTATTTTCAAACTCTTCTGTGAGATAATAACCAGGCTTTTGAGCTCTGATTGTCCAAATGTCACTTGAAAGTACAGACAAAATTTTGTTTAAATAGAACTCGCTATTCCTTATTTGTGGCCATTTAATCATTTTGTACCTCTTCTGAAGAAATTTTTTTATATATATTATATATTTCATTTCCTCTTAAAGAGAGTTGAAATTTCTGATGTACTGCTTTCTTAGCATTTTTAGAGATATTTTCTCTAAGTAGTTTGTTATTTGGAATTTCTTCCATGAAATTTTTCATCTCTGTAAGATTAGATGCTAATAATCCATCTTTTTTATGGGTGATGACATTATGCACACCTCCTACATTATAGGCAATAGATACAAGACCCATAGTCATTGATTCTAGCAATACACTACCAAATTCTTCGTGTCGTGAAGGCAAAATTAGCACCATGGCTAAGCTCATTGCTACTGGCACTTTTTCTTGAGGTATATAACCGACAAAAGTAAAGAAGGAGTTTAAATTATTTTCGTATACTTCCTCTTTCATCAGATCAAATTCATTACCATCTCCTACCATTAAAAAATGAAATTTTTCTTTTAATTGTTTTGCTAAGGTGACAATATCTCTCCATCCTTTTTCTCTGGCAATACGACCAACATAAATACATATAGGCTTGTTAGTAGGAATATTGTACTGTTTTATAAAATCCTCTTTAGGGTACTTTGCTTTTAACTCAGTGAAATATTGGCTATCAATCGAATCCGAAATTATAGAAGATTTGTTTTTTAGTTCAGGAACATACTTTGCACATTCTTCCATTGAGCTTTTAGTGAGAAAAATTACATGGTTTGTTTTTCTTAAAACACTTTTTTCAATAAAAATATTCAGTTTATGTAAATATTTATCTAGATAGCTCATAGGTTTATAAGTAGAAATTGCTGAACAGTGAATAGATGTTAACAGTGGTAGTTTAAGTAATCGGGCAACCAAATATCCTCCGATCAGTGGTATACCTACACCACTACAGTGACAATGGATAATTTTATACTTTTTTTTCAGAGTTACTTTATTTTTTATCATAAAAACTAATGTACCGAGTAGCCAGGAGATATTTAAATCCACCATCCCTCTTATTCTTGATTTGATAGGTAAAATAGATATCCTCTTCCCTATAACTTTTGTATTACATGAGATATTATAAACCTTAGGGGTACCAGGAATTTTTAAAGTTATTACTAATTGTTGAACTTTTAATTTATCTAAAAAGTTAACTTGTCTAAAAATTTGGTTCTGCATTCCGCCCATAGTATCAAATTTAACAGGCCAACCTCTTGTCTCTAAATGAGGCCAATAAAAATGTGGCGTTAAATGAATTACGCTAAGCCTATTTGTATCCATTTTTCCCTCATTTCCTTATTATTATAAGAAGATCTCGAGCAACAAAATTTTCTTTCTTATTCTTTGATATTTGTTTGAATAATTTTTTTTCAAATGCTGAGCTGATAGAAGGTATATAATTTTTAGGAACATAATCAATGCCTTCGGAATATGAAAAATTAATTATTTCCCAAGGATTATCTTTTAATAAATTTTTATAATTTGAAAATGTCAGTCTATTAATCCAGTGAGACTCGTAAATTACATGAGCTAGTTTTTTTGCAAATTCAATTGAATAATGCTGTTTTAAGAAATCTAGCATTTCTTCATATTGAAAATACAAATGACTCCAGAATGGTACTAATTTATCCTCCCAAAAATTATAAATTTTGCCTTCATGTTCGAAGCCTTCTATATGACAACCATCAGGAGCTGAACCAATTGGTCCAAAATGTGAATATAACACGCCACCTTTCTTAAGCCATTTGTAAAAATTGTTAAAAGCCAACCTTAGATCTGCAATATGATGAAATGCATTACAAGAAAATATATAATTAAATTCATCTGGGTTAAAGGCAACTTGTGTAATATCATGCTTAATATGTTTGATAGTAGTTAGTGTTCTGGAAGAGACTAATTCATAATCCTTTAATGGTGTATATAAGGGATCTACACTTGTCCATTGAACATTTAAATTTTTTATAAAATCTTCTTCTATTACTCCTCCTACTTCTAAGACATTTTTACCTTGAATGTCAAAGTTAGAAATAAAATCTGTAAAAACTTGAGGAAGAGAATAAGCACTAGTAACTACCATGATAATACAACTATTTTATTTATTTTTATGGCTAATACGCTTAATTTAATACCTAGTTTTTTATAAATTAAAGTTTATATTTAGTACTAAATGAGTGTAATACTTTTCTATATTCTGAATTAAATTAAACAACATTGTTAACATTTTATCCTTGTTGCAAAAAACAGGATAAAACCCTATCACAGCATTAAACTAACACGCTTATAATACAAATTATATCCGTAAAAATTACTGAAAAACACTTTTTCATCATAACCCTTATCATATATTATTACTGCTTTGATCAGATTGCAAATTCTCCTATCTCTCTTGCGTGTTGTGATATTAGGCAGTTTTTTCTGTTGTTCATATTCTGTCCATTTTTTCACTATTTCCCCCATTTCCTTACTCCTAGCAACCATTTCATTGCATAGAAGTATAATTAATAGCTTTAGTAAATTTGTCTGCATACAAGCTAAGTAATCATTACGGATACCTAATAATTTTTTATTGTATTACTCTCACAAACATCACTGATTTTATCAGTGGTTATATTTTCAAGTTTAATGTGTATATAATTATGAGATTTCATCATTGTGAAAGCTAAAATTAGATATTGAATTAACAAAAATCAGAGGTTTAGCCGAAAAACAGCTACTAAATAAAAGTGTTTAAATAACTCTGTTTAGAACTGCTTACGGATATAACTATTAGCAGAAGATGTAATAGGCCTATTTGATTTCTTAAATTTAGACCAATTTGGATATAATCTGACATTTGTTGATTATGAAAATAGTTAAGCAAGATATAAAGAATGTAAATCAGAATTGGAATATATGTAATCAATACTTGCAAAGTAAAACATCATTTTAATACAAAATAAAATATGAATATGTTGATTTTCAATAACTACATTTGCTTTAACTACTGTTTATTTTTTTTAGGATATGTTTTACTATATTTAGTCAAACAAACTATACCAATTGCTTTACCTATATTAATAGATTTTAAATATACAAATCATTTAGAATTAAGTTATTTTTTTGCCTTTTTTAC
>NZ_CM000770.1:1275240-1290219 GCF_000160735.1 Rickettsia endosymbiont of Ixodes scapularis | reverse complement strand
ATTAGTATACCTTTTGTGTATAACAATCTAATTTTATTGCTATTCATATTAATGTTATTGGCTTGGGGACAAGGTACAGGTTGGCCAGCTATTACAAAATTTATGATTACAAATTTTGATGCTTATTCGATTGCGTCATTATGGGGCATCATGAGTGTATCGTATCAACTTGGTTCTTGCCTAAGTTTAATTTTATTACCAAGTATAATTAATATGTATAATATAAAAAGTGCATTCTTATGTAGTGGTGCTTTTTGTTTATTGTTTGGTATTTATATAATGCTAAAGGTTGATTACAGCAGGAATAAATACAATTTTTCTGTGGATGAAATATATAAATTATTAAAATTTTGTGTTAACATTAAAATTTCCACTTCTATATTGCTATTATGTTATGCTACTTTCTGTATTTATATTGTTAGGATGGGAATTTTTTTTTGGTTTCCTCTAATTTTAAGAGATTTATTACAAATTTCTCTTGTAAAATCCTCACTGATAACAGGTATACATGATTTAAGTGGAATTTTTGGTGCTTTAATTACAGGAAGATTAAGTGATGTATATTTTTATCAAAATAGAAATTTACTTGCATCAATTTACATGCTAATCACAGCATTTATTTTTATTGCAATGCATTTTTACTTGAGTCCATTTTTTTTGTATTGCAGTGCTGCTTTATCTGGATTTCTTATATTTGGAGTACAAGTGCTTACAGGTGTTATAGCTACAGAGCTTGCACCTAAACATAATGTATGTACAATCGTAAGCCTAACCGGGTTATTTGGATATATTTCAAGTTCAATATTTTCCTGTCTAGTTTTAGGATTAATTATGAAATATTTTGGTAATAACTTTATGTTTCTATTCTTTTTTATTTCTTCCATTATTGCATCTATTTGCTTTGGTATTTTATTAAGAAAAGATCGAAAACAACCAAGTTAAATGGTTACACCTTAACTTCCACAAGTTTTATGTAATATAAGATTATATCTCTGGTATCTTCAACGTTTTTATAAAAATAATCTGTAACGTACATTTATTTATAGACTTTTCCTTTGGTTGTAATTTATTTTAGGCCATCCTGTTATAGGATTTGATGGGATACGTTATTATAACTCTCTCAGGAGTGTTAGCGTTAAGTATACTAAATTTAAACTCGTATTCCTTTATCCTGCTGCATCTTTGCTATATTTTTTAATTCATGTTTGATTTTTTGAGCTATTGTTGATTGTGGGTCTAAGTATTGCATTACTTGGTTATCCTTACCGATAGCTGCTAGGTAATCTTCTGGCACTGTATGACTTTTGCCTTTAAAATCGTGTACGACTATATCACAAAATTTTATATTCCCGAGGTTATGATTAGGGTCAAATTTATTTTGCATAGTTTGTAAATCTGTTGTTATCTTTTGCTCAATTGCTGTAGAACAGATCTTGTGACTATAGTTGATAAAGGCTTCTATATTTTGTTCCTTATATATCTTCAGCACTGTAGTTATATTTTCGAGTGTAGTAAACCTTTCTAAGGCTTTTATCTCATTTTGGAAATTTTGTAACATGTGAGTGTTGATTGACTTGGAGAGTTCTAATTCAATAGATTTAATCTGGTTATTTTGATGACCAAGTGCTAATTTCTCAATCTCTGGTACTAATAGTTCTCTAATTGGTTCTGGTCCTTGAGTTTTAAGAATATCATTAAAATCTCCGTGATCTTTAGGCATTGTTACCGAGACTATAGCACCTTTTTGTTCTAATGTTTCCTTAGCATTTGCTACAACTTTTATTGATAGGGCATTTTGACCATCATTATCTGCAGCGATTATAATACGTTCATTAGCTTTTGGTTGGTAATTTTTAATATTAGTTACACCTAAACTACAGAGGATATTGCTTTTTAGCCCTGCTTCTTGCAAGCTTAAGGCTGTTTCTACTCCTTCTGCGATAATGGTGATATTGTTGTTTTGTTCGTTACTTTGTTGTACTGCCACAAAAGAACCAGTAATTTTTCCAAAAGAGCGTTTATTAACTGCAATATCAGCTTTGGCAGCTGTTTCTTTGTGTAGATATATTGATTGTCCGCCGGTGATTTGACCTTCTTCGTCCCTGGCAAAAACAATTAGAGCTGGGTAATGTTGTTTGCTTGTATTATCCCACATCATGTTGGTTCGGAGGTCTTGCCTTAGCTGATATTTTGTTAGAATTGTTTCAATGCTACGATGTTCTGATAAGTATTTCCTTGTGATATTATTGGGGAGAGAATATTTGATAGAATTGGATTTGTCATATAAATCTTGGGCATATTTGATTTTAGCTTCTTCAACATATTGTTCCTTTTGGTCGTGAGTTTTAGCTTTTTGATAAAATTCATCTGCTGCTAAATCTTTTAGCCAAGTTGCTTTATTTTGATAGTTATTAACCATGCCAACCATATCTTGCAGATATTCTTTAGCTTGCATAAAATTGCAGTTCTTTTCTCTTTGTACTAAGGTGAATAAATCTCCTCCTGTATCATTGCTAAAATCATGCCAGATACCAGCTTTGCTACCAGTAATTTTCATCACTATTTTACCATTCTCTCCCCAGCGTAGGGTGTGATTATTGGATAAATATTTATTTGGCGAACCCAGCAAAGAGTAAGCTACTCTTTCCGCTCTCAAGGATAGTTGTCGCTTTAAGTCAGTCATTTCTTGCTTGCGGTTTAGTTCAGAAAGATATTGCTTATGGGAAGAGGAATTATAAGTAGTGGTAGGATGGTTAGTACTGCTATGGCTACTACTATTAGCTTTCAGATCATTCTTAACTTTTGTTACTTCTTGCTGACCTAGGGCTATTTTGTCAATTGCAACTTCTTGAATTTTCCCTAGTTGTTGAGTATTATAATTAATAGCAATAGCATCAGCGTTTTTTAATGTTGCCGCAGTTTGCATCAGTACTTCTTCAACTTTGGCTGTAGGTTCTATGTTATTTTTAATTTGGTAATATTGCGGGTTTAAGTGAAATCTATCGCCAATATTGATAGCTATAGACTTCAGCCAATTACTTGCTTTCTCTAAAAAACCTTGCTGTTTATTATTTTTCTCTGGTACTAAGTCTTCTTGTGTACAAAAAGCTATACTAGCCGATTTATCATTTATTCTGCTCAGCTGAGATATCAAACCTACTGCTCCCTTGGTAGCATCCATATTGGCATAAAGCCCTACTTTCTCGACATGTCTGGTCATCTCAACATAAGAGCTTTCTGCTATTGCCGGCTAAATTATGTAGCACGTAGACATCCTTAATCGAAGCCGATTGCGCTTTGTAGACTGTGCTGGCATATCCATGTTTGAAGTTAATATCAGATGGGTTAAATATTATTGTCTGGCCCTTATCTGTCTTGGCAATAAATTTATTTTGGCTTACTTCAATCAGACTAGCAAACTCACCATTTTTTGTTTGGAGCTCCTTGTTACTAATCTTAAAGATAATACGATCACCTTTCATATAATCGGATTATTAGACGCTCTTCTACCGGAAATCGGCTATTACTCCAATCATTAACTAACCTATCTATAGATTGCTGTAATATCCCGTTAAACTTTAGGCCTTGATTTCTGGCTAGTAATTGTACGCCTTCTACAATATCTCCTTCAGCAAAGCACTTAGCCATCTGCCGACCCCAAAGCTGACTTTGCCGTCTAATATCACTTAAAACATATGAACCAAAGCTATCAGCAAAAACTTCAAACATACCGCTGCGCTCGATAGAGGTTAACTGCCGCTCATCTCCTGCTAATATGATTTAACAGTTATATTTCCTAGCAACCTTAAATAATTCTAGATAATCACTAGTTCCTACCATGCCAGCTTCATCTACTACCAGTAGACTATTGCGGGGCGGATTTATGCGGCTATTATATAATTTAAATAAAAACCCTTTAACTGTATAGCACTGCTCATAACCTTTATCTTTGAGTTCGCTTGCAGCCTTATGGGTTGGCACTAAACCTATAACATTTTGTCTGCGACTAGTTGCAAGTTGATACGTTATCCCTAAAACATGAGATTTACCAGTCCCAGCTCTGCCTCTGAGTATTCTGACTCCTTTATCGGTTACTAATATACTTTTTAGCGCTTCTCTTTGCAGATCGCTAACATTTGTTAGATTTTCTATATCTTCTTTAAAAGCACAGATATTATCATAATTAGCCTGCTGGTTCACTTTGTCAGCTATCCGCAGCAAACGTAATTCTTCTTCCCGTACTTCGGTAGTAGTATAGTAATTTGTTGCCTTGCCGTTTTGGTGGTATAATTTTACTAATCTCTCTGAAGCGAGTACTTGTTTTATTACTTGCTCTTGTATTGTTTCATCTTCTACCTTCTGGATGGCTTGTTGCACGTCTTGTTTACTAAAAATAGCCTTGTTTTTAGTAATATGATCCAATAACCCATGTGCTTCTTTTATAATCTTTAAATTGGCATCCTTAACTAATTCATTGCTCGCAGCCACCTTATTGATCAGGCTTCTCATCCTGATAGGCCCTACATGTTCTTGGGGTACTGCACCAATGGCATCTACTCTATTGTCTAAACCTAATTTTTCGAAGTATCTATTGATCACTTCCTTAGCTTTCTCATGGATTATTTCTTCTTCAGGAATAATAAAGCCTTTTCCTCCCTTGTTATTCTTGAATTGGGGATTTAAATCTACTGCTTTTTCTCCAAGAGTATTTACCATCTTTGCTAAATCTTCTAGTTGTGAGCAATAAATGAGCGTGCCAATTCCTCTCACCTTTATGCGGTTTATGGATATCTACCTGCACCCCTAAACCATTTTTTACCCACCCCATTTCATCAATTATTTCATGAGTAATTGCTATCCGATCTTCTAGGGTCAGTTCCTTATCATCTGGCAAAGCAATCACTACATCTTTTAACAATTGGCTATTCTTTCTTTTCTCAGAGCGCTCAACTTCATTCATTAATATTTTTGAATCTTTAAACTTTTGATCCACATGATTGGGTAGTAAAACTGTGCGGTAAACATTATCTCCTTTATGAGTAAAATCATAGGTAGTGTTAGTCTGTTGATCTTTGATTTTTATCCTGGCATTATAAGCAGCTTTACAACAAGCATTACCGCCTTTACTTCTACTAACTATCTCTATTCTTGCAACTGTATTGCCATGATTTTTACTTCTGTTAAATCTGGCATTACTTTGCATGAATAGATTAGCATGGAAAAATGGTAGATGCGAGCACAAAGAGCAAGAATATCACTTAGAAACTTCAGTTTCTATATTGCGTATAGCCTGCTTCTTGGGAAGGCAGTCTATACCCTCTAGGTTCATTATTTTTTCCCTGTCTCCTGTTAGAGACACCAGGATTTGTGTTTATGTCTCATGGCGTGGTAGGTTTTGGGGATCAGTATAATGGGATGGTAAGAGGTGTTTGTTTAGAGCTTGCTTCCGCTGGTTCAAGGAAAAATTTTCAAGAAGCATATTTATCTCTTGACTGCACTTAGCTCTTTGCACATCATGACATGCATATACAATTAATGTAGAATTTTTATATTAACCAATAAAGAACAAAACTCTGAAACAGCAGTAGCAAACCATATGATTGACACTCCCCAGCAAAAACAACGATTACAGCAGAAAAAAGCTCGCTTGATTATGGAAGAAATAAACTTTAAAATTAAAGAACGTAAAATGCGTACTCGCCATTTAATTGAAGTAGGAGGTTTAGTTGCAAAAGCCGAACTAGATAACTTGCCTACCAATAGTCTATTTGGGGCATTAGTTTCTTTAAAAAATGAATTAACAAAATATCCTGATATTCAGGATCATTGGAGGCAAATTGGTCGCAATATTTTTGAGCAGGAAGAAAAAACTAGCACCGCTGTTATCTTAAAATTTACCTCCAAACCTATTGAATCAATCCGTACCCATATTAGACAACATGAATTGAAGTGGAATAGTTTACGAAAAGAATGGTATGGGTTCATAACTGACATGCAATCTTTAAAAGATGGTTTGCTGGATATAGACTATGAATTAGAAATAGTCAGGAAAACAGAGTAAAGTGCACTTGTTCTCGGTCATTTTTGTAATGAACCAATTTTTATAAAAATTTTAGAATTTAATTTTACTTTGTATTATTAAAATAATAGAATAATCTACATTATAGACATTTCACTTTAAAACGTGATACTTTAAAGATAAAATCAATAATGAAAGAATATATCAAGCATGATCAAGGAACATTTGCTTCATTAACAAAAGAGCAAAAAGAAGCTGTAAAATTACTTTCAATAGGGACATTTTTAGAATATTTTGACCTGATGCTTTATGTTCACATGGCTGTTCTGCTTAATGAGCTACTTTTTCCTAAAACTGACCCACATACCACCGCACTATTATCTGCTTTTGCCTTTTGTTCTACCTATTTACTCCGGCCAGTTGGAGCATTAATTTTTGGTTATATTGGTGATACTATTGGTCATAAAATAACTGTCATTATCACTACCTTACTCATGGCTTGTTCATGTTTTGTCATGGCTATTTTGCCAACCTATTCGGAAAAAGGGTTAATTGCTACTGTACTAGTGATGGTATGCCGCATTATTCAAGGTTTGTCTTCGATGGGAGAGCTAGTTGGAGCACAGCTTTATTTACTTGAGATAACAAAACCACCAGTGCAATATCCTATTGTTTTAATGACTTCTGTTTCTGGCAATTTAGGAGGGATGATGGCTCTTGGCGTTGCTACCTTAGTTACATCTTTTGGCTTTAATTGGCGTATTGCCTTTTGGATAGGAACGATAGTGGCAATTATTGGTGCAACTGCTAGGACTGTTCTTAGAGAAACTCCAGAATTTGCTGACGCTAAACGTCGTATTACAAGAAATATTACCTTAATTCAAGGTAATGCTAATGCTTTGCAACATAACCCTATTTACAATGAGAAGGTTAATTGGAAAACGATATTCTTTTTATTATTAATCTCGTGCGGATGGCCAATATGTTTTTATTTTACCTATATTTATTGTGGTAATATTTTAAAAACCTCTTTTAATTTTACAGCAGAGCAGGTAATCCATCAGAATTTTATTGTAGCAATCGTAAATTTTTGTACTTATTTGCTACTAACTTATTTAAGTTATATTATATATCCATTAAGAATTCTTAAGGTTAAGCTAATAATATTTAGCATTTTTACTATTATTTGTCCTTATTTACTTAATAATATTACAAACTCTTGGCATTTATTATTAATTCAGGCATTTGTTATGATATTTTTCCTAAGTGCCAATCCAGCTATGCCAATTTTCTTAAAATATTTTCCTATCTTTAAAAGATTTAGAGCAGCAAGTGCAGTATTTGCTTTGTAAACTACTGCCATGAATATTGCTATTTCTTTTGGACTTGTTTATTTAACAGAATATTTTGGCCACTTTGGATTACAAATTATCTTATTGCCAATAATCATAGCTTTTGCTTTAGGGTTACATTATTTCTGGCAATTAGAAGAAGTTGCGTAGAACATATAATAAAAAACATAATTAATAAGGTTATGCAAAATAAAATCCCTATATTAGAAACTACAATAGATGAATTTATTTTACATGACCTAGATCTTAAAGATGTGCATGCTGTTAATCTGTTAGTTTTAAATGAGCAAGAACTGATAGTAACATTTTTTGGCAAAAGGAAATCTGAGCCAAAGGGTTTAGAAGAAAATAATAGCATTTGGGTATGTTTTGGACTAAAGGAAAATAGAAGATATCAATGGAGTATACCACAAAGAATTGTTTCGCCACAATATTTCCAAGATCATCATATTCCTCTTAAAAAGGATAATGGTGTTATTAGTTGTGGTAATCCTGTACTGACCTTATTTAATAATCAATTACTCATTTTTAGTAAAATTGGTCCTTATCCCAGAACATGGAGCGGCATATTATCTCGTTCTTATGATCATGGGGTAACTTGGCAGGAACCAGAAATTTTACACGGTATCTTAGGTCCTACTCGTAATAAACCATTAATTTTACAAGATAACATCATGCTATCACCTAGCTCTAGAGAAAGTTGTATAGATGATTTTCCTTATGTTGAGAGTTCTTCAGATTTACGTATATGGCATACTAGCAGTCCTATTTTAACACATAATCCTAAAATCTTCCAAGAAGGATATCGAGGATTTATCCAGCCAACTTTAGTGCCATTGACTGATACTGCTGGGCACAAAATTATCATGTTAGTAAGACCGAGAAATACTAACCCATCATATTCTAAACTGCATATACATAGATCAGTATCAGTAAATAAAGGCAAGGACTGGAGTAATTTAAAGCCAATAGATTTATTAAATCCAGATAGTGCTATTGATGCTGTTAATTTAGGCAATAATCTATTATTACTTGCATATAATCGAGTAGTACATTACTCAAAGTTCCGTAATATACTTAGTTTAGCTGTTTCTTTCAATGAAGGGTTAAACTGGTATCCTATTAAAATAAAATATTCTACTTTCCCTGAAGGAGATATAGAATATAGCAAAATTACATCTCAAGAATATTCTTACCCTGCTATTCTGATGGATACTAATAATCAGGAAATTCATGTAGTGTATACTTTTAATAGAGTAAATTTCAAACATAAAGTATTTAGCTTTGCTAATTTGTTTGAGATATCGTAGTTTACCTTATATAACAAATATTGATTTGATATTATTATAGAATCGGTGATTTAAAAAAGTAAAAAATGATCCTTTAAGATTGTTAGTCAATAAGGTATTATGCAACAATTGCTCTTGATGCGTAGCGCCCCAACATAATTGATAAAATTGTTGCTCTATTTCGGATATACCAAAATAAGGTGCTAAAATAATAAAATAGCTGGCAGTTTCTAAGACAATTTTCTTAATTTTTTCAGGAGATTTAGCAGTAATAGTCTGCATATTATGCAATCTATCAAATAACTTAATCAATAGAATATCATGTTTTTTCTCTTGATATAATGTTTCTATCATTTCAGCAGAGCTAATTTTTCTATCACCTTTAATTCTCGTTAAATCCTCAACTTGTCTTGCAACCAGGTCGCCAAAAACTTGAGCGACCATTTCTTTAGTCAATTCTGTATCTTCAATTGTATCATGTAAAATAGAGGATACTAAAATATCAGTGCGAAAAAGATAATCAGCTACCATATAAGCTACTTCTAACGGATGAGAATAATATGGCTCACCTGATTGACGTTTTTGATTAGCATGATATTCCTTAGCATAGCAAATTGCCTTCTTAATTTCATTAATATCTACTTTAACTTGAGCTGTTTCGTTAAGTAATACGATTTTATCTAATAACTTGTTGGAATAATCACAAGATTTAAATTTTAACTTCCCACAATAATCAATATTTTTATACACGAATTGTTTTACTTGAATACATTATTAACAATATCTTAAAAAGGTAGCTTTCATAGCAATAATTCTACAAGTTTTTAGCGAGTCAAAGAAATATTATCAATTTGATACTCTAATGCCACTTCCTTGCTGCAGAAAGCCATAGAAATTTTGATGATTTTCTTAACGTGGACCTGTTCTTTGATTTTAGTATCATATCTCTTATCATTGATCTGTTCTAAGCCTGTTTTTGCTGTAGACTCTAGCTCTTCTATTGTTTTAGAGACCTTATACTCAATGATAATAGCATTTTCTGCTCTCCCGGCTTGCGGAAGTAAAATTATATCAGCTCTACCATCCCCTGTTTCTTTACTATTTTATTATTTAAGAATAAATTATTTGCTTAAAGGAATTATAGCATAAATAAAGCTAATAGCACTAGTAATTAACACAAATAAAACAGTCTTATAACTTTCTTCATTAACATATAGTCAATTAAGATGAATTAGGGACTAGGAGCGAGACGCGAAGCCTAGAACTACTAGGTGAGCAACGAGCGACCACGTCCATAGTTCATATTAATTGACTATAGTTTAGATATCAGCAATAATACCATGAATTAACGGCAATTTAACTGGCACTTTACATTCAACAGTAGTAGTTTTTCCTTCTTCACTTGATAATGTAATCTCACCATGCATTTCATTGATAAGTTGTTTAACAAACATTAATCCTAGACCTAGGCCTTTACATTGAAGAGCGGAATTGAATTTTACAAATTCCTCACAAATATATTGTTGTTTTTCCTGATGGATACCAATACCAGTATCGTGAACCATAAGTTGTAATATCCTCTTCCTATCATCTTGTGCTTGGGTGTTATCGGTAAAATCATTAGCATCTTCAAAACTTCTAGCAGGGAACAAATTAACTGTGATCACAATAGTTCCTTGCTCAGTAAATTGAATGCTATTACTAATTAATTGATCTAATATTGCTTGTAGTCGGTAATTATCACCTACTATAACATCTGGCATTTCATAATGAATATTAGGAACCAACCTTAATCCTTTATGCTGTGCTGCTGGTGTTGCTTTGGCTATAGATTGCTCTACTAATTTTTTAGGATCAAATGGTTGTAAAACTGTAGAGGTCAGTCCTGCATTAGCTTGCAGAAAATCTACTACATAATTAGAGTAATCTAGCAGTGCTTTAGCACAATTCATAATAGTTGCCAAATATTCTTTCATCTCAGGGTTTTGTTCTATTTCATAGAGCACCACTATTCGTGTAAAAATCCCAGTACAAGGAATATTGATACTATGGCCAATATTTTGGATCAAATCTATCTTAACTAACTCCGCTTCTTTTAGTTTATTCTTTGCTTGTTGTAATTCCAATTCTATTTTTCTGAATTTAATAATATCAACATAATTTTCTGTATAATCAATTATGTTAGTATCTTGCTCAGATGCTGGTATTAATGTGGCAAATATTGGCGGTAATTTAACTATCTAGCCTTTTTCTGCGGTTTTATTTTGATCTTCTTGTTGATTTTTAACATTAGTTGTCATACCATGCCTCTACTGTTTTGTTGAAAAATAGTGGCACGGAGGTTAATACGTTAAAATTTTGTAGTTTTTAATTTAACCTCTGTGCTTGATACTACATTAGTAGTAGTATCTAATCAGCAGAGATATCAGCATTATTTTGAGGAGTACAGAGGATTTCCGAGCATTTTGCTCAGATTTTTGCAGACGCATCTAAAGAGCTGCAGAAAAGAGACATGTTATAAATTACTAGCTAACTAATTCTCAAAAAACCTAAACAAATAAGCAATATTCATACTGTTAAAAGCAGTAATCTCAGCACTTTTACTGGCATCTATAGGATATTTATAGTATAATTTTCCTAAGATATTTTTAAGTAATTGCTATGAACTTACCTGCTTCCAATAAACCACAACCATTTTTACAATGGGTTGGTGGTAAAAGAAAAATTGCTAATAAATTAATTGAACATATTCCATCAGGACTAAATAATTATTATGAACCGTTTCTTGGTGGTGGAGCATTATTTTTTCAAGTCAAACATATGTTCAACCAATGTTTTCTATCTGATATTAATCTTGATTTAGTGACTAGTTATAATTCTGTTAAAAAAGATCCAGCTACTGTAAGTAGTTTACTGAAAGATCATAAAGAAAATCATTCAAAAGAATATTACTATCAAGTTAGAGATAATAATACCAATGACCCCAGCAAAATCACTGCCAGGTTTATCTACTTGACTAGATACGCTTTTAAAGGTATTTACCGAATAAAGAAGGATGGTAAAGCGGCTGTATCTTTTTCTAGCAAAAAACATAAGAGCTTTGATATTGACCAAAGATTGCAGCAATGTAGTAGTTTTTTAGCAAATACCTCCATTTACGCTATAGATTTTTCCTTTATCGAGCCTAAGGCAAATGATTTTGTTTATTTTGATCCTCCTTATCACCAATCAGGTGAGAGATTTTATACTAAATCACCTTTTGACGAGAATGAACAAATTAGGCTACGCGATTTTGCTAAAGAGTTAAATAATAAAGGGGTAAAAACCATGATCTCTAATAGTGACACGCCTTTTATTAGAGATTTATATCAAGGTTTCAATATCAGGACTGTAGATATTAAATATTCTATACCGCAACAACGAAAAATTTCTTATGAGGTCATAATTACAAATTATTGAATTTAAAAATTATTGAATTTAAATTAACTAATAATTATAGTTTTGCTACTCTGCGTCATTCTATTAATTTAACCATTCTTATCCATTTCAACTAATTCAAAAGTAAAACCTTGTACCTGAAAAGCTAATTGAAGATCTTGCATATGACGTTGTCTTACCCAATAATCAATAAAAGCCGTAGTTGGTTTCAGAATGATTTTTTTGTTGATACTATCTTCTACTACTACTTCTAATTTACTGAATGTGCTACTGTCCGTATGTTTACCATGATTTTTAATTAAGGAACATCTAACCTTGTACCATACTGAATCGGGATCTAGCTTATTGAGTTCTGAAAGATAAGTTTGGTCATCTTCAGTTTTATTCTCTTGTTTCTGTACTACACTTTGAGTAAATGGTATTATTTGTAATTGGTTAATTTTATTACCATAAACTACTTGGACTTGTTCTAATATTTTAGCTTTAATGTGATCTGTCAGTGAAATATCTTTAATCAATTTCAATTGATACTGATCACCTGCTGCCTTAACAAATTCACAAGAAGTAAGTAGTTCATAAGCGGTATCTTGTTCAAAACTGCCTGCTATTTTCCTCTTTAACTGCACTTGTTTACTGGTGCTTAAGTTACGTTCTATTTTTTCTAAATATTGCGATTTAAGCTTCTCTGGATCATGAGATTTAAATCGAAAATTGCTGCAATTGACTTTTCTACTTTCTCTTAGTTCATGTATTAAGGCTTTAGTCATATAGTTCATTACCACTTTTTTGTTACAAAAATGATGATCAGGATATTGTTCTGCAAGTTTTAGTAACAGCTGATTAATAAAGCTTAAGTTAAACTCTCGATTTGATCGGAGCTGCAGTAAATCAGCATCCTCTTCGGTTAATGGATGGAATTCTGCTAATCTTTTTCTTTTGAACCAGCCATTATTGTTATCACTTGCCGAACTGTGTTGGTTAGAAGCATCTGTTGTTGCTCGATCATTTTGTTTAAATACCTTTTCTGTTACAGCTTGCAACGTTACGCTTAATGGAACTGGGCCTGCTATAGCATTTTCAGTAAGAGTTTTAGTTGTATTTATTATTGTTTTTTCATGATGAACCTCTGCGAGTTGTAAGTTTTGTGCATATCTCTGCTCTTGTAACGGAGCTGCTATTTGATGTGCGACTTGTTCCTGGTTCTGTTTTGCTTGTTTCTGGTGTGGTTCTTGCAGGTGCTCCCGTGTTAGCTCATTTCTATCAACAGAATTTTTTAAAAAATCAGATTCGCTAGATCTAGATATATTAGATTTATTATTATTATCTATAATATTGTGTGGCTGAAATTTGTGTGGCTGAAATTTTTTTCGGGTAAGGGCGAAAATTTTTTGCCAATTTTATGCATGGAGTATTTCTACACTTAATGTGTTGCTTGATAACGGTGGCATTATATAGATGAATAAAACCTCCTTCTTGCAACTCAAGCATGCATTGCCTGATACGTCTTTGACAGACTCCGAGTGCCTGTTCAAAGAAATGATAAGATTCTTGTAGTTCATCCATATTGTCATTATGACAAACTTGTAAACGAAAAACTATTAACGAAAGAAGTTGACGAGCAGTTTTACTTAATAGTTTATTGTTATTAGCAGTAAGACTACACCATTCAGGAGGGATAAAATTACCAACGAAATTATAGAAGATAGTATCATTGTTATTATCAGTAGAAATATGGGGAGTGGAAGGAAAGTTGACTATTTGCTGCATAATCCCTCCAGCTGAACATCAGATCCAGCAAGGGTTTTAGAGCAATTTAAATAGCCATAATTGCATTTAAAAGCAGCATATGGATTTTTGAGTATGGCAAGTAGAATCCAAAAAAACTGATAGGGACCTGGCGGGAGTGACGGGACTCGAACCCGCGGCCTTCTGCGTGACAGGCAGATGCTCTAACCAACTGAGCTACATCCCCTTATACATAAGAGATAACAATATATATATATATATATATATATATATAACAATTCTTCTATTTCTGCAAGAGTAAAATATCTTATTTTATCAAATTATCTTTACTACATGACAATTTTTCATTTTATCATCTTTGGATATTGGAATATCAAGGACAACAGCTGTATCCAACGTACTAATTGAGTAGAAATATTATACAAGATATTAACCAATGTATCTAATCCAACACGAAATATACTATTTTGCCTATAACCATGTTTTTTAATAACTATTGGTTTATCTAAAACTATAATCTCTCCAGTTTGATAAGCTAGGCAAAATGCAATAGACAATATTTGCATCAATGTATCTAATCGTAAATCATTAGTAATATGAGTTGCTTCACAGTTGAATCCTGCTGATTTAAAAGCTTTGAACATTGTTTCAATTTGCCATCTTTGAGCATATATCTCAGCAGGATTTTTGATCTCATCACTATGTATTAAGACTGCAAGTTCACTCTTCTTATTTCTGATCCCTACTACATTAAATATTTCACCTTTTGTACCAATTCTACGTTGTGACAAACTCACATGCGATCCTATGGCTAGAGGGCGAAATAACTCTTGTATTTTAACCATTTTTCCCCTTGCATTACTGATATATTGTCTATTTTCTCTAACTCGAAAAACGTATCTTATTTGATTTGTTCTAAGCCAAGAGAGCCATTCCTTACCTATAAATTCTCTATCAGCGGTTAATGCTTCAATGCGGTTTTTGTCAAAAACTTCTAAAAAACACTCCATCAGATCAATACGCTCAATATAATCAGAGTTACCACACTTTTTATCACTTAGAAAATTCCAAAAAGGGGGATCGCTATACCATGAAAACTGACAGCTAAATATAAAATATTTATATGTCGTTTACC
>NZ_CM000770.1:1264267-1273740 GCF_000160735.1 Rickettsia endosymbiont of Ixodes scapularis | reverse complement strand
ATATCAGAAATTGCTTACGAAGGTACCAAATATATTATTAATCCGCAATCTGATAGTGAAACCTCTAACTCCGAAGATAATGATAATCCGGCAATTATCGCTGAAAAGCCTGTAGAAATATTAAAATTATCAGTAAAAGAAGCGGTAATGAAAATGGATTTAGAAGATTTACCTGCGGTAGTATTTAAAAATATCAATAATGATCGTATCAATATAGTTTATTATCGTAAAGACGGTAATATTTCTTGGGTAGATTATAATTAATGCTTATTATCCCTTATAAAGGAGTTACGCTAAGAATCGATAAAAGTGCATATATTGCCGAAAGCAGCTCTTTAATAGGAGATGTTGAAATAGGTAGTAATTCAAGCATTTGGTTTAATACGGTTCTTAGAGGCGACGTTGAATCGATAAAAATAGGAAATAATACTAACGTGCAAGACGGTAGTGTAATTCATACTTCAAGATTTAACGGACCGGTAGAAATAGGCGATAATATAACTATCGGTCATCTCTCTCTTATTCATGCCTGCACAATACATAATAATGCTTTTATTGGTATGAGTACTACGATAATGGATTATGCAGTAATAGAAGAATATGCTTTTATTGCTGCAGGAAGTCTTATCCCGCCAAAGAAGATAATTAAATCTAAAGAAGTATGGATGGGATCCCCTGCAAAATTTGTTAGATATTTAACCGATCAAGATTTAGAATATATGCAAGATAACGTAAGAAATTATGTAGAACTTGCGAGTATTTATAATAGGGAATTAGAATAATCTTAATGTTATTCTAGGGGCTTTGTTGCATGGATCGGTTTATCCATCATTGCGAGGAAAATTGCATAGCAATTGACGAAGCAATCTCAGGAGTTTGTTATTATTTCATGAGATTGCCACGCAGCCTACGGCTTGCTCGCAATGACAACTCGGTATCCATGCAACAAGGCCTATTCTACACGGGAATGACATTATGTATTATAAGAATCCTTAAATGCCTTAACCGTATTTTTAAGTAAAAACGCAATAGTCATCGGTCCGATGCCGCCTGGGACGGGAGTAATATATTTTACTTTAGATTTAACATTTTCAAAATCAACATCACCGATAATTTTATTGCCGCTAATTCTATTAATGCCTACATCAATTACTATAGATTCAGGATTAAAATATTCTGCAGTTAATTTTAAAGGCAAACCTATTGCGGCAACAGCAATATCGGCTTTAGAAGTAATAGAGCTTAAGTTTCGTGATTTGGAATGGCAAATAGTAACACTGCAATTTTCTTTTAACAGTAAAGCACTTAAAGGTTTTCCTACTATATTTGAGCGTCCGATAATTACAGCGTTTTTACCGGTTAAATTAGGTTCGTATTTTTTTATAACTGCAAGACAACCAAGGGCAGTGCAGGGGATAAAGCCTTGACTAATCCCGCTATGTAAGTAACCGACATTTAAAGGGTGGAAACCATCGATATCTTTAGAAGGTGATACTGCCGATAAAATTTTATTTTTATCTATAGAGCTTGGCAAAGGAAGCTGAATTATAATTCCTGAAATCTCGTTATCAAGGTTTAACTCGTTGATTTTCGATATTAAATCACCTGTATAAATAGTAGTAGATAGATTTACTAATAAAGTATCGATTCCTATTTTATGTGCATTTTTTATTTTATTTTTTACATAAATAATGCTTGCCGGATTATCGCCTACTAATACTATAGCAAGCTTCGGTGAAGCGTTGGTTTGGCTTTTAAGTTCTTGAATTTCTAGTTTTAAGTCTGCTAGTATCTCATTTGCTAACGCTTTACCGTCAATTATATTATTCACTATATACCCTTGATAAATGAAGTATTGATATACGAAGATCAACTTTAAAAAGAGCAAGGAGTTCACAAGGCAAGGAGCGGAGCGTAATAATACGTGAGCACCGCAGAATTTGTAGAACGACGTAGCCAATTTTTAAAGTTCATCGAGTATATTTTGTGGTAGAATACTCAAAATGTAGAGCCTTGCCGTCAAATACTCTACTATAAGCATGATGAAGGCTACTTGCTGCTTCGGCAAAACCGGTAAGAATCAGTTTAAGTTTACCGGCATAATGAGCAATATCACCAATAGCGTAAATACCTTCTATATTAGTTTGATAATAGGAATTATCTACTTCAATATGGTGAAGCTTAACATTTAAACCCCAATTTGCTAAGCTACCCAGATCTTGTTTTAAACCAAAAAAAGATAGTAATATATTGGCATCCAATTTGTGAGTATTATTTTGTAGATCTTTAACTATAACCGATTGAAGTTCATTATTATTACCATATAAAGCATTTAATTGATAACCGGTTACTAACTCGATTTTACCGGTTTCTGCAATATGCCTTAACTGCCTTACGCTTTCAGGGGCAGCCGTAAATTTATCCCGCCTATGTACTAAATATATTTTATTTGCAATCTCCGAAAGAGAAATAGCCCAGTCAACAGCTGAATCCCCGCCGCCTGCTATAACTATATTTTTACCCGCAAATTTGCTTTTATCATTGATGAAATAAAAAACCGACTTGCTTTCAAAATCTTCAATATTTGCAAGAGGCGGTTTATTCGGTCCGAATGAACCTGCTCCTGCTGCAATAATAATAACTTTGCTTTTAATAAAAAGTGTTTTTTGAGGTTTTAATTTCAAAAAAATCATCTTGTTTATTTAGCTCTATAGCTTGCTGATTTAAGTGATATACAGGCTTAAAAGGAGCTGCTTGAAGCTCTAATTGTTTTATTAGCTCTTCTGCTGCAATTTTAGGATATGCCGGTATATCGTAAATAGGCTTTTTAGGATATAGGGTAATACACTGACCGCCAATAACTTCTTGTGCATCAATAACATGACATTTCATGCCAAGCATTCCTGCTTGAAAAACTGCAAATAATCCAACCGGACCGGCACCTATTATTACAACATCAGTATTATACATTACTTTTTATATTTAAATTTTAAAAAGAATTTTATTGGATATTGAGGAAATAATCAATTGTTATTGTGTTGAGGTTCTGTACACTTTTGATTAATGATTATAATTATGACTCTTTTTAGCTGCAAATTATAAGATTTTTTTGAAATAGGAACAACTATTACTGCAAAAATCTTATTAATTTTCGCTTAGAAATATCTCATAATTATAATCATTAATCAAAAGTGTACAGAACCTAGATAGATATTGGATCTAATATGTCCTAACTTAGCCCAGTTAAGAATTTTTTGATCTCTAGTAAGTAGGGTAGCTCCAAGACATTTTTACTGTTGCTACAAATAATTCTATCAGCTGGGGCACCATGAAAATCATCCATAAGAGAAATGCTTTCAGCAGCAATCTCCGGAGAAATATCTTTAATAGATAATCCGTTGATATTTGTTATAGAGTTTAGAAAGTCCTTTATAGGTTTGTAAATATTAATACGCTTTTTAAAGTTAAGTATAGCTATTTCCCATAATGAGATAGAACTTAGGAATAATTGCGAATTTTCTTGAGCTAAATTGATTTTGTGTTTTATTTGTTCTGATAATTCTTCAGGTTGTAATAGTGACCACAATAAAACATGGGTATCTAGTACTAAACCATTATTAATGTTCTGCATTCCATTTTTCTTCTATTGGTTCTAATATATCCGCTTTTATCTCGGCTTTGTTTTTTAGCATACCAAATATTGAGATCTTTTTAGTATTTATAGGTAATATTTGTGCTACTTCCCTATCTCTTTTGGTAATTATAATAGATTCCTTATCTGTTTGTAATTTTTCTATTATTTCAAGACAATGAGACTTAAATTGACTTATTGCTATTTTAGTAGCCATTTTTATACTCTGAAAAAATAAAAGTATTATTATACTATAATAGTCAAATAAAATAGTCAATTATATTTCTATTTATAACAAGCTAATAATTCTGTGGGGAAAATATCATAAATTTATATTAAATTATGAGTTTACCTTTGAAAATAGACTGAAACACGACGATTTAGAAGAAATTTATAGTGAACTTTCTGATAAATTCCCTTACTGGGATCATACATTAGCTCCTTCTAAAACGATTGAAGTGACTTTTCCAGACAGAGATCCAGGATATTATGTTGTAGAAGTTGATTGGATAGTAGCCGACACACCACGTAAATTTGTTTCATCGTTTATTGTTGAATATAAGGATGAGGTTACACCGATAGGTCTTAATACGAATGATGGAGAATGCCTTTAACGTTATTCCCGCATAGATAAGGTCTTGTTGCATGGATCGGTTTTCTTTCTGTTACGCTGTGACTTGATCACGGGATGACAGAGATGGAATCGATCCTTAAACTTATGTCTACGCAGAAATATAACTTGGAACCACGCAATGATGCCTTACTTTCACCAGGATTAAGATTGCTTGTGCCTTAAGAAAGCATAACATTTGTAAAAACTATTCTATATAGTAATCAAGGGTGATTTGTGTCAAGTCAAAAATCTAAAAAAAAAATAAATATTTATATTGAATAAATTATTATTCTCGTGTCTACTTAGGTGAAGATTCTATACACTGAATATGGTGTCATTTTTTCAAAATAAGCATTATAAATAATGCCTACAACCCCATTAGTACCTATAATGAACACGCTTAAAAAAAACAAATTTCAAATAACTATAAACAACAACCATAACAATTTACTTACTCCTTTCGGTAAAGCTATTCTGCGAGATCGATATCTTATGAAAGGTGAGGATTTTCAAGATTTATTTGCAAGAGTTTCTAGTTATTATGCCGAAAATAAACAGCATGCTCAGAAGTTATATGAATATATGAGTAAAATGTGGTTTATGCCGGCAACACCAATCTTAAGTAACGGTGGAACGGATAGGGGGCTTCCTATTTCATGCTTTTTGAATGAGACCGATGATAGCTTAGACGATATAGTAAATTTATGGACGGAAAATGTTTGGCTTGCTGCACGCGGCGGCGGGATTGGAAGTTATTGGGGTAATGTTCGTTCTATTAATGAAGGGATTCGTGATAAAGGTCATTCATCCGGTATTATACCGTTTATTAAAGTAATGGATTCTATGACTCTTGCTATTTCGCAAGGTTCTATTAGACGAGGTTCATCGGCTGTATATTTGCCTATTAATCACCCTGAAATTGAAGAATTTATCGGTATAAGACGTCCGACAGGTGGGGATGTTAACCGTAAAGCTCTTAATATTCATCACGGTATAGCTATAACCGATGAATTTATGAAAGCCGTTGAAAACAATACGGATTTTGACCTTATTAGTCCTGCTACCAAAAAAGTCGTAAATAAAGTTAGAGCAAGAGATTTATGGGTTAAATTATTAACTACTAGAATAGAAACAGGTGAGCCTTACTTGTTATTTATCGATAGTGTTAATAAATCCATACCTGAGCATCATAAAAAATTAGGGCTTCAAGTTAAAATGTCCAATCTTTGTAGCGAAATTACATTGCCGACGGGAATTGATCATTTAGGAAAGTCAAGAACTGCTGTTTGCTGCCTTTCCTCTTTAAATTTAGAGTATTATGAAGAGTGGAAAGATGATAAAGAATTTATCCATTCTATTATGTTATTCCTTGATAATGTTTTAGAAGACTTTATTAATAAAGCACCGGATACTATGGCAAGAGCTAAATATTCGGCTTTGCGTGAGCGAAGCGTTGGGCTTGGCGTAATGGGCTTCCACTCATTTTTGCAAATGAAAAAAGTACCGATAGAATCGGTTATGACCAAAGTTTGGAATAAAAAAATATTTGAATATATATCTGCTGAAGCCGATAAAGCCTCAATAGAAATCGGTAAAGAAAAAGGAGTATGTCCTGATGCTCTAGATGCAGGAAGTAATGAACGATTTAGCAATAAAACCGCAATAGCACCTACCGCCTCAATTTCGGTAATAGCAGGTAATGCCTCACCCGGGATAGAGCCGTTTGCCGCTAATAGCTTTGTACAAAAGACTTTAACCGGTTCTTTTAACGTGCGTAACAAACATTTAGAAAAATTATTAGAAGAGAAAGGATTTAATAATGATCAAGTCTGGTCTTCGATTGCAACACATGAAGGATCAGTGCAACATTTAACATTTTTATCCGAAGAAGAAAAACAGGTTTTCAAAACCGCTTACGAAATTGATCAGAATTGGCTAATTGAACTGGCAAGCGATCGTACTCCTTACATTACGCAAGCACAATCTTTAAACATCTTTTTACCGGGTAACATTAGTAAGAAATATTTAAATAATATTCATTTTAAAGCCTGGAAAAAAGGAGTAAAAAGTTTATATTACTGTAGATCCACGTCAATACAACGAGCCGATAAAGTGTCGCATGATGTACCAAAAGCAGATTTTAAAGACTTAGAGAAACAAAACGATAAATTAGCAGAAGCCGGTAACTACGAAGAATGCTTAGCTTGTCAGTAAGTATAATATAACTATGCAAAAGATATTTAGACCCAACAAAATGATGTAGCATTTAAAAAATTATTTACGGATAAAACAAGGTTACTAAGCTTTCTCAATAATATTATGAGGTTACCTGAAGAGTTAAGGATTATCGACCTTGAATATATTTCAAACGAACAAGTACCGGATTTAGCACAGAATAATAAGGAGTATAGTAGACGTAAAAGTTAGAGATAACTCCGGCAATATTTATATTGTTGAGATGTAAAACGGCTATGCCGATGCCTTTTTAGCAAGAGTACAATTTTACGGTTGTATAGCATTTTCTTCGCAATTAAAAAGAGGAAAAGAATATGCTGGTCTAGCTCCTGTAGTAATGGTAGTAATTACTTCTGGATTTCAGGCATTACCCGAGGAAAAAGAATTTATTAGCTATCATCAAACTATTAATGTCGGCAACGGTAAGCATCAACTTAAATGCTTGTCTTACGTATTTATTGAATTAGACAAATTTACCAAAGAAGCAGATGAGTTAGAAAGCTTAGAAGATGATTGGTTATATATGATGGCTAAATTCGATAGAGACAAAGAACCCCCGAATACAAAAGATGAAATAGTATTATTAGCCTATAAAACTATTGAACAATTTAACTGGAGCGAAGCAGAATATGATAATTATATTAAAGCGATGCTTGCTGCTCAAACGGAAGAAGTTAAATCAAAAAAGTAAATATAATGAGGGGAAAGCTGATGGGAAAATTGAAATAGCAAAAAAATGCTAATTAAAGGAATGTTGCTAGAAGATATTATTGAGCTTATAGAATTATCTCCGGAAGAAATAGAAAAGTTAAAAGAATAGAAGATGAAACAATACATAGATGTGACACCAAATCAAAAAAGTAAGTATACGAAGGTAGAGCTGAAAGCGAAATTGAAGCAGCAAAAAACGCATTACTTGAGGGAATTGATATAAATACTATATCAAGAATAACGGGGTTATTAGTTACGGAAATAGAAAAATTAAAAGAATAAAAATAAAAGAAAAATTATGTCATTACTTGATGCAAGTCCAATTTATAAACCGTTTTCATATCCATGGGCATATGAAGCTTGGCACACTCAACAAAAAATTCATTGGTTACCGGAAGAAGTACCGCTTGCCGACGATGTTAAAGATTGGAAATATAACTTAACTCCAGGGGAAAAACATCTATTAACGCAAATATTTCGTTTTTTTACACAGGCAGATATTGAAGTGAATAATTGCTATATGAAGCATTATTCACGAGTATTTAAACCGACTGAAATATTAATGATGTTATCGGCATTTTCTAATATGGAAACGGTACATATTGCAGCATATTCACATTTACTTGATACGGTAGGTATGCCGGAAGTAGAATATTCAGCATTTCTTAAATATAAGGAAATGAAAGACAAGTATGATTATATGCAGCAATTCGGAGTGGATACCAAAGAAGATATAGCAACTACACTCGCAGTATTTGGAGCTTTTACTGAAGGATTACAGCTATTTGCTTCTTTTGCGATCATGCTTAATTTCCCTCGTTTTAATAAAATGAAAGGTATGGGTCAGATTATTGCTTGGTCAGTGCGTGATGAAACGCTTCATACTAATTCAATTATTACTCTGTTTAAGACTTTTGTAATAGAAAACCCTGAAGTTTGGACGGAAACGCTGCGTAAACGTATTTATGAAGCTTGTACGACTATTGTGCATTTTGAGGATGCCTTTATTGAACTTGCTTTTGAAGTTGGCGGTATTGAGGGATTAACGGCATATGAAGTAAGACAATATATTCGTTATATTGCCGACCGTCGTTTAATGCAGCTAGGACTCAAAGATGTATATTTGGTAAATCATAACCCGCTTCCTTGGCTTGATGAAATGCTAAACGGAGTCGAACATACGAACTTTTTTGAAAATAGAGCAACTGAATATTCAAAAGCAGCGACTACCGGTTCATGGGAAGAAGTATTCACTGACATGGACGCCAAAAGCGGAGGCTAAATAATATACTCGGATAGAACTTGAAAAATTGGCAGCAATGTCTTTGTAAGTCCTCGGATGCTGAACGTGTTGTGTCGAAGTATACATATTAACAACAAGAATAAAAAAATTAAAAATACCTAATCTTTATTTTTAAAAATTTTTTAAAATAGATTTAGAATATTTAAAAATTTCAAGTAATTTTATGGCTGTTATAAATAATAAAAACTATCAAAAAGTTGTAGAAAAAGTTTTATCTTCTTCTAAAGCTAATAAAGTACTAAAGAGTGCAATTAAGGACTTATCGTCTTCAAAAAGTATAAGTTTAAGAACGATGTTACTTGGAGCAAGATTTGTTTTAACTAATCCTGTAAATACTTATAATCTTGTTAAGCTTGCTAACTCTTCCAAGATATATCTTGATCTGGAATTTCAAAAATCACTTCTTGAAAAATCTCCAATATGGGAATTTTTAAAAAAACATTCAGATGATTTGCCTAAAATAGGTCAAATCTTAGCAAATGCGGGCTTTAGAGAATTTCAAGATAAGAGTGCTTTAGATCAAAAGGGACTCGAAATACTAAAAGAATGTTTTAAAAATGAAAAAGTACTGAAAAAACTTCAAGAAATTGCAGTTGAAGTAAAGCAAGAGCTACCGGACTGGAATAAAGTGACTTCTAGAAGTTTGGATATGCTGGTTACCGATAAAAACTTCAGAAAATTCTTTAATAAGAAGAGCGAAGATATTACGAATTATATACGTACCGGAGCAACTGAAATACTTCTAAGCGATTATATAAAAACTTTTGATAATATATTACAAAAACCTGAAAAGAAAAATTTATATTCATTAGTTATAAAAATATTTAATGAACATCCTGATTTTAAGCAAGAACTAGCTGAAAATATAAATAATACTCATTCTCTAAAAAGATTTAACAAACTATCTCCTGAAAAACAAATAATTATTGAAAATTTCTTAGCAGAAGCAAAAGAACAAGCTAAACCTTTCTTAAAAGGAC
>NZ_CM000770.1:1256670-1264067 GCF_000160735.1 Rickettsia endosymbiont of Ixodes scapularis | reverse complement strand
GATTTTTGATACTCTTAATGCTCCAAATCAAGGTGTAATGATATCTCTTGAGAAATCCTTAGAAAGGGTAGCGGGTGATGATAAATTAAAAAGTTTTTTTGCTAATAATAAACAATCTTCCCAAATATTGCTTTAGGTATTATTGAAAATACTCCTAGCGTACAAAGCATAACAAAAGAATATAATTTTGATAAACAAATGCTTAGTATAGTAGGCGAAGTTATGTCAAAGCCGGAAATTGCTCATGAGATTATTGCAGACTTAAATAAAGGCGATTATATGAGTTTAACCGGTAATATAATCTCTGCCCTTAATGATCCTTCATTTAAATTAAAAGATATATTAGTAGACCAAAGTAAAGAAGGTCTATTTGATAATTTAATTACAGGAGTTTTAGAACAAGATGAAAAAAATAGCCAAACTATAAAACAACAACTTATAAATTATGGTCTAGAAGCGAGTGATGTTACAAAGCTAACTAGCATAATGCCTATATTACTTGATAAACCTGAATCATTAAAAAAGGTTTTTCGAGATTTTATTAAAGGCGATTATACGGAAATGGCAAAAGAATTAATAGCTTTAACTAAAGACAATCCTGAAATTAAAAAATATTTAAATAATAATAGAGAAATATTTGCAAGTATTTTAGATAAAACTTTAGTGGACATACCAGGTATAAATAACCTTGATAAGAAAGAATTATATAATGTACTTCCATCAATATTAAACCATCCTGATGAATTAGTTAAAGTTATAGAAGAGGTTGAAAAAAGTAATTATCGTGGGGCTGCTAGTGCTATATATAATCTAGCTCAAAAAACAAATTATTTTGAAGGGCAATTGCCGAATATTATAAAAGCAGGGTTTAGCTATGCTACTGGAAAAGTAAAAGACGTATTTAGTCCATCACAAGATTTTAAAGATAAAACTATAGATGAAATTACTCTTAGAAATAATTTAAATAAAATACAAAATGGAAATTCAGCTTAAAGGGAGCTATATTAGTAGGTAATTTATCTAATATCGACTCTCAGGCGTATCATTAAAAAATGCAGATTTAACTAAAGTAACTTCTTTAAAAGATTGTAATTTTAAAAATACTAATTTAACAGGTGCTAAATTACCTGATAATTTAATGCTACTTACTGATACTTACAATCTTGATAAGGCTATCCCTCCTTTAGTACCTAAACTAATTAAAGAACAACAAGCAAAATTAATTGATAAGGCAATTGATAAAGTATTTTTACAAATACAAGCTGAAGGAAAAAGAAATTTACTTAGTAAAAAAGAATTTGTTCAACAGGTAAAAATATTATATGAAGAAAATCAAACGATTAAAGACTATATTATAGAAAAACTAAATTCACTACCTATGAATATGGTTACTAACCTAGCTACTCCTAAAACAAATCAATATAAACATATTACAAATCATGTAAATTCTCCATTACAAATATTAAACCCTTTATATGAAAATATTGCAAATAAACAAGATATTAAGAGTAATTTATTAGCAAATATTTTAAGCGAGAAAATATCACAAAAACTTTTTGATAAAGGTGATAATAGAGGTGAAGATTTTTACATGATTAATCAGATGCTAAAACCTATCGTTTCTGAATATTCTAAAGAGAATCCCGATAATATAAATAATTTTTTAGAGCCGAAAAATCTAGAAAAGTTAGCAAGTAATATTGCCTCTACTTTAAATTCTAAATCTAAATATACTTGGGCAGGCGCTATTACCGGTGGAATTTATTTACCAAAAGAAATCTTCAATGAACAGTTAAAAGATAACTTTAAAAATGAGTTTGAAAATATTAATAAATTAAATGTTTTAAAAGAAGCACAAAGTATCGTCTCAAATTTAAATAGTAAGATTAATATTGTAGGATCTAAGACAAATGCACTTTCCATTACTCCTATTTCTAATAATAAAAAGAAAGAAGAAATACATAGATAACGCATTAATTATGGCTAAAGCGAGATAAAAAAGATATAAAAACTGTCATACCGGGACTTGTTCCCGGTATCCAGAAAACCTTAAAAAGTTTTGGATCCCATGGTCAAGCCACGGGATGACAAATTAATAGCATACCATTTTTATTTAACCCTAGCTATAGTACGTAAAATTTCTTAATATTTGTGCAAACTCTTCTTGGTTAGAATATTCTAATGTGGTTTTATCTTGTATCTGATTTTTAAACCAAGTAACTTGTCTTTTAGCATACTGACGGGTTCGTATTTGAGCTGCATTTAAAGCCTCATCTAAAGTGAGATTGCCGTTTAAATAAGCTAAAATTTCTTTTATCCCTATTGCTTTTAAATTCGAATAATGTTGTGGGGTGAATTGTCTTTTTATTAAAGCAATTTCGTCAATTGCCCCTTCTTTAAATATCTTATCTAAACGCTCATCACATGTTTTATACAAAAATTTTCGCTCAGGATTTAAAGAAGATAATTTTGAAATTAAAATCAGATAAGATTTGTTCTTTTAGCAAGGTTTGAAAGGAAAAAATAGATTTACCGGTTTGCATGAATACTTCATAAGCTCTAATTAAACGTTGAGTATCATTTTGGTTTATTTTAGAAGCAGCAAGTGGGTCAAGCTTCTCTAATTTATTCCATAATTCTATATTGCCTATTTTACTATGCAATTCTCTAACTTCTTTGCGTAAATCCTCCATTATATCAGGAATATTATTATAGCCAAAAACTAGAGAATTGATATATAAGCCCGTTCCTCCTATTAATATGGGTAGTTTACCCCTGCCGGTTATTTCTTTTATTTTTTCTGTCGCAAGTTTTAGATATTTTATTACCGAGAAATCTTCTGTAATTGATAGAAAATTATATAAATGGTAAGTAACTTCAGTTTTATAGCTTTTCGGAGGGGAGGCGGTAATAATAGGAATTTCCTTATAAACCTGCATTGAGTCGATATTAATGATTTCGCCGTTATAAGCTTTAGCCAATTCATGCCCTAAATAAGACTTCCCGCTAGCAGTCGGTCCGCATAATATAAATATATTCAAATGATTTGAAGAATTGTTTCTGCGAAACTTCGGAGGACTCGCATGCTCACCTATTAAGTATAGGCTGTGCGTGCTCGCTCCTCGTTTTACATTCCAATTCTTCAAATCATTTGAATATATTTCTTTCTTTGTCACTTGTTTAAACTATTTCATGTATTCGGTGTCATACCGTGGCTGACCACGGTATCCAGTCTTACGGAATTAGAATCGAAAATTTAATGTTTTTAATTTTTTCTAGATATAGCTTAAGCAGGTAAGGTAGTTACTTTTTGTAATACGTGATAAACAGCATCAAAAAAATATGTAAAGTTACGGGTCTGTCAGATTTTTTGTGTAAGTACGATTTCTCCATTTGCCCAATTTTGTAAATTAGTATCACAAAGTATAGCAAATTGATTTAAAGCCATGGCCCAATTCTTAATAGGCATTGTCCATTTTTTAGAAGCATTTGTCAATGCTAAAAAGATTATTTTCTGAATCGATTTATCATCTGGAAATACCCCCTTATTTTTTATAATTTTACGAATTTGACGGTTAGTTGATTCAATAGCATTAGTAGTGTAAATCGCCTTTCTAATGTCTTCCGGAAAGCTAAAGAACGGAGCTATTCCAGACCAATTTCTCTGCCATATATCAAAAATAACTGGATATTTTTCATCCCATTTTTTAGCAAAATTTTGTAATTCTCTTAATCCCTCTGCTTCATTTATTGCAGAATAAACTGCCTTTAAATCAGCTGTTACCAATTTTAAATCTTTATATGATACGTATTTTACAGAGTTTCTTACCATATGAACAATACACAGTTGTACTGTGGTTTTTGGGAAAATGCTATTTATTGCTTCTGGAAAACCTTTAAGACCATCAACACACGCAACATATATTTGTTCTACACCACGATTCTTCAGTTCTGTTACTACTTGCATCCAAAATTTAGATCCTTCATTCTTGCCTATCCAAATACCTAATAGTTCCTTCTTGCCTTCTATATTCACGCCAATATCTAGATAAACTGCTTTATTTATTATTATATGATTGTCTCTTGCCTTAACATGAATACAATCTACATTATAGGATATACACTATCAAGTGCTCTATTCTGCCACGCAGTAACTTCCTCTAAAATGCCATCAGTTACCTTTGATATTAACTCAGATGATACTTTGGTGGCATATAGTTCTTCTAAGTGCCCTTGTATTTCTCGAATAGTCATTCCCCTAGCATATAAAGATATTACTTTATCATCAAATCCTTCAAATCTCCTTACTCCTTTTGGAATTAGTTGAGGTTCAAATTCTCCTTCCCGATCCCTTGGCACTTCTACTATCAATTTACGACCCTCGGAATCTATTAGAGTCTTTTCATAATTGCCATTACGTCTATTATCTGACTCCTTGGTATTCTTAGAATGCTTCTCATAACCTATATGAGATTCCATTTCTTTTTCTAAAATCTTATTTACTATCTGCTTTTTAATTTCCTGAAATATTCCTTCTTTGCCAAATATCTCAGATGGATCACTTTGTGATAGTATTTCTGATACTACTTTTTCTATAGTCGGATTTGATACTTTACTCTTATTCTTCATATTAGCCTCATGTAAGTTGTTTTAATTAATTTTATTCTTAACTATTTTTATAACTTACACAAACTTTCTGACACCCCCAAAGTTACTAGTATCTTTTCTAATTTGATGTTTAATGTCCCCCTTCGGGGATAAGAAATCCCTCGCCTTCAGGCGAAGGGAAGATATAATGAAATTGCTTTAGCAATGAATTTATATCAAGAAACATGAGAAGTTATAGAAAGAATAGTCATAGTCAGTATGATTTAAAAGTACATCTTATATGGATACCAAAATATAGGAAGAGAGTATTGATAGGCAAAGTAGCGGAAAGGGCTAGAGATTTACTAAGGCAGATTTGTATGGAACATGAAGTATATATAATTTCAGGGAAAATATCATGTGATCACGTGCATATGTTTATCTCATATAAATCACAAATATCTCTTAGCAAGTTAGTACAGTATTTAAAAGGTAGTAGCTCAAGAATTTTATTGCAAGAATTTGCTCATTTAAGAAAACAATTTTGGGGCAATCATTTGTGGGCTAGGGGCTATATGGCGGTCAGTTCAGGTAATATAACTGATGAAATGATACAGCACTATATTGATGAACAGGAAGGTGAACCTGTGAATGATGATCGATTTCTAATCGATTCCACTTTATAACCCCTCAGCTTATAGCTGAGGGTTCTTTAGTTTTAAACCAATAATGTTCTATAGGATTAAGATCAGGACTGTAAGTAGGAAGGAATAAAATACTTGCCCCTACCGATTCAATTAATTCTTTTACCTTAGAGTTTTATGAAAATTAATATTATCCATTACTACGACTTGTCCTGCCCTTAATTCTTTAATGAGTATATCCTTGACATACGTCTCAAAAATAGCTTTATTACAATTGCCTTCAAATATTAGAGGTGCTACAATATTGCTATTAAATAGGCCAGCAATCATACTAATTCTGTGTTTGTGCTGATAAACTTTTTCACCATAACATCTTTCTCCTTTTGGGCTCCAGCCATGTTCTCGACACGCATTATCTTCTATTCCTGATTCATCCAAAAACACTAGTTTATCTTTGTCTATGGTGGTTATCTTTTCTATAAACTCATTTCTTAATTTATGATTTCTTTTGGGATGAAGAAAAGTTTTTTTATAGCTGTAACCAACTTTTCTAATCATGTTTATTATAGTTCTTGCTGACACTTTACTAGGATACAAGATGGCTAGCTCTCGACTGCTTTTATCTTTATTAGATTCCAAAAATTTTTTAAATCCTTCCATATCTGTTATTTTATGACTATGCCCTTTTTGATAGCCAGTTTTTAATTGAACATCTCCTGTTTCTTTCTTTAATTTCTTCCAATCATATATTACTTTACGGCTGATATTAAATACTTGACTTGCTTCTATTATTCTTTTCCCTGACTCAATATATTGAATCACTCCCTTTCTTAAATCATATGAATATGGACTTGGCATAACTATTTTCTAATTACTTTACCATATCCTTTTATTAATATCACTATCTTAATTGCCTATGCTATACCGTGGTCAAGCCACGGTATGACAACAAAAAGTACTGGATTCCCGCTTTTAGCTAGGAATGACATTAATACCCTTAAACGATTTCATCAGTATTAATAGTATTTCCTAAAGTCTTAGTATTAGCATTACTATCTGCCGGTCCACTAAATGTTATTGTACCAAATTTATTGTCATAACTAATAGTTGGACCACTAAATAAGCCTGCGTCATTGTAGTCAAGAACTAAACTATTTAGACCGTTAGATGCTGCTACATCACTGTTAAGTTTAAAAATAAGAGGATCATTAGTAGGCTCAAGGTCTTTATTTTTTATTACCAATGGTGCCTTGTTGGTAATGTTAATATTTAATGTATTTGCACCTGTTGCTGTTATTGTAACTAATTTAGTATCAACAGATGATGTATCGATTAGGTCTGTTGTATATGAGATTTTAAACATATTATTTTTCCTTTATATTAATTTAATGTAAGAAAAATATATAAAATAATACTTTAGAAAGCAATAATTTTTTAATAATTAATTAATAGCCCGTATTTTTCAAGATATTTATTAATTATAGTTATTATTTTTTCTAAACCATCCTTATTAGCTGATTCAGCCCTTGCAACTATAATAGATTCGGTATTAGAGCTACGCAAGAGCCACCAACCATGCTCAGTATTT
Source organism: Rickettsia endosymbiont of Ixodes scapularis (assembly GCF_000160735.1). Classification (NCBI taxonomy): domain Bacteria; kingdom Pseudomonadati; phylum Pseudomonadota; class Alphaproteobacteria; order Rickettsiales; family Rickettsiaceae; genus Rickettsia; species Rickettsia endosymbiont of Ixodes scapularis. The sequence goes on along the minus strand of NZ_CM000770.1, from coordinate 1,257,248 downwards.
ACCCGTACACCGTCAATATCGTTAAATTCTATTTTATCATCAAGTAACTTTTGCTTTATTTCTTCTATAATTTTTAGTTTTAACTCTGAAGAAACAAATATTTTAATTTCCGGTGTACTATAGCTTTTGGGTAACTCGTCTATTATCTCATCTAGAGTTTTATCCGATTTGCTAAGTAAATCTAAAAATCTAAGAGCTGCATAAATTGCATCATCAAAGCCAAAATATTTATCGGCAAAGAATATATGCCCACTCATTTCACCGGCGAGTAAAGTCTTTGTCTCAAGCATTTTGCTTTTAATAAAAGGATGACCTGTTCGACATATTATAGGATTTCCACCGAATAATTTTATTTTATCAACGATGAACCGGCTGGCTTTTACATCGACTATTATAGTGGCATTTGGGTTTTCCTTTAAGATATCCTCAGCAAATATACATAAAATTTGATCACCGAATAATATCTTCCCGTTTGAGCTGATAATACCGATTCTATCACCGTCACCGTCAAAAGCTATACCAAGGTCACAATTTTGTTCTTTAACTGATTTAATCAGCTCTTGTAAATTAGCAGGGTT
>NZ_CM000770.1:1251501-1256470 GCF_000160735.1 Rickettsia endosymbiont of Ixodes scapularis | reverse complement strand
AAAATACGTTTTAGGTATTTAGATTGGATGTCGTAAGGAGTTATTGTCATCCCGCGGCTTGACTGCGGGATCCAGTTAATATCACTATGGATACCGTGGTCAAGCCACGGGATGACATTAATCTTTGCTAGTAAATCCTGGATTTGAGGACCGAAAAAAGATTTGCCGTTTTGCAACATTTTAAAACCGTTATCGTCACGAGGGTTATGTGATCCCGTGACCATAATACTACCGACAAGCATAAAGTGTTTATCGGCAAAATATAAAACCGGCGTTGGAACTACGCCAATATTTATGATTTTAGCTCCTGCATCAGTTAATCCTAGTTCTAAAGCTTTACAAAGGGTAGGGGAGCTGAGCCGACCGTCTAAACCTATACAGATTTTATTGTTATCTTTCGTTATAGTCATCTCGGCGAAACAAAAGCCGATTTTATAAGCTACTTCTTCCGTTAAATCCTTAAGGCTATTACCTCGTATGTCATAAGCCCTAAAAATTTCTTTGTTAATTTGCATAAAAAACTGTTTTGAATGTTATTACATGGTTCGGAAAACGTATTCAATGTCATGCCGTGGCTTGACCACGCCATAAAAACAATTTATAGTAGTCAATTCTACTGGATCCCGTGGCCAAGCCACGGGATGACATCGAAAAGGATTGGATCCCCGCTTTTAGCTAGGGATGACATCGGAATCTAGAAGCTAAAGCTTTCTCCCAAATACACTTCCTTAACTTTCTTGCTATTTGCTATTTCCTTAGCACTTCCTTCTAATAATACTTTACCTTCAAAAATAACATAAGCACGGTCGACTATATCTAGAGTATCACGTACGTTATGATCGGTAATTAATATGCCTATATTAAATTCACGTAAATAAGTAATTAGATTTTTGATATCGGAAATAGCAAGCGGGTCAATACCGGCAAGCGGTTCATCAAGCATGATAAATTTAGGCTCTATTGCAAGTGAACGTGCAATCTCAAGCCTACGCCTTTCACCGCCTGATAAGCTAGCAGCGGATGAATCTTTTAAATGAACTATCGAAAATTTCTCTAGCAAATTATGGGTTTTTTGTTCAATTACTTCTTTATCATTTTCAGATATCTCAACTACAGCTTTAATATTATCCTCAACTGATAATCCCCGAAATATCGAAGGTTCTTGAAGAAGATAACCGATTCCAAGCCTTGCTCGTAAATAAATAGGCAAGTTGGTAATATTTATATCATTTAAAAGTAATTGCCCTGAGTCCGGTTTCATTAAACCGATAATAATGTTAAAGCAAGTTGTTTTACCGGCTCCGTTCGGACCGAATAAACCAACTATCTCTCCTTGTTTTATATTCAGAGATATATCCGTTAATATATTCCTTTTTTTATAGGATTTTGATATATTTTTAACTTGTAAGCTGTCCATCTTTTTTATTTGTTAAGATTTTGTTGCGTGGATTAATTTTCAACGTCATTGCGAGAAAATTACGTAAGTAATTGACGAAGCAATCCAGTTTAAAAATGCTAATCTTTAGCATTTTTTTAATTATTTTCTGGATTGCAACACTCCTTGCAGTCGCTCACAATGCTGTATAGCTTAAGCAGATAAGGTAGTTACTTTTTGTAATACGTGATAAACAGCATCAAAAAAATATGTAAAGTTACTAGTATCTTTTCTAATTTGATGTTTAATTTTAAACCAATAATGTTCTATAGGATTAAGGTCAGGACTGTAAGTAGGAAGGAATAAAATACTTGCCCCTACCGATTCAATTAATTCTTTTACCTTAGAGTTTTTATGAAAATTAATATTATCCATTACTACGACTTGTCCTGCCCTTAATTCTTTAATGAGTATATCCTTGACATACGTCTCAAAAATAGCTTTATTACAATTGCCTTCAAATATTAGAGGTGCTACAATATTGCTATTACATAGGCCAGCAATCATACTAATTCTGTGTTTGTGCTGATAAACTTTTTCACCATAACATCTTTCTCCTTTTGGGCTCCAGCCATGTTCTCGACACGCATTATCTTCTATTCTTGATTCATCCAAAAACACTAGTTTATCTTTGTCTATGGTGGTTATCTTTTCTATAAACTCATTTCTTAATTTATGATTTCTTTTGGGATGAAGAAAAGTTTTTTTATAGCTGTAACCAACTTTTCTAATCATGTTTATTATAGTTCTTGCTGACACTTTACTAGGATACAAGATGGCTAGCTCTCGACTGCTTTTATCTTTATTAGATTCCAAAAATTTTTTAAATCCTTCCATATCTGTTATTTTATGACTATGCCCTTTTTGATAGCCAGTTTTTAACTAAAGAACCCTCAGCTATAAGCTGAGGGGTTATAAAGTGGAATCGATTAGAAATCGATCATCATTCACAGGTTCACCTTCCTGTTCATCAATATAGTGCTGTATCATTTCATCAGTTATATTACCTGAACTGACCGCCATATAGCCCCTAGCCCACAAATGATTGCCCCAAAATTGTTTTCTTAAATGAGCAAATTCTTGCAATAAAATTCTTGAGCTACTACCTTTTAAATACTGTACTAACTTGCTAAGAGATATTTGTGATTTATATGAGATAAACATATGCACGTGATCACATGATATTTTCCCTGAAATTATATATACTTCATGTTCCATACAAATCTGCCTTAGTAAATCTCTAGCCCTTTCCGCTACTTTGCCTATCAATACTCTCTTCCTATATTTTGGTATCCATATAAGATGTACTTTTAAATCATACTGACTATGACTATTCTTTCTATAACTTCTCATGTTTCTTGATATAAATTCATTGCTAAAGCAATTTCATTATATCTTCCCTTCGCCTGAAGGCGAGGGATTTCTTATCCCCGAAGGGGGACATTAAACATCTCCTGTTTCTTTCTTTAATTTCTTCCAATCATATATTACTTTACGGCTGATATTAAATACTTGACTTGCTTCTATTATTCTTTTCCCTGACTCAATATATTGAATCACTCCCTTTCTTAAATCATATGAATATGGACTTGGCATAACTATTTTCTAATTACTTTACCATATCCTTTTATTAATATCACTATCTTAATTGCCTATGCTATAAATCAAATTTACTCATTCCAAACAAATTATCAGCTTTAGAAAGATATTTATTAGCCAATGATTGAGTTGTAAAAGTTAATAGAAAAATTGTAAGTAAATATTTTAAAAAGTTTTTCATATATCATAGCTCTTTCTTGTAACTTCTAGTAATATTCTCTACATGGTGAAAAAGTTTATCAGCACAAACACAGAATTAGTATGATTGCTGGCCTATTTAATAGCAATATTGTAGCACCTCTAATATTTGAAGGCAATTGTAATAAAGCTATTTTTGAGACGTATGTCAAGGATATACTCATTAAAGAATTAAGGGCAGGACAAGTCGTAGTAATGGATAATATTAATTTTCATAAAAACTCTAAGGTAAAAGAATTAATTGAATCGGTAGGGGCAAGTATTTTATTCCTTCCTACTTACAGTCCTGACCTTAATCCTATAGAACATTATTGGTTTAAAATTAAACATCAAATTAGAAAAGATACTAGTAACTTTACATATTTTTTTGATGCTGCTTATCACGTATTACAAAAAGTAACTACCTTACCTGCTTAAGCTATACAATCCAGCTCAGGGTTTGATTATTTTGCTGCTGGTAAAAGGTGCCGTAATGATTTAGAGCAGAAGCAAGCTTTAACTAGAGCCCAAAATAAAGATCCAGAATTAATGCTTACTGATTATAATATCTTTATTAAAGCAGCAGAAAAAGCAGGGATTCCTGAAAATATGAGAAATGCCATTATGTCAATGACAGGAACTATTATAGTTAGAGATAATAATGTTTATTTCCTTGCGTCACTTGCTCAAGATGAAAAGAGCTAGATTGCTCATTTAAAAGGTGGAGAATCTGCCTCAATTTATACTTGTGATAATAGTAATTGTTTAAACCCAGCTCTAAGACGCAATATTAGTATTGCTCCAGATCAATCATATCAAGGCAAGGCTAAAACCAAGCTAGATGAATTAAAGAGTAAACTTACAAGTAATAACGAGTTTAGTAATGCAGACATATCTTTCCTATCTTCAATAGGGGAAGCATTTCCAATTTATGACTATATTACTTTAGAAGCAATATCAGGAGTTACTATTTTAGAGAGTTCGTCAGAGTTAATTGCTAGTTACAGTTTATTGCAGCATTTAAAGGAGGTAATCTCAGAAGTACGTAAAGCAGTAACCATGCTAAAACCGAAACAAGTAGCAGATGATCATTTAACTGCTTACTTAAAAGCTTTAGATCGAGTGCAACTTTTTGCTCAAGAGAAATGGAGTAATATGCTAACAAGTAGTGATCAGATTGATAGAAGAGCAAGATTAATAGAACAACATTTAATAGCTAAAGAGAGGGCTTAAAAAATTAATTATAAATTAAAATTAGATGAGCAAGCAGATAAGCACGCACAAAAATAAGCAAAGAAGATAAAAATATAAAAAGCATATGGCAGATTACGTAATACATACATTTGGTGGAGGAGATATATTATGGCAAGTTTTTAATGGAATAGGAAGAGTATTTGCCTCAAATAGTGAATATTTTACTCCGGTAGGTAAATTTGCTTTGACAATTGGTGGAATTTGGGCAGCAACAAGAGCTATTTTTAGAGGCAATATTGGTATTTTTGCTATGGAGTGGTTTTTTCCATCTCTATTTATTTTTATCTTTTTATTTGCTCCGAAAGCAAATATTTGGCTTAAGGATGAAATATCCATGAATGCTCCTGTTAAGATCAATAATATTCCAGTAGGTGTTGCTTTATTTGCCTCTATATCATCAAAAATAAGTTACTCCTTATCAGAAACGCTAGAAAAGCATTTACTTTCAGTTGATGAAGGTTTATCAAGCAGGAAGAATGGGATTATGTTTGGAGCAAAAGCTAT
>NZ_CM000770.1:1248403-1250001 GCF_000160735.1 Rickettsia endosymbiont of Ixodes scapularis | reverse complement strand
TGATAAAATTTAATGATTCCTCGACCGTCCATCTTCTTGAAGATTAATAAAATCTCGCTCAATTACTCTACCTACCGTATTTCAGGATATGTACAACCTACGGTAATTTGGTGTTTTTTTTCTTTAGTGAGATTACTTAGGATAAGGTCTTTTATATCATCGTCTAGATCGATTACTACTTCAATAGCATCTTCTATAACTAGCTTATTGATTAATTCTGCAGATTTTTTTATGCCTAAAGTTTCTATTATTAGAGGTTTACTATAAGCATTTAACGATACTAACGTTTCAGGCTTAATTTCATCCTGTAATAAGGGAATAATTATTTTATATGTTTTATTGTTAAGATTATCTAAGAAATCCGCTAAATCGGCATAATGAAGTTTGGCCAGCCTGCTTGCAGCAGCATCATAATTGTGATCTTCGATCAGATTATTAATTTGATCAAAAATTTCAGCAAATTGATCGTGATGATCAGGTAAGATGCTTTTAAATATATTGAAATTAGGCATAACCTATTTACCTAATAGTTTATTAGACTTAGTTAATTATAATTATTTAAAACTGATTTAGTTAGGCTTGGCACAGAATTGTGTACAATTTGCTAATCAATATAAATCACAGAGTACAAATAAGCAATAGTTTTTATTTTAACTCCTTTTCATTTATCAGGAGTATATAATTAGCACAAACATCTGCTAACAAGAAGAACTTAGGAGTAAATATAAAATCTGAAGTGTTAAAACAGAAAAGTTTTAAGGCAGTGACCTCAGAACAAAAGAGCAACCTGCAGCAAGAAGTCGCTAATTTGACTTTGTGAAAAACGGTGAATGGTGCGGTCGAGAAGACTTGAACTTCCAATCTTTTTACAGAACAGCACCCTCAATGCTGCGCGTCTACCAATTCCGCCACGACCGCTTAAGTTTTACTCTATAGCAGATTATAAGTAAAATATCAATAGAGTTGTTGTTTTAACGTCATTGCAAGGGCATATATAGGTTTCCGTCATTTGCGAGCGACTAAAAGGAGCGTGGCAATCTCAGGACTTTAGCACGAGATTGCTTCGTCAAAACTTACAGTTTTTCTCGCAATGACGGCAAAGCTATTCAAGATAAATCAACAACAAAACTAGGTGTAATCGATTGTTTAGCAGCAGCTTTCGTTAAACTATCTAGTTTTTCTTCAATATTATCAAAATTAATGTGATATTCTCTAGAATTTCCGGTTAACACTAGGCCAGAGTCTATACCCAGGCGATTTGCAGCAAGTATATCGGTGTAAAAAGTGTCCCCAATCATTAACATACGATTCTTAGGGGTATTATGACATTCTTTTAAAATCTTGCTATATATTTCTTCATATGGCTTACCGCTATAAATTACTTTTCCACCAAGCTGCTTTATTTTTTCAGCATAATAGCCGCTACAATATCTATAAACACTGTGCTGATTTATTCCAAGGTCAGGATTAGCACAAATATTGACCATTTTATGTTGTACAACAATTTTAAATAATTCATTGAACTCGTTTAAATCTAAATTTTCGTTTTCATCTCTATAGATAGTCATTAAGAAAATATTAGCTTTGTTAATATCATC
>NZ_CM000770.1:1244015-1246403 GCF_000160735.1 Rickettsia endosymbiont of Ixodes scapularis | reverse complement strand
TTACACCCCAAAGATCAAATAAAAACACATCATAATCATCTATCACGTCGAAAATATTTTTTAACTTTAATATATTCATTGTTATCTCGCTAATTTGGTATTGACTAGAAAAAGTTGACTTAAAGTTTCGGTGTCATTCCCGCTCTTGCGGGAATGACATAAGAGCTATGCAACAAGGTCTTCAGTCGTTCGCAATGACGGTGTCAGCCTTTATTTTGTTATCTCGCTAATTTTAAATCAAGAAACTTTACTATTTTAATAAGTTACGTTATAGTAATTTTTATTGTTTCTAGCAACAAATAATATAGAGCTAAATATATAAATATAAAGATTATGTCGGAAATTGAAGAAAAATTTAACGAATCATCATACGGTGCTGATTCTATTAAGGTTTTAAAAGGTCTTGAAGCTGTAAGAAAAAGACCCGGAATGTATATCGGGGACGTTGGAGACGGGTCGGGTCTACATCATATGATTTATGAAGTAGTCGACAACGCTATCGACGAATCGCTCGCCGGTTATTGCGATCTAGTACGAGTAACATTAAATAAAAACGGTTCGGTAACCGTATCTGATAACGGGCGAGGTATACCCGTTGAAATTCATGAAGAAGAAGGAATATCGGCAGCTGAAGTTATTATGACGCAACTTCACGCCGGCGGTAAGTTTGATCAGAACTCTTATAAGGTTTCAGGCGGTCTACACGGTGTTGGTGTATCGGTTGTAAATGCTCTTTCTGAGTGGCTTGAGCTGCGTATTTGGCGTAATAATAAGGAATATTTGATTAGATTTAATAATGGTATAACGGAAGCTCCGCTTGCGGTTGTCAAAGAAAATATTGACAAAAAAGGTACGGAAGTTACTTTTTTCCCATCTGTAGAAACGTTTACTAATATAGAATTTGATTCCGGCACTATAGAACATCGTCTTCGTGAGCTTGCTTTTTTAAATTCAGGAGTAAAGATTTTATTCGTTGATAATCGCTTTGAAGAAGCTAAGGAAGTAGAGTTTTATTATACGGGCGGTATAGAAGCTTATGTAAAATATATAGACAGAGCGAAGCACGCTATTCATCCATGTATAGTAGTTAATACGGAGAATGATGAGTCCGGTATAAGTCTTGAGCTTGCGATGCATTGGAACGATTCTTATCACGAAAATATTTTATGCTTTACTAATAATATTAGGGCAGCGTGACGGTGGAGCTCATCTTAGTGCTTTCAAATCAGCAATAACACGTGTTATTACCTCTTACCTTGATACTACGGGTCTTAATAAAAAAAGCTAAAAATGACTTTAGCGGTGAAGATACTAGGGGAAGGGCTATGTTGTGTGCTTTCCGTTAAAGTTCCTGATCCCTAAATTTTCTTCTCAAACAAAAGATAAGCTAGTAAGCTCCGAAGTACGACCGGGTTGTTGAGAATGCCGTTTATACAAAGGTTCTTGAGTGGTTTGAAGAGCATCCGGCGGAAGCTAAGGCAATTATAGCTAAGATTATGGAAGCGGCTAATGCTCGTGAAGCTGCTAGAAAAGCAAGGGAGCTAACTCGAAGAAAATCAGCTTTAGAAGTCTCGAATTTACCCGGTAAGCTTGCCGATTGCCATGCAAAAGATCCGGCAATTTCAGAATTGTTTATTGTTGAGGGAGACTCTGCGGGCGGTACTGCAAAACAGGGTAGGGATAGTAAAATTCAGGCTATATTGCCTCTGCGTGGTAAAATTTTGAACGTTGAGCGAGCAAGGTTTGATAAAATGCTCGGTTTCGGACCAAATCGGTACGTTAATTACAGCTCTTGGGATTAGTGTTGAACGAGAATTTTCCTTAGAAAAGCTTAGATACCATAAAGTTATTATTATGACCGATGCTGATGTTGACGGTTCACATATTAGAACATTATTACTTACATTCTTTTATCGTCATATGCCGGAGCTAATAAATAAAGGTTATCTATACATAGCCCAGCCACCGCTTTATAAGGTAAAGAAAGGAGCAGCCGAGCTTTATTTAAAGAATGAACAAGCACTGCAAGATTATTTGATAAAATCAACTATTAATGATGCAACCTTAACTCTAGACGGTAAAGAACAGTTAGTAGGCGATAATTTAGAAGAGCTAATTAATAAAGTAGTTAAGTTTAACGGCTTGCTTGATCATGCTAGCAAAAAATTTAATCGCTCATACTGAATCTGCATATGACTACTATACAATATTGAGCTGAAGTGATTAGACTGAAAAGCTTAGATGTTAATAGCTAGAGAGTCGCTGATAAAACTATGGGAATTTAAACATGAATAAATAGAGTCTCCGCTAGTAGGGCTCAAGAAGTAAAATGTGGAAGCGTGACCTTCGGTTGGCAATTCAGCTGCTTGACAATTTGATGATTCCGTA
>NZ_CM000770.1:1235532-1243515 GCF_000160735.1 Rickettsia endosymbiont of Ixodes scapularis | reverse complement strand
AATAAAATAGAGTTCTTCCGCTTTAGTAGGGGTTTAAAAGAAAGTAAAATATTGTTGAAAGAGCAGTTGGAATCATTTGAGTTTGTACAAATATCAAAGCTTGCTTTAACAATTTTTGATGTATTCGGTAAGCAATTAAAGCTTATAGTGAAAAGTCAAGAATTCGATATTTTAACGCCAAGCCAGTTGTTAAATACTATTATAGAATGCGGGAAAAAAGGTATAAACATCCAGCGTTTTAAGGGTCTTGGTGAGATGAATTCCGACCAACTATGGGAAACTACTCTTGCCCCTGCAAAAAGAACTTTGCTTCAGGTAAGAGTTGTGGAAGTCGATGAAGCAGAGGGCATTTTCTCTACTTTAATGGGTGACGTTGTTGAACCTCGCAGATTATTTATTCAAGCGAATGCTTTAAATGTCGTGAATTTGGATGTGTAGTATAATCGGTGTCATACCGTGGCTTGACCACGGTATCCAGAAAATAACTAAAAATACTAATAATATTAGTATTTTTAACTGGATCCCGCGATCAAGTCGTGGGATGACAATATAATCAGTTTCTCCTCGCAATGACGTTACAATTTTATCAAAATAATTTATGCAAAAATTAATTATTCACGGCGGTAAGCCTCTTGAAGGTAGTATTAATATTAGCGGTGCTAAAAATGCCGTGTTACCTATTATGGCGGCATCTATTCTTACCGATAAACTACATATTACTAATGTTCCAAAATTAACGGATGTTAGTACTATGAAAGATTTGCTAAGAAGTCACGGAGCGGATATTGAAATAATAGAACACCAAGATGAATTTGAGCTTATAATTAATACCGGAAATATAAATAACTTTACTGCAGATTATGAAATAGTCCGTAAAATGAGAGCATCGATTTGGGTGCTTGGTCCTTTGCTTACCAAATACGGTAAAGCAAAAGTATCGCTTCCGGGTGGTTGTGCTATTGGAGCAAGGCAAGTAGATTTGCATATTGCCGTATTAAAAGCTATGGGAGCTACGATTGAAATAGAAGACGGTTATATTAACGCTTCAAGTAAAGGACGCTTAAAAGGTACTCATTTTGTTTTTGATAAAGTTTCTGTAGGTGCTACGATTAATGCAATACTTGCAGCTGTTTTAGCAGAGGGAGAAACTGTGCTTTTTAATTGCGGTCGAGAGCCGGAGATAGTTGATTTATGTAATTGTCTTATTAAAATGGGAGCCGATATTGCAGGTGTCGGCACTAGCGAAATAACGATTAAAGGTAAAGATTCTTTAAATAAAGCGAGCTATAAAGTACTTTCTGATCGTATTGAAGCCGGTACTTATATGTTTGCGGCAGCTATTACTAAAGGTGATGTGAAAATTTGTGGAATTGATTACCATATTATAGAAAATATAGCTTTAAAACTCATCGAAACGGGTATAAAAGTCGTGCCGATCAATAACGGAGTCCAAGTAACTTATGAAGGGAAGTTAAATTCAGTTGATTTAGAAACTAATCCCTATCCTGGGTTTGCCACAGATTTACAAGCACAATTTATGAGTCTTATGACGCTTAGCAACGGTGTTTCAATAATCACCGAAAATATTTTTGAAAATCGTTTCATGCATGTCCCTGAATTATGTAGGATGGGAGCAGATATAGTAGTACGAGGTAATAAGGCGGTCGTCCGAGGTGTAGAAATGTTAAAAGGAGCGGAAGTTATGGCAAGTGACCTTAGAGCTTCGGTATCGCTAATACTCGTCGGTCTTAGTACTAATAGCAAAACCGTATTACATCGAATATATCACTTAGATCGTGGCTTCCAAGATTTAGAAAAAAAATTAAGTAATTGCGGTGCGGATATAAAAAGAGTATAATATACTCGATCAACTTCAAAAATTGGCTGCGTCGTTCTACAAGGTCTGCGGTACTCACGTATTAAGTATACGTTCCGTTCCTCGACTTGTGAACTCTTTGCTCTTTTTGAAGTTGATCTTCGTATACTCATTTCTTATTTATTCGTAGTATATTATTTTTAACGGAGAAAATTATGGCAAGAATTACAGCAGAAGATTGTAATAAAATTATATCGGATAGGTTTCGGCTTGTTGTTCTAGCAACAAGATATGCTAAATTATTAAATTATAAAGTAGAAACTAGTCAAATAAAAAAAGAAAAGCGTGATAAACCTCCTGTTATCTCATTACGTAGAATTGCTGCCGGAAAAGTATCGGTAGCCCAGTTAGAACAAGACTTAATAAACAGTCTGCGTACAAGAACTATGATAGAGCCTCTTGTTAATCAAGATGAATCAGAAGATGTAGAAGAAAAATTTGAGTATTTACCTGAAGTTTATATCGGGGAAGATTATTCTGATTTAGATGATCAAATCTTTATTGATGAGAATGGCGAAGATTATGAAACCGATAAGTAAATGCTTATCGGTGTCGGTACTGATATAGTACAAATTCCTAGAATCGAAAAGATATTACATTTATATCCGGAACTTTTTGCTAAAAAAATTCTAGCTTCAAAGGAATTAAAACAGTTTGCTTTGTTGGATAAAACAAACTGTGCTGCTTTTTTAGCCAAGCGTTTTGCTGCTAAAGAGGCTGTTAGTAAAGCCTTTGGAGTCGGTATAGGTCAAGGTATAAATTTTAAAGATATTACTATACTAAATGATGATTTAGGCAAGCCTATAGTAGAAGTTAGTTCAAACTATACAAACAAACCCCCTCCTTTTAATATTCACCTTTCTCTTTCTGATGATTATCCTGTATGCGTAGCATTTGCTGTGATTGAGAGTAGTTATAATGTTATGCCTGCGTAGATCAGTTTTTCCGTCATTGCAAGGAAATTACGAAGTAATCTCAGGATTTTGTTATTATTTCATGAGATTGCCACGCAGCCTATGGCTGCTGCTCGCAATGACGATTTGCTATCCACGCAACAATACCCACTCGCAATGACAAAATATAAAATATAAATTACGATCCGGCTTTGCTATCTGCTTTAGGTAACATGATTTTTAAATCAGCTTTAGCTTCTAAATCAGAAATATATTTCTTTAGTACTTCTGCAGCTAATATATTATCAATAGTTATTTTTGCTTCTTCTTTTGTTGGAATAGGCACAGGTTTTTTCTCAAGCACTTTGATAATATGCCAACCGAAATCGGTTTTTACAGGAGTTGAAACTTCATTTACTTTTAAAGCAAAAGCTTTCTTTTCAAATTCCGGTACTAACTGCCCAGGTTGATTTAGTAGAATGTAACCGATAACGCCGCCGTTTGAAGCTGAAGCTTTATCAAGAGATGACTCTTCTGCAAGCTTAGTGAAATTTCCGCCTTTGCTTAATTTGGTCTTTATATCGTTAGCTTCTTTTTGGGATTTAACTAAAATATGAGCAACTTTTATTTGCTCTTTACCTTTAAGATTACTGACATATTTAGTATATTCGTCATCAAACATCTTATCTGTAATGTTAGATTTTATGTAATTTGCTAGTAATTCTTGTTGAGCTAATTGATTTTTTGCATTTTTAAGTTTTTCTTGGAATTCTTTAGATGAAGTAATGTTTGATTTAGTAACTTCTTCTTTTAACAAAAGATTATTAACATAAATTTTTATTAATTTTTCCTGATCTTGCGGCGGAAAATCATCAAAATTTTTGATTGTTTCACCTGATTGAAGATTAAGCTGAGGCTTAAATTCTTTCATAATTTGCGATTCTTTTACTTCACCGCCTTTATAGGTAGCAACTACTTTGTCTTTATTGGCAAAAGCAATACCGGAAAGCATGCTAACTGATAAAAAATATAACAGATAATTTTTTCATTTATGACTCATAATTGTGTTAAACATAAGCTTAAATTTTATAAAAATAATATATAACCGTCAACAGCTATTTGAGAATATTTTATTTATTAATAATAATTTACAAATATTTGTAGTAAAAAAATGCCTTTCAATAAAAAATTATTCATTTAAATAAAATTATAACATTTGATAATTTTATAAAATATACCTATATTTTTAAGTACTAAAATACTAAAAATATCATAAGGACTTTAATGCTTTATATTTTAAAAAAACTTTTCGGTACTGCAAATGATCGTACTGTAAAAAAACTATTTTCCGAAATTACAAAAATTAACTCGCTTGAGCCTGCTATACAAAAATTATCAGACGAGGAGTTGAAGAATAAAACTGTAGAGTTTAAAGAAAAGCTTAAAAACGGAGCAACTTTAGACGATATAGTATATGAGGCGTTTGCGGTAGTTAGGGAAGCGGCTAGAAGAGTTTGCGGTATGCGTCATTTTGACGTTCAGCTTATAGGTGGTCTTATATTACATAGAGGCATGATTACCGAAATGCGTACCGGTGAGGGTAAGACCTTAGTTGCAACGCTTCCTGCTTACTTAAATGCTTTAACCGGAAAAGGCGTACATGTTGTAACTGTGAATGATTATTTGGTAAGCCGTGATTCTGCTTCCATGGGTAAAATTTACAATTTTTTAGGTTTATCGGTTGGATGTATTGTTGCCGGTATGCCTGATAAAGCAAAACGAGCTGCCTATAATGCCGATATTACCCATGCAACAAATAATGAACTCGGTTTCGACTATTTAAGGGATAATATGAAGTATAGTTTGCAAGAGCGAGTACTTCGTCCTTTTAATTTTGCTATCATCGATGAGGTTGATTCGATTTTGATAGATGAAGCAAGAACTCCGCTAGTTATCTCAGGTCCGGTTAATGATAATTCAGAATTATACGGTAAAATTGATAAAATTGTACGCCTGCTTAATGCAAGTGATTTTGAAAAAGACGAAAAATTAAAAACTATCAATTTAACGGAAACCGGCATTACGCATATAGAATCGCTTTTAAGTAAAGAAAATATTATAAAACCTGATACCGGTTTATATGATTTTGAGAATTTAACTTTAGTACATTATGTTAACCAAGCCTTAAGAGCTCATAATATGTTTACTGTTGATGTAGATTATTTGGTGCGTGAAGGTAAAGTAATGATTATTGATGAATTTACCGGTCGTGTAATGGAAGGGCGTAGATATTCAGAAGGCCTACATCAAGCATTAGAAGCAAAAGAAAATGTGAAAATTCAAAATGAAAACCAAACTCTTGCATCCATTACTTTCCAAAATTATTTCCGTAATTATCCTAAATTATCGGGTATGACCGGTACGGCTATGACCGAAGCACCCGAACTAAAAGACATATATAATCTCGATGTGGTCGCAGTCCCAACCCATAATAAAGTCACAAGGCTTGACCTTGATGACGAGATTTACGGTAGTAAAAAAGAAAAATATGATGCTATCTTAAAGCTGATTAAGGATTGTTACGATCGTGGTCAGCCTATACTTGTCGGTACGATAAGCATAGAAAAGTCAGAAGAACTTTCAAGCGTTTTAAATAAAGAAAAAATCCCTCATAAAGTATTAAACGCCAAATTTCATGAGCAGGAAGCTTTTATTATTGCTCAAGCAGGTAGGTTTAAGGCAGTAACGATTGCAACTAATATGGCAGGGCGAGGCACTGATATTATGCTTGGTGGTAACCCTGAAATGTTAATAGAGCAGCTGGATAAAGAACATAATTATGAAGCTAAAATAGCTGAAATAAAAGCTCAAATTGCCGAAGAAAAGAAGCAGGTTATTGAAGCAGGCGGCTTATTTGTGATAGGTACGGAAAGGCATGAAAGCCGTAGGATAGATAATCAGCTAAGAGGAAGATCAGGTAGACAAGGTGATCCTGGTAAAACTAAGTTTTTCCTATCGCTTGATGACGATTTAATGCGTATTTTTGCATCAGATCGTATATCAGGAGTTCTTAGAACGCTTGGATTGAAAGACGGAGAGGCTATCCACCATCCGATGATTAGTCGTTCACTTGAGAAAGCTCAGCAAAAAGTTGAAGGACATAACTACGAGATGCGTAAAAATTTATTACGTTTTGATGATGTAATGAATGACCAACGTAAGATAATATACGAGCAACGTACTGAAATTATTAAATCTAAAGATAGTCACGGTTTCTTAAATAGTACTACTGAGGAACTCGCCAAAAAGATAGTATTAACTTTCATGCCGGTAGGCTCTTATAGAGAAGATTGGGATATAGAAAATTTAAGCGTAGAATTACATCGTGTTTTTTCTATAAAATTTGATCATAATTTAGTAAGTAAAAATGATGTAACGGAAGAAGAAATCACGAAGACCGTTATACAAATGGCTCATGATATATATAAGTCAAAAGAAGAAGCCTATAGTAGCGAGTTAATGCATAATGCCGTAAAATATATTTTACTAACTACCCTTGATCAAGTTTGGAAAGATCATCTATATAGCTTAGATCATTTAAGACAAGGCATATCGCTTCGAGCTTATGCTCAAAAAGACCCTCTTAGCGAGTATAAAAGAGAAGCATTTAACTTATTCGAGCAGATGCTTAATAATTTAAAAGAATTATTTATTCAAACAGTATATCACTTCCATATCGACTTAAAACATGTTCAAAAAGAAGATGTTTCGCTTGAGCATAAAAAACTTCAGAAAAATATGCGTGAGAGTCGGGAAGATCCGGCATTTAGTAAATATAATGCAGGAAGTAGCTTTGAGACTGACCTTAAACCCGTCGTATCACGCATTGACCCAAAAGATAGAAACCCTGAAGATCCTACTAGTTGGGGTAGGGTATCTCGTAATGAGCTATGTCCGTGCGGTTCAGGCAAGAAATATAAATATTGTCATGGTGCAAATGAGTAGATGAAAACCACTTTACCCGAACGTTCTCTAAAAATCCAAGCTAGGCTTAATTTTATAGTGCAGCAAATTTTAGATATTGCACAAGATAAAATCGCTATGATTATCTTGTACGGCTCTTTTGCAAGAGGCGATTGGGTACGTGATCTWCCTAACGGTTACCATAGCGATACCAATATTTTGATAATTCTGAAAAAAGGTAAATATAAAGGGCATGCTACTTTAGGTTAGAAGATAATATATATAAAAGATTAGAAAAAACAGGAGTAATAAATCCTAAGCAAATTATTCCGTATGATTCATTAATATCGATAATTCTAGAGTCAATTGATGAAGTAAATAGACAGTTGGAGATAGGGCGTTATTTTTACACGGATATAAAAAAAGAAGGTATTCTTTTATATAATAGTGGTGAATTTACCTTAAGCGAAGCTAAGGAGTTACCTTGGAGCGAGATGAAAGAAATTGCTAAAGTTATTATAAAGAATGGTTTAAACATGCTAACGAATGTCTTATTGATGTTCATAATATTTTGCTAAGAGGTAATTTAAATAAATGTGCTTTTGAGTTACATCAAGCTACGGAAAGTCTTTATAGCACTATTTTATTAGTTTTTTCAAACTATAAACCAAAGCTACATGATATAGAAAAATTAGGTAGTATGGCAGAAAATTATAATAGTGAGTTATTGCAATTATTTCCTATAGCAACCCCGGATCAAAAAGAATGTTTTGAGTTGCTTCAAAAAGTTATATTGACGTAAGATATGATAAAAACTATAAGATTACAAAAGAACAACTTTTATATTTAATAGATAGAGTAGAAAAACTGAAAGAAATCACCGAAAGAATCTGCGCGGCAAGAATTAATCAGTAGGAGTTTAAGTGTCATGCCTAGCTTAGTATTGTCTGCGTGGATCGATTTTACCCCTGTCATCCCGTGGTTTGACCACGGGATGACACAGTGGGTTTTACTGCTCCACGCAAGCAAGCCTTTTGCAGCAATGACAATAGGCTCTTTATCACCTTTAAGAAATACAAATTATAAATAAGTAGAATTATGATAAAGGAACTATTAAAGCGTAATTTAACTCTGTTATCAAAAGATATAAAGTCTTATGTAAATCGATATGGTTTTGAAAATGTTTTAAAAGAGTTTATCTTTCTTGATAAAGTGGGCGTAGTAAGGAGTTTAAATGAATTACGTGCGGTA
>NZ_CM000770.1:1224893-1234532 GCF_000160735.1 Rickettsia endosymbiont of Ixodes scapularis | reverse complement strand
GCCACGTAACAATGGCTGCTCGCAATGACGAAACAACTGCTCTATGCAAGCAAGCCTTTCGTAGGAATGACAATAAGGGATTTTTTAGAAGTTGTGTAAAACAAAACCACTTTTTTCTAAGCAATGTCTATTTATCGACACGGTAGTTATTGACAAGTTTAGGAAAAAGTTTTATATTTTTCACAAGTTTAAAAAAAGTTAATAGTGTATGTCTAAAGCGAAAGCAAAAACAGCTTCCAAAAATAACCCGACTTCTAGGGAACAGGCTAAAGAATATTTTCATAACGGTCAGAAAATCAAACCGGTAAAGCTTATTGCTGTTCAAAATTCTTTTCTAGCTGCCGAATATGAATCTTCCGGAGATTTAGTCGTAGGAAGTAACGGTCAACCATTACCTTGGGGACTAGTTAAAAGCTTATCCTAATTACTTATAAACAATATATCTTCCACACAATCGGGGGCATAGCTCAGGGGTAGAGCGTCTGTTTTGCACGCAGAGGGTCAAGGGTTCGATTCCCTTTGCCTCCACCAGTTCCGACAAGGGTTTCAAGGCTTTTTGAAATTTAGTAAAAACTTTGAATGTTCCTTTTGTTTTAATTTTCGATCCATGTCTTGCTAAAAAAATATTCTGTACCTACTATTTTATGGGAAGTATTTACAACAGCAGAATCTAGGCAAAAACAATAATCTACATACTCAAAAGCTTAGGTTAACGCGAGTTTCGTATTAAGATGCCTAAATTATGGTTAATGAATATGCTATAATGCTTATCCTTTCAAGGTTTGTAAGAGGTGTGACAAGTTTTACAATTTAATAGTTATAGTCAAAAAAGACAATTTACTAAAAATTTATGCAGTTTTAAGTACATTTTATAACAAAAACAATATTACTAATATCCTCGTAACCCAGTTACTATCAGCTATTCAGTTCCTCTATTAATACGAAACTCGCGTTAGGTTACTAAAAGCTCAAGCAGATAAGGCAGAGCTAGAAGTAGCCATATTAGAGGGTAAATATTTAGCAATATCGGAAATAGAGCTTACTTGGTCAAATTTGTTGCTAGCGTTTAGAGCAAGGATGCTCTAGGGCTTCCAAATAATCTAGCAAGGCAAATAATAGCTCTTGATAATGATTTTGCGGCAGTATCTAATTTACTTGAGAAAGAAATACACGCAGCTTTGCTAGAACTCAGTAATTATAGCGGTGAAGAGAATAATAAATTATTAAAATATTAAATTATTAAAATATTAAATACAACTTATTGACTTATTAATATTATTTTCTTATAAATTAACAAAAAAATGAGCAATATACTTTTACAAATCATTATCAAGATAAAATGAGTTTCCAAGATATAAATACGTTAGCAAAAATAGCTAATCTACCTCATAAAGAATTTGCTAAAATTTTATCTAATAATTATACGCTAGAAGAAATAAAGGAGATTGCAGATAAATATAAAGCAATAGATAAAGAGGCATTAAATTTATTTATAGGACAAAATTATAAGCTTTTTTATAGCTCTTATCAAACTGAAAACCCTTTTAAAGATCATACTCCATTTTTAAATTTTAAATTAGTAGAAAAATCTTTAGAAGAAAGTCCAATCCTTAATCTACTGCCTGTTGACCTAAAAATATCATATAGCTTCTTATTTAGAGGACGAAGTCGATATAATAGGCAATGACAGCTAAATCCTCTATATAATTATCCTCTATCTACTACAATGCAAGCTGGCATACATATTGGCATGCAAGAAGATTTAAGCTACACGGCAAAGCTTGCCAATCACTTAATACATAAAAATGGTACGCACTTGGCTTGATGTTCTAGATCGTGCATTAAACCTATATCAGCTAGGCCCACAAACTATGCAGATAGCAGGCGATATAAGAAAGCTAGTAGTAAGCACATCGCTGGTAGACTTAAAGAAAAATTTACAAAATCTTGACTCTGTAAGATTTGGTATGTAGGTATCAGGGGGAGTAAGTACTACAAATAATTTAGTAGTTGAGAGTTTGCAGGACGTAATACAAGAACGGATGTCCGGTATGCAGATGAGCGTTGGCTTTAATAATGCCGGAACATATAAGGAGCTAGGAGGTAAAGCTGAAGTAGCTAGCCGTAATGCAGCTTGGACGAAAGCGGTAGGCAGCATTATCGGTACGCAAGTAACGCATGTGGTAGTACAGCAGACTCTAGAGATAGCGGGAGGATTAATTAACGCCGAGGTAAATCCCGACGGTAGTTTACCGATAAAGGCAGACTTTACGTTGAAGCAGGCAGCATAGTAGCAAGACAGTTACACGACTACGATAACGGAAAGAGCTTTGGGCTTGGGGGGCACCTTAACGAAAAAAGCCGATAGTAGCGGCAAGCTAAATGGGGTGTTGGCATCCCTGTCGTCTGCGGCTTCAACGAGCAGTCACGGGATATTCTGCCTGTTATAGGCATGGGTGAGATAAGCTAACCGGCGGTGGTAATCTACCTCCTGAACTTAAGCCGTAACGTTAACAGTCAAATCGGCACTACCACTGGCGAGTATACCTCACTTCGTGCCACTGTCCCTGTTAGCGATATGGTGGAGTTTATCTCCTCTGCCCTCAAACCACAACAAGCTTCAGCATTCTCTGCAGGAGAGGAGGAACTAACAGCTAAACAACAGGAAGAATTAAAGCGTCAAGAAGAAGAAAGACTACAAGAAATTCTTGATGAGCCTGGGGTTGAACCGGTTTATCCAGAAATGCTTGTTCTTTCACTGATCTCAGCACCTTTTAGACTTGTTAAATCATTATATGGTTTATTTAAAGACCAAATAATTGACTTAGTTTCTGATTCATACAAAGATAAAGCTATTAAGCTCTCAAGAGAAATAGATAATAATACTATTGATGTTAGTAATAACATTACTAAACTTCAAAAACATATTGAAGATATTACAGGCGTAAAACTAGACAATCTTGAACTTGAAAAATATGGTAAATATCTTGAAGAATATGAAATTTGGGTACAACTTCCTGAAATTGTTAAAAAAATACCTGAAAAGCTTGGATTTCCTAAATTTTCTGAAAAAGGAACAGGTCTACTGTATGGAGATAAGGTAAATGGTATGAGAATAATGAAAGGTAGATCAAATGTTGAATTCTCGCATCAAAAAGTAGATTATGCAGTTATTGTTGATAAAGGTTGTAGAATTGATAAATATGGAAATCAATTAAGATATAATAGTAATACAAAGGTTACAGAAGTTATAGACCCTGTTAGCAACAAAATTATCAAAGAAATTCCAGGATTTAAGCTAAAAAAAATTCCTGAGGCACATATTAATTTAGAAGAATGGATAAAAAAATGGATTACTCACAACAAACCTTAAAATTAAAAATTAACTATCCAATGTTTAGAGGAGATAAAAGATGCTTTTGAAGAGTTAGCTGATTTTGAAAAACAACAAAAAACATGGCCTAAAAATAGCGAAAAACACCCGCATAGTTATTGGGACAGTCTAATGTTTTATGTATTAGAGAATTTATATAATGATTGTGAGTTACACGAGTATAAACCAGAAAATATAGGAGAACTATTTTATAATGAAGAAGAGGCTAAACAAGTTTATGAGTTTTGTAAATGGTTTAATAAATTAACAGAAAATATAGGAGAAAATCAACCTGATGCTGCATATCTCAATCACCCTGAATGGCATAGGGTTTATAGCGGTGCAAAAAAGCTTTTTGAATTAATGGATAAAAACAAAAATATAATTTTAGTGAAGAGTATGCAGTTTATAATAAAGCACAATAGGAAGAAACTTATGGAAAAAAATAATAATTTAATGTTCTAAAAGAGCTGAGGTAGCTAGCCGTAATGCAACTTGGACGAAAGGATGATCAAGAAAATTTACTTTACTCTATTAATGGTACGATAAATATATGATAAACAAGTTTAGTAACTAAAAGAGAAAATAGGTATAAATAAAATTCATTTTTAGATCGTAATATAAGAAATATTATCCCACTGTTGATTGCATTAATTTAACAATGGTACAAATATGTTTTTTTCAATCACTAAACTTATCCTCTATTTTATTCGCAGCTCTTACAGCTACAATTATCGTTTTTATGCGTCAAATATCTTTTTACAAACAGCAAATTATTAATAAGAATTTAAAAATAATACCGACATATTAGATAAAATATTTTTATACAAGCTTCTTAATAATAACCGTGGTAGATATTTAGCACTTGAAGAGGTTAGACAATATTTTCATCTAGAAGAAATAAGATTATTATCACGCATAGAAAAGTTATTTGAAGATGTTTTAAACTATTCTAACGATAATTCTGGAACAACTGTAATAAATAGAATTGAAAATAATATTACTCATAAGTTACTTATCTTTTTAGAAAAAGATAAAATAAATGACCAAGTAGAACAAATGCATATATATGTTAAAGTGCCTTATATAATGAGCAAAAGTGACGAAAAGACCTTATACACTTTCGTTTACTTGGCTAAAATGATGTGAATATAAATTCTATTATACCGTAGGCTATAAAGTAATCGGTTATGGGCATGTGATAGGACCGAACGAATATATAGGAAAGCGATTAATAAGTAGCAAGCCGAAGAGCTGCTTGAGAAAGACATATGCAAAGCTTAGGTAGTCTTATGTAGATATTACAGCGTTTTCCACTAACCGAAAACTAGCAAGCTGCCTTAATATCGTTTATCTTTAATTGCGGTGGCGGGAAGTTTCAAGCATCAACATTGTGGTAAAAAAAGGGTTTTTAAATTTCATCAAAACCGGTATCAATTATGAAAGATAATATTGAATCTAGATCGATTCCCCCAGGTCCTATACGTAGAGAAGGCACAAAAGAATTAAACAATTGCATTGTTCAAAAAGAATATCAACAAGACCATTCTAAGCCTGTTATAAAACGTTTTGCAATAAATCCTGACCACACAAAATACTTAATTGATCAAAATGCTGCAAATCCCTGTCAATTAACGCAAAGTGATTGTAGTATTACAAAAGATAGCTTACACAGAATTGAAAAAGAAGCATTTGAAAATGCATTCAAAGAATTAAATACCCCGGGTATTTATAGTGTATTAGTTGATACATTTGAATGAGAGGATATTAAAGGTACCAAAGGTCCTATTACTGGATGGAAATTTAAATATGATGAAAAGACTCAATCTACTGTAATTCATGCTATATGTTTGTGGAAAGAATTAGATACATAAGGAAATTATAAAAATTTTTTAATAGACCCTAGTAGTTCAAAGTTTACTAGTTTTCTTAAGAATCCCTTACATTCCTTGAGTTGCAAAGTTCAAACTTACAAACTCGCAAAGTAACTAGTACCTTACTTGAGAAAAATAAAGGGATAATAGATACACCACCTTAGAGCAACTAAAGTCATTAGATGAGTTTATAGAAAATTTTTATAAACAATTCCCTGATCTTGATATATAGGAAAAGAAAGCGAAGAAGCATATATGCGTACGTTATTCCAGTTAGTACAAGAGTTTGGCTTAGATTTTCAAAATATATTAAATAGATTTGAGAAGTTTTTATATACAAGTAAATCAAATAAATCAATTGAGGATTGTCTAGGTAATAATAATACGCGAGTTTCGTATTCAAAAAGTCGCTGAATAGCTGATAGTAACTGGGTTACGGGGATCTTGATAATACTGTTTTTGTTATAAAGTGAGTACAAAATCCCTTCGCCTGAACGGCAACCTTTCATAATTTCTTCTTTAGTTATCTGAGAACTTAAAGAACTAGTTAAAGGGAAATAAGCATCTATACCTACAAAATCGATATAAGGGGAGGCAAATAACGGATCTAGATTATACCAGCCACCGCTAGTGCGATGATATTCCGACCAATCGGCAGCATAAGTAACTTGTACATTACTTCCTACTATTTTTTTACTAAATGTGCAAGATTACAAAGTTCGCTTACTGTCGGAAAATTATTGGCTGCATCTTTTATAGAACGTGAGTTTCGTATTAATAGAGGAACTGAATAGCTGATAGTAACTGGGTTACGAGGATATTAGTAATATTGTTTTTGTTATTACAAACCTTGAAAGGATAAGGATTATAGCATATTCATTAACCATAATTTAGGCATCTTAATACGAAACTCGCGTTTATAGAAGTTATGCTGATCAGCTCCGAGCCGATTATAAAGGCATCGACATAATCTTTAACAAGTCGTGCGTAGTGTAGGATGAAATTATTATAACCCTTTTTAACTCGGTTAAGTAACGCACTAAACTAGCATCATTAATCGTGCCGCCGTAATGAGGGTTGTCACGCTCATCTTTAGAGATAATTTTAGCATTCTCTCTATTATAACTACCGACTTGCCAAGTGCATGAATATGAGGTTAGAGGGTCGTTAAACTTGAAAATATGCCGCCGCCAAATGCATTTCCAACAGTACCACCAAGCGAACTAAAAAAACTTTCAAACATATTTACCATATTATAGTTTAATATGGATTGATATTAGCAGTATGATGTGGTAACACTAATATATAATAATTGTCATACCGTGGCTTGACCATGGTATGACACGCTACCTTTAAAAAACGGAACCATAAATGTTTAAAAAATATATATTTATTCTAATATTATTTATTACGTCTATAGCTTGTGCAGAGATTATCGAAGTAGATAACTTAGATAAAATAAAACAAGATTTTAAAGAAAATTATAATAAAAATTATGTACCTCAGGGTTTATTAGTAGTAACGGTTTTAGATGAATTTTTGTTTAAGTCTTTAGTGCCTATTGGTGAACAAATTGATAAAGATATTTATCTTATACTAACTCCTCTTTTGCGTAATATTAATAAAAATCCAAAAGCTATTTATATAAATCAATTGATTTTAACTAATGATAGTTATAAGAAAGAATTACAAGAATCTGATTTTCCAAATTTTGTAAATGAAATGAGTAATAGTAAAATCCCTATAATAGCAGTAAATGATGGCTTTACCGGTAATTTTAATAATATTCCTAAATTTGAAATATGGTTTGCCGATTATTTAAAGAAAAATTTCGATATTGATTTTTCAAATAGTTTTCCAAACAATAATTATATTATTTTTAATAATTTAGACAGTTTTGCTAATACTTATCCGGTATTTTATAAGGGTATATTGACGAGTAATAATATATCGGAAGCGGAAATGATGATCAATTTCCTTGTTCAAATGAATTTTATACCGAAATGCTTTATAATGATTAGTAGTAGCGTAGAATTGCTAAGCTCAATGGAATTTCAACTTAATAGTTATAGTTCTAATATATTATTTATTGGTTATCATTATAATAATAAAAATACCCCGGAAAATAAAGATGCTGCATATTATAATAAAACCATTGGTTATTTAATACCTCAAATAAATAAGCTAAAAAGAAATAATCCACCTTTAAAGAATAATAATGCGAAAGATAAAAATCCTTATGACACGAATAAATAAAGTTTTATTGAGTTTACTTTGCTTAGTTATTTCGTATGCAGGCTACGGTCAAATTATTCCTACTTACTCCGTAGATTCAGTAACAATGAAAAATTTATTACCGAAGATAGATGCAGATACGTTGGTACTTATAAATATAGATAATACTATTATAACACCGAAATCCAAATTATTTCGATATCAGTATAATTCTTATATAAATTTTACTAAATATTTATATAGTCTTGCAGCGGATAACGCATCAGTTAATAAAACTATTGCAAAATTGATAGTGCAGCGTCAAATGATGCTTGTTGAATCTAAGTGGGTAGATTTAATTAATAAGATGAAACAGCAAGGTGCAACAGTTTTAGGTCTTCAAGAAATAACGGCTCCATGTAATTTAATTGAAAATTATGAAGGATGGTTATATACCTTACTTTACGGACTCAATATTAATTTTACTAATAAGGTTAATGATAAAGATGTATTTAGATTTAATCCAAGCGATGCTGGAGCCCCTATTTTTTATTTAGGTATAATATTTACCGGTAATATAAATAGAGTAAAAACTCTTATAGAGTTCTTAAAAATTATACCAAAACAACCTAAAAAAATAGTAATTTTTGCAAATAATAAAAAAGATTTAGAAAATATGGACTCTTATTTAAGTATGGTTGATATAGGGTATTATGGAATTGAATATTTGGGATGGCAAATGTTACCGGGGTCACCTGATCATCAAATCGCTGAGTTGCAGCAATCTACGTTTTTAAATACCGGTCAGTGGTTAGAAGATGATACAGCTGCAAAGATGTTAAATAAATAATTATGAATGACAATTTAATTAATGCTTTAAAAGATTTAATTATTAATACCGGTAAGGTTGCATTAGATATAAAAAAGGCAGGAATATTGACTGATACTAAATCAGATGGGTCAGTAGTCACTAATGCCGATAAGGAAATTAGTAAAATAATTTATCAAACTCTACAAACCTTAACTTCTCAAATAGCTATAGTATGTGAAGAGCAGCCGCTACCTATATTAAGCAGTGATACTTTTTGGTTAATTGATCCTATTGACGGGACACGGAGCTATGTAAACGGTAAAAGTACATATACGGTAAATATAGGGCTTATTGAAAACTTTCAAGGTTTGTAAGAGGTGTGACAAGTTTTACAATTTAATCTTACTACATGACAATTTTTAGAGATGTAAGGACTAAAGGATTGAATTTTGCTGATAATTCATGATGATAACGGGGAAAGAACTTGGTTTACATATGAAAGATCATTCCGCCCCTCTAGTCGAATTATTACAAAAACATATTTCGCTTAATTTATCAAGAGCAAAATGTTTAGGATTATTTATCATTTCAATGCTTAACAGCAGGACAGTAAACATGTCATTGTTATGCAATAGAATGCCGTCTGGGATTAAAAGCAGCTTCATGGTATAGAAGGATGCAAAGATTTATCTCTGAATCTCAATATCATGGAGAGTATTACCTGTTATGTTAGTCATGATGACTGGGTTTGAGCAGGAGCAAAAATGGGTATTGTGTTTAGATAGAACGAATTGGAAATTTGCTTACTACATGACAATTTTTCATTTTATCATCTTTGGATATTGGAATATCAAGGACAACAGCTGTATCCAACATACTAATTGAGTAGAAATATTATACAAGATATTAACCAATGTATCTAATCCAACACGAAATATACTATTTTGCCTATAACCATGTTTTTTAATAACTATTGGTTTATCTAAAACTATAATCTCTCCAGTTTGATAAGCTAGGCAAAATGCAATAGACAATATTTGCATCAATGTATCTAATCGTAAATCATTAGTAATATGAGTTGCTTCACAGTTGAATCCTGCTGATTTAAAAGCTTTGAACATTGTTTCAATTTGCCATCTTTGAGCATATAATCTCAGCAGGATTTTTGATCTCATCACTATGTATTAAGACTGCAAGTTCACTCTTCTTATTTCTGATCCCTACTACATTAAATATTTCACCTTTTGTACCAATTCTACGTTGTGACAAACTCACATGCGATCCTATGGCTAGAGGGCGAAATAACTCTTGTATTTTAACCATTTTTCCCCTTACATTACTGATATATTGTCCATTTTCTCTAACTC
>NZ_CM000770.1:1098385-1224393 GCF_000160735.1 Rickettsia endosymbiont of Ixodes scapularis | reverse complement strand
GGGGGGATCGCTATACCATGAAAGCTGACAGCGTATAATATAAAAATATTTATATGTCGTATACCAAATTTCCAATTCCGTTCTATCTAAACACAATACCCATTTTTGCTCCTGCTCAAACCCAGTCATCATGACTAACATAACAGGTAATACTCTCCATGATATTGAGATTTCAGAGATAAATCTTTGCATCCTTCTATACCATGAAGCTGCTTTAATCCCAGACGGCATTCTATTGCATAACAATGACATGTTTACTGTCCTGCTGTTAAGCATTGAAATGATAAATAATCCTAAACATTTTGCTCTTGATAAATTAAGCGAAATATGTTTTTGTAATAATTCGACTAGAGGGGCGGAATGATCTTTCATATGTAAACCAAGTTCTTTCCCCGTTATCATCATGAATTATCAGCAAAATTCAATCCTTTAGTCCTTACATCTCTAAAAATTGTCATGTAGTAAGATATTTACGATATTTTCTAAACAAAGATTCACTTTCGTTTAACCAATTTTAACTTTACCTTGCCCCTATTTCCCATCCAGATTAGTAATTTAGTTAGGCTTCTTATTGCGCTTAGCACAAGAACGTTACCAATCTTGCACCGCAATAATAGTAATTAGGTCTAAATGCAACCTAGCCGCAATATACTTGCAGACTTTAATTTAGTGCCATCGTGTCGCACTACGCAATATACTTGCAGACTTTAATTTAGTGCCATCGTGTCGCACTACGCAATATATAAACTATCGTTTATTGTGTGCTGATTTATTGCTGATTCAATGGATGATGAAAAACATTCATGCTAATGTAATGCAGGATTGTAATAATCATAAAAAGAATCATGGTAATACAGTTTGCAAGAATAGAAATAGTAAGTAGGAGTTCAGGAGGAAATGCTTGTTTGAAAGATGCTTATAATGCCAGGCTAATTATTAAAGATGAAAGAACTAACATTACTTATAATTTTAGCAAAAAAGGCGATAATGTTTATCATGCAGTATTATTGCCTAATTATGTAGATCAAAAATTCAAAGATCCTAGAATCTTGATGAATGAGGTAGAACGTCTAGAGACAAGAAAAAATAGTCAATTATTAAAAGATGTAGTTATAGCACTGCCTGATGATAAGGAATTAGATTTACAAGATAGGATTACCATTACTCACAAAATCATTGAGGAGATGGGGTGGGTAAAAAATGGTCTAGGAGTTCAAGTTGATATTCACAAGCCACATGATGGAGAGAAGAATTGGCATGCCCATCTGCTTGTTACTACCAGAAGATTCACAGAAGATGGTAAAGCCTTAGGAGCTAAGGCAGTAGATTTAAAGAAATATTTTGCTCAGTTAGGTCTAGAAAATCGGGTAGATCCAATAAGTTTCGTGCCTCAGCAGCATGTTGGCCCTACTAGAATGCGAAGTATTATCAATGAAATAGCAGAGCAAAATAAAATATGTAAGCTAGCTCATCTTGAAATCATCAAAGGAGCAGATGGGATACTTGATCGCATGATTCGTCATCAAGCTATTTTTACTAAATTGGATCTAGAAAAAGCAGTAAAAGAGATTCCAGAAGAAGCAGCAAAGCAAAAACTAATAAGGGAGGTATTAAATTCAGATAGGCTGGTAAAACTATATAATGAAGATGGCACGGATACTAAATACTATACTACTAAAGATATACTGGATGAAGAATTAAGGATAGTTAGAATAGCAGATAAGGTAAATAGCCAGATTCATTTTAATAACGTTATTAAGCTTAAAAGTGATATCGCAAATATTACCAGTGTTAATGAAGCACAAAGAGCAAGCCTGCAACATATTTTAATTAATAGTCAAGGTATTAGAATCCCTTCGAGGTAGAGCTGGCACCGGTAAGTCACAAGTACTTGCTGAAGTTTATAAAATTGCCACTAATCATGGGCAAAATGTTATAGGGCTTAGCCCTACTCATAAAGCAGCATCAGAGCTTAAAAGTAAAGGTTACCGGAAGTGTCATACAGTAAAAGGATTTTTATTTAAATTGTATAATGGTAAAGCTAATCTACCAAGAAATACTACGCTAGTAGTAGATGAAGCAGGGATGGTAGGTAATAGTGATTATTTAGAATTACTAAAAGTAGCAAGGAGTAATAATTGTAATCTGATATTGGCTGGAGATGAGAGACAACTCACTTCCGTTGAGCGAGGAGGAATGTTTACAGTATTGGCTAGTAAATTTGGCTCATATGAATTAAGTAACATTAGAAGACAAAGCAAGGCATGGGCAAGAGAAATGGCTTAATGCTTTGCAAAATCAGATATTGCTGGTGGCCTGCAATTACTAGAACAGCATAAATGTTTAAAGATTGATCATACGCTAGAAGAATCAATGGTAAGATTAATTAACGATTGGAGTAACAGCAAATTTGCTCTGAATGAGCGTTTAATAATTACCATGCGTAATGCTGAAGTAGATAGTATTAATCAAGGGATCAGGGAGTTACTAAAAGCTAAAGGCTTACTTACCGCTTACTTACCGGTAAAGAATATAGAGACTATATTTCATCTGAAAAGCATGAAGATTATATGGCAGGAGATCGTATTTTGTTTAAAAGTACAAATAAAGATTTACAAATAGAAAATGGTGAATTTGCAACGATAACTCTAGTCAGTAACGATAAGTTTGTTGCTAAAACAGATAGCGGGAAAGAAATAGAATTTAATCCTCAAGATGTAAGCTTTAAACATGGCTATGCTTCTACAGTGTATAAAGCACAAGGAGCCTCAATTAAAGATGTCTATGTATTACATAATTTAGCAGGAAATAGCAGAAATTCTTATGTAGCGATGACGAGGCACATAGAAGAGGTAAAACTCTACTATAATAAGGACAGTACAAGAAATATAGCAAGTTTAATATCACAACTTAACAAAATAGATAATAGGCTATCTAGCATTAATTTTAAAACTTTAGAAGAATTAGTAGCGATTCAAGATCAAGAAAATAAGAGTCCTAATATTATAGATAAAGTAGGTAATTGGTTTAAAGGGGTAGTAGAAGATATTAAGGATAGATTACATAGTAATGATAACTATTACCACTTAAGAGTGAAGTTAGAGCCACCTGCTAAAGTAGCAGAGATCCTAGGAAGTACTAGCACAAATCTTGCCACAAGCCATAAAGTCCAAGAAGAGCGGACACGCTCTTCTTATAACCTCAAGAATTGTAATAAACAGGATACAACAATAAGTATCAAGTTACAAGAGGATATTATGGCAAAGAAAAAAATAGATTATAATGCTATTAATAAACAAGAAGCAGTAGAATTAAAGCAAAGATTATCATTTAAAGCAGAAGAAATAGGAAGAAATTTACTAGGTAGTCCAAATAAGCATTTATCAAATAGCCAGTTACTCCGCTGGGAGAAAGATGGTAAGATAGCGATGAAGATAAATGGCAGTAAAGTTGGCATATGGTATGATTTTAGTAAAGAAGAGGGAGGAGATTTATTTACTTTAGTACAACGAGAAAAAAATTGTGATTTTGTAGAAGCTAAGAAATATTTACAAGATATGGTTAGTATATCAACCAAAGTAGATGAAGCTCTAGCAGTAAATTTATCAACAAACAAAAAGCGGCAAATTAAGACTCAAACAGAGCAAGAATCTGAAATGGCAAAAATTAAGAGGGCAGAAATATTATATGAAAAATCAGATTCTATAAAATATTCTATGCCTAATAATGTAGCAACAAGATATTTATCAGAACATCGTGGAATTGAAAAAATATTAACAGGATATCAATTAAGTAACGATCTTAGAACCAATATGATGTGGGATAGTAATAGCAAACAATATTATCCTGCATTAATTGCTTTTGCTAGAAATAAAGATGGTAATATTACTGGTGGACAATCAATTTATTTAAACAAAGACACAAATAATAAAGCTAATATTGAGGTTAATAAACGTTCATTTGGTAGAATCAGAGGTTCTTTTGTTGAGATTAATAAAAATAACGAACAGCAGAACGTACAAAGCAGTAAAGATGGCAATAATTCAGTTAGTAATATAACGATTATAGCAGAAGGGGTAGAGACAGCTTTAAGCATTGCAGAAGCTGGTATTAAGGGCAAAATTCTTTGTAGTTTAGGTGTAAGTAACATTAGGAACTATGAGCCTATCAAAGGAGAAAGAATAATAATTGCTGCCGATAATGATGGCAAAGACGCAGTATCAGTTAATACTGTAATTAAGGCTCAGGAAGAATTAATTAGGCAAGGAGCGACGGTAGCAATAATACGACCACCAGAAAAAGGCGATTTTAACGATATGTTAAAATCCCAAGGGGTAGAATCTATAGACAAGCTTATAGAGCCTGAAATAATAAAATTAACAGCAGCTAGCAATGCAATAGAACTTAAATCATCATTGAAAACAAATGATAATAGAAAATCACAATTTCAGTCTATAGAATTACTATTTTCAAAATTTGCAAATAACGATAATAACGAACTAAATAATTTGCAGCAACAGCAAATAACAGCTCTAGCAAAGTTTGGCACAGAAGAAAATATCAATACCGCAATACAAATCTACAGAGAAAAAGGTATAGATTCTTGTATGCTCTACAGTAACAAGATTTGCATAGCAGCAATAGAGCAGAAGATAAAGAAAGATTTACAAATTATGCAGAATAAATTTGATCCTAATTATAATCTTGGTGATAAAAGATTTTGTGATATAGTAGTACATGATTTTCAAGGCAAAAGTCATCTCGTTCCTGAAGATTACTTAAATACTATAGGAAGGGATAAACAAGTAATGCAGTATATAAGTCCAAGCTCAGAAATAGCTAAAGAAATAAAAAGTGCAGTAAAGCAAGTATCTGAGGTAAAGCTTAGTCAAGGAATAAGAGTTTAGAGTATAGTGTAATAATATTTATCAAGTTTAAAAAATGTAAATATATGAGTGAACAAGGAAACCTGCTTGGTGATCCAGATAAAGGCACGAAGAAAGCTAAGCATGATAAGATATTTCGTAAGGCACTCGAGAATCCTCTAGTCGCCCATGAGTTCTTTAATGCACATTTGCCCCCAAATATTAAAAGTTTAATAGATTTTCCTAGTTTAGCAATGGAAAACACCACTTTTGTAGAAAGCTCTTTAAAAGATTCTATCTCTGATGTTTTATTCTCATGCAAATTTGATAAACAAGATGGATATTTATTTTTGCTTGTCGAGCATCAATCAAAAGCAGATCATTTTATGGCTTTTAGGCTATTTAAATATATGATTAATATTTGTGAGCGATATTTAATACAAAATCCTAAAGCTAAGACTTTACCATTGGTATACCCAATGATATTTTACAATAGTCAGGCGAAATACAATGTTTCAAGGAATTTGTGGGATTTATTTGCCAATAACAAATTAGCAAAAGAATTATGGATTAATGATTACCAGTTAGTGAATGTCCATGAAATTCCTGATGAAGAGTTTAAACAAAGGATATGGTCAGGGATATTAGAATTTTTTCTCAAGCATATACATGATAGGGAGTTATTAAAGAGATGGCAAGAAATATCAGATATACTGCCGGAATTAACCAAAATAACTATAGGATATGATTATTTAGAAATGATATTATATTATACATTGACGAAGATAGAGCAAGCTGATAAAATAAAACTAGAGAATTTATTATCAACAAAGTTAAATCCAGAAATAGGAACAAGGCTTATGAGAAGTTTAGCACAACATTGGCAACAAGAAGGGAAAGAAATAGGTATTCTTGAAGGCTTACAAGTTGGTGAAGCTAAAGGTATCCAAATTGGAAAAGCTGAAGGTATCCAAATTGGTGAAGCTAGAGGAAAAGCTGAAGAAAATATCAGAGTAAAAACAGAAATAGCAAAAAAAATGTTAGCTCAAGGTTGCAATATTTCTTTAATTTCTAGTGTAACTGGTCTTGATGAAACTTTTATTCGTTCCTTAGAGTAAATATGTTTCTTGTAAAATAAAAAGTTTTCTGTATACATTACCTTTAAAATTCATAGTACTAAATTCACAATTTAAAGGGGCATTGTAATAAGATTTTTCTTGTTCAGGTATTCCCTTTACGTGAAGTAATTAAAATCTTTTAAAAATGCCATTAAAATGGTTTTTATATTTGTTGGATTTAAATCAAGTTTGCAGATTCATTTGTAATTTAGTAATAGGGAAATTACCCACAAGTTTGGGTCTGTCAGATTTTTTTGTGTAAGTACGATTTCTCCATTTGCCCAATTTTGTAAATTTAGTATCACAAAGTATAGCAAATTGATTTAAAGCCATGGCCCAATTCTTAATAGGCATTGTCCATTTTTTAGAAGCATTTGTCAATGCTAAAAAGATTATTTTCTGAATCGATTTATCATCTGGAAATACCCCCTTATTTTTTATAATTTTACGAATTTGACGGTTAGTTGATTCAATAGCATTAGTAGTGTAAATCGCCTTTCTAATGTCTTCCGGAAAGCTAAAGAACGGAGCTATTCCAGACCAATTTCTCTGCCATATATCAAAAATAACTGGATATTTTTCATCCCATTTTTTAGCAAAATTTTGTAATTCTCTTAATCCCTCTGCTTCATTTATTGCAGAATAAACTGCCTTTAAATCAGCTGTTACCAATTTTAAATCTTTATATGATACGTATTTTACAGAGTTTCTTACCATATGAACAATACACAGTTGTACTGTGGTTTTTGGGAAAATGCTATTTATTGCTTCTGGAAAACCTTTAAGACCATCAACACACGCAACATATATTTGTTCTACACCACGATTCTTCAGTTCTGTTACTACTTGCATCCAAAATTTAGATCCTTCATTCTTGCCTATCCAAATACCTAATAGTTCCTTCTTGCCTTCTATATTCACGCCAATAKCTAGATAAACTGCTTTATTTATTATTATATGATTGTCTCTTGCCTTAACATGAATACAATCTACATTATAGGATATACACTATCAAGTGCTCTATTCTGCCACGCAGTAACTTCCTCTAAAATGCCATCAGTTACCTTTGATATTAACTCAGATGATACTTTGGTGGCATATAGTTCTTCTAAGTGCCCTTGTATTTCTCGAATAGTCATTCCCCTAGCATATAAAGGATATTACTTTATCATCAAATCCTTCAAATCTCCTTACTCCTTTTGGAATTAGTTGAGGTTCAAATTCTCCTTCCCGATCCCTTGGCACTTCTACTATCAATTTATGACCCTCGGAATCTATTAGAGTCTTTTCATAATTGCCATTACGTCTATTATCTGACTCCTTGGTATTCTTAGAATGCTTCTCATAACCTATATGAGATTCCATTTCTTTTTCTAAAATCTTATTTACTATCTGCTTTTTAATTTCCTGAAATATTCCTTCTTTGCCAAATATCTCAGATGGATCACTTTGTGATAGTATTTCTGATACTACTTTTTCTATAGTCGGATTTGATACTTTACTCTTATTCTTCATATTAGCCTCATGTAAGTTGTTTTAATTAATTTTATTCTTAACTATTTTTATAACTTACACAAACTTTCTGACACCCCCGTAAAAAACTTATCCTGAATATTATTATCTCTTTGTCTTCTTTCTGCTTCTTCTAATACTATATGAGTATTAGAACCACCAAATCCAAAAGAGCTAATACCTGATACTAAAGGCTCATCACTACGCCATTCCTGATTCTTCGACACTATGTAAAAGGGACTATCTTTTATATCGATATAAGGGTTTAGCTTATTAAAATGTAAGTTACCTGGTAAAATACGGTGTTGCATAGCTAGTAATACTTTTAGAATTGATGCAATACCTGCTGCTGGTTCTAAATGTCCTATGTGGGTTTTTACTGAACCCAAACCAATATATGCTTTATTATTCCATACCCCCATTTCCTTCCATGCCATTTTTAAAGCATCTATTTCTATTGGGTCTCCAAGCTTTGTACCTGTACCATGAGCTTCTATGTAGCTAATTCTTCTTGCAAGTTCTACATCTTTGTATGCTTTAAGCAGAAGTGCTTTTTGTGCTTCAGGATTTGGAGCTGTTAAGGAGTGGGATTTCCCGCCATGATTCTCAGAACAGGAAATTATATTAGCATAAATATTATCCTTATCTTTTTCCGCATCACTCTTACGCTTTAAAACTATACATCCAACTCCTTCTCCCCACCCCACCTACAGTAATTCCGGCACGAGCAACTCTAGCACCGTAAAGTGCCGTATCCTCTTTCAGCGTTCTTTTTCCTGCTGGCTTATTTTGCGATTGCCGTTCCTGTGGAGACTCAGAAGCTTTTGTTTGTGCTGCTTCTAAAGACTCTACTCTTTCAGGGGTATTTATTGAAGATTTAAGCTTATTATCTTCTGCTGCATTTTTTATTCCTTCTTCAGGAGTATTAATAGATGATTTACTGCTTAAATTTTCTTTACTCATGAATGCTCTCTAACTTTTTTAGGTATTAACACTCCTATGTAATACAGTGGCTTGACCACGGTATTCAGTAAAAACGTCAAAGAATACACGCTATAAGTTGTTTTTCTAGATACCGTGGTCAAGCCACTGTATGACAACAAAAATTAACATCTTATCGTCTTCCCATCGCATAGCTAGTAATCAAGTTTTTTATAGGTTTAAAATTACTTATCACCTTAAACCCTATTTGTCTTATACATCTTAAATTTTTGGAATAATTTGAGAAAATATTATTTAACTCATCAGTCAGCTTATACATAATAAAATTATCGTCTTGCCTTAGCTTTTGATATTCTTGTAATGTACCATTATTACTAACGATTATGCTCAAAGTCTCTATATCTTTTATACCTTGATTAAGCCCTTGTCCGGCGAGCGGATGTACTGTGTGGGCAGTATCTGCAATAAGAACTATACGGTTATGAAAATATCTATTTGCTATACGGGCTTTTAACGGGAAGCTACTAATCTCGCTATCAATAGTAATTTTACCTAAGGAATTACCGGCATTTCTTTGAGTTAAAAACCTGACTTCTTCTATAGGCAAATTAACAATTAAAGCAGCTTGACTAGCAGAAGTTGACCATATTACGGAAGAGCTATATTGATCTTTTAAAGGTAACAAAGCAAAAGGACCAAGCGGCAAAAAATGCTCCATAGCACAATTTTCATGCGGCTTTTCATGCTTAATATTAAATGTAAGAGCTGTTTGATAAGGTTTTTCAATTTCATTAGCGAAATAATGAGATCTTACTTTTGAATTTACTCCGTCACATATAATTAATAAATTACATTTAATTTGTTTATCATCAAATTTTATAATTGAATAATCACTATGACTTATAACTTCTTGATATTCATTATTATCAATTAAGGTTATCAACGGATTATTAGTTACTTTTGACAATAATATTTTTTTAAAATCGCTATTCTTAACCACATATCCAAGTACAGCATCATCATTTCGTAAGTCTAATATCTCTGAAGCCTTATTATCTACTACATATACGTCTTGCATTTCTGCCACAAGCTTCTTAAGCTCTTCCCATATATCAATAGAGAATAAGAAATTTTTAGAATGCGGCGTTAAAGCAGTAGTTCTTATATCTTTAAAAAACTCCGGGCTTTTTACCGATTTACTCTCGAATATAGTAGTTTTTATACCCTTTTGTGCAAAAGAAAGTGCCGTTAGCATGCTGCTCAAACCACATCCTAAGATTATCGTATCAATCTGCTTTGTTTTCATTCGATTCATTTATGAAATATTTTAAATAACCGTTTGTGGCTATAAAGCTTAAAAGAAAATAAATAATTGCTATATCTAAATATGAACTATTTCCTGAGTATAAACCTAAACAGCAAATAAATAAACTCGCTAAAGTCGTGAAGCTATTTAAAATCAATAAATTTGTAAAAATATCCGTTTTTCTGATAAATAGGTAGGTTATTAAGCAAATAAATAATGAAATAATAATTAAAAAGATGTTAAGCATAATTTTTTAAATTGGTTTTTCCGTCATTACGAGAAAAAACTGTAAGTTTTGACGAAGCAATCCAGTAAAATGATTTTTCTGGATTGCCACGCTCCCTACGGTCGCTCTCAATGATGATTTCGGTATCAACACACCACTCATTATATATAATCATTTATAACACTACAAACTGCAAATAAAATTAATTAAAATTCCTTAAATAATTTTAATATTATGTAATCTTAGCCAACCTTTACACTATAAATAGCTATTGTGACAAAAATGTTATAAAAAAATGTTGCTTTCTTTTACATTCGGCATTAACGTATATATTTAGGTTTTGATTAATATTTTTAAGGTAAATTGTAATGTCACAACTAGATGTTTTAATAGTAGACGATGAAGAGAGTATACGAAATCTCATTGCTGCAAATTTGAAAGATGAAGGTTTTAACCCTAAGGTTGCCGCTAATAGTACTCAAGCCCTTAAAATACTTTCCGAAAAACCGGTCTCTGCAGTTATACTTGATATTTGGCTTCAAGGAAGCGAAATTGATGGGCTTGGGATTTTAGAGATAATTAAAAAACGCTATCCTTTGATGCCGGTAATAATTATTAGCGGTCATGGCACTATAGAAACAGCGGTAAATGCTATAAAAATGGGGGCTTACGATTATATAGAAAAACCGTTTAATAATGATAAATTAGTTATTTTACTTAAAAGAGCTTGTGAAGTAACGAAATTAAAACGTGAAAATATAGATTTAAAATCAAAGGTTATAGATAAAACTGAATTAGTAGGCGGCTGTTCGGTAACTTTAAAATATAAAATGGAAATAGAAAAGGCAGCTAGCTCTAGCAGTCGTATAATGATTCACGGTAAAGTCGGTAGCGGTAAAGAACTTGCCGCAAGGTTAATTCATAAACAATCTAAAAGGGTTAATAATCCGTTCATTATCTTCAGCCCTACCTGTATGACTACAGAAAAAATTAATCAAGAATTATTCGGCGAATCGGAAAAGCAGGAAAATAATAATAAACGCCCTACTATTTTAGAATTCGCCAATAACGGTACTTTATATATAGATGAGGTCAGTAATATTCCTATTCCTATCCAGGTAAAATTATTAAAATTCCTTAAAGATCAAACTATTACAAAACCTTGCGGAAAAAATATTAAAGTTGATATAAAAATTATTACCGGCACTTCTAAAAATATCCAAGATGAAGTTAATAACGGCAAATTCCTAGAAGATCTATATTATCGTCTTAATGTATCCTCTCTAAAAGTACCTTCATTATATGAAAGGAAAGAAGACATACCGCTACTCGTTAAATATTTTGTTAAGCAACTTTCAAAATTTTCAGGTTTAAAAGAGCGTAGCTTTGCAGATGAAACTATTGCAGCTCTTCAATCCTATGAATGGCCAGGCAATATTAGACAATTACGTAACGTTGTTGAATGGACTTTAATTATGAATCCGTTAACTACAGGCAATAATGAAATTATCAAACCTTATATGATACCTTCGGAAATATTAGCCAATAGTGCTAATCTCACAAAACTTGAAGATAGCTTTGATATGTTATCTATGCCACTTAGAGAAGCTAGGGAAGTTTTTGAACGTCAATATCTATCGGCACAAATGAGTCGTTTTAATAATAATATTTCAAAAACATCCTCATTTGTCGGTATGGAAAGATCGGCTTTGCATCGTAAATTAAAATTATTAAGCTTACATATACCTCCTACAAATAGAATAAATGAAGAAGAATATGAGGAAGCAAATGCTTAAAGTCGTATCGATAATTACTATTTATTTGTTATTAAGCAGCTGTTCCGAATCTACTCGTGATGCAAATGGATTACTTACAGATAGCCAAAGCACGGTAATTCGAAATTATATAATATCGCAAAATTCTAAAAACCTTAAAGTGAACCTTAAAGAGAAGTTCGGTTCAAATTTAAAAGGAGTAAAATTAATAGGAGTAAAGCTAATAAATGAAGATTTATCAGGAATAGATTTAACTTCCTGCGAAATATTACGTGCTGATTTTGCAGGTAGTAATTTAGAAAAAGCTATACTTACAAATGCTATAATTCAAGAAAGTAATTTTGCAGATTCGGTAATAAAAAATATTTCCGGATATAATTCCGACTTTCAAGGTTCAATTTTTAACAATATAACATTACAAAATACAAATTTCGTTCAATCAAATTTTAGTGATACTGCTTTTAATAAAACTACTATAATAAATGTCAACTTTGAAAATTCTAAATTTAGTCATGTATTATGGA
Organism: Rickettsia endosymbiont of Ixodes scapularis; assembly: GCF_000160735.1. NCBI lineage: Bacteria > Pseudomonadati > Pseudomonadota > Alphaproteobacteria > Rickettsiales > Rickettsiaceae > Rickettsia > Rickettsia endosymbiont of Ixodes scapularis. Next base: position 1,212,125 of record NZ_CM000770.1, on the reverse strand, counting down.
GCAATAATACTATCGACGGTGTTAATTTTCAAAAAGCTAACCTAAAGAATAATAGCTTTAAAAATACTAATATAACAAATTCAATATTTTACGGTACGGACTTAGAAAAAAGTGTAATAAATAATACCAATTTTACTAATAATTATTTTGAATCTAGCGACCTAAGTCAAACTAAATTAACAGCAGTAATAATTAAGGATTCCAACTTCACACAAAGTATTTTTAATGAAGTAAACTTTAATAACGTACAAAGTAATAACTCTTTCTTTTTATACGCTTCCTTTCAAGATTCAACATTACAAAATATTAGCCTTACTAAATGTGATTTACAAAATAGCACAATTAGTAGTTCAGTTTTAAATCATTTTAAAATCGATAATGCTATATTAAATAATATGAGTCTAAACGATAATAAATTTAATAATTTATCAATAAAAAATAGTAATGCTAATTTTGTAAGGATTAATAAAACTAAAGGCTCAAATATTACTTTAGATAATATTAGTTATACTAATATTATTTTTAGCAATAATGATTTTAAACAATTTATAGTGATTAATAATGACTTAAACAGCAGTGAAATAATAAACTCAAATATAACTAACGGGCAATTTAATAATGTAAATTTTTCTAAATCTTTAATACAAAACGTAAATTTTTCAGATGTTAAAATTACTTTAGGTAATTTAAACCAAGTAGCTCTAATAAATTCTAATCTAACAAATACTACGGTTATTAACTCCGTCCTTTCTAATTCACAAATAAATAATATTAACTACCAAGCATATTCCGGTTTTATTAATACTAACGTTTTTAATAATATTATTTTAAATAGCGATAATTCGAGTAAAATTCCACCAAATAATATAGTAATAAGTTCGGTAAAAGATTTGCAAAAAATAACTAACTTAACAAATATAAATTTAACAAATCTTGACTTAAGTAATTTAGTGTTTAATGGAGTAGATTTTTCAAATAATATCTTTAAAAATACTAATTTAACAAATACGGTAATAAAAAACTCTATTCTAAAAGAAGCTAATTTTTCTTCTGCAATACTTACTAAAACAGATTTCTCAAACTCAATATTAACAGATAGCATATTTAAATCAGCTAAAATTGATCAGGCGGGCTTTAGTAACTCTGACCTAACAAATGCCGATTTTACCGAAGCAACAATTAAAGATACTTCATTTGATAAAGCTAAGACAAGCGGAATGAAAGGGGTGGATAATCTTTAAATACCTTGATCCCTATACGAACATTCAGTATGTCATTCCCGCATGGATCAATTCCACCGCTGTCATTCCGCGACTTGATCGCGGAATCCAGTTAAAAATACTAATAATTTTAGTATTTTTTATTGTTTTTGGATACCGTGGTCAAGCCACGGTATGACACCGAATCCATTTTTTGATCCACACGAACAATACCCCGCAGGAATGACATAGAATTTACCTTTGGTTGCCCTTTGAAGATTTTTCTTTATTAGTAGGTGTATTAGAGGGTGTAAATGAATTATTATTTATAAAAGCAGTAGGACTTTGCTTCTTCATTCTATTGATAATTTGTTGTTGTTTAAGATTATTTATCTTTTGTTTTCCGGCTATCCTTATAGATTTAGTAATTTTGGCAGTTTCTACAAATATTTCCTTAGGAGTTTGTAGCTGATCAATTCGCTCATAATGTTTTTTAAGAAACTCTTCTTTTATCTTTGGCTTTACTCCTTTCAAATCAACATATGTTTTATATAACTTCTTTAATTTTATTTTAGATTCTTTTATTTGTTGTTTGGAAGATTTTTGAGGAAGTGATTTAATCGAATTAACAAGACTACTAACTATTTCTTTTATAATATTAACTGCAGGCGAAGCTATTTTCTTTATTCCTTCATAAATTTTACCTAACCCACTAGCGATAACATCTAATATTTTAGGCTCATATTCTTTAGATATAGGGGGTATATCCCTAATAATATCTCTAGCTTCAGTTAGATTATTAGCTAAATGAAGTAATGCTTTTTTCTCTTCTAGCTCGGTAGATCGATTAGCATATAAACTAGCTATATCTGCCTGAGCATCTATAGTATCGGTAATTATTGATTTAGTATCATTAAAAGAAAGATCTATAGGTGTCTTTTTTTGCGTTATAGGGCTGTCTTCTCTTAATTTATCTAGCCTATCACGTATTGCTTGGTCTTTTTGATCATTGAGGCTTTTACTTTTTTGTTCTAGTTTAAGCTCAGATTGCATCTGCTCAATTAGATTGTCTACTTCATTACCGAATTTTTTTGTGGGGATATAAAGTCTATCTTGGAGCTTTGCAAACCTTTCTTCTAATTCTTTTATTATTTGATCATCCTGCTTTTTCTTAGACATATATACCTCTATAATAATTCCTAGATTTTGTGAAGAAAATTAATAAGATTCTTGAGAGGATAGTTGTTCCTATTTCAAAAAAATCTTATGATTTACAGCAAAAAATAGACTAATTTAATTTTCTTTCACAGAGCCTAGTTATTAATAACACAAACTACTAAATAAAATAAAGTATTTTTTAATATGAGTTAAGATATAATTACATAAAGATAGTATTGTTGCGTGGATACCAAATCGTCATTGCAAGCAGGCATTGTTGCGTGGATCAATTTCACCTCTGGTGTGTCATCCCGTGGTCAAGCCACGGGATGACACAGTGGGGGTTTACCGGTCCACGCAACAATGCCTTGCGAGCGACTAAAGGCGTTATTGTATAGCTTGTTTATGTCATTCCCTAACTTCATCAGTAGTATAAGTTTTAAAATCAGGGGCGTTAATGTCCCCCTTCGGGGATAAGAAATCCCTCGCCTTCAGGCGAAGGGAAGATATAATGAAATTGCTTTAGCAATGAATTTATATCAAGAAACATGAGAAGTTATAGAAAGAATAGTCATAGTCAGTATGATTTAAAAGTACATCTTATATGGATACCAAAATATAGGAAGAGAGTATTGATAGGCAAAGTAGCGGAAAGGGCTAGAGATTTACTAAGGCAGATTTGTATGGAACATGAAGTATATATAATTTCAGGGAAAATATCATGTGATCACGTACATATGTTTATCTCATATAAATCACAAATATCTCTTAGCAAGTTAGTACAGTATTTAAAAGGTAGTAGCTTAAGAATTTTATTGCAAGAATTTGCTCATTTAAGAAAACAATTTTGGGGCAATCATTTGTGGGCTAGGGGCTATATGGCGGTCAGTTCAGGTAATATAACTGATGAAATGATACAGCGCTATATTGATGAACAGGAAGGTGAATGATGATCGATTTCTAATCGATGGGTCTGTCAGATTTTTTGTGTAAGTACGATTTCTCCATTTGCCCAATTTTGTAAATTAGTATCACAAAGTATAGCAAATTGATTTAAAGCCATGGCCCAATTCTTAATAGGCATTGTCCATTTTTTAGAAGCATTTGTCAATGCTAAAAAGATTATTTTCTGAATCGATTTATCATCTGGAAATACCCCCTTATTTTTTATAATTTTACGAATTTGACGGTTAGTTGATTCAATAGCATTAGTAGTGTAAATCGCCTTTCTAATGTCTTCCGGAAAGCTAAAGAACGGAGCTATTCCAGACCAATTTCTCTGCCATATATCAAAAATAACTTATTGCAGAATAAACTGCCTTTAAATCAGCTGTTACCAATTTTAAATCTTTATATGATACATATTTTACAGAGTTTCTTACCATATGAACAATACACAGTTGTACTGTGGTTTTTGGGAAAATGCTATTTATTGCTTCTGGAAAACCTTTAAGACCATCAACACACGCAACATATATTTGTTCTACACCACGATTCTTCAGTTCTGTTACTACTTGCATCCAAAATTTAGATCCTTCATTCTTGCCTATCCAAATACCTAATAGTTCCTTCTTGCCTTCTATATTCACGCCAATAGCTAGATAAACTGCTTTATTTATTATTATATGATTGTCTCTTGCCTTAACATGAATACAATCTACATTATAGGATATACACTATCAAGTGCTCTATTCTGCCACGCAGTAACTTCCTCTAAAATGCCATCAGTTACCTTTGATATTAACTCAGATGATACTTTGGTGGCATATAGTTCTTCTAAGTGCCCTTGTATTTCTCGAATAGTCATTCCCCTAGCATATAAAGATATTACTTTATCATCAAATCCTTCAAATCTCCTTACTCCTTTTGGAATTAGTTGAGGTTCAAATTCTCCTTCCCGATCCCTTGGCACTTCTACTATCAATTTACGACCCTCGGAATCTATTAGAGTCTTTTCATAATTGCCATTACGTCTATTATCTGACTCCTTGGTATTCTTAGAATGCTTCTCATAACCTATATGAGATTCCATTTCTTTTTCTAAAATCTTATTTACTATCTGCTTTTTAATTTCCTGAAATATTCCTTCTTTGCCAAATATCTCAGATGGATCACTTTGTGATAGTATTTCTGATACTACTTTTTCTATAGTCGGATTTGATACTTTACTCTTATTCTTCATATTAGCCTCATGTAAGTTGTTTTAATTAATTTTATTCTTAACTATTTTTATAACTTACCTTACTACATGACAATTTTTCATTTTATCATCTTTGGATATTGGAATATCAAGGACAACAGCTGTATCCAACGTACTAAGTAGAAATATTATACAAGATATTAACCAATGTATCTAATCCAACACGAAATATACTAACATATAAATATTTTATATTTAGCTGTCAGTTTTCATGGTATAACGATCCCCCTTTTTGGAATTTTCTAAGTGATAAAAAGTGTGGTAACTCTGATTATATTGAGCGTATTGATCTGATGGAGTGTTTTTTAGAAGTTTTTGACAAAAACCGCATTGAAGCATTAACCGCTGATAGAGAATTTATAGGTAAGGAATGGCTCTCTTGGCTTAGAACAAATCAAATAAGATACGTTTTTCGAGTTAGAGAAAATAGACAATATATCAGTAATGCAAGGGGAAAAATGGTTAAAATACAAGAGTTATTTCGCCCTCTAGCCATAGGATCGCATGTGAGTTTGTCACAACGTAGAATTGGTACAAAAGGTGAAATATTTAATGTAGTAGGGATCAGAAATAAGAAGAGTGAACTTGCAGTCTTAATACATAGTGATGAGATCAAAAATCCTGCTGAGATTATATGCTCAAAGATGGCAAATTGAAACAATGTTCAAAGCTTTTAAATCAGCAGGATTCAACTGTGAAGCAATTCATATTACTAATGATTTACGATTAGATACATTGATGCAAATATTGTCTATTGCATTTTGCCTAGCTTATCAAACTGGAGAGATTATAGTTTTAGATAAACCAATAGTTATTAAAAAACATGGTTATAGGCAAAATAGTATATTTCGTGTTGGATTAGATACATTGGTTAATATCTTGTATAATATTTCTACTCAATTAGTACGTTGGATACAGCTGTTGTCCTTGATATTCCAATATCCAAAGATGATAAAATAAAAAATTGTCATGTAGTAAGATAACTTACACAAACTTTCTGACACCCCCTCGATTTCTAATCGATTCCACTTTATAACCCCTCAGCTTATAGCTGAGGGTTCTTTAGTTCTTTGTAAAGCAATTTTAGCGTCCTCCATATCTTCTTGCATTTCCTGTAGATAATATTCAATTGCTTTACGTACTATATACTTCTTTAACATGAAGAGTTGTTAAAGTGATTAGGAACAATAGTTTGGAAATTGTCATTTACCAATGAAGAAATTTTATTTCTATATTTTTCAATATTCTCAAAAAATAACCTTATAGAATCAGTAAATGTTTCAAAATTTGCATAAAATTTATTGTTACTTATAATAGAATGCATAAATTTCCACAGTCGTTCAATGGGATTCAGATTGGGACTATACGGTGGCAAAAAGACTAGCTCTATTTTACTATTTTGTAGATATTCTCTAACCTTTTTTGACCTACGATATCCCGCATTATCACATATCAGATAAATCTTACTTTTATCTTGATTATTTTCTTCCAATTTCTTTAAAAATTCAATGATATAATCGCCATTAACCTTAGGATTATCAGTTGTTACTACATTTAGACTTTTTAGATTAATTGCACCTATAATATGCTTACGTTTCCATCCACTAAAGCTTGGTAATGTTTTTACTGCATTCTTTCTAATCCAACCAAATCGAGCCCTAGTTTGATATTGTGGATGAACACTATCCATAAAATAAATACACTCATCACTTGCTAAATTATTTCTTAACAAACTATATTGAAGCTTAAATTCCTCTTGTTTATCTAAATCTATTTTTCCAGGAATTAACTTAGGTTTTTTATAACTAAAACCTAATCTGTGTAATAACTTTATTACACCAGCTAATGTATAGATTACTCCATATTGATTTTCTATATACAAACCTATATCTCTAGCATACACATAATTATTAGTTTCAAGGTGCTCTATTAATTCTTCTTCTTGATTTCTAGTAAGTTTACTACAACTACCACCATTTTCCGGCTTCAGCTTCTGATCATTATGATAATCTATTAAATGGTTCCTTATCCCTTCATCACTCAGTATTAACACTTTTGATATCTCACCAATACTATAGCCATCATCATACATAAGAACAGCTTTGATCCTCTGATCCTACCGTCTCTCTCCTGCTTATGACGACTCTTTAATTCTTGCTTTTCTATTATTGATAATTTTTTATATTCCATGATTACTTATTAGCATATTATCTCACTATAAGCAATGTTTCATTTACTAGAGGTATATATCCAAAATTTGGTCAAACTATGGAATGGAACATAGCGGCAGGTCATGCTTTAATTAAAGCCGGCGGCGGTAATATTTTAGATACGCATGGACAAGAAATTACTTACGGCAAAGAAAATTTCGCTAATCCTAATTTTTTGCCTGTAGTAAATATTGATTGGAAAGGGAGGCAAAAATGTCATCCCGCGACTTGATCGCGGGATCTAGTTAAAAATACTAAAATTATTAGTGTTCTTAGTTGTTTTTCTGGATACCGTGGTCAAGCCACGGGATGACATCGAACGCGTTTTTCGATCCACGCATACACTGCCAAACTCACATCAAACCAACTTCTTTAACTCATAAATTAACTCAAGTGCTTCTTTAGGGGATAGTTTATCAGGATCTATAGTTCTAAATTTTTCATCTAATTTGTTGCTTATAGTAGTTTTATTAGGCTCAAGATTGAACAAACTCAAATTATTTGATTCCGTCGATAAGATATTTTTTCCTTTACCTGTAGAAGTTTTTTCAAATTTAAGCAGAATCTGCTCAGCTCTGTTTATAACACTCGCAGGAAGACCGGCAAGAGCCGCAACATGAAGACCGTAAGACCTATCGGCAGCACCTGATATAATATTATGTAAAAATAGAATATCTTTACCTGACTCCTCAATAGCAATAGTATAATTTTGCAAAGCCGGTAGGAAATTACTCATAACGGTTAGCTCATGATAGTGCGTTGCAAATAAACAGCGACATTTTAGCTTATCATGGATATATTCAAGCACCGACCATGCTATAGATACCCCGTCATAAGTGGATGTCCCTCTACCTACCTCATCAAGTATGATTAGTGAGTTTTTTGTAGATTGGGCAAGAATCGCTGAGGTTTCAAGCATCTCTGCCATAAAGGTCGATTGTCCCTTAATTAAGTCATCGGCAGCACCTATTCGGCTAAATATTTTGTCGACTACTCCTATTTTAGCACTTTTAGCCGGCACAAACGAACCTATTTGAGCAATGATTGCAATAATGGCGTTTTGACGTAAAAAAGTACTTTTACCTGCCATATTAGGACCGGTAATTAACCAAATACGCTCAAGCTCCGATAAATGACAATCATTATATACAAAGCTTTTGCTTTCTTGCTGTAGTGCTTTCTCTACTACAGGATGCCGTCCTTTAACGATGTCAAAGCTTAAATCATCGGTAAATTCAGCCTTAACATAATCATATTCATCAGCGATGTAAGCAAAATTACAAAATACGTCAAGTCCGCTTAAAGAGCTTGCAAGTATTCGTAAATAGGAAGCTTTTTCAATTACTTGGCTACAAATATCCGCATATAATTCTTTTTCCAAACTTATTACTAAGGTTTTGGCATTGACTAAGTCGCTTTCAAGCTTTTGTAATTCGGCAGTAGTGTAACGGACATTATTAACTGTGGTTTGACGGTGAATAAATTTGGAATCGGTAATTTTATTGATATTTTTAGCAGTTATATCGATAAAAAGCCCTATAACATTATTATGGGATATTTTTAAACTGTCTATTCCCGTTTCTTTGCGATATTGCTCTTTTAGCTTTTCAATATGTAATTTTCCGTTATTAATTAAATCATGTAATTGTGCTACTTTCGGATGATATTCATGTTTTATTATACCCCCTTCATTTAAATTATTCGGTGCATTTTCCCGTATTGTTTCATCTATTAAATTATATAACTCTTCATTACCTGACAGTGGCTTAATAATTTTTTCAATAAAATCAGGCAAATTAAAACCGTAAGCATCAAAAAATACTCCTTTAATAATCGTTGCAGTTTCCAAGGTATATTTAATACTAAGTAAATCACGACCCGAACTTCTGTTCATCGTAATACGGGTTAAGCAGCGTTCTATATCACTAGTTTTTTTTAGAAGTTCTCTAGTTCTTTTTACTATTTCTAAGTTGGAATAAAAGAACTCGGTAATATTTAAACGATGATTTATTTTAGCAATGTCGGTTAAAGGACTTGAAAGAAAATTATATAGTAAACGTCCGCCTTGTTTAGTAACCGTATGATTAAGGGTGCTTAGTAGACTTCCTTTCGAGCCGCCTTGTGAGTTTGTTACAATTTCAAGATTGCGTCTAGTTGCAAAATCAATAGTCATATAGCTATGAAAATTGATAATTCTAGGGATTGGCAAATGAGGAATATTTTGTTTTTGCGTTAACGATAAATATTCTAAAATGCTACCTATGGCACAAATTTGACTGCTAGATATTTCTCCAACTCCTTTAATATCTTTCATTTTATAAAAATCTAAAATAATTTTTCCACATTTATTAACTGCAAAAAAACTATCAACTTGATAGGTAATACGAAAATTTAATTGTTTAAAAATACTATCCGCAAGATTAGAAGATCTTAGATTTTCGCTAAGTAAAATTTCACGAGGTTTTAAACGGGCAAGTTCATTAAGAATTTCGGCTTCCGGTACATTAACTACAAAATTTTCGGAAGTAGAAAGATCAACATAACAAAGGCTAGCCGTTTCTTTATTTTTTGGTATTACGAGACTTGCTAAATAATTAGGTTCTGCTGAAGCAATTAGATTTTCTTCAATTATAGTTCCTGGAGTTATAATACGTGTGACGTCTCTAGTAACTACCGCTTTATAACCGCCTCTATTCTTTGCTTCTTCAGGTGTTTCTAGTTGATCACAAATAGCAACCTTATAATTTTCTTCAATTAACTTAGTTAAATAATTCTCAAGAGCATGATAAGGTACTCCGCACATCGCAATTTCTTCTTCGCCATTTTTGCCTCGCTTTGTTAAAGCAATGCCAAGTACATTGCTTGCTAGAATTGCATCTTCATAGAACATCTCATAAAAATCACCCATTCTAAATAATAATAAACAATCTAAATGAGCAAATTTAATGTCTAGATATTGCTGCATCATTTTCGTTGCAACATCGTAATTATATTTTTGTTTAAACTCTTGAAGATTCATATTAAGCAAAGTTATATATTAGTTTATCAGATATAGGCTTTATTGCGTAGACCAGTTTCCTAATTGTCATACCATGGCTTGACCATGGGATCCAGTTAAAAATACTAAAATTATTGGTGTTCTTAGTTGTTTTTATGGACCCAGTGGTCAAGCCACGGTATGACACCGAGTGCTTTTTTATATCCATGCAACAATGCCCGCTCGCAATGACGACGTCTATCTATATAAAACTACTTTATCTTTGATAGGCGGGTGCTATGTCTGCCGCCTTCAAATTTGGTAGTTAAAAACTTATCTATAATACCAAATACTATTTTGTGATCTACGGTTTTTGCTCCGAGTATCAAAATATTAGCGTCATTATGAGCTTTAGCATTTTCGGCAGTTAATATATCATTGCACAAAGCGGCTCTTATCTCCGAGCTACGATTAGCAGCTATAGACATACCAATCCCCGTATCACTAATTAAAATACCGATAGGTGCTAATTTTTCAATAATAATATCTACTACTTTCTTAGCATAATCAGGATAATCAACGGTTTGTGTATTATTCGTTCCGCAGTCATAAATCTTTAAAGGTTTCTGCTCTAAATAATTGATAATTTCAGACTTAAGCTCATAACTTGAATGATCACTAGCTATGACAATATTATAAGTTTTCATAGTTAATTTTTTGATGGAAAATAATGATAAAAATTATATACTATGTAAGATTTGTTTTCTAATGTAAATAATAGTTTTGTTAAATATATGAAATATCCTGTTGCACTTAGTATCGTTATATGTTTTTGTTTAGTTTCTTGTGTTGATCAGCCACCGGCTCCAATTGAGTATAAAGTAGGAGATGTTACTGCAAATAATAATTCTACCGAACTAGAACACGACGAGGGGTTGATAGTTCAAAGAACTATGGAAGACGATCCCGTATCAGAAAAAGTTAGCGGTAGACTCGAAGAACCAAAGGCAAAAATTATGGAAGATGATAATGATAATATTGAGATTCCTATATTTCGGAATGAAGATGAAGATGAAGAAGCGATAGAACAATTAAATTTTGTAAAACCGTTAAATGGGATAATTATTACCGAGTTTAGAGCCGGTAAAAGTAAAGGGATAGATATTGCCGCTAAAGAATATAGCGAAGTTAAATCTATTGCTGCAGGAACGGTAATATATTCAGGCTTTAATAAACAATTCGGTAATTTAGTAATAGTTAAGTTAGATAAAGATGATTTGGAAGTAGCATATGCGAGTTTAGACGATTTGTTACTTAAAAAAGGTGATAAAATTGCTAAAAATAGTGTTATCGGACATGTAGAACATAAGTTATATTTTGCTATGCGTAAAAACAAAATAGCGGTTGATCCAAGCAAATATATAGAATTTTAAATGGAAGATTTTATTACTCTTACCAAATACGGCGAACCTCAAAATGTTATAGTAAGGAGGAGTAGCAAAGCTAAAAATATAGCCATCCGAATTACGTCTAAAGGTGCAGAGCTTGTATTACCTCTTAAGGTAAAAGTCGAAAAAGGTCATAATTTTTTATTAAGTAAAGAATATTGGGTTAGGCAAAAATTACGTCGTAATGTAACTGAGATACCAAAGGATGAAGATAAGATTTCTATTTTGGGTAAATCTTATGAAATAATACATATTGATTCGTCTAAAAATCAGATAAAACTAAATGATTCTAAGTTAGAAGTGTATTGCAGTAAGGTACTAAAAAAACTTAGTATAGAAGTATTCCTTAAAAAGAAATTATTAGCAGAAATAAAAATAATAGTAGAGAATATATCCAAAAAACATAATTTGACTTATTCTAATATTAGAATAATGGAAAATGTTAGCCGTTGGGGGAGTTGTTGTAGCAAAGGGAATCTTGCTTTTAATTGGTGGGTAGTTTTTGCCCCCTTTGAAGTACTAAAATATTTAGTAGCTCATGAAATGGCACATTTAAAAGAAATGAACCATAGCAAAAATTTTTGGCAGTTAGTTGAGGATATATATCCTGAATACCAACCGGCAAAATTATGGCTAAAAAGAAACGGTAAAAATTTATATAGTTATTTGTCATGAAATGTCATGCCGTGGGCTTGTCCACGGTATCCAGAAAAACAATAAATAAATACTAATAATTTTAGCATTTTTAACTGGATCCCGTGGTCAAGCCACGGCATGACATAGGTGAAATTGATCCACGCAACAATACCAAGCGGGAATGACATCGGAAAGGTTAATTTAAAGAAAAACATAAAGGATAAATAGAATGCACAACACCACAAAAAGAGTAACAGTTCCGGCACTTGAAGAAATCTTATATGAGCCTATAAAAGTGTTAGATCACGGCTTTATTAGAGTTATCGACTATATGGGGGATGATAGTGCTATAGTACAAGCAGCTCGTGTTTCTTACGGTAAGGGTACGAAGCAATTAAACCAAGATAAAGGGCTGATAAACTACTTGCTTCGTCATTATCATACCACTCCTTTTGAGATGTGTGACATCAAGTTCCATATTAAACTACCGATATTTATTGCACGGCAATGGATTAGGCATAGAACAGCTAGCGTTAACGAATATTCGGCAAGGTATTCTATTTTAGGCAACGAATTTTATTTACCCGAACCGGCAAATATTGCTTCCCAATCTGCCGTAAATAAACAATGTAGGGAAGGGGATAGCTTACCGAAAGAAGTGGCTGAAAAGGTCCTTGCAATTTTAGAGGAAGATGCTAGACAGTGCTACGGGCATTATAAGGAACTGATGAATGCCGATGAAGAAGGTAATATTATAGATGAGAACGCCACAGGGATAGCAAGAGAGCTTGCTCGTATGAATTTAACTTTAAATTATTATACGGAATGGTATTGGAAGATTAATTTACATAATTTACTTCATTTCTTAAGGTTGCGTGCCGCCCCTCACGCACAATATGAAATTAGAGTTTATGCCGAAAAAATGCTTGAGATAGTTAAAGCTTGGGTACCTTTTACTTACGAAGCTTTTGAGGAATATCGTTTGCAGGGAGCGAATATTTCACGTAAAGGTTTAGATGTAATTAAAAGAATGATAAAAGGTGAAAAAGTTACCCATGAAACTAGCGGCATGACTAAAAGAGAATGGGAAGAATTAATGAAGATTTTTGGGTAGTGGATGTCATTCCTGCGAAAGCAGGAATCTAGTAACCTTTAATGTCATACTGCGACTTGATCGCAGTATCCAAAAAAATAACTTATAATAGTGTTGCAAGCTGGATCCCGCGATCAAGTCGCGGGATGACACCGTGCTGACGGAATTTGATAAAAAGGAGTATTTTGAGTGAGAAATATTATATATTTTATATTATCACTATTATTTAGCTTTACCGGCTATGCACTTGAAACAATAAATATTGAGCATGGGCGAGCCGACCCTACGCCTATAGCAGTAAATAAATTTAATGCTGATAGTTCTACTGATAACGTAGTAGGTCACGATGTGGTTAAAGTTATCTCTAATGATTTAAAGCTTTCGGGATTATTCCGTCCTATTTCCTCTGCATCTTTTATAGAAGAGAAGACAGGAATAGAATATAAACCGCTTTTTGCTGCATGGCGTCAAATTAATGCTAGTCTTTTAGTAAATGGTGAAGTTAAGAAACTAGAAAGCGGTAAACTTAAAATTAGCTTTATATTATGGGATACATTGCTTGAAAAACAGCTCGCCGGTGAAATTCTTGAAGTACCTGAAACCTTATGGAGAAGAGCGGCACATAAAATTGCCGATAAAATTTATGAAAAAATTACCGGTGATGCCGGTTATTTTGATACCAAAATAGTGTATGTATCAGAAAGCAGTTCTTTACCGAAAATAAAAAGAATTGCTTTGATGGATTATGACGGGGCTAATAATAAATACCTTACCAATGGAAAGTCATTAGTCTTAACCCCAAGATTTGCTCGTTCGGCGGATAAGATTTTTTATGTTTCATATGCTACCAAAAGAAGAGCACTTGTTTATGAAAAAGATTTAAAAACAGGCAAAGAAAATGTAGTAGGTGATTTTTCCGGTATATCTTTTGCTCCTAGATTCTCACCGGACGGTAGAAAAGCTGTAATGTCGATAGCTAAAAACGGCTCGACGCATATCTATGAAATCGACCTTGCTACTAAACGGCTTCATAAATTAACTGACGGATTTGGTATTAATACCTCTCCTAGCTATTCACCGGACGGTAAAAAAATTGTGTATAATTCCGATAGAAACGGTGTACCTCAATTATATATCATGAATTCAGACGGAAGTGACGTTCAGCGTATTAGTTTTGGTGGAGGTTCTTACACTGCTCCTAGCTGGTCGCCTAGAGGAGATTATATAGCATTTACTAAGATTACTAGAGGAGACGGAGGAAAAACTTTTAATATCGGAATTATGAAAGCATGCCCCCAAGATGATGAGAATAGCGAAAGGATAATAACAAGCGGGTATTTAGTCGAAAGCCCTTGTTGGTCGCCTAACGGACGAGTTATTATGTTTGCTAAAGGTTGGCCTTCAAGAGCTAAAGCTCCAGGAAAGAATAAAATTTTTGTAATTGATCTAACAGGTCATAATGAAAGAGAAATTATAACACCGACAGATGCTTCTGATCCGGAATGGTCAGGTGTGCTGAACTAATGTCATTCCTACGAAAGCAGGAATCCAGTTTTTTAAGCAAATTATATACTAAATTTTCATATAATTTTCTTTATTTTTATCATTTTTTTACTGGATTCCCGCTTTCGCGGGAATGACATAAACGAGTTGTGCAACAAGGTCATACCTCTGCAGGAATGAAGTTAAGCTACTTCTCTACTATGGTTTAAAATAAACTTCTTTATTTTTTCAAAAGCCGTATTTTCTATTTGTCTAATACGTTCCTTAGAAATATTATACTCACTGCTTAGAATATCTAGAGTTTTAGGAGTATCTGTTAATTTACGCTCTGTTAAAATACGAAGTTCCCTATCGTTTAAAATCTTCATAGCATTTGATAGTAACTTCCTTTTACTGGTAGAATTTTGCTTATTAATAGCCATAGCTTCGGGAGTAGGGCGTGTTTCCGGTAGTAGTTCTATTAACTCTCCGGATTCTGCATCGTCACTATTTATAGAGTTATTTAACGATAAATCAGGACCTGAAATTCTAGTATTCATTTCGGAAACTTCATTAATCGAAACGCCTAGCTCATCTGCTATTTGTGCAAAATCATCGGTAGTAATAGCCCTTGAGTATAAATTAGTAATTTTATGCTTAACTTTATTAAGACTAAAAAATAATTTTTTTTGTGCGGCCGTTGTTCCCATCTTTACTAATGACCAAGATTTTAATATATATTCTTGTATGGCTGCTTTAATCCACCACATCGCATATGTTGATAGGCGGAAACCAAGTTCGGGATTGAATTTTTTTACTGCCTGCATTAAACCTATATTACCTTCTGAAACCAATTCGGTAATAGGAAGACCGTAAGTCCTATAGCCGCTTGCAATTTTTGCAACAAGCTTAAGATGGCTCGTTACTAATTTATGTGCAGCTTGTAAATCATTCTCTTCTAAATAGGATTTCGCTAATAAAAATTCTTCTTCTTGCGTAAGTGAAGGAATTTTATTGATTTTCTGTAAGTAGCTATAAAATCCTGATTCGCTAGAAATTGCTAATGCATTAATATTATTAGTCATACTAACCTTAAAAACTATTTTTCTTTATACTAACACATATATGATCTAAAATAAACTTTTTCTAGAGTATTTTTAAATAAAATCAAATAATGTCTAAAAAATCCAATAAAAATTTAGCTTTTTCCTTGCTGGGATTAATAATTAGCATGGTGTTACTAAGCTTTGCTTCCGTACCTATCTATAATTTATTTTGTAAAGTTACAGGATATGGCGGCACTACTGCAAAAGAAACGGTGAGTGTATATTCTAAGGTAAAAGGCACTAAACCTATAATTATCGAGTTCGATGCTAATGTTGATAAAGATTTGCCTTGGCGTTTTATCCCAAGGCAGCAAAGAGTGCAAATTGTTCCGGGGCAGAATACTCTAGTGTTCTATGAAACGGAGAATCTAAGTGATAACGATATAATAGGTACTTCCGTATATAATGTTACTCCAAATAAAGCAGGAAAATATTTCGTAAAAATTCATTGTTTTTGTTTTGAAGAACAATTATTAAAAGCCGGCGAAAAAGTCTTAATGCCGGTTACATTTTATATAGATAAGGATTTTGAGCTTGATCCTGAAATGCAAGACATTAAAGTACTTACTTTATCTTATAGTTTCTTTAAAGTAAGAGAACTATAGCTGTCACCCCGGACCACGGGGTGACAACGGAGCGTTTTTCAAGAGCCATGCAACAAAGCCCATCATTGATGTTCAATAACCCATTTACGAAGTATAACGATCGGCGGAGTATTTATAAGAGCAGTAGAAGGTAAAACTTTGCCGTTAGTATTAAAGTTAATTATAGGATCTATACCGTATATGCTATACCAAGGCTTTAACGGCGAGCTATTTGAATATTTACGGTGAAACCAAGATAAAGAAGGTGTTGTTTCTTCATACTCTATTACTTTAACCGATTGTGGATTTTTGTGATATATAAGGCTAAGTACCGATTGGTCGGAATGATGCCATTTATATTCATCGTAATTAGGGTAAATATTATAATCTTTGCCTGAAAGAATTCTAATATCTTCACAACTTTTTAGCCATTTTTCAATAAAAGAACGAGAAAGCTTGGTATTACGTACAATAATAACGGCACACCAAATGTGATCGTCATTTCTGCATTCGTCAGTAAGACAATCCATTAAAGCAAAAGTTTCACCTTTAACAAAACTACCGTTTTTACGATTGCGATCATGTACCAGTAATATATCATTATCGTCTAAAAGATTTGTTAAATTACTGATATGCTTTTTAATAACAAATGCTGAATCTAAATATACTATAATAGCTCCTTCCGGTGCATTTTTCATTGTTTCAAGTATAATATAAGGCTTCCATAGCCATAACCCCGCTCCTGCAGGTTCATTAAAAATTTCTTGATTTTTTTCTATAAATGCTTGATTTATATGCTTTTTCTTATAGTTAAATATGAAATCTATACCTTTATTAATCGCATAATGAGTAGTTGCATTTTGATTACGATAAACATACTCCGGACCGTCGGCATAAGAAACTAAATAAATAGGCTCCTTTATAGAATTCTGAATAGATAAATCTACTTTTTGTAATGATAGGTCATTAATAAAACCTTGACGTGCATATTCTAAAATAATCAGTAGAAAATAAATTAGAGCTAATGTAATAACTGTTTTGTATAATATTTTAAATAACATATAATTTTTTAAGCTATGTGTCTTGTTGTGTGGATCAAAAAATGCGTGCGATGTCATACCGTGGCTTGACCACGGTATGACACAGTGGATTTTATCGGCCTACGCAACAATGCCTGCTCGCAATGACGAAATCGATAATTATTAGACAACACCAATTATAGCATTTTAATATATTAAAAGATAGTGTTGTAATTTAATTATAAATTTAGTATAATTTGCTGTTTGTTTAAGGTTGGTATGATTAATTTAGGAGATAAGCAGTCTACTATAGTTGTCGCAATGTCAGGCGGGGTTGATAGTTCGGCGGTTGCCGCAATGCTGCATGAACAGGGACATAATGTTATAGGTATTACCTTGCAGCTATATGATCACGGTATGGCAGTAGGGAAAAAAAATGCCTGTTGTGCCGGTCAGGATATTTACGATGCTAAAATGGTAGCAAATAAGCTAGGTATTCCCCATTACGTACTTGGTTATGAGAGCAAATTTAAAGAGTCGGTAATAGATAATTTCGTCGATAGCTATTTACAAGGTGAAACACCGCTTCCATGCGTGCAATGTAATAAATCGGTAAAATTTAGGGATCTAATTAAAACGGCTAGAGAACTTGGGGCAGATAAGCTTGCTACCGGTCATTACGTACGAAAAATAAACGGTGATAATGGAGCGGAATTACATACAGGGCTTGATCCGGCAAAAGACCAAAGTTATTTTTTATTTACGACAACTAAAGAGCAATTAGAATATTTAAGCTTTCCTCTTGGAGGACTTACTAAGGATGAAACACGAAAGCTTGCTAGTAAATTTGGGCTTGAGGTAGCGGATAAGCCGGATAGCCAAGATATTTGCTTCGTACCTGACGGGAATTATAAGAGCGTAATAAATAAAATACGTCCCGGTAGCAGCGAAAGCGGTAAGATTGTTCACGTAAACGGGTTTGAGCTAGGAGAACATAGTGGTATAATTAATTACACTATAGGGCAACGTCGTGGGCTTGGTATAGCTTATAACAAGCCTTTATATGTAGTAAAGATTGATCCTAAGGACAATATAGTATATGTAGGACCGGAGTCTGCATTACATGTGCAGGAGTTTATAATTAAAGACGTGAATTGGCTTGCAGATGAGACTAAAGATAACGAAAAGCTAGAAGTAGCCGTTAAAATCCGCTCAACAAGACCGCCTCGTTTAGCCGAAATAAGTAAACTCGGTGATGATAAAATGAAGATAAAATTTTTATCCGAAGAAAAAGCCGTCGCCCCTGGACAAGCATGCGTTATTTATGCCGGAGAGAGGGTACTTGGCGGCGGATGGATTACTAGGGATATGAGGTAATTGCGTCATTGCGAGATCGGATAAAAGCGAAGCGACGTGGCAATCTAGTTAGACCTCCTGAGATTGCCACGCTCCTTTTAGTCGCTCGCAATGACACAATTAAAAAAATAAGCTCACTAAAACAGGAGAAAATAATGAGTTTTTTTAAGAAGAAAAGTTTTGAATCAGTAAAAGAGATAGGTAGCTCAAGCGGTCTTAGTAAGACGCTTGGAGCATTCGATTTAATATTACTGAGTCTTGGTGCAATGGTTGGTACGGGCGTATTCGTTGTTACCGGTATAATTGCCGCTAAATTTTCAGGACCTGCAGTGATGATATCTTATATGATCGCCGGTATTACCTGTATTTTCGTCGCACTTGTTTATACCGAACTTGTTGCTATGCTTCCGACTTCCGGCAGTATTTATACTTACTCTTATGTTGCATTCGGTGAAGTATTCGCTTGGATGATCGGTAGCGTTATAATATTAGAGCTTGGAGTATCTGCTGGAATAGTAGCTGCCGGTTGGTCAGGTTATATACAAGGAATATTGGAAGCAGGCGGAGTATATTTACCAAAAGCTTTAACTACCGTACCTTCAAATGGTGGAGTAATAAATTTACCGGCATTTTTAATTTCGGCATTTATTGGATTTATTTTATTTTTAGGTACTAAAGATAGTAAAAAAATAAATGCTATTTTAGTTTTTGTAAAAATGGCAGCAATATTTGCTTTTGTTGTGGCAGCTGCTCCGCATTTTGATGCTACTAATTGGAGTAATTTTATGCCTTTCGGTTTCGGTGGCGTCGTGATGGGTTCTTCTATTTTGTTCTTAGCTTTTACGGGATTTGGAACAATTGCAACTGCAGCTGAAGAATGTAAAAATCCAAAGCGTGATATAATGATCGGTATTATAGGATCACTAGTTTTAACTACTTTAGTATATGTGGTAATGTCAGGCTTAGTTACCGGTATAGCTCCTTTTGATCAGCTAAATAATGATCGTCCGCTTGCTTATGCCTTAACTATCAATAATAGTAAAATTGGTTCAGCAATTGTTTCAACCGGAGCGGTTTGTGGTATGATGACGGTGTTGATGATGAATATTTACGGTACTTCTCGTATTTTTTATGCTATCGCACGTGACGGTTTACTACCGAAAAGTTTTGCAAAATTGCATCCTAAATATGATAGTCCATATGTTACGATTATAATATTCTCTGCACTTGCAGCGTTTTTAGGAGGTTTTTGTCCCACTGAAATTATAACGCAATTAACTTCAATGGGAGCACTTATTGATTATATTGTTGTAGCAATAATAGTAATGATGTTTAGGATAAAATTACCGACTGCTCAAAGAGCATTTAAATGTCCTATAGTATTTGTTATTGCACCGTTTATTTTGTTTGCTTGTATCTATCTATTACTTACACAAATGTATGGTGATGAAATATATAAAGGAAACTTTAATATATTAACGGCAGGTTGTGCGTTAATATATTGGTTTATTACGATATTTGTTTTATATATTATAAGATCGTTCTTTATGAAAGAAGAGCAAAATTAGGGACGTATGTTATACCGTGGCTTGACCACGGTATCTAGAAAAAATAAAAAAACTGGATACCGTGGTCAAGTCGGCGTTGTTGCATGGATACCCGAGTCGTCATTGCGAGCGACTGAAAGGAGCGTGGCAATCTCATGAAGTAGTAAAAATTCCTGAGATTGCCACGTCGAGGCTTTGCCTTTCCTCGCAAGGTATTGTTGTGTGGATCAAAAAACCTACTCGATGTCATCCCCGCGAAAGCGGGGATCCAAAAAAATAACTTCAATATTGATATATAAGTTACATATTTGGTAAAATAAGTCTAAAAAACAAGTTTTTTTAGATTTTACTGGGGCCCCGCTTTCGCGGGAATGACATAAAATGGTCCATGCAACAACGCCTCCTCGCAATGACGTTAATCCATACAAAACCACAAAATTAAGCAAATGACTGAAAAGCTGCAACCACTCCGAGGACTGAAAGATCTTTTGCCGGATGATTATAAAGTTCACGACTATATAATTAACAAAGCAAGAGATGTTGGAGTATTGTACGGCTATAAGCAAATGAGTACTCCTATTTTGGAGTATACTAAAGTCTTTAACCGCTCGATGGGTGAAAGCTCTGACGTAATCAGCAAAGAAATCTATAGTTTTTTAGATAAAAGCAATGATTCCGTAGCATTACGACCTGAATTTACAGCAGGTATTATAAGAAGCCTTATCTCAAACGGATTACAACATAAATTACAATTAAAGTTCTTCTCTACCGGTCCTGTTTTTCGTTATGATAGACCGCAAGCAGGGCGTCAAAGACAATTTCACCAACTAAATTATGAGTATATCGGTGCTAAAGGAGCAATTACTGATGCTGAAACTTCGAAGTTAGCCGTTGATATATTAAAAGCACTCGAAATAGAGCAGGATACTACCTTAGAGCTTAACTCTCTTGGATGTAGTGAATCAAGGAGCGTTTATCAGCAAAAATTAGTAGAATATCTAAATGATTTTAAAGATCAATTATCAGAAGAAAGCAAAATAAGGTTATCCAAAAATCCAATGCGGATACTTGATTCTAAAAGTGAGACCGATCAGAAAATAATAGCAAACGCACCGGTTTTATCTGAATATTACACTGATGAGTCTAAAGAATATTTTGAGGAGTTAATAAAGTATCTAGATATTTTAGGCGTAGAATATACTATAAACCCACGTTTGGTTAGAGGACTTGATTATTACTGTCATACTGCTTTTGAATTCACTACGAAAAAGCTTGGGTCACAATCTACTATTCTAGCCGGCGGACGTTATGACGGGCTTGCTAAAATCATGGGTAATAACGATGATGTACCGGCTATCGGTTTTGCTGCCGGTATCGAGCGAATTGCTTTAATGCGAGAATATAATATATCTGAAGTAAAGCCGGTATTTGTATTACCTATAGGCGAAAATAATATTTGCTATGCTTTAGAAATTGTAGATAAATTGCGAACAGAAAATATTGCTACTATCATAGAACCCCTAGGTAAAATAGCTAAAAGAATGCAACGTGTTCTTAATGAAAATGCTAAACTTATTATTTTTATAGGTGACGAAGAGCAGACGAATAATAGCTTAAAAATCAAAGACTTAAAAAAAGAAGAAGAATATATAGTAGATTTTGCAAAAGCTCTTGAGTTATTGAAGAAATATTAGCATTGCTCCGAAGTAGTTGATATCGTCATTGCGAGGAGAGAAGAGGGGGTTGCACGGATCGGATTCTCATTGTCATCCCGCGACTTGATCGCGGTATCCAGTTAAAAATACTATATTTTAAGTAGTTTTTTGGATCCCGTGGTCAAGCCACGGGATGACACCTAGTGCGTTTCCCGATCCACGCAACAACGCTTACGGCTGCTCGCAATGACGCCTCAGTATCCACACAATAATGCCAATAAGGTCTTTTTAAGGGTTGTATAAAACAAAACCATCTTTTTACCCTAAATTTAACCACAACATCTAAAAATATGATTATTAACGTGAGTTTCGTATTAAGATGCCTAAATTATGGTTAATGAATATGCTATAATGCTTATCCTTTCAAGGTTTGTAAGAGGTGTGACAAGTTTTACAATTTAATAGTTATAGTCAAAAAAGACAATTTACTAAAAATTTATGCAGTTTTAAGTACATTTTATAACAAAAACAGTATTATCAAGATCCCCGTAACCCAGTGTTTATCAGCTATACAGCGACTTTTTGAATACGAAACTCGCGTATATTAAGAAAACAATTAATTTATTAAGGAAATTAATATGCCAAAACAAGAAGATCTAAGACCTTATATGATACCGGATATTTTCATAAATATTTTGCTGGATTTGGATTTGAATAATACAAAAAAATATTGTACAAAATAGAAATTGGATTTATAATTTGTACAATATTAAATAAATTATATTATGTTTGATCGTGATATAACCGATTATATAAAATATTCAGCAAAAT
The DNA here is from genome assembly GCF_000160735.1 of Rickettsia endosymbiont of Ixodes scapularis. Classification (NCBI taxonomy): domain Bacteria; kingdom Pseudomonadati; phylum Pseudomonadota; class Alphaproteobacteria; order Rickettsiales; family Rickettsiaceae; genus Rickettsia; species Rickettsia endosymbiont of Ixodes scapularis. The sequence continues at coordinate 1,189,624 of NZ_CM000770.1, read as the reverse complement.
ATTACCCGGTAGTTACTGTTACAGGGCCTCGTCAATCCGGCAAGACTACTCTAGTAAAAATGATTTTTTCAGATAAACCTTATGTCTCGCTTGAAGATGTAGATATAAGAGAATTTGCTAAAAAAGATCCTAGAGGTTTTTTATCTACTTATAGCCAAGGAGCAATTATTGATGAAGTACAATATTGTCCTGACTTATTTTCATATATACAAACGAAAGTAGATAACGACCAAATCGCCGGACAATTTATTTTAACAGGCTCACAGAATTTTTTATTACTTGAAAGTATCTCACAATCCTTAGCAGGTAGAGCAGCTATAGTATATTTACTGCCTCTTAGTCATAACGAAATCAATAGTAAATTACCTGTTACGGGAGAACCTCTAAATTTTATATTTAAAGGTTTTTACCCTAAACTTTACACTCAAGACTTATTGCCTACAATATGGTATAGAAACTATATACGTACCTACATCGAAAGAGATGTTAGGCAACTTAAAAACATTACCGACATTTCAACATTTCAAACTTTTTTGAAAATCTGTGCTACTCGTATAGGACAATTAGTAAATTTCTCATCTATAGCTACTGAATGCGGTGTTAGCTATAACACGGTAAAGTCATGGCTTTCTCTATTACAAACAAGCTTTATAATCTATTTAGTTAAACCACATCATAAAAACTATAATAAACGTTTAGTTAAGCAAGAAAAATTATATTTTTATGATACCGGTCTTGCATGCACTTTACTTGGACTCGAATCAATTGAGCAGTTAGAAAAATATTATGCTAAAGGAAGTTTATTTGAGAATATGATAGTAGTTGAAATACTTAAAAATCGTCTTAATAAAGGGCAAGAAGAAGGTATATATTTTTGGCGGGATAGCCATGGACATGAGCTTGATATATTAATTGAAAGTAATACGCTAACTCCAATTGAAATTAAAGCAAGTAAAACTATAATTCAAGAATTTTTCAAAGGAATTAATTATTGGAACAATTTAGCAGGTCAAGCAAACGGTTATATTATATATGCAGGCACTACTGAGCAAATAAGAGGAAACATAGAAGTTTTGCCTTGGAATAAAATTAATAAAATCATTACATCTGTATCACCCAAAACTCCAACTTAAATATAAAGACCTTTTTATTTCTAACTAAACATTCACTATCATTTTAAATTAAAAACTCTATAGCATAGGCAATTAAGATAGTGATATTAATAAAAGGATATGGTAAAGTAATTAGAAAATAGTTATGCCAAGTCCATATTCATATGATTTAAGAAAGAGAGTGATTCAATATATTGAGTCAGGGAAAAGAATAATAGAAGCAAGTCAAGTATTTAATATCAGCCGTAAAGTAATATATGATTGGAAGAAACTAAAGAACCCTCAGCTATAAGCTGAGGGGTTATAAAGTGGAATCGATTAGAAATCGATCATCATTCACAGGTTCACCTTCCTGTTCATCAATATAGTGCTGTATCATTTCATCAGTTATATTACCTGAACTGACCGCCATATAGCCCCTAGCCCACAAATGATTGCCCCAAAATTGTTTTCTTAAATGAGCAAATTCTTGCAATAAAATTCTTGAGCTACTACCTTTTAAATACTGTACTAACTTGCTAAGAGATATTTGTGATTTATATGAGATAAACATATGCACGTGATCACATGATATTTTCCCTGAAATTATATATACTTCATGTTCCATACAAATCTGCCTTAGTAAATCTCTAGCCCTTTCCGCTACTTTGCCTATCAATACTCTCTTCCTATATTTTGGTATCCATATAAGATGTACTTTTAAATCATACTGACTATGACTATTCTTTCTATAACTTCTCATGTTTCTTGATATAAATTCATTGCTAAAGCAATTTCATTTTATAACAAAAACAATATTACTAATATCCTCGTAACCCAGTTACTATCAGCTATTCAGTTCCTCTATTAATACGAAACTCGCGTTTAATTGTTCGGTTGATCAGATATTAGGTAGACGCAACTTTTTACCTGCAATAAATTTGACAGTATCTTTTAATAATCTGGACTTACATGATATAAATTCTAATCTCTGTAATTTTTTAAAAGAAAAAATAGCTCAAAATGATATATCAACTTATGTTTTAAGCCTTACTACATGACAATTTTTAGAGATGTAAGGACTAAAGGATTGAATTTTGCTGATAATTCATGATGATAACAGGGAAAGAACTTGGTTTACATATGAAAGATCATTCCGCCCCTCTAGTCGAATTATTACAAAAACATATTTCGCTTAATTTATCAAGAGCAAAATGTTTAGGATTATTTATCATTTCAATGCTTAACAGCATGACAGTAAACATGTCATTGTTATGCAATAGAATGCCGTCTGGGATTAAAGCAGCTTCATGGTATAGAAGGATGCAAAGATTTATCTCTGAAATCTCAATATCATGGAGAGTATTACCTGTTATGTTAGTCATGATGACTGGGTTTGAGCAGGAGCAAAAATGGTTATTGTGTTTAGATAGAACGAATTGGAAATTTGCTTACTACATGACAATTTTTCATTTTATCATCTTTGGATATTGGAATATCAAGGACAACAGCTGTATCCAACGTACTAATTGAGTAGAAATATTATACAAGATATTAACCAATGTATCTAATCCAACACGAAATATACTATTTTGCCTATAACCATGTTTTTTAATAACTATTGGTTTATCTAAAACTATAATCTCTCCAGTTTGATAAGCTAGGCAAAATGCAATAGACAATATTTGCATCAATGTATCTAATCGTAAATCATTAGTAATATGAGTTGCTTCACAGTTGAATCCTGCTGATTTAAAAGCTTTGAACATTGTTTCAATTTGCCATCTTTGAGCATATATCTCAGCAGGATTTTTGATCTCATCACTATGTATTAAGACTGCAAGTTCACTCTTCTTATTTCTGATCCCTACTACATTAAATATTTCACCTTTTGTACCAATTCTACGTTGTGACAAACTCACATGCGATCCTATGGCTAGAGGGCGAAATAACTCTTGTATTTTAACCATTTTTCCCCTTGCATTACTGATATATTGTCTATTTTCTCTAACTCGAAAAACGTATCTTATTTGATTTGTTCTAAGCCAAGAGAGCCATTCCTTACCTATAAATTCTCTATCAGCGGTTAATGCTTCAATGCGGTTTTTGTCAAAAACTTCTAAAAAACACTCCATCAGATCAATACGCTCAATATAATCAGAGTTACCACACTTTTTATCACTTAGAAAATTCCAAAAAGGGGGATCGCTATACCATGAAAACTGACAGCTAAATATAAAATATTTATATGTCGTTTACCAAATTTCCAATTCGTTCTATCTAAACACAATACCCATTTTTGCTCCTGCTCAAACCCAGTCATCATGACTAACATAACAGGTAATACTCTCCATGATATTGAGATTTCAGAGATAAATCTTTGCATCCTTCTATACCATGAAGCTGCTTTAATCCCAGACGGCATTCTATTGCATAACAATGACATGTTTACTGTCCTGCTGTTAAGCATTGAAATGATAAATAATCCTAAACATTTTGCTCTTGATAAATTAAGCGAAATATGTTTTTGTAATAATTCGACTAGAGGGGCGGAATGATCTTTCATATGTAAACCAAGTTCTTTCCCCGTTATCATCATGAATTATCAGCAAAATTCAATCCTTTAGTCCTTACATCTCTAAAAATTGTCATGTAGTAAGGTACAAAATACAAATTGCTAACTAAAGAACCCTCAGCTATAAGCTGAGGGGTTATAAAGTGGAATCGATTAGAAATCGATCATCATTCACAGGTTCACCTTCCTGTTCATCAATATAGTGCTGTATCATTTCATCAGTTATATTACCTGAACTGACCGCCATATAGCCCCTAGCCCACAAATGATTGCCCCAAAATTGTTTTCTTAAATGAGCAAATTCTTGCAATAAAATTCTTGAGCTACTACCTTTTAAATACTGTACTAACTTGCTAAGAGATATTTGTGATTTATATGAGATAAACATATGCACGTGATCACATGATATTTTCCCTGAAATTATATATACTTCATGTTCCATACAAATCTGCCTTAGTAAATCTCTAGCCCTTTCCGCTACTTTGCCTATCAATACTCTCTTCCTATATTTTGGTATCCATATAAGATGTACTTTTAAATCATACTGACTATGACTATTCTTTCTATAACTTCTCATGTTTCTTGATATAAATTCATTGCTAAAGCAATTTCATTATATCTTCCCTTCGCCTGAAGGCGAGGGATTTCTTATCCCCGAAGGGGGACATTAAAATATGGTATTTATAGTATTAGAAAAAAGTTTATAGGTTATTGAAAAAACTTTAAGAGCAATAACCTATGATAATGGATTTTACAGAAATATTTTGTTACGTCGATGATTTTTTTCAAGAATTAGACAAGCATACAAATTCAATTACTAACCATAACAACAAATCTGGTCCTAAAAAGTGAGTTTGGATTCGGATTCTATAAAAACGCGAGTTTCGTATTAATAGAGGAACTGAATAGCTGATAGTAACTGGGTTACGAGGATATTAGTAATATTGTTTTTGTTATAAAATGTACTTAAAACTGCATAAATTTTTAGTAAATTGTCTTTTTTGACTATAACTATTAAATTGTAAAACTTGTCACACCTCTTACAAACCTTGAAAGGATAAGGATTATAGCATATTCATTAATCATAATTTAGGCATCTTAATACGAAACTCGCGTTATAAAACAACCACTAATAAAATTAAGAGAAAAGATAGTTGAGTTGGTACCGTCTTTAGAGTTTTTATGCATCTTAAAAATTGAAGATACTCATGAGAGTACAATAAAAGCGATGACAGAGTGTAAACTACTTCAAGTTGAAGCAGCAGGAGAAGAGGTGGTTCCTACTGACTTAGTTTAAAGATTGAGGCTGGTACTATGTCATTCCTGCGAAAGCAGGAATCCAGTTTTTTTCGGTGTCATACCGTGGCTTGACCACGGTATGACAATAATTGCTTCACACTATCAACCCTTTTACTTTACTTGAGAGTTCCATAATTTTTGATATAGCTTACTATTTTTCAGTAATTCTGCGTGGCTACCGTCATCGATTATACTACCTTTTTCAAAAACTAAAATTCTATCCATATTGAGTAAAGTAGATAATCTGTGGGCAATAACTATCACGGTTTTATTTTGCATTAAATAATCCATTGATTCTTGAATTAGGCTTTCCGTTTCGCTATCTAAACTACTTGTTGCTTCATCGAGAATTAAAATAGGAGCATTTTTTAAGATAGCTCTTGCTATAATGATTCTTTGACGCTGACCGCCGGATAAATTATTTCCCCGCTCTCCGCACATAGTATCGTAACCGTCCGGTAAATTATCGATAACATCGTGGATATGTGCAACTTTTGCTGCTTCTATAACCTCTTCAAGAGTAGCTTCTTTTTTTCCGTATCTGATATTTTCCAAAATAGTACGATGAAAAAGTACCGGTTCTTGCGGTATAAGGCTAATAGCTTTTCTAAGAGAGTCTTGAGTTACGTTTTTAATATTTTGATTATCTATTAAAATCACCCCTTCTTCTATATCATGTAACCTAGTGAGCAAACTAATAAAAGTGGTTTTCCCTGAACCGGAAAAGCCGACTAGTCCTACTTTTTGTTTACTCGGTATTAATACTGATTTATTATAAAATAGATTGTTATTATGGTGATAATTAAACGTAACATTTCTAAATTCAATAACACCTTCTTTGATATCTAAAGGAGTAGCATTTTCAATATCCGTTATAATATGCGGTGCCATTAGGGATAAACCTTGATTAAATGCTCCGACCTGCTCAAACATATCACCGATTTCTTGCGTTAAATCCCAAATATCGTCTGCTACATTTATACATAATGTTAGCACTAATACGCAATCACCTATGCTTATAGATAATTCGCTATGAAGTTTAGATAAATAATAAATCATTATAAAAATCATTATTGAACAAGAAGTCCCAAGAGCATAACGCAATTTGAACATAAAGAATTGCATAGTTTGTTCATCGGCTACGGCATTTTCTACTCTTGTTTCTAGATGTTGACGTTCAAGTTTATGGGCTGTAAACATTCTAACCGCATTAATATTGCTAATTGCATCTACAATACTGCCGGCAACAAAAGATTGGCTTCTAGCATAATTTAACGAGTATTTATTGATTTTATCTGAGAAAAGAACGTTAAGTCCTAAAAAAACTGTAATCCATAAAATAAATATCGTAGCAAAAACGTAATGTACGGAATATAAAGCAATTAACGCAAATACAATAATGGCAAGTTTATGAAGAATTTTTTCGCCGAATATTGAAATGATCATCTCAAATGATCTTGCGGTTTCGGTAATACGATTGCTAATATGTCCTGCTAGATTATCCTGAAAGAATTTATGGCTATGATATTGGGTATAATTATAAAATTCATTTAGTATTTTCCCTTTTATTACGGGCATAGTCTTTAGATACAAATAATCATATGAACGATATGCTATATTAATACTCTCCCACCAAAAAGCATAAAATACTGCCCAGTAAATCATGGAAGATAAAGGATTATTAGCGTTCTCATCGCTGAAAGATTCTATTAAATCAATGATTTTCTGAAGTAATATACTATCAATCGCCGGAATCATACCGAGTAAAATACAAATTACAGTCAATAAAGTAATTTTAACTTTATCGAATTTTAAAAAATAAATACCTAAGCTAAATGTTGATTTAGATAAAGTAGGGTATTTTATCACGATAATGTACCTCGATTTTAAAATAATATATTAATTCGCGTGTTATTTTGGAGCATATAATTTAATTATTTTGCAAAAATATACCTAAAAATATTAAATCTATGGAAAAATAATAAACAAGCCTTGCTTCTTACCTTAAATAATGCTACAAAATTCAGAAAATAACTTTAAAATCATTAGAAATGCAAGAAAAAGAATTATCTAATAATTTTTTAGAAGAACAGGAAAAGTCTAAGGAAGACGATTCTCCATTCTTTGATGTAAAATATATTTGTCAAGCGAGTTTATTAATTACGGATTCTATCCGAAAAGGGTATGATGTAACGCAATTGTCCAATGGTAATATTAATGTTACAGAAGTAAGAATAGTAAATGTTCATTATAATTGGAACTCTAAAAAAGGAAAATTTGTTAAAACTAATCAGATAGAATTTAATAATAGCAAAGGTGGATGATTAAATCAAATACTGTATTGATGTTATTGTGTGCTTCAGTTTTTTTGTCATTGCGAGGAAAAATTGAAAATTTTAACAAAGCAATCCAGTAAAAAATTTTGATTTACAGAATTTTTTATTATTTTTCTAGATTTCTACGCTCCTTTTAGTCGCTCGCAATGACGTTGAATCTTAAAACAGCAGCTTAAATATGGAATTTGATCAAGTATTATTATCGAGGATTCAGTTTGCTTTTACCATAAGTTTTCATATAATATTTCCTGCTTTTACTATAGGGCTTGCAAGCTTTTTAGCGGTAATTGAAGGGTTATGGTTAAAAACAAAAAAGCCGGTTTATCAAGAAATATACAAATTTTGGGTGAAGATTTTTGCCGTTACTTTCGGTATGGGAGTAGTTTCGGGCGTTGTAATGTCTTATCAATTTGGGACTAACTGGTCGAATTTTTCAGATAAGGTTGGAAATGTCCTTGGTCCGCTTCTCGGTTTTGAAGTATTTACTGCATTTTTCCTCGAATCTTCTTTTTTAGGTATAATGTTATTCGGCTTTAATAAAGTCAGTAAAAAAGTACATTTTATTTCTACGTTAATAGTTGCCGTTGGTACTGTAATCTCAGCTTTTTGGATACTTGCAGCTAGTAGCTGGATGCATACGCCTGCTGGTTTTGAACTGCGAGGCGAAGGATTCTTTTATCCTTTGAATTGGTTAGAAATTATCTTTAACCCTTCTTTCCCATATCGCTTTTTCCATATGATTACGGCGGCTTATTTAACTACTTCTTTTGTTATCGGTGGTGTAGCTAGCTTTTATTTACTAAATAATCGTTATAAAGAGCATGCTAAAATTATGTTTTTTATGGCGGTGTTAATGGCGTTAATTGTTGCACCTATTCAAATATTTATCGGTGATCTGCATGGTTTAAATACTCTTAAATATCAGCCGGTTAAAGTTTCGGCTATGGAAGGTATTTGGAATACGGAAAAAGGAGCAGCTTTTAATCTTATCGGCTTTCCTGACGGGGAAGAAGAAAAAACAAAATATGCTGTAGAAATACCTTATGCTAATAGTTTAATCTTAACGCATAGTTTAGACGGTGAAGTGAAAGGATTAAAAGAATGGATAAAAGAAGAGCGTCCGCCGGTTGCAGTAGTATTCTTTAGCTTCCGTATTATGGTAGGAATCAGTTTCTTAATGGTATTTACAGGTATTGCCGGCTTATATCTTTATTTGAAGAAAAGATTATATACTACGCATTGGTTTCAATATTGGTATATATTAATGTCACCTTCAGGTTTTATTGCAGTACTTGCCGGCTGGTTCGTAACCGAGGTAGGTAGACAACCTTATATAGTGTATAATATTTTAAAAACCGTAGATACGGTATCACCGGTACTCGGCAAATATGTATTTATTTCTCTAATTGCTTTTGTAGTAGTGTATGTGATCATTTTCGGAGCGGGTATATATTATATAATGCATTTGATAAAGAAAGGTATAGAAGCGATAGATAATAAAGAAATGTACGGAGAGATCGGTTTGAATAACCCATTATTAGAAAAGTAATAAGCTTATGTTAAATTTTGCACCTTATATAGATTTACCACTTGTTTGGGGTGGGCTTATAGCTACCGCTATTTGTTTATATGTTTTATTAGACGGTTTTGATTTAGGAGTAGGGATCTTATTTCCATTTGCACCTACTGATGATTGCCGTCATAAAATGATTAATTCTATTGCTCCTTTTTGGGACGGTAACGAAACTTGGTTAGTACTTGGCGGCGGTGGTTTATTTGCAGCTTTCCCGCTGGCATATTCGCTATTAATGCCGGCTTTATATATTCCTATTATATTAATGTTACTTGGCTTAATATTTCGTGGTGTAACTTTTGAATTCCGTTTTAAGGCTCATATAGGTCATCGTTATATTTGGGACTACGCTTTTCATTTCGGTTCTATGCTTGCTGTTTTTTGTCAAGGTTTAATGCTTGGTACGTTTGTCCAAGGAATAGAGATAGAAGGACGAGAATTTGCAGGGGGGAGCTTTGATTTTCTTACTCCCTTTTCCGTTATAACGGGGATAGCATTAATATTCGGTTATGCACTTTTGGGTGCTACTTGGCTTATTCTGAAAACAGAAAAGAAAACACAAGATTGGGCTTATAAATCTGCTTTATATATTTTATTTTATGTTGCACTTTTTATGGGACTTGTAAGCTTATGGGTTCCTTTCTTAAATAACCACATAAATCATCGTTGGTTTAGTGTACCTAATATTTACTATTTATCTATTGTACCTATTGTAACTGCTTTAATATTTATCAAGTTAATTAAAGCCGTTAAGCAAAAAAAAGAAGTAAAGCCGTTTATTTATACGATCTTGTTATTTTTATTAGGATATTTAGGGCTTGCGATAAGCATATGGCCATATATCGTTCCTTATAAAGTTACGCTTGAAACTGCAGCAGCAGCACCGGAGTCACAGTCTTTACTGTTGATAGGGGCTGGAATATTCCTACCTGTCATACTTGGCTACACATTCTATTGTTATTATATATTCCGTGGCAAATCATCTCATCATCCGATATATTAAAAAAATAACCTCTTGTCTAAAAGGGTGGCAATGGTTTATTATTCTATGGCTCAGCGGATTATTATCCACATTACTTTTAACTTATGTAGTTAAGTTGGTGTTTAGGATGATAGGGTAACGCGAGTTTCGTATTCAAAAAGTTGCTGAATAGCTGATAGTAACTGGGTTACGGGGATCTTAATAATACTGTTTTTGTTATAAAGTGAGTACAAAATACAAATTGCTAATTAAAATATGGTATTTATAGTATTAGAAAAAAGTTTATAGGTTATTGAAAAAACTTTAAGAGCAATAACCTATGATAATGGATTTTACAGAAATATTTTGTTACGTCGATGATTTTTTTCAAGAATTAGACAAGCATACAAATTCAATTACTAACCATAACAACAAATCTGGTCCTAAAAGTCGACTGAACAGAAGTGAGGTAATAACAATTATAATAGGCTACTGGCAGTCATCTTATGATTGTTTTAAGAATTATTATCTGAAGCAAATATGAATTCATCATCAAAGAGATTTTCAATTAGTAAGCTATAGTCAATTTATAAAAATAATAGGTCCACATTTACCACTATTAGTACTAATATTCAATTCTATTTTGGATCAGTGTGACGGACTCTCTTTTGTAGATTCAAGTAGTATAGAGGTATGTAAGAGATACCGTATTTCAATGAATAAAGTGTTCGCCGGCATAGCAGCAAGCAGTAAGACAACAAAAGGTTGGTTCTATGGACTTAAACTACATCTAATAATTAATAGAGCCGGTGGTATAGTTAAAGCATCTTTTAGCCCTGGCAATAAGGATGATAGAAAACAGCTGGAACTGATAATCAAAAATCTTTTTGGTAAAGTATTCGGAGATCGTGGTTATATTTCGCAACAATTATTTCTACAACTTTTAGAGCAAGGAATTTTTATGGTAACTAGGGTAAAGAAAAATATGAAAAATAAACTTATGTCTATGTTGGATAAAATATTATTGCTTAAAAAAGCATTAATAGAATCTGTGTTTAGTAAAATTAAACTATTGGGGAAGTTTGAGCATTCAAGGCATAGATCAGTTACAAATGCCTTTGTGCATATGGTTGCAGCACTGATAAATTATCAAATGTCTGATAATAAACCTTCTATTACATCTCTCTTGATATGCTAAATCCTATGCTATATTAATTCAAAACTCGCGTAGGGTAGGTTTATTTTTTGTTGTCACCCCGTGGACAAGCCACGGGGTGACAAGGGTGGAATTGATATATGCAACAAGACTGGTTCACGGAATGACACCGAATACATGCAATGACATTAAAGTATAGGTATATGACAAAAATCTCAGCATTTATTATTACTAAAAATGAAGCGGCAAGGATAGCAATAGCTATAAATAGCGTAAAAAATATTGTCGATGAGGTGATAGTAGTAGATAATGAAAGTACTGATGATACAGTTAGTATAGCTGAAAAATTAGGGGCAAAGGTAGTGATAAAACCTTGGCTTGGTTATGTAGGACAGAAATCTTTTGCCGAAAGCCTTTGCGTAAATGATTGGGTCCTTAATATTGATGCCGATGAGGAGTTATCTAAAGAGTTACAAGATGAAATAGAGTATATTTTTGCATCTAAGAATCAAGATCAATATCTAGCTTATAAAATAAAGCTGTTAATAATGCATCGTAATGACCAAAAGCCAAGAATGTTTGCTCCATTTAATAAATGTACTCGGTTGTATAATAAAAAATTTGCAAGCTTTGCAAATACCGTAAATAATACTACTCATGATTCGGTGATATTTAATAAGGATATTGATTTTGCAAGTAAAATTTATCTATTAAATGAAGCTGCTTATCATTATTCGGGTACTTCAATTGAGCAGTTGGTAACTAAAGCAAATTTTTATTCTAGCGAGCAAGCAAAAGATTTAATGATGCAAGATAAAAAAGTTTCAAATATCCGCATAGCATTTGAAATGTTATGGTGGTTTTTTAAAGCATTTTTTATCAGACGATATTTTGTATTCGGTTTTGACGGTTTTGTAGATTCAATAATTTTTGCTTTTGCAAGGTTTCTAAGGCTTGCGAAATTAAGAGAGTCGTTATTTAAATCAAAAAACGTCATTGCGAGCGACTATAGGCATTATTGCATGGATACCAAGTCATCATTGCGAGGAGCGAAGCGATGCGGCAATCCAGAAAAATAATTAAAAAAATTCTGATTTACAGAATTTTTTACTGGATTGCTTCGTCGAATTACTACGTAATTCTTCTCGTAATGACGGAAAACCGATCCACGTAACAACGTCTCCTCGCAATGACGTTTTAGAAAATAAAATTATGAAAGAAAATTTTAACGTTAGTAAATTAAAAAACGGTTTGACAATTTTAACATATAATATGCCTTATGTTAATTCGGTAGCAATAAATTTAATTGCTAAAGTTGGAGCACGTTATGAAAATGCAGAAGAGGAAGGCATATCTCACTTTCTTGAGCATATGGCTTTTAAAGGTACGAAAACTAGAACGGCAAAACAGATAGCGGAAGAATTTGACTCTATAGGCGGACATTTTAATGCCTATACCGGTCATGAGAATACGGTATATTATGCACGAGTCTTGTCTGAAAATTGTGATAAAGCACTTAATATACTTACCGATATAATTCAAAATTCTATTTTTGCTGACGAAGAAATAGCTAAGGAATATCAGGTGATAATGCAGGAAATTGCTCATCATCAGGATAATCCGGATGACCTAGTATATGAGAAATTTTATAATAAAGTTTATAGAGAGCAACCATTAGGTAAGTCGATTTTAGGTACTGCTAAAACCCTTGCAACTTTTACGAAAGAACATTTTTTTAATTTTATAGGTAAACATTATAATGCCGAAAATCTCTATTTATCAATTGCCGGTAATATTGATCATGATAAAATAGTAATTATAGCGGAACAGTTATTTTCTTCTTTGAAGCAAGGAGTAAAAAGTAGCTTTATTCCGGCAAAATATATAGGCGGAAGCGGCTTTATTAATAAGGAGTTAGAGCAAACTAGTTTAGTGTTAGGGTTTGAAGGTACATCATATATTAATTTAGAAAAGCTTTACCAAACCCATCTACTTTCTATAATATTCGGTGGTGGTATGTCATCGCGTTTATTCCAAACTATTCGTGAGAAATTAGGTTTAGCATATGCAGTAGGTAGTTATAATAGTGCTTATTTTGATAGTGGAGTGTTTACAATTTATGCATCCACTGCACATGACAAGTTAGAATTATTATATAAAGAGATTAAAAACGAAATAATAAAAATGACTGAAAAAGTAAACACAGAAGAGATTATTAGAGCTAAAACACAACTTCGTAGTAATTTACAAATGGCTCAAGAGAAAAATACCTATAAGTCAGAAGAAATAGGTAAAAATTATTCTGTTTTCGGTAAATATATTTCTCCTGAAGAGATTATGGAAATTATCATGAGTATAAAAGCTGATGATATTATTAATACGGCAAATAAAATATTTAGAGGTGCTACTACATCGGCAATTATAGGTCCTCATGATCTTCAGGGATTTTAATGATATGCTTGTGTAGATACCAGAGTCGTCATTGCGAGCGGCCGTAGGCTGCGTGGCAATCTCATGAAATAATAACAAACTCCTGAGATTGCTTCGTCAATTATTTGCGTAATTTCCTCGCAATGACGAGGAAAATGAATTTTGAGACAAATAAATGAAAAAAAAATTATATGAAGGTTCAAGTAAAATTTTATATTCCGCCGAAGAAGATTTTTTACTTATAATGGCTTTTTCCGATAAGGCTATTTTAGAAACCGGCAAAACTGTTGATATATCAGGTAAAGGAGTGCTTAATAATAATATTTCTTCCTTTCTAATGGATAAACTGGAAATGATTGGCATTGAAAATCATTTTATCGAAAAAATAAATATGAGGGAGCAATTAATTCAATATGTCGAAGTTTTCCCAATACAAGTAATAATATCATCGGTAGCGTGCAGTAGATTTGTAAAAGAATTCGGAATGGATGAAGGGTATGTATTTGATAAACCGATCATTGATTTTAAGGTCCGAAGTCGTGAATTTAAATATCCGATAGTTAATGAGTATCAAATATTAAATTTTGGCTGGTTAACTAGGGATGAAATTAAAGCGGTAAAAGAGCAAGCTTTGCGTATATATGATTTTCTAAGCGGCTTATTTATCGGTGTCGGGATTCGGCTTGTTGAGTGTAAATTAGAATTTGGGCGTGTGTTTAACGGTGAAGAATCTATCATTATGTTAACTGATGAAATTAGTCCGGATAATTGTAGATTATGGCATATTAACAGTAATGAAAAATTAGGATTTGAATTGCTTGAAAAAGAACCAAATAAGGTTTTTGAATCATATCAGCTAATAGCTGATCGTTTAAAAGAAAAATAAATATATTTTTTAAGCGATATATGCTATTTTGGACTTGAAAAGCGCTCCGATGTCATGCCGGTTTTGTTGCATGATTCGGTTTCATCGTCATTGCAAGAAGACATTTATGTCGACGAAGCAATCTCAGCAAACAAACAAAAGATTGCCACGCAGTCCGCCTGCTCGCAATGACGATTTGGTATCTACGCAGGAATAACATTTTTGATTTTTAATAATTTTTTACAGTAGAAAAGATGAAAATACGATTTATTATAATAAGCTTTTTAGCTTTAATATTAGTAGGGTGGGGATACGCTGCCTATAAATTTGAACATCAAAGTAAAGAGAATATTATCTCTATTTTTGATAAATATGAAGAATATATAACTTATGATGCAATAAAAGTTAATAAATATGGATTTAGTGTTACTTTAAATAAAGTAATGTTAAAACCTATAGATTTTTATTTTGATGAAATAGTTATTAGGCATATACCGTTTTTGAATATTACAAAAATTGATTCTTACGGAAATAATGTAAAAATTACTACCGCTCAAGATGAAAAAAATATTTTTTACTCACCTGATCATCATACAACAATTTGGTTTAGAAAATCTTTGTTTAATAGAGAGCCTGATTATTGGAAATTAAGCTTGAGTGACAATAAATCAACTCTTTATAATTCTCTAGATGCAGAAAAATTAGCAGAGAGTGATATTAGTGATTCTGTAATTACTAATACTAAAACATCGGATAATCTTAATTTATTGACTGTGGATGGAAAAAGCACCGTTTCTTTTACTTCTGAAAACTATAGTAAAAATTTATCTGATAAAGTTTTTAAATTTTTAAGAGATAAAATAGGAGAGGAAGCTAATTTTAACTCATTTGAATATGATATAGCACAGTTGGATGTGTTAAATGTGCCAATTACTTATAATAGTCAATTAAAGCTTAAATATAGTGATGAGCTATTAGCTCTTGGGAAATTATTGATTCAAAACTTTTCTCTAGATCAAAAGCAAGATGAGAATATGCATGCTGTTATTTTTATGCAGATATTAGGAGAATTAGTAAAAGGTAAGCCGTTTTTATTTGCTTGTGATTTTGAAAGAAAAGGAAAAATAGAAAGTAATTTATACAAATTAAATATAGAAAAAGATAAAATTTTTGATTTTGCTTTAAATATTAAATCTACTATAGAACCTTCTGAAACATACCAAAAAACGGCAGTTGAAGCTTTAGGACGTTACTTTAGTAATGGTTTAAACAAAAGAGCTGAGTTAGATAAAATTTTTAAACTAACTAGCCCTATTACTCAAGAAGACGGGGAAAAAGTAATGGGTGTTTTTGCAAAAATAAATAATTCCGAATTTAATTTAAAAGGTGAGTTTGATCCCGAAGAAAAAAAATTATTCGGTAAAACTAATCTTGTAATGGATGATTTTAATTTTGCTATTGATATTGATGTGCCTAATTTAGAGAATCCTATGAATCTAGAAAGCGTAATAAAATTATCGGATCCGAGTGCGGTTATAAATAATTTTGTGAATTATACTAATAATGCTATTATACCGGTGCTTAATAAAATAGAAGATTCCAAGGAATTTGCTTTAAATCTAGGAAAACAATCTTCAGTAATAAAGCAATACGGCTTTAGGGCAATAGAAGCTTTTAGTAAAAATTCTGAATTGAAAGACGGTGAATCTTTAGTAGTTGACGTGAAAGGTAAAGATGCTGGACTAACCTTTAACGATAAAGCTATTGATCAGATCTTTAGTGATGCAAGAGTATTAGAATTTATGAATGCCATGGTTATGATAGATCAAGAAAGAAAAGTTGAAAATAAAAAATAATCTTAAGAATTATATTGATATGCTCAAACATATAGTATTATTTAAATTTGCAATAACTGCTTCAGAAAGGCAAATAGAGCAGGCTTTAGCAAAATTAGGAAATTTAAAAAATACTACTATTCCACAAATTAAATCTTTTAGTTTTGGCAGAAATTGTAGCCCTGAAAATTTAAATAAGAGTTTTAGCTATGCTTTTGTTATGGAGTTTTTAAGTGAGGAAGATAGAGAAGATTATTTAAAACACCATGATCATATTAGAGTAGCTTCTGACGATATTATGCATTTAACTGAGGATGGGATAAATTCGGTGATAGTATTAGATTATAAATTTTAAGATAAAGAAATAAGTTATAAAATAATGATTAATATTTCCTTTCCCGATGGGAGTATAAAACAATTTGAAAAAAACATTACCGCCTATGAAGTAGCAAATGCGATTTCAATGTCACTTGCAAAACGAGCAATGGTTGCTGAAATAAACGGTGAGCTTAAAGATTTAAGTACCGTAATTGAAAATGATTGCAAGCTTCGTATTTTAACCGTAAAAGATCCTGAATGTCTTGAGATAATAAGGCACGATGCTGCTCATTTAACTGCTGAAGCCGTAAAGGAACTATTCCCTGAAACTCAAGTAACAATAGGTCCTGCAATTGAAAACGGTTATTATTACGATTTTGCTCGTGATAAACCTTTTACCACTGATGATTTAGCTGTTATAGAAGCTAAAATGCAAGAACTTTCAAAAAAGAACGAGAAAGTAACAAGAGAGCTATGGGATAGGGATAAAGCCGTAGAGTTTTTTAAATCGATAGGAGAGCATTATAAAGCCGAAATTATTGCTTCAATTCCGGCAGGTGAACCAATTACTTTATACAGGCAAGGTGATTTTATTGATTTATGTCTAGGTCCGCATGCCCCCTCTACAGGGTTTGTTAAGCATTTTAAGTTGATGAAAGTTGCAGGAGCTTATTGGCGAGGTGATAGTTGTAATGAGATGTTGCAGCGTATATACGGTACGGCGTGGGCTACGAAAGAGCAACTAGATAATTACCTTTTTATGCTTGAAGAAGCCGAAAAGCGTGATCATAGAAAGCTTGGGCGAGAGCTTGATTTATTCCACTTCCAAGAAGAAGCTCAAGGAATGGTATTCTGGCATGATAAGGGCTGGAGTATATATAATATTATCGAGCAATATATTAGGAAAAAGATTCGTAAAAACGGTTATATTGAAGTTAAGACTCCTGTTTTGGTGGATAAAAGCCTTTGGGAGGCTTCAGGACACTGGAAAAAATTTCGTGATGATATGTTCGCGTTAGAAACAGATGACAAGACATTAGCTTTAAAGCCAATGAATTGCCCTTGCCACGTGCAGATTTTCAAACAAGGTATCAAGAGCTATCGTGATTTACCGCTTCGTATGTCGGAGTTTGGTTTGTGTCACCGTAATGAGGCGTCCGGTGCATTGCACGGTTTAATGAGAGTGCGTAGCTTAGTGCAAGATGATGCACATATATTTTGTGCCGAGGAACAAATTACCGATGAAACGGTTAGTTTCTGTAAGCTACTGACGGAAGTTTATAAAGATTTCGGCTTTAACGATATAAAGGTAAAATTTTCTGATCGTCCTGAAATCAGAGCAGGAAGTGATGAAGTTTGGGATAAGGCTGAGAATGCTTTAAAAGAAGCAGTAGAAAAAGCAGGGTTTACTTATACGCTAAACCCAGGTGAGGGTGCATTTTACGGTCCAAAGCTTGAGTTTGTTTTAACCGATGCGATAGGACGGCAGTGGCAATGCGGTACGCTTCAGATGGATTTTGTATTGCCGGAGCGACTCGATGCTAGCTATATCGCAGCAAGCGGTGAGAAAAAAAGACCTGTAATGCTGCATAGAGCAATCCTTGGTTCGCTTGAGCGTTTTATCGGTATATTGATCGAAGAATATGCGGGACGTTTCCCGCTTTGGATTACTCCTATACAGGTCGCTGTGGCGACCATTACCAGTGATTTAAACGATTATGCTTTAGAAGTACAAAAAGCTTTAATTGATAATGGTGTAAGAACGGATATTAATATCTCACCTGATAAAATTAACTATAAGATTCGTGAGTTTTCTAATCAAAAAATACCGATGATTGCCGTAATCGGTAAGCAGGAAAAAGAAAATAAACAAGTAACGATAAGAAGACTCGGAACTACCGAGCAGGAAGTATTATCGATTGAGCAGTTAATAGCTCTAGTTAAGGAAGAGAATAGTAGGTATCTATAATATCTCGTATAGCTTTTTTGATGTCATTTCTAACTAAAGCGGCATTGTTGTATAAATCATAAGGCATGTTCGGTGTTGTCATACTGTGGCTTGACCACGGTATGACACCGGAAAGAGCTAAATTTCTGCCTATGTAGGAATGCATACCAGAGGGTGTCAGAAAGTTTGTGTAAGTTATAAAAATAGTTAAGAATAAAATTAATTAAAACAACTTACATGAGGCTAATATGAAGAATAAGAGTAAAGTATCAAATCCGACTATAGAAAAAGTAGTATCAGAAATACTATCACAAAGTGATCCATCTGAGATATTTGGCAAAGAAGGAATATTTCAGGAAATTAAAAAGCAGATAGTAAATAAGATTTTAGAAAAAGAAATGGAATCTCATATAGGTTATGAGAAGCATTCTAAGAATACCAAGGAGTCAGATAATAGACGTAATGGCAATTATGAAAAGACTCTAATAGATTCCGAGGGTCGTAAATTGATAGTAGAAGTGCCAAGGGATCGGGAAGGAGAATTTGAACCTCAACTAATTCCAAAAGGAGTAAGGAGATTTGAAGGATTTGATGATAAAGTAATATCTTTATATGCTAGGGGAATGACTATTCGAGAAATACAAGGGCACTTAGAAGAACTATATGCCACCAAAGTATCATCTGAGTTAATATCAAAGGTAACTGATGGCATTTTAGAGGAAGTTACTGCGTGGCAGAATAGAGCACTTGATAGTGTATATCCTATAATGTAGATTGTATTCATGTTAAGGCAAGAGACAATCATATAATAATAAATAAAGCAGTTTATCTAGATATTGGCGTGAATATAGAAGGCAAGAAGGAACTATTAGGTATTTGGATAGGCAAGAATGAAGGATCTAAATTTTGGATGCAAGTAGTAACAGAACTGAAGAATCGTGGTGTAGAACAAATATATGTTGCGTGTGTTGATGGTCTTAAAGGTTTTCCAGAAGCAATAAATAGCATTTTCCCAAAAACCACAGTACAACTGTGTATTGTTCATGGTAAGAAACTCTGTAAAATACGTATCATATAAAGATTTAAAATTGGTAACAGCTGATTTAAAGGCAGTTTATTCTGCAATAAATGAAGCAGAGGGATTAAGAGAATTACAAAATTTTGCTAAAAAATGGGATGAAAAATATCCAGTTATTTTTGATATATGGCAGAGAAATTGGTCTGGAATAGCTCCGTTCTTTAGCTTTCCGGAAGACATTAGAAAGGCGATTTACACTACTAATGCTATTGAATCAACTAACCGTCAAATTCGTAAAATTATAAAAAATAAGGGGGTATTTCCAGATGATAAATCGATTCAGAAAATAATCTTTTTAGCATTGACAAATGCTTCTAAAAAATGGACAATGCCTATTAAGAATTGGGCCATGGCTTTAAATCAATTTGCTATACTTTGTGATACTAATTTACAAAATTGGGCAAATGGAGAAATCGTACTTACACAAAAAATCTGACAAACCCATCGATTAGAAATCGATCATCATTCACAGGTTCACCTTCCTGTTCATCAATATAGCGCTGTATCATTTTATCAGTTATATTACCTGAACTGACCGCCATATAGCCCCTAGCCCACAAATGATTGCCCCAAAATTGTTTTCTTAAATGAGCAAATTCTTGCAATAAAATTCTTGAGCTACTACCTTTTAAATACTGTACTAACTTGCTAAGAGATATTTGTGATTTATATGAGATAAACATATGCACGTGATCACATGATATTTTCCCTGAAATTATATATACTTCATGTTCCATACAAATCTGCCTTAGTAAATCTCTAGCCCTTTCCGCTACTTTGCCTATCAATACTCTCTTCCTATATTTTGGTATCCATATAAGATGTACTTTTAAATCATACTGACTATGACTATTCTTTCTATAACTTCTCATGTTTCTTGATATAAATTCATTGCTAAAGCAATTTCATTATATCTTCCCTTCGCCTGAAGGCGAGGGATTTCTTATCCCCGAAGGGGGACATTAAATTTTCTTCCATATCTACAAGTCCAAAACAAAAGAGCAAAACAAGACCTAAAGTAAAGCGGTCAAATGTCTCAATACTTTGTATTTCCTTTGTCTTCTTCCAAAGACTGGTAATATCCATCTGCTCGCCTAAAATCTCAAGTAGATAGGTACCACTTCTTAGCAATGTGTCCTCTTCTTCAATTAATGTTGTCGGTAGTATCATCGTGATACCTCGGGAGCTTTAGTTTTGCTGTGACTCGCTGATACTACACATGACTTGAAGGTTTTAGCAGAAACACGATTGTCGTTAGTGTAAGCCTGCTTGCCACATAGCGTGCCTCTAATTCTATCCAAACTGCATAAATTTTTAGTAAATTGTCTTTTTTGACTATAACTATTAAATTGTAAAACTTGTCACACCTCTTACAAACCTTGAAAGGATAAGGATTATAGCATATTCATTAACCATAATTTAGGCATCTTAATACGAAACTCGCGTGAACTTAGTATATTGGGTATATTTGATAGGAGTATTTGTATACGTAATTTACTTGCGTAATCTTGGTGAGATCGGTATCGGTGATATCGCTTTTATTATGTCACTAACTTTTTTATTTGCTGAAAATTCTTGGCATGCTACTATGAGAGTTAAAGACTTTTTAGAAGATGTAGCAGCGTTTCGCTCCGCCTTTACAATCATGCAAACCCCGCAAGATACTATAGATAAAGAAAATGCTGCTGAATTAAAAATCTCTAAAGGCGAGATTATATTTAAGGATATATCTTTTGCATACAAAGAGGGTAGTAGTGTATTTAGCAATCTTAATTTGCATATTAAGGCTGGTGAGAAGGTAGGTATTGTAGGGCATTCAGGTAGTGGTAAATCTACTTTGATTGCATTATTGTTGAAAAATTTTAAAGCTGAAAAACCGGCGATATTATAATCGATAACCAAAGCCTTTACGATACTTCCTCTGACAGCCTGTGGGAGCAGATATCATTAATTCCTCAAGATATTATGCTTTTTCATCTAAGGAAATAAAAAATGCTGCCAAAGCTGCAAATATCCATGAATTTATCGAGAGTTTACCGGAAAAATATAACACCATTGTCGGTGAGAGAGGAGTAAAGCTAAGTGGCGGACAGAGGCAACGTATAGCAATTGCTCGTGCTATTCTTAAAAACGCTCCGATTTTGGTTTTAGATGAAGCAACTTCAAGCCTTGATAGCCATACCGAGCAAGAAGTGCAAAAATCTATTAATACCATGCTTGATATTGAGAATGTAACTATAATTGCTATAGCCCACAGATTATCTACTATCAAGCATATGGATAGAATTATTGTTATGGATAAAGGCAAGATCATAGAAGACGGCACTTTTACGGAACTCGTTCGTAAGGAAAAGGGTAAGTTTAAGGAGCTTTGGGAGCATCAAGTTAACGGATTTGTTTGAGCCTTATTTTAAACCGGCGTATATGCAAGGTATAATAATTTTAGGAAACAAAACTAACTATGAAGTTCATAACTTAATAAAAGGCATTTATTACATTTATAATCAAATATTCCATGAAATGTTGTTTTTAATTGCCAATCTTTTTCACAAGATGGACAATTTGAATAATTAGAACGTGCATATGAGTTTTCTGATACCGGTTCTGCTATAGGATAAAAAACTTTCTTTTTTAAACATTTTTGTATTCGCTTACTAATTTTGCTTCCTTCTATAGAAATATCACTGTCTAATTCTGCTAATTGTCTTTCCATTAACGGTTCTAATTTTTTATAGCTTGAAAGCCATAATCTGCGAGCCGCAGCATAGTCCTCTCTCCAAAAAGTAATTGTTCCTCCGAGATATCGGTCTTTATCATTTATTATATATAAAGGTAGATATTTCCCTTCATCTGTACGTAATACAAGTTGCTCTTCATAAGCTTTTGACCAGGAATATAGAATATAAATAGAGAAATTTTGCATTTTCAATATTTTCTTGAATATCAATAGGGGTTTCACTAACATAGTCTGCTGTTATTTTATAACTAATTATTACGCCCAATTGCTCTAATTCATCTTTATCTTTCAATGCATGATAGCTTAAATGTGAAGCCATGCAAAGCATCTTTATTAGGAATTACTGCATAAAAAACCAATTTATTTTTTGTAGAACTAAAAAATTCTCCATTATAATATATTACCGTTTTGATATAAAGAACCGATAAAACTACAAAGTAAATGCCAAGCCTTCCCATAATCCTTTAGTAAGAATTGCTTACTTTTATTAAATGATATAGTAACAAGATATATGCTAGACATAGTTTAAATAAAATTTACCTATTTAGCTAAGAATGCTGCCTTTTATAATCTAACTTAATCGGAGTTTATTCCTAAATAGTAATATTAGTATTGATTTTAAACCTACTTTAAAAAGAAGTATAAAATACTACTTTTTAAAGAAAAGAGTTACACCCCTAAGGCTTTTTTATCTTTAGATTGTTCTTGTTCAACTGCTTGAGTATGAGATTTGACTTGAGGGATTGCAAGATCGACTACATGTTCATATCTAACGCCGTTTTCAAATAAAACTTGACCGCATTTATTCACTTGAATAACATCTTCTTTAGAGAATTTATTTAAAATAACTTCCGTGATGTCATAAAGGAATTTCCAAGATAATTCTATTCTTTCTTGTAATGTCAGCTTTTTATTTTCCGGTTTTTGACTATTAAGGGCAACATTTGGTGAATCGTCAATATTACCTCCTTCAGCAGGTAATATATTTTTTTTACGTGCTGCTGTTTTCTTATACATTAAAAATATTAATAATAATGCTAAGCAACCTACGGCAATTAAAATATGAGTATTAGAATTAGACACTATTTTGCTCTTCCTTGTTGTTGAGTTAAGTTTTGTGTTTTAGAAAGCATCGTAACCACTGCTTTACCTATATTAACTAAGTTAGCTATATCAGGAGCTAGCTTTGCAACTGCTAAGACCGGAGGCGGTAATAAGTTAGTTTTTATTGTTAGACTTATAACATTTCTGAGTTCTTTACTTCCTGGTATTACTCCTACTATTTTTTTATGTCGCTTGCAATTTCCTTAGCTTTTTCTGTTGCTTTACATAAGGATTCTATCTTTTCGCCAAAAGAAGCTTCCGGATTTAATACTTTTAATAATTCTGTTTTAGCTTCATTTAGATTACCCGAAATAGTATTCTTTACAGAGTTTAATTTGTCAATATTTATATCTTGTGGAATTGCACTTTCAATATTACTTTTTAGTTCTGCTATTTTTTCTTCTACTTCATCTTTGCTTTTTGGTATAGCTTTAGCAGCTTTTGCAACATTCTCTAGTGAAGCTTGATTATTAGGGTTTTTATTTGCTATTTCAATAATTTTTCGAGGCGGTTCTTTTGATATTTCTGAAATTGCGGCAACTTTTTTGGCTTTTTCATAGATGTTTTCAAGCTTCTCATTAGATTTAGTCTCTTCTCTTATTTCTTTTATATCGTTATGCAATTTTGTTATTTTGGGCAATAATTTTCAGAGTCAATAAAATTATTTACTTTTTCAAGTATTCCGCTTGTTTGTATAAATATTCCAAGCATCGGTATTTGAGTGGATATAACCCCGACTAATATATTTTCTAATGATTCTATAATTTTTTTAGAAGCTCCAGGATAGAGTTTATCTAATTCTTGCTGAAATTTTAAAACTTGGTCTAAAACGTTTAAACATTTTTCTACAATAACCCCGTCAAATAAAAAGATATCTTTTGTTTTTAGCTGTTCTTGATATGCTTTCTCAAGTGCTTCAGATAAAGTAGTTAGAGATTCTTGGATTGTCCTATTAAAAAGTTTTTCTATTTTCTCTAAATCGATATTTTCAGTATGAGATAATTCATTTAAAGAATTTTGTATAATATAAAATAAATGATCTTCTAAATCTTTTACATTCATTTTCAAAGATTTTGTAAAACCTTTTAATTTTATTAAAAGTCTTTGTAGTTCTTCTTGTTGTTTTTTGTTTAATCCGCTGAAACTAGAAAAATCAATTATAGACATAAAATTTATTATTTTGTTATCAAATATTAATTAATCTTAAAGCTTTATAACCGTAAAATAAAATGTAAAATAGTTATCATTGCCCTTGAGATTAATTTTTGTTATATTACGTGCTAACATTGCTACAATAGATATTATATTGTTTTATTAGGATATAGGTATATTCTTGAAAGATTAAACTAATCTAACTAACATATTATCAATTATTCAAAAAATTTATGCGTAAATTAACTACATTTATTGTTACATTATTGCTAACTAGTTTGGTTGCCGCTGTTGATTTGCAGGAAGCTTTAACTGAAGGGTATAAGAATAATGAGGAGCTGAAAGCTGCTAGAATTAAGTTTTTAGACTCGATTGAGCAGTTTCCACGAGCTTTTTCGGGGTTTATGCCTAGTGCTGGAATGAAGATTGAAAGAAGTAATAGTAAAACCAAATATAATAAAAAATATGCAGATAGGCTTGGTCTTACTCCAAGGGAAACAGATAGTGATCAAGGTACATTAACAATTCAACAGTCTCTATTTAATGGTGGTTCTAGCGTTGCGGCTCTTAAAGCTGCTCAAGCAGGATTTAGAGCCGCACGGGGTGCATATTATGCCGGTGAACAAAAAATATTATTAAATTTAATAACTGCGTATCTTGATTGTTTTGAGAGCAAAGAGAAATATGATATTTCCGAAAGTAGGGTTCGCACTAACATACAACAAGTTAACACCGTTGAGGAGAAATTAAGACTTGGAGAAGCAACAGAAATAGATATAGCAACCGCAAGAGCAGGACTTGCAGTGGCAGAAACGAATAAACTAGTTGCCTATGCCGATTTTCAAGGAAAAAAAGCAAATTTTATTAGAGTATTTGGAATAGAGCCGACTAATATAACTATGCCTGAGTTACCTAAAATGTTACCTGCTTCATTAGATGAGTTAACAAAAAGAGCTGCTAAGCTCAATCCTGATATTGATTCGGCAAGGCATAATATAACTTCGGCTAAAGCCTTAGAAATGGCAGAAAAAGGGAAATTATTACCGCAAGTAAGCGTGCAACTGCAATCCGGTAGAACGCACTACAATCCACAAGATGATATAAATGCTAGAAATGTAAATGCTATAAATAATGGAAGCTATACTACTACTCTTTCGGTAAATATTCCTATTTATCCTGAGGGAGGAGCTCAATATTCAAGAATCAGATCGGCTAAAAATCAAACAAGAAATAGTGCAGTTCAACTTGATAGTACGATAAAGCAGACCCAAGCAGGGGTTGTAAGCGTATGGGAGGGATTTGAAGCAGCAAAATCTCGTATTGTTGCAGCTAATCAAGGAGTAGATGCTGCTCAAATATCATATGACGGTACTGTACAAGAAGAAATAGTAGGGTCTAAAACAATATTAGATGTTTTAACTGCCGAAGAAAAATTATATGAAGCAAAAATAACTCGTGTGGATGCGTATAAATCTTTAGTACTTGCAGCATATCAAATGAAATTGTTAACCGGCGAGCTAACGGCTCAAAGTTTAAAACTTAAAGTAAAATATTTTAGTCCTGAAGAAGAGTTTAAGACTATTAAAAAGAAAATATTTATAGGTTTCTAATGTGAGTAAAGAAAATAAAAAAAAACAAGATATGTCGATAGAAGACATATTAAAATCGATTAAAGGAGTAATTAACGAACGTAAAAATCCTATTCACGAAAATGATAGTGAAGATGAAGATATATTAGAGCTAACGGAAATAGTAAATCAAGATGAAGAAGAAAAGTTAATATCAACTAAATCTGCTGAAGAGGTAGGTGATATTTTTAAAAGTTTTACCGATACTATTGAAGATAAAAAGCTGGATAATAATATCTCATCTAAAAATGCACTGGAAGAATTAGTCGTTGAGATGTTAAAACCGGAACTTAAAGCTTGGCTTGATAAAAATCTACCTTTACTTGTTAAAGAGTTAGTAGAGATTGAAATAAAAAAATTGGTGCAGAATAGTAAGAGGTAGAGGGGTAAATGTCATTGTACGGCTCTTTATGTCATTCCTGCGAAAGCGGGAATCCAGTAAAAAAATACAAAAAACATATTTTTTGTATTTTTATTTCATCAAAGCTTGTAATTTTGTGCTAGGTTAGTCTTGTTTATTCTGGATTCCTGCTTTCACAGGAATGACATAGCAACAATGCCTACAGTCGCTCGCAATGACGTTTTAGGATAATTATTTATTTAATGTCCCCCTTCGGGGATAAGAAATCCCTCGCCTTCAGGCGAAGGGAAGATATAATGAAATTGCTTTAGCAATGAATTTATATCAAGAAACATGAGAAGTTATAGAAAGAATAGTCATAGTCAGTATGATTTAAAAGTACATCTTATATGGATACCAAAATATAGGAAGAGAGTATTGATAGGCAAAGTAGCGGAAAGGGCTAGAGATTTACTAAGGCAGATTTGTATGGAACATGAAGTATATATAATTTCAGGGAAAATATCATGTGATCATGTGCATATGTTTATCTCATATAAATCACAAATATCTCTTAGCAAGTTAGTACAGTATTTAAAAGGTAGTAGCTCAAGAATTTTATTGCAAGAATTTGCTCATTTAAGAAAACAATTTTGGGGCAATCATTTGTGGGCTAGGGGCTATATGGCGGTCAGTTCAGGTAATATAACTGATGAAATGATACAGCACTATATTGATGAACAGGAAGGTGAACCTGTGAATGATGATCGATTTCTAATCGATTCCACTTTATAACCCCTCAGCTTATAGCTGAGGGTTCTTTAGTAAGGAATTATATGTTAAATAAATTATGTAAGATATTATTTTTTATCAATCTGTTATTGGTTGCAGTGCAAAGTTATGCTTCACCTCCGTCCTTACCGCCATCATTACCGGTTGCCGAAGTAGATACTAAAGATAAGGATGTTAGCTCTAATTCCGATATTTCTTTTTTTGATAAAATTAAGCAATTTTTTAGTAAATCAAAAAAGAAAAATATACCCCCTAAACAGGCAAATGAACAAACTAAAGCAGCCCATAAAGAAGAACCAAAGCTAGCTTCCCAAGAGTCTAATGAAAATGAACAAGCTGAGCCGTTTATAGATGTTGGTAATACAGCATTGCCTAGTGCCACCGCAATTAATGAACATGAAAGTAGTGTAAATTTAGCTTCTCATGATAACACACCGGATAAACAAGTTACACAACAAGAAACTAATGAATCGGAAACATCTGAACCTTTTATAGATATTGGTAGTGCAAAGTTACCTAGTGCTACAAGTAATGAAATGCATGAAGAAGAAGTTGATTCTAATGAGCATAAAGATACAAATTTAGCTTCTAATATTATAACTCCTAACGTACCGAGACCGATAGTATCTATGCCTCCGGCTCAAGCAGGAAGTTATATAGTGCCTCCGCAGCGACCGGTGCAAATATATAAACCGACCAATTTGCCGCCCGTGCATAAGCCTATTCCGCTTAATCCACCTCCTGATGCTAATAAAGAGGAAGAAAGCGTAGCACCGATAGCACCGCCGTCTATACCTAATATGCCTGCTGTTTCTCCGCCTGTGGTTAGCCCGCCGGTAACCCAAGATATTACACCAAGTACTATGCCGACAACAGTACCTCCTGCAGAAACTCCGGTAGTACCTAGTAATGCGCCTGCACCGCTGGTAATGCCTACAAATCAACAATCTACACAGCCTATAACACCGGCTAGCCCAAATACACCCGTTACTACTCCGCCTAAAGTAGTTCCTACAACCGATTCTTCAGCGGAAATCAATAACTCGCAGGAGACATTTGTTGCTGTTTCAGATGTCCCAAAAAAACAAGATTGGAATACTCCGCTTATCCCCGTTGTTGTAGTGAAGCCGAATCAACCTCAATCTCAGCCTTTAGAGAAGCAAATTAAGAATAATCAAACTACAAATAATCAAGAGAAATCACTGCCGATAAGCTCTCCAAATGTCACGATTCAAAAACAGGATGATAAGGTGAATAATGAAACCTCGAAATCGACAACAAAATTCGTTAAAGATGAAACGCAAATGTTACTTTTACCTGATGATGATATAGTTCTTGGTAAACTAACAGAGCAAGCGACTTTAGAGCAGATGGATATGTATGCATATATAGAGTTATTCCAAAAGAAAGAAGAATGGATAGCAAGTGCCGAAAGAAGAAAAGCTGTAGAGAGTTTTATTAAATATGATAATGATATAAATAAAAAGAAAGATATTTATGCCAATCTGTCTTATTGTAGTGCAGTAGATAATGCTTTTAGAGCAGTTGATAGAAACAATCTTTTTGAGCTGCGTGCGTTACTTGATGTTTATCCGATATTGCAAGAAAAGAGCAGATTAGGTGAAACATTACTAACTGCTGCTATTTATAACGATAATTACTATTTAGCAAAATTTTTGGTCGTACGAGGTATTAAAATTTCTACTCTAAATGATGAGTGCCAATATCCATTAGATATTGCATTAGCTCAAGGAAACGCTAACATAGCTTGCATGTTAATCAAAGCTAAGGGGTACTAATAAGATTATTTTTATCGTCATTGCGAGCGACTGCAAGGAGCGTGGCAATCTCATGAAATAGTATAAAATCCTGAGATTACTTCATCAAAACTTACAGTTTTTCCTCGCAATGATGTAGAATTTTCAAACAATTTCTTTAAAGCTTAATTGCTTTTCTAGGTTAAATAGTTTAATTTAGGAAAGAAAACAATTAATTCCTCTCCTACATATATGAATGATTTATTCAGCTTTAACAAAGAAAAAAAAAATAAGCTAGTCGATAATAACTACAGTGCAAAAGATATTGAAGTATTAGAGGGGCTTGAGCCTGTTCGTAAAAGACCGGGGATGTATATCGGTGGCACTGATTCAAATGCTATGCATCATTTAGTATCTGAAGTGCTGGATAATGCTATGGACGAAGCAGTCGCCGGCTTTGCAAGTATCATCACGATAAAAATGCATCAGGATCATAGTATTACTATATTTGATAACGGTCGCGGTATCCCTATTGATAATCATCCTAAATTTCCTGATAAATCAGCTTTAGAAGTAATTTTAACTACTCTTCATTCAGGAGGTAAATTCTCAAATAATGTTTATCATACTGCAGGCGGATTGCATGGTGTTGGAATATCGGTAGTAAATGCTTTATCTAAACATTTAGAAATAAATGTTTATAAACAAGGTAAATTATATAGTCAAAGTTATTCTAAAGGAGAAAAGTTAACTGATTTAATATGTGAAGAAGCATCTAAAAGGCTAAGAGGTACATCAATAAATTTCACTCCCGATCCGGAAATTTTTAGTGGAAAATTACATTTTAATCCTAAAAAGATTTATGAGCTTGCAAGGTCAAAAGCTTATTTATATCGCGGTGTTACTATAGAATGGGAATGCGAAGTAGAAGTACCGTCAGATATACCTAAAAAGGCATTAATAAATTTCCCAAACGGTTTAAAAGATTATTTAAGTTCAAAAATAACTTTAGATAATTTAGTTATTCCGGAAATTTTTTCAGGCAATATAGAGTCTACGCTGGACGGGATAAAACTTGAATGGGCAATCTGCTGGCAAAATAACGATAGCTCGGCGTTTATTCAATCATATTGTAATACCGTTCCGACTCCACAAGGAGGAACGCATGAGCAAGGACTTAAGTCAGCTATTTTACGTGGGCTTAAAGCATACGGTGAAATGATAGGGAATAAAAAAGCTGCTAATCTAACTATTGAAGATATTTTAGAAACCGCAAGTGTCGTACTTTCTATTTTTGTAGCTGAGCCGTCTTTTCAAGGACAAACTAAGGAAAAATTAGTATCAAACGGTGTAAGTAAACCGGTCGAGAATATAATAAAAGATCATTTTGACCATTTTCTTAGTAGCGATAAAGCTTTAGCTACTAATTTACTTGAGCATGTAATTAGCATTGCCGAATTTAGAATAAGTAAGAAAAACGAAAAAAATATTTCTCGTAAAAATGCCACTCAAAAATTACGTTTACCTGGTAAACTTGCCGATTGCACACGAACTTCACCTGAAGGGACGGAATTATTTATTGTAGAAGGTGATTCGGCAGGAGGTTCTGCAAAACAAGCACGTAATAGAGAAACGCAAGCAGTATTACCGCTATGGGGTAAAGTTCTAAATGTTGCGAGTTCTACGCTTGAAAAAATCGTTAATAATCAAGCGATACAAGATTTAGAAATAGCTCTTGCCTGCGGTAGTTTAAAGAATTATAAAAAAGAAAATCTGCGTTACGAAAAAATAATTATTATGACTGATGCAGATGTTGACGGTGCTCATATAGCTTCACTATTAATGACTTTCTTTTTTTTACGAATGCCGAAATTGGTAGAAGAGGGGCATTTATATCTAGCTAAGCCTCCGCTTTATCGTTTAACGCAGTCTAATAAAACTTATTATGCAGGCGATGAAGAGGAAAAAGCTAAGTTAACGGATAAATTATCAAAAGCTAGTAAAGCTAAAATTGAAGTAGGTAGGTTTAAAGGTCTCGGTGAAATGATGCCTGCACAATTAAAGGAAACTACTATGCATCCGGAAAAAAGATCGCTTTTAAAGGTAACTTTAGAAGATTTTCAAAATGTTGATAAAATAGTAGATGATTTAATGGGTAAAAAGCCGGAAAAAAGATTTCAATTTATTTATGAACAGGCTTTAGTTAAAATGGATAAAATTATTAGTGAACTGGATATTTAATCGTCATTGCGAGGAGCCGTAGGCGACGCGGCAATCTCGTCAAATATCCTGAGATTGCTTCGTCAAATTATTTCGTAATTTTTCTCGCAATGACGCTTTGCTTAAAAACACACATATTTGGAGTATTATGTTATTACGTTTAATTATAACACTATTTTTTATTATAAATTCTATTTGTGCATTTGCAGAAGGAGAAAAAGAAACTGAAAATAAAATATCAAATCAGGAAGCTTATAAGCAATTTCAAGACGTATTTGAACGTATTGAAAAGGATTACGTACAAGTACCCAATAGGCAAAAAATGATAGATGAAGCAATTAATGGTATGTTAAACTCGCTTGATCCTCATTCAAGCTATTATACCGATGAGGATTTAGAAGATATTTTTACTTTTACAAAAGGTGAATTCGGCGGAATCGGTGTTGAAATAATGTATGATAGCGGAGCAATTAAGATAATATCGCCTATTGACGATTTGCCGGCTTTCAAAGCGGGGCTTAAAGGCGGGGATTATATAGTAGGCGTGAATGACGAGTTAGTCTCTACGCTTGGTCTTAATAAAGCTATAAAAGAGATGCGTGGTACGCCTGGTACTAAGGTTAAATTGTTGATAATTGGGGAAGAAGAGGCAAAACCGCAAGAGCTAGAGCTTACTCGCGAAATAGTAAAAATCAAGCCGATAAAAGCACATTTAGAAAAAAATAATATTGCATATATACGTATAACTACTTTTAATGAGTCAACAATTTCTGAGCTGAAGGCAGCAGTAAAGAAGTTAAAAACTGAAAGTAAAGATGACCTTAAAGGTATAATTCTAGATTTACGTAATAATGCCGGAGGTATACTCGATCAAGCTATTGCCGTTAGTGATTATTTTATTGATTCCGGTGTAATTGTAACAACAAAAGGTAGAACTATATCAAGTAATAGCGAAACTAAAGCAAATGAGTTTTCGTTAAAAGCTCCCAAAGTACCTATGATAGTTTTAATAAATGGTAATTCTGCCTCTGCCTCGGAAATAGTTGCCGGAGCTTTGCAAGATCATAAAAGAGCAATAATACTTGGCACTAAGTCTTTCGGTAAAGGATCAGTTCAGGCTTTAATGCAAATCAATTCTAGGGCTGCCGTAAAACTGACTATATCTAAATATTACACCCCAAGCGGTCGTTCTATTCAAGCAGAAGGAATAGAGCCTGATATTTTAATTGAGCCGGCGAAAGTTGAGTATCCAGAAGTGAAAAAAATAGATAAGCGTTTTTCTGAGAGTTCTTTAAAAAATTATTTGAAGAATGATAATGAAAAAAATAAAGATAATTCATCTAAAAACAAAGATAGCAAAAAAGAAACAAAAGCCAAAAATAATAAACAAGAAGAGAATGAATTATCGGAATTATACAAAAAAGATTATCAATTTGCTCGTGCTTATGATGTAATTACAGGGTTGATTATTAATAAGAAGCTGGAAACAAAAGAGAAAGTTAAACAAGAAGATAAGTAGAGAGGATAATTTCATTCTCGGTTTTGCTGCATGGATAGATTCTTCGTCATAAGCTACGGAAAAACTGTAAGTTTTGTACGTACGCAATCTCAGGAGCCCTGCTTTATGAGATTGCCACGCTCCTTTTAGTCGCTTGCAATGATGATTTGGTATGCAAGCAAGCCTTTCCGCAGGGATGACATCAGTTGAGCTAAAAATAACTACTGGGTCTCGTAATGAACCATAATAAGTATATAGTAAGATTGTCATTCATTATATTGTTTCTTAATATTGTCATAAATATGATGTTTTATCGTTATTTTATGATAAAAGAAATGATAGTAAAACAAGTGGCTTTGGAACATACTAAAATTGTAGAACTTTACACTGATAATATTTGGAATACTCATCAGAACGTAATCAGTAAATTACATAAATTCGATTATTTAAAACTATTACAAGATCAAGATTTTATTAATTTTGCAAAGATTACCGCTCAATGGTTCACCAATCTTAATATTAATATTTCTATCTACGATCTCAAAGGTAATAAATTCATCACTAGTAATATGTTACATATGTATAGTGTAGACAATTATAAAGATGATAGTTTGGTTGAGATAGTTACCGCAAAAATCGATAAATTTTTTTTAAAGTCTTTTACTTCAAAAGCTCCGCTTCAAGATGCTTTTGAAGGTATTACAAGTCATATATTATTACCAAGGGTAGTAATAGAAAATGAAAGTGATTTAACAGTGGGAGAAGCTTCTTTTGTTACTAGCTATATCCCTGTTATAGATAATAATTTAGATTTTCCCGTAGATGCAGTATTTGAGATTAACACTAATATTACCAGCCAGTGGCAAAATATAACCTCTCTTGAGCAAAAGGTTTTTATAGCTTTTATCATTATTTTTATAATATTCTGCACTATAATTATTAGTAATACTAACTATGCTAGACAAATTATTGAGGAGCAGCTTGAAACAAATAGAAATTTAAAAGCTCAAATAGTAAAATTAGAAAAAACCAGCTCTTCAAATACAAAGTTTTTTGCTAATATTAGTCATGAATTGCGTACACCACTTAATGCTATAATAGGCTTTTCGGAAATTCTTATGTCGGAAAGAGATGCAGAAAAAAGTAAAAATTATATTAAAGATATAAATGATGCCGGTAAACATTTGCTTAGTATGATTAATGATATTTTAGATCTTTCTAAAGCTTCTGCCGATAAATTAAAAGTAGATAGTATAGATCTTGATTTAAATAAATTAATTAGTTCTTCGCTGATACTTGTTAAGCCTCGTGCCGATCAAGCCGAAGTGGCTTTAATTAGTAGATTACCGAAAGAGCATGTGGTTATAAAGGCTGATCCAAAAAGGCTAAAACAAGTATTCTTAAATCTTTTATCAAATGCCGTGAAATTTACAAATTCTGGAGGAAGTGTTACTATTGCACTTGAAAAAGATGAGTTAGCAAAATTAGTATATATAAAAGTTATAGATACCGGCATCGGTATTGAGGAAAAAGATATCCCAAAAACTTTATCGGCGTTCGGTCAAATTGATAGTGAGCTTAGTCGAAAATATGAGGGTACCGGTCTTGGGTTGCCGCTTACTAAAAAGCTGGTTGAGCTTATGAACGGTAAGTTTGATTTGCAAAGTAAGATAAATGAAGGTACCACCATAACAATAACTTTTACATATGACGGTAGTATTGAAATATAAAAAATTGTGTGGAATATTAAAAATTTTTCGTTATACTTGTTTAATTTGAAAATTGGCTACGTCGTTTTATAAGATCTGCGGTTCTCACGTATTAAGTATACGCAGCACACCTCACCTTATAAACTCCTTGCTCTTTTCCAAATTAAACTTCGTCTACTTACTCTTCGTTTATTCAGAGTATATTATAAAAAAAAATTATAAATCTTTAAAAAATATATGAAACTGATTGTCTTATTATTTACTTTTTTATTTTCTATGGTTTCTTTCGGAGAAAGCGAAACTATTAAAGGAAAGCCTTTAAAATATGCAGCAAATAATGATTTTGAAAATAGATTAGATGAACAGGAACAAGAAATCAGAAGATTAATCGGTAAAGTTGAGGTTTTACAGCATAAAATTGATATGCTAACGCAGAACTCAAATATTCCAAATCAAGAAGAAAATACTGAAGTTTTAGAAGCCGGTGATTCAAAAAAACAAGATGTTTTTGATATAGCTTTGCTTAAAGACATGCCGGATAATGTTCCTAAAAAACCTATTGCGGTTAATAAGGATATAGCTCCCGATAAGCAAGCTTACGATTTGGCTCTTGCTGCTTATAAAGATAATAAACTTACTGAAGCAAAAGATAAATTTAAAAATTTTATCCAAAAATATCCTAACAGTTCGCTGATTAGTAATGCTTATTTCTGGTATGGGGAATGCTTTTTTAAACAAAAAGACTATAACGGAGCAGCGGTTAACTATTTAAAAGGCTATAAAGAGTTACCGAAAGGGGCAAAATCTTCTGATGGATTATTGAAGTTAGCACTTTCCTTAGGCGAACTAAAAAAAACTCAGGAAGCATGTAATATGCTTGCTAAGTTTGATAAGGAATTTTCAACTAATAGAACTGCTGCATCCAAGAAAATGGCAGAGGATACTAAGATCAAATTTGGCTGTAAAAATAAATAAAAATAATAAGATATGACTGATATTTTGGATGAAATACTGAGTGATCAAAATGAAGAAAAAAGGTTAATTTTTTTCAAAAAGCTTTTACCTATAATAATCATCATTTCTATAATAGCTATTACTATAATGGTTGTTATTAATAATTATAAAGATAAAAGAATTAAAAATAACCAAAAAAACGGTGATATTCTTATTAAGACTGTTGGTTTGGAAACAACAAAAGATAATGAAGAATTAGCTTTTAATACTTTAGAGAATTTGGTTACTACTAGTAATACTAAAATAAAAGAAATAGCTGCATTAGAACAAGTAGCCATAAAGATTTCGGAAAAAAAATATTCAGAAGCAAAAGATCTGCTTAATAAAATTATTGAAAATAAAGAATATTCCGAAATTTCTACTTCTTATGCACGTATTTCATGGTGTGGTCTTGTTATTGATGATCAAAATCTAGATATTCAAGATAAAGAAAAATTGACAAAATATTTAAACTATTTTGATGACGAGAAAAAACCTTTTTGGGCTACGGCAACTATTATAAAGGCTATGTGGGATATTAAGAATAATATGAAACCGCAAGCAGAAAAAAATCTAAAAAATTTATTAATTTCAAATAATGTATCTGATCTAATAAAAGATCAGGCTAAAGCATTGCTGGTAAATTTAAATAAATAATAATTCGTACTTAAGGAAAAATATGACAAAAAAAATAGCACTTCTGTTATTACCGTTTATTTTAATTTCATGTAACGGGCTTGGACCAAAAAGGGTAAAAAATATTGTTGAGTTGACTCCTAAATTAGCAATTCAGACTAATGAGCCTATATATTTAGATTCTAATGCAAATATATATGCGTTTAATGCAAATATGCTTAAGAATAAACAGTATAGTTCCGCTAGAAGCAAAACAATTACCGAGCCGATTTTTATAGGCGATATGATTTATGCATTAGATATTAGATCGAATATTTCTGCATTTTCTATAGAGAAAAATAAGATTATTTGGTCTTATAATTTAAGTAGACATAAAAAAGATAATTATATATGTGGTGGAATTTTACACCATAACGGAAAATTATACGTAACATACGGTTCAAGGTTGTTAGTAGTGCTAGATGCAAAATCAGGTTATGAAATAATTAGAAAAGAACTTCCAGATATTATTAGAATTAAGCCTATTGTGCTAAATGATAATACTGTCTTAGTGCAAACTATCAGTAATCAAACTATTGCTTTAAATGCAGAAACTTTAAAAACCGTATGGGAACATGAAAGCCTAGCGGAAGTTTTATCGGCTAGTTATTTTATGACGCCTATAGTACAGCATGACAATGTAATAGTAACTTATAATTCCGGGCAAGTACTTGCATTAAATATAAAAAACGGTGAAGTAAGATGGAATTTTGAGTTCGCAAATCTTAATGATCGTACAGCTATACCGAATTTTGACGAATCAAGTATTTTATGTACCCCCGTTCATGATAATATGAATCTGTATATAGCGACCGGTCTTGGCAAGCTTATTAAGCTTAATGTAGCAACCGGCAGTATGATTTGGCAGGTAAATGCCGAGGATATTCAATCAATGTCTTTAATCGGTAATAGCCTATTTGTAACAAATAACGCTAGACAAATAGCGGCATTTAATCCTGAAACAGGGAAAGTAAAGTTTGTAGCTGATTTAAATGATGGAAAAGATCCTAAGAAACTAAAATCTGCTACTTTTTTAGTACCTTTTGTTGGAGTTGATAATAACAATAAGCGAAGTTTAAATGTTATTTCCGTTAACGGTGTTTTATATAGTTTTGATTTTGATAATAATGGATTAAACATGATGCCTCATATTGTCAAAATTATAAAGAATATTCGTTATTATGGGCTAAGAGCAAATAATAATTTATATTTTTCTACCGATAGAAAAATAATATTCGGAAGTAAATAGGGATTGCTAACTAGTGATAATATCGTCATTGCGAGAGGTCAAAGTGAGGTCGGCAATCCAGAAAAGATAATAAAAATGCTATAAACTAGCATTTTTAAACTGGATTGCTTCATCAAAATTTTCAATTTATCCTCGCAATAACGTTAATTTATTAACTAATTTATCTTTGATTAGCAATACCAGTAAATAGATTATATTTAACTTGACAAATGGCAGGGATTAATGCTATTAAATATGTTTCTTGATTCTTTAATTTTAAATTCTAATTAAAAAGATACTATTGTGAAAACTTACTCGGCAAAGCCATCGGAAATTGAAAAGAAATGGTGGGTCATAGACGCAAAAAATATTGTACTAGGGCGACTCGCTAGCAGAGTTGCTAATATGCTACGTGGTAAGCATAAACCTAGTTTTACGCCTCATTTAGATTGTGGTGATAATATAATCATAATAAATGCGGAGCATGTAAAATTAACAGGTAAAAAAGCGAATCCCAAAGACGGAAAAATATATTACAGGCATACAGGATTTCCAGGTGGGATAAAAGATACTACGGCAGGTAAAATCTTAAGCGGTAAACACCCTGAGAGAGTTATTAAAATGGCCGTAAAAAGAATGATTACAAGAAATGCTTTAGGTGCTAAGCAAATGAGTAATTTGTATGTTTATGCAAATGGTGATCATCCTCATATGGTACAGCAACCTACTGTTTATGATTTTGCAAGCCAAAATCCAAAAAATAAAAAGTAATAGAATATGACCGAGTTAAAAATTAAAACAGAAAAAGTAGAAAAGCAGTTAACTAAAGAACCTTTAAAACCGGTATTAAAAACTCCTAAAGAGAAAATAGATAATTCAGGCAAGTTTTATGCTACAGGTAAAAGAAAAAATGCTATAGCACGAGTATGGCTTAAAGTAGGAAAAGGAAAAATAGTTGTTAATAAAAAAACAATAGACCAGTATTTTCCTTCTGAAACCTATGTGAAAACTATCTTACGGCCTTTTGTCTTAACAAAAACTATTGATCAGTATGATGTAATTTGTACTGTTAGAGGTGGAGGAATTTCAGGACAAAAAGGTGCTATTTTACATGGAATTTCTAAAGCTTTAGATAAATCTGCTCCGGATTTTCATGCTATTTTGCGTAAAGGCGGTCTTTTAACACGTGATTCTAGGGTAGTAGAGCGTAAGAAATACGGACAACGTAAAGCACGTAAGAAAACACAATTCTCTAAGCGTTAAGATAAAATTTGAGAAGTTGCTAGTCAATTGTTGTATGGATCAATTTTTTTATTCTCATCCCGCGACTTGATCGCAGGATCCAGCTTAAAATATTTAAATTATTAGTATTTTAAGTTATTTTTTTTTGGATACCGTGGTCAAGCCACGGTATGACACTAAGTGCATTTTTCGATCCATGCAACAATGCACTATTTTTATCTAGAATGACACTTCTTAACAAATTATATAAACACTCTTCCCCTGGCGGGGTAGCTCAGCTGGTTAGAGCGACGGAATCATAATCCGTGTGTCGGGGGTTCAAATCCCTCCCTCGCTACCATTCATTCGTCTTTTTGAAAGTTCTATAGTAAACTGATTTGAACTTTGTGCTTCGTTGTTTATCGTCTTGCCTATTAATATATAGGTTCTATCTTCATGCCTGTCACAAAATGGGGTTGAGTTTACTATAGAACTGTTAACAAAATAATTTTAATTGATAATTAAAAAGAATTTTTAGCAAAAATTATAAGATTTTTGCAGGAATAGTTAATCCTATTTCAAAAAATCTTATAATTTGCAGCAAAAAGTAATTTAATTAGCTTTTAAATTATTTTGTTAACAGTTCTATAGTTTTTAATAAAATTTTCTTACTACATGACAATTTTTAGAGATGTAAGGACTAAAGGATTGAATTTTGCTGATAATTCATGATGATAACGGGGAAAGAACTTGGTTTACATATGAAAGATCATTCCGCCCCTCTAGTCGAATTATTACAAAAACATATTTCGCTTAATTTATCAAGAGCAAAATGTTTAGGATTATTTATCATTTCAATGCTTAACAGCAGGACAGTAAACATGTCATTGTTATGCAATAGAATGCCGTCTGGGATTAAAGCAGCTTCATGGTATAGAAGGATGCAAAGATTTATCTCTGAAATCTCAATATCATGGAGAGTATTACCTGTTATGTTAGTCATGATGACTGGGTTTGAGCAGGAGCAAAAATGGGTATTGTGTTTAGATAGAACGAATTGGAAATTTGGTAAACGACATATAAATATTTTATATTTAGCTGTCAGTTTTCATGGTATAGCGATCCCCCTTTTTGGAATTTTCTAAGTGATAAAAAGTGTGGTAACTCTGATTATATTGAGCGTATTGATCTGATGGAGTGTTTTTTAGAAGTTTTTGACAAAAACCGCATTGAAGCATTAACCGCTGATAGAGAATTTATAGGTAAGGAATGGCTCTCTTGGCTTAGAACAAATCAAATAAGATACGTTTTTCGAGTTAGAGAAAATAGACAATATATCAGTAATGCAAGGGGAAAAATGGTTAAAATACAAGAGTTATTTCGCCCTCTAGCCATAGGATCGCATGTGAGTTTGTCACAACGTAGAATTGGTACAAAAGGTGAAATATTTAATGTAGTAGGGATCAGAAATAAGAAGAGTGAACTTGCAGTCTTAATACATAGTGATGAGATCAAAAATCCTGCTGAGATATATGCTCAAAGATGGCAAATTGAAACAATGTTCAAAGCTTTTAAATCAGCAGGATTCAACTGTGAAGCAACTCATATTACTAATGATTTACGATTAGATACATTGATGCAAATATTGTCTATTGCATTTTGCCTAGCTTATCAAACTGGAGAGATTATAGTTTTAGATAAACCAATAGTTATTAAAAAACATGGTTATAGGCAAAATAGTATATTTCGTGTTGGATTAGATACATTGGTTAATATCTTGTATAATATTTCTACTCAATTAGTACGTTGGATACAGCTGTTGTCCTTGATATTCCAATATCCAAAGATGATAAAATGAAAAATTGTCATGTAGTAAGCAAATTTCCAATTCGTTCTATCTAAACACAATACCCATTTTTGCTCCTGCTCAAACCCAGTCATCATGACTAACATAACAGGTAATACTCTCCATGATATTGAGATTTCAGAGATAAATCTTTGCATCCTTCTATACCATGAAGCTGCTTTAATCCCAGACGGCATTCTATTGCATAACAATGACATGTTTACTGTCCTGCTGTTAAGCATTGAAATGATAAATAATCCTAAACATTTTGCTCTTGATAAATTAAGCGAAATATGTTTTTGTAATAATTCGACTAGAGGGGCGGAATGATCTTTCATATGTAAACCAAGTTCTTTCCCCGTTATCATCATGAATTATCAGCAAAATTCAATCCTTTAGTCCTTACATCTCTAAAAATTGTCATGTAGTAAGTAAAATTTTGTATAAGATAAATATATAATAAATATTAGACTTCTTGCATAACCTATGTTATAAAGAAGTCTATTTTATATTAGGTTCTGTGAAGATCTCTAAAAAGATTTGATTTGCACTAAAAAATATCTCAAAATAACTAATCAATTAGAAACCTTTGCAAAGCCTAGCATTTTATGAAATTGATTTTAACAAGTTTAATTCTTATATTTGTGACGCGAGTTTCGTATTAAGATGCCTAAATTATGGTTAATGAATATGCTATAATGCTTATCCTTTCAAGGTTTGTAAGAGGTGTGACAAGTTTTACAATTTAATAGTTATAGTCAAAAAAGACAATTTACTAAAAATTTATGCAGTTTTAAGTACATTTTATAACAAAAACAATATTACTAATATCCTCGTAACCCAGTTACTATCAGCTATTCAGTTCCTCTATTAATACGAAACTCGCGTATTTATGAGCTTTCTTCCAATATATGCTAAATCCTTACCTAAAGGGTTCGTGTATCTGAAAGATATCGACCCTACAATTATTCAAAATATGCGTTATTATTCAGATGAAAATTTTGTTGGTAAAATAGATAAGTCTAAATGTTTTACACTAGGTTATATAGCTGAAAGATCCAGTCATAGTAGGGGTAGTACTGTAGATTTATCAATAATAAAGCTTCAGAAGGAAGTTAATAATAATCCTGAAGTCATTAAGAGAAAATTGAAAGACGAGCGTGTTATATCCTATTTAGATGACAATACGGTAGACATGTATACTTCGTTTGACTTATTTGATGAAGCTTCACATCATGATAGTAAATTAATTGATAAGCAATATTTAGTAAAACGTAATTATTTACGTTCTAAGATGCAAAAACATAATTTTAAAGCATGTCAAAGGAATTTGCAAATAAGATAACTGAAATTGCAGAGCAGAAGCACATCATCCCGATTTAACTATATCTTGGGGAGCATGTAGTGTGGAAATATGGACTCATAAAATCGACGGTCTTATGGAAAACTACTTTATATTGGTTGCAAAGATAGAAAGTAAAATCTAATTATTTTTAGGTTGTAATAATTAATTACTTAAGTGAAAAGAATAATAGCAAAAATCACATAAGTATCAACAGCTAAACGATGGTTTCTTATTAAATTAATTGAATTATAACAATAATCTTAATAATATTTAATAATAAGACATGTTTATAATAAACATAAAGTAACGTTATGCCAAATTATCATATTAAATTTTTACCAAATATAGTTAATTTAATTGGTTATTTTTATAGACTTATTTTATTACCAAATTTAATACCAGCTGATTCTAGTGAAAATAGTTATGATCAAAGCCTTGATAGAAATAAGGTATATTCTGTACATTTAAAACCTTTTTCTAATACCTCTACATATTTTTTAGATGAGCATTCATACCTTTGTACATATTGCTGATAAAAAATATATTTTATGTGGATTGGTTAGAGAGCTCAAATTTGCATTTGAAGATATAAATTCATGGTTTTTAATGCCGGGAGCTCAAATTGATACGGTTAATTGGGAAACTGAAACAACAACAAATCACTGCCTAAGTAATTTTATTATAAATTTATTTCATATAAGAGAAGTAAAAGATTTTATTGCTAATATAACTATATCTAATCTAGCAAATGCATTTACTGCACATATAATCGGTGATAATAATTATAACTTAATAAAGAATGATAGTACATATTATATGATTGAATCTAGTTGCGATAAAGATATTAGTTTATTGTCTAGAGGAACAAATGAGTGTGCTATTTACTTTAGGCAAATGATACGGATACTTCATTATTTAGTGCTATAAATGAATTAATTGAAGGTGATAGAGAGGTAAATAGTGCTGCTACAAGTACTATATATATAAATTTTTACTGAATTAATGATTCAAATTCTTTTACGACGGCTTGATAAAGTTTCCGTTTGAAAGGAATTATAATAGATAATAGCTCGTCAAGTGATGCCCAGCGCCATTGGTCAAATTCCGGATTAGAGGTATTTATATTAATATCTTCGTTATTTCCGGTAAACCTAATTAAAAACCAGCGTTGTTTTTGTCCACGAAAATTACCGTTCCACAATTTAGGTATTAAAAAGCTTGGTACATCATAACTATACCAGCATTTGCTTTCGGCAATAATATATCCTTTATCGCTTCCTATTTCTTCTAACATCTCACGCATTGCTGCAATACTTGGTGTTTCGCCGGGAACTATCCCACCTTGCGGCATTTGCCATGCAGATATTTTTGTATCTATTCTTTTACCGACGAATATATGGTTATCAGCATTTAATATCATCATGCCGACCCCTGGTCTATATGGTAAATCAAGATGTTTTTTGGAAGAATTTCTCATTATTTTTTTACTTTAAAAAATCAATTATAATTTTACTACTTTATTTTTACCCGTTGTTTTAGCTTCATACATAGCTTTGTCAGCACGTTCAATGAAAGATTCTATTGATTCTTCTTTTTTATATTCCGTAACTCCGATTGAAATAGTTTTTTTTAAAGGTTCAATTTGATCTTCAATATGAAAATCCATACATTCTATTTTAACTCTTACTCTCTCCGCAGTTTCAATTGCTTTAGAAATATCTATATCAGTTAAGAGTATAATAAATTCTTCACCGCCGAATCTTGCTATTAAGTCTGTTATTCTGAGAGTATTCTTCAAAATACGGGATACAATTGTTAAAACCTTATCGCCTGCTTGATGACCGTAAGTATCGTTTACATGTTTAAAATTGTCGATATCGCACATAAGTAAATATAATTTAATACTTTCTTTATTAGCTTTCTCAATCATTTGTTTGAGATGTATATCGAAATAGCGACGATTAAATAAGCCGGTTAGACCGTCTTTAGCTGCTAAATTAACACTTTGTTCAAGATCATTACGTAAATTATCTTGATATTGCTTACGCCTTAATTGTGTTCTAATTCTAGCAAGCAACTCGCTTTCCTCTATAGGATAAACGAAATAATCATTAATACCGAGTTCAATACCTTTCACAACCAAAGGCATACCGTCTTCATCAATTTGTGAAATTATTACCACGCCGCTTATTTCTGCTTTACCTCTTAAAATAACACTGATCCTCAAAGGATCGTCATTTTCGAGCATACTACTAATAATTACTAAATCGGGGGTATATTCATTTATAATATCTAATTCATCGGAATTACTTATTACCTTTACGTTTTGGGTAATTTTAAGTAACATTTGTTTTATATTTTTAGCTTGTACCACATCATCATTAATTAGTAATATTTTTTTATCTGCAAAAATGTCATGCATTTCGATATTTGTTACGCCTAATAATGCATTAGTGTTATTACGAAGCTTTAACTCATTAATTAAGCTTTTCATTCTAGATAGCGATTTAAGTCTTACAAATAGAGCGGTATCGTTAATCGGCTTTGTTAAAAACTCATCAGCTCCTGCCTCAAGACCTTTAACTCGATCATCAATATCAGAAAGTGCAGTTACCATTACAACCGGTATATGAGTAGTTTCCGGATCGGTTTTTATCGTTTTACATACCTCAAATCCATCCATTTCCGGCATCATAACATCAAGTAGTATAATATCAATTTTTTCCTTTTTAAGAATTGCTAATGCTTCTTTGCCGCTATTTGCAGTAAGAACCGTATAATACTCTTTTAAAAGTTTGGCTGTCAGTAACTTAATATTGGTTTCTATATCATCTACTACTAATATTGTGGTCATAAGATTAAATTCTTGTTTTTAAAGGAAATAATTTGTATATTTATACTTTAATTTTAAGTCTTAAATGTATAATATATGAAAATTTCAGCAAATTCAATTAGAACAGGTAATATATTAGTTTATAATAATGATTTATGGGTTGTAAGCAAAATACCGGAACATACTCAACCAGGGAAAGGTGGAGCTTATGTACAAGTTGAGATGAAAAATTTAAAAACAGGGACAAAGCGTAACGAAAGATTCAGTTCTTCCAATTATTTAGAAAAAGCCGAACTTGAACAAAAAGATTATCAATTTTTATATTTTGAAGGTGATGATTTGGTATTGATGGATACCAAACATTTTGATCAAATAAATGTTCCAAAGGAAATTTTAGAAGAAAAATTACCTTTCTTAACTGAAAATATGATTGTTAA
The DNA here is from genome assembly GCF_000160735.1 of Rickettsia endosymbiont of Ixodes scapularis. NCBI lineage: Bacteria > Pseudomonadati > Pseudomonadota > Alphaproteobacteria > Rickettsiales > Rickettsiaceae > Rickettsia > Rickettsia endosymbiont of Ixodes scapularis. The sequence continues at coordinate 1,144,644 of NZ_CM000770.1, read as the reverse complement.
AGTCGAATTTTATAATGAAAAGCCTTTAAATATTGAGCTTCCTCCAACTGTTATACTTGAAATTAGTGAAACTGATCCGGTAATAAAAGGAGCAACCGCTACCGCTTCTTATAAACCGGCAATTTTAGAAAACGGTATTAAAGTTAAGGTCCCGCAATATTTAGAAATAGGAGAAAAAATTGTTGTTAAAACCGATGATATAACATATGTCGAGCGAGCTAAATAAATTTCCATTATGCAACTTATAACTAATTTATTAATTAATGCCCTGCGTAAAGCAGTTAAGTTTTTGCATAGAGATTTTTTAGAACTCGAAATGTTGCAAAAAAATTCTGTAAGAAACGAAGAATTTTGTAAGCGATCTTATTTAAGATTAAAAACTTTATTATGTGAAGAATTACAAAAACATACACAATATTTATTTTTTCCAGAGGATCAATTCGATTTAAATAATAATTATGAGAGTGTCTTTTTAATTAATCCTATAGATAGCCCAAATAATTTCGCTAGAAGCATACCTTTTTTTACGATATCCGTAACTTATTTAAAAAGGAATCAAGAAGTTTTAACTCCTACTTCTACAGTAATATATTTCCCTGCTCTTAATGAAATTTATTATGCTGAAAAAGGTAAAGGAGCTTGGATAGAAAAAAATAATTTAAACTCTAATTATCAAGGATTAAGACTTAGAGTTTCCGATAATGCAGATTTAAAGAACTGTTTAGCAATTATTGAAGATATAAATCATAATGATTTGGAGGCAATATACTCCTGTAAAATGAAGAGTGAGTATACGAAGATCAACTTGGAAAAGAGCAAGGAATCTGTAAGCCGAGGAGCGGAGCGTACAGAAGTACGTGAGCATTCGAGGACTTACAAAGATGACGTAGCCAATTTTTCAAGTTCATCGAGTATAAATAATATTAGATCTTTTGGCTCTCCTTGCTACGGGGCTACGCTTGTAGCTTCAGGTAAAGCGGATTTAATATGTTTATCATTATTAAATTTTACATTATATTATGCATTTGAGCTTCTTATTAAGGAAGCAGGCGGGATAATTATAGATTCTAGCGATAAATTTATATATTCAAATCGTTATATTGCTAAGAAACTTAAAAAATATTAGACAAGAAATTATTTTAGATTTGCATTTTTATTGTTAGAATATAATAATATTAATATAATTATTAATTCATAAAGTTATGACACATTATAAAGAGTTTGAATTTGACTGCGATTTTGGTGGACAAAGAGCCAAGTTTAAGTTTTATATAGGTACGCCTCAAGAAGGGCATCATCCGCTACAATTTCAAGCAAAATGGTTATCTGACGAAAGAGGCGGTACTATTCCTGATGAGGTTATGAAAGCAATATCACAGCTAAATGATCTTGCCAAAAAAAACGGTGTTCCACTTCCGGATTTATGCGTATATGCTCTTGGTTCTGCTCAAGAAGCCTAAGCTACCCCTCAAGAAGAAGATGAGAGGCAGAGCAGGCATAGTTAAAAATAATAAGGAGATTCATAGAGATTAAAATGAAACAATATAATGATTTATTTAAAATTATTCACCGCGAAGGATATATATTTATTGCTAGCTTTGCATTAGTAAGTTTTTTATTAGCATCATTTAATGAAAAACTTGGCTGTATTGGATTTATTGCTACTGCTTGGTGTATTTATTTTTTCCGTAATCCTGATCGCTTTGTACCTATAAGTGATGATCTGGTAATAAGTCCTGCAGATGGAATAATTCAAGAAATTAAGGAAGTATTGCCGCCTCCGGAATTAGGGCTTGGTGATGTGGAAATGATTAGAGTTAGTATTTTTCTAAATATTTTTAATGTCCATGTTAATAGAATCCCAGCAAACGGAAAAATTTTAGCACTTCATTATAATCCGGGAAAATTTTTTAATGCTTCACTCGATAAAGCTAGTATTTATAATGAGCGTCAATCAGTATTAATGGAAACTGATCAAGGGCAGAAAATTGTTTTTGTTCAAATAGCCGGACTTATAGCAAGGCGTATAGTTTGTGATTTAGAAGAGGGTAATGAAGTTAAAACGGGCGAGCGATACGGTATAATTCGTTTCGGTAGCAGAGTAGATGTTTATCTACCGTTGAAAACAGCTTTATTAGTGAGTAAAGGGCAGACCTCTATAGGCGGTGAAACTATCATTGCTGATTTTGGACGTAAAAAGACAGCAGAATTTAAGTTTGAGAGGAAGTAGTCTCATAACTTTAAAACCCCATCATTGCGAGCAGCCGTAGGCTGCGTGGCAATCTCATGAAATAATAACAAACTCCTGAGGTTGCTTCGTCAAAACTTACAGTTTTTCCTCACAATGACGTTATAAATACATTTTGAGTATAAAAATTGTTAAAAATTCGTAAATCTATAATAACTAAGCCTGTACCTCTAATAAAATTAATTCCCAACTTTATTACGTTGCTTGGTTTAGTAACTGGTATGAGTTCTATAAAATTTGCTTTGGATAGCAGATGGGAACTTGCGGTATATTGCATTATAGTAGCGGCAATTATTGACGGTATCGACGGTAGAATAGCAAGGATGCTAAATGCAGCTAGCCCATTTGGGGCAGAGCTTGATTCATTATGCGATTTTGCTAATTTTGGTATAGCTCCTGCTTATTTAATATATTTATGGTCTTTTCAACAATATGAATATAAGGTATTTTCATCAGCAGTAATGCTATTATTTATAGTGTGTATGGCACTACGTTTAGCTCGCTTTAATGTTGGTATTTATCAACCGAAACAAGATAAAAAAACTGAATATTTTTTTACCGGTGTACCTGCTCCATGTGGTGCTTTACTTGCTTTAACGCCTGTAATGATAGATTTTGAAATCGGTACGTTATTAAATATCAATACACGTACTCACACTATAACAATTAATATATATTTAGCTATTATAGCTTTTCTACTTGCTAGTAGGCTTCCTACAATCTCAACAAAAAATTTAAGTATTAAACCTGAATATTTATCGCTTGCAATGATTTTAGTTGCTATTGTTATTATAAATCTTATCATATATCCATGGTATTCACTGCCGTTAATTGCAGTTATATATATTCTTTCTATACCAATTTGTTATTTTTTTAAACATAGAGGATATTGGTAAAGTTAATTATGCCGAGTGTATTACAACAAGCTATCGACAAATATAAACATCATCCATTTACTAAATATGTAATTATTATAGCCTTAATAATATTTATTTATTTGGTGATATAGAATTTATGTTTGGGCAAATACACAATCCACGGATAATGCTTACATAGATGCAGATATTTCAAATGTTAGTGCTGAAGTTAGCGGTGTTTTAACAAAGTTATTTGTTACCGATAATACTAAAGTTAATAAAGGCGATCTGATAGGTGAAATTGACGATAGAGATTATAAGGCAAAGCTTGCAGCACTTGAAGCATCTATTGAAGCTTGCACAAAAAATATAGAAATTATAGAGCAAAAAATCTCAATAGGGCAGATTAGCCTAGAGCAAGCAGCTGAAAAATCAAAGCTTACTAAAATAAGCTTTGATATTGTTTCAACAGATTTTAGTAGAGTGCAGGAATTAAATAAGGCAAAATTTGCTAGCTCTAAAACGCTAGATGATTCTAAAAACGCATATCAAAAAGCCAAAACGGATTATAAACAAGCACAGTTAGATTTAGATATATCTAAGCAAAATTTACAGCTTCTTGAGCTTGAAAAAGCAGCAGAACAGGAAACACTTAAAGAGCTAACAGAAAATAAAAAAGTAACCTTAAGGAGCTTACAAAATACTAAACTTATTGCTATGGTACCCGGTATATTCGGTAATAGTAGTTTAGAAGTCGGAAATTACATAGTATCGGGTAGGGCATTGTTTTCTATAGTTCAAGATAATACTATGTATATTCAGGCTAATTTTAAAGAAACACAAATTAAGAAATTTAAGTCCGGCATGAAAGTCAAAATTGAATTTGATGCTTTGCCTAAAAAGGTAATTTACGGGAAGATTCGTAATATCGCTCCTGCTACCGGTTCTAAATTTAGTTTAATCCCGTCCGATAATGCTACCGGTAATTTTACTAAAATCGTACAAAGTGTACCTGTTTTAATAGATTTTGAATCCCCAAATGCTAATCTAGTTCCCGGCATGTCAGCAATCGTATCCATTAGAACAGATCAAAGTACGTAATTTTTGTTAAAAAATAGCAATAATTATTCTATTAAAAGTACATATTCTAGTATTATTTACTTATTACTTAAAAAGCTATATAATATGAGTAATACCAAAAGTAATAATTAATATGCAAAGATATTTAGATCCTACCAATGATAGTTTATTTAAAAAAATCTTTCGTGATTTAGGAAGGTTAAAGGAATTTATTAATGCGGTTCTTGAACTACCTGAGGGGCTTAGAATCAAAGAAATAGAATTTATACCTGTAGAGCAAACACCTATTATCGATAAAGGGAAAAAAGCATATTTGATTTAAAGGTTAAAGATGAAGCCGGTAGCTGGTATATAATCGAGATGCAAAAAAGAAATGAAAGCGATTACTTAAAAAGAGTGCAATATTATTCTGCTCATTCTTACGTACAGCAACTTACACAAGGAATAAAGCATAAAGATTTATTACCGGTAATAGTTATTTCACTTATTAAGACTAAAATGTTTGATGATGAAGTACCTTGTATAAGTCTTCATAAAATGCTTGAAACTAAAACAAATAAGCAATATTTATTTGATTTTTCCTATGTATTTATAGAGCTTAAGAAGTTTGATGAAGATAAGTTTGATAATACTATAGATGAGTGGCTACATTTATTTAAGTGTGCAGAAAACGAAACTAGTCCGCCTGCAAATATAAAGAGCGAGAAAGTATTAGATGCGTATAATGTAATAGAAATGCATAACCTAACTCCCGAAGAATATGACGCCTATATAAGAGCAAAATTAATGGAAGATGCTGAAGAAATAGCTTTATCTGAAAATTTTGAAAAAGGGAAAGTTGAGGGAGAAGTAGTAAAAAGTATAAAAATAGCAAAAAAAAATGCTAATCAAACAAAGACCTATGGCAGAAATTCACGGGATTACTGAATTATCTACAGAAGAAATAGAAAAGCTAAAAGCAGAAATAGAGAATTCCTGAAACTAGTTGATTAATTATTTACCCCTTAACTCTACTAATTCTTTTTTTAGTTTTATTACTAAAGTTTGTAATTTTTCAAATTCTTCGCGAGTGACGTAATTACCTTTAAGTATTTTATCCTCAATTATACCACAGCTTTTATCCGCTATACTGTTTAAGGCTTTTTGTGCTACGCTACTAGCTCCTACCGCAACTTTTAAAATATTATTTGTTTTCATAGTACCTCTATAGATAAAGCATGCAGACCGCTATTAAATTCATCGGCAAGTAAGTTATTAATAGTGCGATGATTGGCAATTAGGCTTTTTCCCTGTAATGTTTCTGCAGCAATTCTTATTTTTATATGGCTGTGAATTCCGTCATAATGACTAGCATGTTTATAGCTTTCATCTATTATTTCTTGAAAATGTGGTTTTAACACACTTAATTTTTCTTGTATCCTTTCCATGCGGCTCATATTTTTATTTCATTTACAGTAAAAATGTCCTAATATTCTTAAGTAACGCGAGTTTCGTATTAATAGAGGAACTGAATAGCTGATAGTAACTGGGTTACGAGGATATTAGTAATATTGTTTTTGTTATAAAATGTACTTAAAACTGCATAAATTTTTAGTAAATTGTCTTTTTTGACTATAACTATTAAATTGTAAAACTTGTCACACCTCTTACAAACCTTGAAAGGATAAGGATTATAGCATATTCATTAACCATAATTTAGGCATCTTAATACGAAACTCGCGTTAAGTATATAATTTTATGATAAAAATAGCAATGTCGGAATTAATAACGGATTATAAAGATTTACAAGATGAGATAGATAAATTGGAAAAAGGCGTATGTTTTGCTTGTAGATTAGTTAATTATGATGAAATAGAATTTATAGAGCAGGATAAGCATTTTATAATTGAAGATTTAGATCAAATCATTGAAGATGTAAGCAAAGAACTTAATATTTTTTCAAAGTTTAAGAAAATAAAGAAAGATAGAATATTATTTATCCTAAATACTACTGATTCTGACTTAATTAAAAATTTTGCTAGAAAATTATATTTATTTTCGCAGCTTTATATTAATGAACAGAAGCCGGCAATTTATATGAATTGTTATATTGCTAGTATTAAATTTCCAAAAGTAAGTAATAATGCTAAAGAAATTGAAAAAACATTAAATATGTTACTTTCACAAAATAATAATTATTATTACCGTGAATATAGTAGTATAGAACATGATTTGGAAAATATAAGAAAATCTAATCTTCAGCTTAACTTACTACGACAAGCCTTAGCAAAAAAGACTATGCGATTTACTTATCAGCCTATAATAGATCGCAATACTATGAAGATTCATTATTATGAATGTCTGCTTCGTATACCTGACGAGAACGGCGTTTATATTTCCGTAGGTCCTATAATCCCTATTGCTGAAGATAAAGGATTAATTTTTATAATTGATCAAATTGTTTTAGAAATGACTGTTAACGAACTTGCCCGCAACCCAAACTTAATGTTAGCCGTTAACATTTCAAATATAGGAACAAGCGATGAAGCTTTATGGGAAATAGCAGAAAACTTATTAAAAGCTCATAATGTTCGGGATCATTTAATTATTGAAATTACGGAAACTTCTTTCAATGAGAATTACGATAAAATAACTTTATTTATTAATAAACTACGTAAGTACGGATGTAAATTTGCATTAGACGATTTTGGTTCGGGTTTTACTTCTTTTAAACAACTTCAAAGCTTACCAATTGATATTATTAAAATTGACGGTAAATATGTGCGTAGTATTACAAGTGACGTACAAAGTAGGTATTTCGTAGAAAGATTAATTAAAATTTCAGAAGATTTAGGTATTGAAACGGTAGCTGAATTCGTAGAAAACGGAGAAATAGCTAAATTTTTAATTGATCTAAAAGTTGGTGGGCTACAAGGGAATTTTTATTCCGAAGCAAAGTTTGATAGGGTGGATGAGGTTTAATTATTGTCATACTGCGACCTCGCTGACTTTATTGCATGGATACCAAAATCGTCATTGTGAGGAGCGAAGGGTCTTGTTGCATGGTTCGAGAAATCTGCTCTATGTCATTCCCGCGAAAGCGGGAATCCAGAAAAATAACTTCAATATTGATACAGAGGTTACATCATTTGATAAAATAAACATATAAAAAACTTGTTTTTTATATGTTTTACTGGATTCCCGCTTTCTCGGGAATGACATAAACCGAGCCATGCAACAAGGCCAATGCCCGTTCGCAATGACATAAATTATAGTGCTTGACAACCTACATAAAAACCTATATGCAGAACTCAACTTTAAATGATTAAACTTAGATGCTGTTACTTGAATTAAAAAAAACTAATCAAATCTTAGAAACTATACATTTTATAGGTATCGGCGGCGTTGGAATGAGCGGTATTGCCGAGATATTACATAATCTAGGTTATAAAGTACAAGGTTCCGATTTAGTAGAAAATTATAATACTAAAAGGCTTGAGTCATACGGCATTAAAATATTTTTAGGACACGCTGAGCAGAACATTACCAATGTTTCGTATATTGTTATTTCGTCGGCAATTAATCCAAATAATCCTGAAATAAAAGAGGCATTAGAGCGTAAAATCCCAATTATTAGACGTGCGGAAATGCTTGCTGAACTTATGAGATTAAAATGTTCAGTAGCAGTTTCGGGATCGCACGGTAAAACCACTACTACTTCTTTAGTTGCTTGTTTATTTGAGGCAGCCGGTTTATGTCCTACGGTTATTAACGGTGGGATCATAAATAATAAATCGACTAATGCATATCTTGGTTCAAGTAATTATTTAATTGCGGAGGCCGATGAATCGGATGCGACGTTTATTCATATTCCATCAACTATTGCGATAATAACTAACATTGATCCCGAACATTTAGATTATTATAAAGATTTTGAAACATTAATTGGTGCTTTTAGAAGCTTTATTACTAATTTGCCGTTTTACGGTTTTGCCGTTTGTTGTATCGATCATAAAATAGTTCGTAAGTTAGTAGACGATATTACTGAAAGAAAGATTGTTACTTATGGAATCGATTCGGAAGATGCTCATATTATAGCGTTTAATATTAACACTGATATTGCCTCCTCTACTTTTGATGTAAAAATTAGTCTACCAAATGTACTAGGTGCAACGATTATTGAAAAAATTACTATTCCAACGCCCGGAAGACATAATATTTTAAATAGTCTTGCTGCAATTGCCGTTGGCATAGAATTAGATTTTGGTATTAAAGCTATTAAAAATGGCTTTAATAATTTTAAAGGAGTAAAGAGGAGATTTACTAAAGTAGCTGAATATAATAAGGCTTCAATTATCGATGATTACGCTCATCATCCTGAGGAAATCAAAGCAACACTTGCGACGGCTAAAAATATAGCAAATAAACAAAACGGTAAAGTTATTGCTATTTTTCAACCTCACAGATATTCAAGAATGCAGCATTTATTTGATGATTTTATGCTTTGCTTTGTTGATGCCGATATACTCTATATTACCGATATATATGCTGTAGGTGAAAACCCTATAGAAGGAATTACAGGACAAAGTTTAGTTGATAAGATTACTAAGAATAAGCATCACGATAAAGCAAATTTTCTAGCACAGCTAGATGATGCGGTTGGGGTTATTATAGATAATGCAGCTTCTGGTGATATGATAATTATGATGGGAGCAGGTAATATTTCAAGTTTTGCTAATGAATTAGATGGGAGATTGTCATCCCGGGCGCCTTAAGCTGTCATACCGTGGCTTGACCGGTCTTGTTGCATGGCACTTATGTCATTCCCGAGAAAGCGGGAATCCAGGGTAAAGCGAGATAAATCGAGCTTTAAAAAAATCTTTTAGATCAAGATTTTACTTATCTAAATAAAGCTTTTAAAAAGCTTTAAAGTACTGGATTCCCGCTTTCTCGGGAATGACATCGAGTCTTAAGTTGACACTCATGCACTTTTAGCTAGAAATGACATCCGTTCGTACAACATAGGGTCAAGCCACGGGGTGACAAAAGAGTGAAGATAACAGTAAAGCGAATAGCAGGACTAAATATGTTAATTTTACCGATAGTAAAAGGCGAGTATAAAAAAGATTATAATTTAAAACACTTAACATGGTTCAAAGTAGGCGGTAATGCCGAAATTTTCTTTAAACCTTTAGATAGCGAAGATTTAGCAAGTTTCTTAATACAAAATAAGCAAAAATTACCTATAACTACTTTTGGAGCAGGCTCAAATATTATTATAAGAGACGGCAGTATAGAAGGGGTCGTTATAAAACTTGGTCAGAATTTTAGCAATATTGAGTTTATAGATGATAATCATTTAGTAGTAGGCAGCAGCTGCCTTAATTATAATTTAGCAAAATTCTGTCAAGTAAATGCTATTTCCGGTTTTGAGTTTTTAGTAGGTATTCCAGGGACTATCGGCGGCGGTGTTGCTATGAATGCCGGTGCTTACGACTCTGAATTTAAAGATATTATAGTGAAGATTGAAGCGATTGATTTTGCAGGAAATTTTCGAGCATTCACAAATGAAGAAATCGGTTTTAAATATCGCAGTAATAATTTACCGAAGGATTTAATTATTCTCAAAGCTGTTTTTAAAATAAATAAAGGCGATAGTGAAAATATATTATTACGGATGAATGAAATAAATAACGCAAGATCATCTACGCAGCCTATTAAAGAGCGTACGGGCGGTAGTACTTTTGCAAATCCTGAAGGGCTTAAATCTTGGGAACTTATTGACAAAGCGGGGCTTAGAGGTTATAGAATAGGCGGTGCTTCAATGTCGGAGCTTCATTGTAATTTTATGATAAATAACGGTGATGCTACCGCTAAGGATTTAGAAGATTTAGGTGATTTTGTCCGGCAAAAAGTATTTGAAAATAGCGGTGTTAAGTTAGAGTGGGAGATTAAGAGAATCGGATGTCATACCGGGGCTTGTCCCCGGTATCCAGAAATTTAATAATATAATGAACAATATTATGTATATATATTAGCTAGCGGGCGTAATGGTACATTATATATTGGAGTAACTTCAAATATTATAAAACGTATTTATGAGCATAAGCATAAAATAATCAAAGGATTTTCTTCTAAGTATAACATAAATAAATTAGTTTATTTTGAGCAATATGACAATATTATAGCTGCAATTAATCGTGAAAAGTTATTAAAAGAATATAAAAGACAGTGGAAATTAAATTTAATTGAGTCTCAAAATCCAGAATGGCATGATTTATATGAAAAAATTATTTTATAATTTTTTTACTGGATCCTGTGGACAAGCCACGGGATGACACGGAACGTAGCAACCATGGTATGAAATTAATATAAGGAGTATATGCATAAATATCAAACACATTGGGTGGAACATTCTGAAGTCAAAATATTAAGTACTACCAGTAAAAAACATGTAGCGTTAGTAGCAGGCGGTATGTCTGCCGAGTGTGAAGTATCGTTAGTGTCAAGTGAAGGGGTTCGTAAAGCCTTAGTTGAATTAGGATATAGAGTTACCTTTATTGATATGGGAGCAGATATTGCAGTTAGATTACAGGAAATAAAACCTGATATTGTTTTTAATTGCCTGCACGGTACATACGGTGAAGACGGTTGTTTACCAGGATTACTTAATATAATGCGGATTCCTTATACTCATAGCGGCGTGTTATCTTCAGCTTTAGCATTCGATAAAATACATTCTAGGAGCTGGTTTTTAACGAATAATATTAATATGGTAGAAAGTATTGTTGTAAATAAAAGCAATGATGTAAGAAACGATCCTATGAAACGACCGTACGTTATTAAACCTCTTAAGCAAGGCTCAAGTATTGGTGTTGAGGTGATATTTGAGGAAGATAATTTTAACTTTGCCGATTATGATTTTCCTTACGGTGATCAGGTAATAATAGAGCAATATATAAAAGGGCGAGAATTGCAAGTAGCGGTATTAAACGGTAAAGCTCTTGGAGCTTTAGAGATTAAATTACTGAAAAATCGTTTTTATGATTATGAGACTAAATATACTGAAGGATTTGCTGAGCATCTTTGTCCTGCTCCGCTACCTGCTAATTTATATGAAAAATTACTTATAGAATCAGAAAAAATTTATAAAACAATGAATTGTAAAGGTCCTGCTAGAGCAGAGTTTATTTTAGAAGAGCAGACAAACAAATTATATGCTTTGGAGATGAATACTCACCCAGGTATGGCGCCTTTATCAATAGTGCCGGAAATTGCAGCTTATGCAGGGATAAATTTTACTAACTTAATTGAAGAAATTATAAAGACGGCAAGCTTTGAATCATGAGAAAAAAAACAAGCTCCAATAAAAAAAAACAAACAAAAAAAACTAATAATATCTCATTACGCCGAAAATTAGGATTAATTTACAAAAAAGCAATATTAGGGCTTAAGATTGCTTTAATTATCTTTGTATGTCTATTTGTTTTTACAAAACATTTTGCCGGCATAAAAACCTACTTAACAACAAATATATACCAAACAACAACAAAGCTTGGGTTTAAACTTGAGAATGTTATCATTGAAGGACAGCAAAATGTTGATGAGCCTACAATATTAAAGGTTTTAAATGCAAGTAAAGGTAGTCCTATTTTTGCTCTTAAATTAGACGAAATTAGAAATAATTTAAAGAAAAATAAATGGATCAAGGAAGTATATGTCAGTAGAAGATTACCAAATACGGTATATATAAAATTATTTGAAAGAGAAGCTATTGCTATTTGGCAAATTAATAATCAGCTTTTCTTAGTAGATGAAGAAGGTTACGAAATTAGTAAAAATATTCAGTCTTTTCCTCATTTATTACATGTTGTAGGGGAAGGGGCAAATATCTATGCAGGTAAATTAGTACTAGAGCTACAGAAATATCCGGCATTAATGAATAAAACTTCAGCTGCCGTAAGACTCGGAGATAGAAGGTGGGATTTAAATCTTAAAGGTAATATAAGTATTAAGTTACCTGAAAAAGAGTTTGAAGAAGCATTAAAATATGTCGATGCGCTAAATAAAGCTAACAAGCTATTTAACCAAAATTATAAGGCTTTGGATTTAAGGGATAAGAATAAGTACTATATAGAGAAGTACTGAGAATCGTCATTGCGAGGAGAAACGTAGTTTCGACGTGGCAATCTTGTCAAGCATCCTGAGATTGCTTCGTCGAATTACGTTGTAATTCTTCTCGCAATGACGTTTTTGGAATAACAAGCATAAAAAAATGAAAGAGAAAATATCAAATTTTGTAACACTTGATTTCGGCAGTAGTAAGATTGCCGTAATTGCTGCCTATGTTAGTAAAAAAGGTGAAATTAAAGTAGCTAGCCAAAATTTGCACCATTCTAAAGGTATTAAATCAGGAGTTATATCAGATTTAAAAAATGCTGAAACTAGCATTGTTTCGGCAATTTACGCACTTGAAAAAGATTGCGGTAAAAATATAAAAAAAGTTATATTATCATTATCGGGTGCCGACACTAAATCTTATTACATAAATTATACAATTAAAGTTAACGGGCAAACCGTAACGCAGCAAGATATTAAAAAGTTACTACAAAAAGCATTACTTGAATTTAAAGTTAAAAACCAAGAAATTATTCATTATTTTCCTCTTGAATTTACCCTTGATAATAATTCAGTCGAGAATCCTATCGGTATGTACGGTAGAGAGCTTAGTTGTGAATTACATATTATTGCAGCTAGTTCAAATATGCTATCAAATATTGTACAATGTTTCGCTAAATGTCATGTTGAAGTCACAAATATTACTCTAGCAATTTATGCTTCTGCTATTAGCTGTCTTACGAATGATGAAAAAAATCTAGGCTCGCTTATTATAGATATGGGGGATAAAACTACCTCTTTCGGCATTTTTTTTGCCGGTAAATTAATATATACGGGGCATGTAAATATAGGTAGTTTTCATATTAGTTCGGATATTGCTAAAGTCTTTGGTATTGATCTTGTTACGGCAGAGAAATTAAAAATTTTATACGGTAATGCAATTATACCTTTATTTGAGAAAGATAGTATTATAAATATGGATGATTTTCAGGTTGATACTCATCATAATTTAAATACTTCCGTAACAATTTATAAATTGGCTGAGGTAATAAGAGCAAGAGCCGAAGAAATATTATCAATGGTAAAAGTCGAATATGATAAAGCAACAAAAGGGCAGGTTGAAGTTTTTAGAGTTGTAATTACCGGCGGTGGGTCTCAGCTTAGAGGACTTAAAGAACTTTCAAATAAAATTTTTGAAAAACAGAGTAGAATCGGTAAACCGGAGATTATTGCCGGTTTTACAGAAGACTATAATCCGGCTATGTATTCAGCAACTATAGGAATGCTAAAAATTCATGCTCTAAAACAGCAAAAAGAATTCGCTCATATTAGACTTGATGAAAATAGCAGCTTCTTTAAAAAAGCTTTTGATTGGTTTAAGGAAAATGTTTGAATTTGATTATTATTTTTTTCTTGCTAATACTGTAGGAAAAATACCTTGAGAATCATATATAGCTTAAGCAGGTAAGGTAGTTACTTTTTGTAATACGTGATAAGCAGCATCAAAAAAATATGTAAAGTTACTAGTATCTTTTCTAATTTGATGTTTAATTTTAAACCAATAATGTTCTATAGGATTAAGGTCAGGACTGTAAGTAGGAAGGAATAAAATACTTGCCCCTACCGATTCAATTAATTCTTTTACCTTAGAGTTTTTATGAAAATTAATATTATCCATTACTACGACTTGTCCTGCCCTTAATTCTTTAATGAGTATATCCTTGACATACGTCTCAAAAATAGCTTTATTACAATTGCCTTCAAATATTAGAGGTGCTACAATATTGCTATTAAATAGGCCAGCAATCATACTAATTCTGTGTTTGTGCTGATAAACTTTTTCACCATAACATCTTTCTCCTTTTGGGCTCCAGCCATGTTCTCGACACGCATTATCTTCTATTCCTGATTCATCCAAAAACACTAGTTTATCTTTGTCTATGGTGGTTATCTTTTCTATAAACTCATTTCTTAATTTATGATTTCTTTTGGGATGAAGAAAAGTTTTTTTATAGCTGTAACCAACTTTTCTAATCATGTTTATTATAGTTCTTGCTGACACTTTACTAGGATACAAGATGGCTAGCTCTCGACTGCTTTTATCTTTATTAGATTCCAAAAATTTTTTAAATCCTTCCATATCTGTTATTTTATGACTATGCCCTTTTTGATAGCCAGTTTTTAATTGAACATCTCCTGTTTCTTTCTTTAATTTCTTCCAATCATATATTACTTTACGGCTGATATTAAATACTTGACTTGCTTCTATTATTCTTTTCCCTGACTCAATATATTGAATCACTCCCTTTCTTAAATCATATGAATATGGACTTGGCATAACTATTTTCTAATTACTTTACCATATCCTTTTATTAATATCACTATCTTAATTGCCTATGCTATATAATTTCGAGGATTTGAAATCCTGCTTTTTCTAGCTGTTTACGTGTTTCGGCTTCTGTACGAAAAACTTGCCATGCAGCGTTAATAATATCACTAAAAATAGCCTTTTGTTTTAAAGCATCCTCAATATTAACATTTTTCCATGTAGATTCCTTTGATAATGTTGGAGGAGGCGTTAAAAAGCTTGCAATTAGTATGCCGCTAGGTTTAAGCACTTTACTAAATTACGCGAGTTTCGTATTAATAGAGGAACTGAATAGCTGATAGTAACTGGGTTACGAGGATATTAGTAATATTGTTTTTGTTATAAAATGTACTTAAAACTGCATAAATTTTTAGTAAATTGTCTTTTTTGACTATAACTATTAAATTGTAAAACTTATCACACCTCTTACAAACCTTGAAAGGATAAGCATTATAGCATATTCATTAACCATAATTTAGGCATCTTAATACGAAACTCGCGTTAAATTGTTTATATAGATCAGTAACTTTATCATCATCAAATTCATAAATATTAAGACCATTACTCGTAAGGATATCATATTCCTCGTGAATATCAAGGTTCCAAGCATCTTGTTGCAAAAAGTTAACATTCGTAAGATGATGCTTTTTAGCGTTTTCTTGTGCTAGTTCTAAAAAAATAGCATCTAAATCAATCCCCGTCAGATGAATTTCTTTTATTTTGCTGTAATCTAATGTAAGCAAATCGTCCATAGTACCGCAAGGAACAGAAATAAATTTCATTCCGTCTTCTAACTTATCCTGTAAAATTTTTTGAAATATTTTAAAGCGTTCTTGGGTAACTTTAACAGAAGGAGCATGATACAAAATCCATCTTTCTAAAGGGTAGAGCTTTTCTTTTTTAAGACCATGAATTATTATATAAGATGTCCAATAACCATTAAGTCCTTTATTTGCCAACAAAAAACGACCTAACTCAAATTCGCGTAATTGATCAACTAAGGCAAGCTGTTCATCTAACGGCAAAGAAGTAGTATGCTTGTTTTCTAACTCTTTTTTGAGTCGCGAAGCATCAAAAGTAGATTTAGTTAATCCATGATGCATTATTAATCTTGGCATAAATTATATAGGGTTTGATTCTATGTTTTAGGTCTATGCTTAGAACAAATTAGTACATTCCCTTTAACTTCGATAATAAAAAGTCGGTCGCCTGTTTTTGCATCGATTTCGTTTGGTGCAAGATAAGCATTCATAATAGCACCGGACCATCTTACTTGTCCTACAGTATCAGAAGAGACGGTAGAACTATAAACTTCTACCATTTTGCCTATCATATCCGAGTAATTTTCTGTTTTATCAGTTTTATTATAAACATATTTTTTAAGAGGATAATATAATATACAAAACCAAATAAGCGATAATATACTAAAAAATGTTATTTGATTTGTTAAGCTAACTAGGGGGTAGTTATATACCACAAGAGTATTTGATAATGCTCCAAGCCCAAAGAATAAGAATCCAATACTTGGAACTGCAAAGAATTCAACAACTACGCAAATTATACCGATTATTAACCATATTTCGGTGAGATAATTATTTATCATGAACATAAGTTTTTAAAAATAATATTACGTCAGCTATGTCTTGTGGTTTTGAGATACCGGCAAAGGACATTTTAGTTCCTGGTGCATAGCTACTTGGTTTATGTAAGAAAGCAAATAAACTATCATCATCCCATACACCGCCAAGTTTTGATAGAGCAGGGGAATATTTATAGTCTGCTATGCTTGCTTTTGGTCTGCCTGCTACATTCCACAAATGAGGTCCTAGTTTATTTGGACCGTCTTTATCAAGGGAATGACACATTAAACATTTCTTGGCTATTTGTGGACCATTATCGGCATTAGCGGTTTTCATCAATTCCGGTATATTTACCGGTGCTTGCTCTATTGCCGTAGTATCTTGATTTTCTGTGGATTCCTGAACTGCAATGCTATAACCGCGATGTAAAACTTGTAAGTTTGGTTTGTATAATATATTTGCAACAAATCCAACCATCATAGCAATTAAACTAGCAAATAAGATGGCTGCAACAATTTTATTTAATTCTTTTCCAGACATTTATTTTGTTTTTTTATTAGAATTTATACTATAATTTAAGTTGTAAGAGAAGTTAATTAAATAAATAAAAGAAAAATTTATAAAAATATTGTTCTTTGGAGAGAAAAATAAATGTCTGATTCAAAAAAATCAAGGGTTAGAAAAATATTTAATAAGTTAAAATCTTATTGGACTAGTTTTAGACAAAGTAAAATCGGTAAAATATTATTTAGCAATAGTTTAAGTTATGCGGTTTCCGTAGCTTCTATAGCAATTGCGGTTTCCGGACTTTTTACTCCTATATCACCGATAATTATAGCTGTAGCTGTTGTTTCAGGAGTTAGCGTAGGAATTCAGGCTATAAATGAGACTTTAAAAGTGCATAGTTTGTGTAAACTACCTTACTACATGACAATTTTTAGAGATGTAAGGACTAAAGGATTGAATTTTGCTGATAATTCATGATGATAACGGGGAAAGAACTTGGTTTACATATGAAAGATCATTCCGCCCCTCTAGTCGAATTATTACAAAAACATATTTCGCTTAATTTATCAAGAGCAAAATGTTTAGGATTATTTATCATTTCAATGCTTAACAGCATGACAGTAAACATGTCATTGTTATGCAATAGAATGCCGTCTGGGATTAAAGCAGCTTCATGGTATAGAAGGATGCAAAGATTTATCTCTGAAATCTCAATATCATGGAGAGTATTACCTGTTATGTTAGTCATGATGACTGGGTTTGAGCAGGAGCAAAAATGGGTATTGTGTTTAGATAGAACGAATTGGAAATTTGCTTACTACATGACAATTTTTCATTTTATCATCTTTGGATATTGGAATATCAAGGACAACAGCTGTATCCAACGTACTAATTGAGTAGAAATATTATACAAGATATTAACCAATGTATCTAATCCAACACGAAATATACTATTTTGCCTATAACCATGTTTTTTAATAACTATTGGTTTATCTAAAACTATAATCTCTCCAGTTTGATAAGCTAGGCAAAATGCAATAGACAATATTTGCATCAATGTATCTAATCGTAAATCATTAGTAATATGAGTTGCTTCACAGTTGAATCCTGCTGATTTAAAAGCTTTGAACATTGTTTCAATTTGCCATCTTTGAGCATATAATCTCAGCAGGATTTTTGATCTCATCACTATGTATTAAGACTGCAAGTTCACTCTTCTTATTTCTGATCCCTACTACATTAAATATTTCACCTTTTGTACCAATTCTACGTTGTGACAAACTCACATGCGATCCTATGGCTAGAGGGCGAAATAACTCTTGTATTTTAACCATTTTTCCCCTTGCATTACTGATATATTGTCTATTTTCTCTAACTCGAAAAACGTATCTTATTTGATTTGTTCTAAGCCAAGAGAGCCATTCCTTACCTATAAATTCTCTATCAGCGGTTAATGCTTCAATGCGGTTTTTGTCAAAAACTTCTAAAAAACACTCCATCAGATCAATACGCTCAATATAATCAGAGTTACCACACTTTTTATCACTTAGAAAATTCCAAAAAGGGGGATCGCTATACCATGAAAACTGACAGCTAAATATAAAATATTTATATGTCGTTTACCAAATTTCCAATTCGTTCTATCTAAACACAATACCCATTTTTGCTCCTGCTCAAACCCAGTCATCATGACTAACATAACAGGTAATACTCTCCATGATATTGAGATTTCAGAGATAAATCTTTGCATCCTTCTATACCATGAAGCTGCTTTAATCCCAGACGGCATTCTATTGCATAACAATGACATGTTTACTGTCCTGCTGTTAAGCATTGAAATGATAAATAATCCTAAACATTTTGCTCTTGATAAATTAAGCGAAATATGTTTTTGTAATAATTCGACTAGAGGGGCGGAATGATCTTTCATATGTAAACCAAGTTCTTTCCCCGTTATCATCATGAATTATCAGCAAAATTCAATCCTTTAGTCCTTACATCTCTAAAAATTGTCATGTAGTAAGGTAAACTTCATAAAGAGAATAATTTATTAGTACATAACAGAAATGCTAAAAGTCAGCAAGATTATATATTATCATTAGAACCGAGCTTAAAAGATATTTTAAAAAATGAATTATATACGCCGCAAACGGCAGGTAAGGATGCTACTCAAGATAAGTATGAGTTAAATGTAAATAAATTGAAAAGTACAGGACGAATATTTGGAAATAATCTAGGTGGAGCCGCAAATTTGGCTGCCTCTTAAAGGTGCTAGCGGTAATGTGCTTGATATATTAAAAGCTACGGGTTACGGTGTAGTTACGACCGCATCATTAATGTCCCCCTTCGGGGATAAGAAATCCCTCGCCTTCAGGCGAAGGGAAGATATAATGAAATTGCTTTAGCAATGAATTTATATCAAGAAACATGAGAAGTTATAGAAAGAATAGTCATAGTCAGTATGATTTAAAAGTACATCTTATATGGATACCAAAATATAGGAAGAGAGTATTGATAGGCAAAGTAGCGGAAAGGGCTAGAGATTTACTAAGGCAGATTTGTATGGAACATGAAGTATATATAATTTCAGGGAAAATATCATGTGATCACGTGCATATGTTTATCTCATATAAATCACAAATATCTCTTAGCAAGTTAGTACAGTATTTAAAAGGTAGTAGCTCAAGAATTTTATTGCAAGAATTTGCTCATTTAAGAAAACAATTTTGGGGCAATCATTTGTGGGCTAGGGGCTATATGGCGGTCAGTTCAGGTAATATAACTGATGAAATGATACAGCACTATATTGATGAACAGGAAGGTGAACCTGTGAATGATGATCGATTTCTAATCGATTCCACTTTATAACCCCTCAGCTTATAGCTGAGGGTTCTTTAGTTATCGACGGTCTTACTGAAAAGGAAAAAATAGAAATAAAAGCAATATTTAAATTAAATATAAATGAAGAATATAAAAAACAATACACTCCTATATATGAAAATTTAGAACAATTAGAGGATTATACTAAGAATCAAGTATTGCAAACATTAGCTTTAAAAAAATTAATAAAGGATAAGAATTATTGGAGTATGAATAAAGACCAAAAAATACAAAAATTTCGAGAAATAAGAGGCAGTTTTAATTTTGAAATAAAAAGAAACGGTTTAGAAGAATTTTTTAGAGAAAATAAAATAACAATGGATAATAGAAAAGAGAGTTATGTTAAAGATATTAAAAATGTAATGAATCCATTTTATGAAAATCCTAGTAAAGCCGAAGGATATAGTCCTTTAACTAAAGCTATGGATAAAGATAAAGTTAATAATGCTGAAATACAAAGGACGAAAAGTGAAAATTTAAAAAGGATGCAAAAAAGAAAGCGAAATTTAACAATTGAAATGATTATTATAACTCACTGCTAGTTACAAATTTGTAAGAGGTAGTATCGCTAAATATTTTATGCAATAATTCATTATTAAGAGCATGGCTGGTTTTGTAGCCTTTAATTGCACTTACAACGTTAGTGCCGCTGGTATATAAATCACCGAATAAATCTAATAGTTTATGGCGAACGAATTCATCTTCATAACGTAAGCCGTTTGGGTTTAAGATTTTATCCTGCTCATCTATTCCTATAGCATTCTCAAATGAGGCACCTTGGGCAAGCCCTTTGCTTTTCAAATAATCAACATCTCTTATAAAACCAAAAGTTCTAGCATCTGCAATATTTTTAGTAAAAGATTCTTGATCCCTAAAACTTAGATTTTGTCTGCCTATAGCTTTACTGCTAAAATCAATGGTTAAATCTACAGTCATGTGATCGGAAGGAGTGCAATATAATTCACAATCTTTATGAACTACTTTTATATCTTTTAAAATTTTTAAATATTTTTTAGGAGCATTTTGTAATTTTTTACCTGCACATTCAATCATAAACACAAAAGGTTTACTACTGCCGTCCATAATTGGTACTTCAGGACCGTCAATTTTAATAATTGCATTATCAATGCCGCACCCCCAAAGTGCTGCCATTAAATGTTCAATTGTTGAAATTTGAACTTTATGATCATTACTTATAGTGGTAGATAACAAGGTATAGGAAACATTGAAATAGCTAGCTTCAATATAATTATTTTCAGAAGATATATCGGTTCTAATGAATATAATTCCGGTATTTTCTTTAGCGGGTTCTATAGTTAACTGGGTGTGTTTTCCTGAGTGAACCCCGATCCCGTAACAACTAACCGGTTTTAATAATGTACTTTGTTGCATTTTAGGCATTGTAAAAATATATTTAAATATTAATATTTAATGCCGAATTATACAAGTTATATTATGTTACAAAATATTACATAATCGTCATTGCGAGCGACTGAAAGCATTGTTGCATGGCTCGAGAAGCCCGCTCGGTGTCATACCGCTTGTCCACGGTATCCAGAAAATAACTAAAAATACTAATTTATTAGTATTTTTAACTGGACCCCGTGGTCAAGCCACGGGGTGACATTAAAATCTATATAATTTATACTTAATAAAATACCAAAAATGATAAGCTACAAAACTACCGACTACGGCAAAAACGGAAAATAAGAAATCACTGCCGTTAATAGTGCCGTAAGGTACATGAGATGATAAAGCTCCGGCATATATACCGATGCTGCACATTGAAAAATACGAAAATAAAGCTGTTCTAAGTTCGTAATTCCTAAATTTATCAATTAGTATTAAAATATTGCAAATATAAATGGATCCTAAACAACTACCGATTAGTATTATATATAATATATTAAGGTTTTTATTAGTTCCATGAAGCGGTAGTAAAATAAAGCAGACTAGTAGAATTATAGTTAGTGATAAATTAGCCAAATATTTATTTACTTTGCTTAATATATAGCATATAGGAATTATAGAAAAACATATTGCTAGGAAAATATATTTTAGTATAAGTCTTAAATTAATTAATGCTAATTCTTTCTTTAATGCAAAAGCTTCATAATACCATAATATATCCAAGGTGATATAAGCAACTACTAAGCCTGTCAATAATTGTAATTCGACATTTTTTATTAAGGATGAAAATTTTGAATTTAAATTTAATTTATGAGATGTAGGATTATAATGCAGAAATTCGGTTAGTATATTGATACAGTATAACAATGCACAAATTACTATAGTATTATTTGTCGGTTTTATAAATGGATTTAATAAATCTACCATTAAGTTTCCACCCGCCCATAACAACATTATACAAGCTAAAAAAAAATATTTCTTTTCTTTGCTACTCTCAATAATGTCTAATGTTATAGAAGTGAAATATGAAAATGTTCCAAAATTAATTAAAATAAAATTAATTTTAATTAAAGTATAATTATTTAATAAAATTAGGTTTATTGTACAAATAATTAATAAAGATAAGCTAATTAAAATAATTTTTTTATTACTTAACTTATTAATTAACTGTGTTAAGGCAAAGCCTGCGATTATCGAACCTATAAATTTAGTTTGATTTATATGATTTATTTGTTCTCCGCATAGATTTTTATTTATCAGTAAAAAGATTTTAAAATTATAAAAATTTATGGCATTGATACAGGAAAAAATAAATATTCCCAAAAGTGAGAAAAAATAGTTTTGTAATCGTTTTTTAAAGTCATAAATTAAGTGTTTGCTAAACAATAAATACATGGTATATAACTCATTAATTATAATGATTAAGATTATCATCTTAAAAATTAAAGAGATTCGTAATTCCATTATTTAAGTATATATGGATAGTTATTAGATTATCAGCTTTTAATCAAATATGGTAGTCTTATTTATAATTTGTATATAATTATTGTTTAATTTTAAAAAAATTAATGAATTAAATAATATGAAAATATTTTAATGTAAGAAAAATAATAATATATTTTTTAGTATTTTAAGGAGGTGTTATTTGAAGTTTATCTAGAATTTCATTTTTGCTCTTTAATCATAGATAAATTATCTATTTAAATAAATTAATACAAGATAAGCAATGATTTTTCTTAAGATACAAGCATTATATTAATTATTTGTTCTTCAAGTTAGTGAGCAAGATAAATGAATAAAAAGATTATAATTGATGCTAATTTTCCAAGCGAAACAAGAGTAGTTTTATTAGGACAAAGCAACAATATAGAAGATATTGAATTTCAAACAACCGTAAGACAACAAAATAAAGGTAATATTTATTTAGCAAAAGTCACAAGAATAGAGCCGTCGCTACAAGCTGTTTTTATAGAGTATGGAATGGATAAAAGTGGATTTTTACCGTTTAGTGAAATCCATCCTAACTATTACAATTTGCCTGCCTCGGAGAGAAATTTCCCAGTTAATGCTTTTTCTGAAATAGCTCTTTCAAATATTACGGTTGAGGATGATAAAGAGAAACCGACAGCTATATATGATTCTTTGGTTGATAGTGAAGAAATTGACCTAAAAACCATAGAAGATTTAGTAGAGAGTAAATTCCATTCAGAACTTAATTTAGAAGCAGCTGATGATATTGAAATTATTCAAAGTGACACCTCTGAGTCAAATATTCTGCAATATAAACAATATAAAGTTCAAGAAGTAATAAGAAAAAACCAAATATTATTGGTGCAGGTTACTAAGGAAGAACGAGGAAATAAGTGTGCCGCTTTTACTACTTATATATCCTTGGCTGGTAAATATTGTGTTTTAATGCCTAATAAAGGTTCACAAAACGGCATATCGCGTAAAATATCAAACGGGGAAGAAAGAAAAAGACTGAAAGATATTTTAAATAAAATAGTAAGTGGTGACAAAAATGCTTATAGCATCATTGTTAGAACCGCAGGTAGAGGAAGTAGCACCTTAGATTTAAAGAAAGACTATAATTATTTAGCAAGGTTATGGAATAAAATTCGTAAAAGTACTATTAAATTTCCAGCTCCGTGTTTTATTCATGAGGAAGATAGTATAATACGTAAAACCATACGTGATATGTGTGATCACAATGTTAAAGAAGTAGTGATTCAAGGACAGGAAGCCTATGAAGATGCTTCAAAATTTATGCAGGATTTATTACCTTCAGAGCTTTCAAAACTTAAAGAACATAAAAATAAAACTCCTATATTTACTAAGTTTCAAGTAGAAGAGCAATTAGTTAAATTATATCAGCCTGTCGTGACACTACCTTCAGGGGGATATATCGTTATTAATCCTACGGAAGCTCTTATTTCAATTGATGTAAATTCCGGTAAATCAACTTCTGAAAAAAATATCGAAGAAACGGCACTAAAAACTAATTTAGAAGCAGCCAAAGAAGTAGCAAAGCAAGTAAAGCTTAGAGATCTATCAGGTTTGATAGTTGTTGATTTTATAGACATGAGCGAAGCTAAGAATCGTAAAATTATTGAACGATCCTTTAAAGAGTTTTTAAGTCGTGATCGTGCTCGTATACAAACCGGTAATATTAGTCAGTTTGGATTACTTGAATTCTCAAGGCAGAGATTACGTTCTTCTTTCTTAGAAACTAATTCGGCAATTTGTTCTCATTGTAACGGTAAAGGAGTCATTAGAGCGAGTGACGCTAATGCTATGTTAATTTTACGTACTATAGAGAATGAAATTTTTGAAGAAAGAATTGATGTAATAAATGTTTTTACCAATATCGTTTCAGTTATTTATCTACTTAATAATAAACGTGCTGAAATAAAATTTATTGAAGAAAAATATAATATAAAGCTTAATTTTTATTCCGATCCTAATGCTACATCAGATAGTTATTCGATTGAAAAAGTGAAGCTGTTGAAGAAAAATAACAATAATGTTAATCCTGTTAAGCCGGTAATTCAGAATCATAGTGCCGATTATACTGAAGAAGAGCCGAAAAAAGAACAGTTACGCAAAAATAAACATAAATGGAAAACAGCTAATAATAGTAATAATATTGCTAATGAAGTAAAAGATAAGAGTTTAGAGGCAAAAGAACCGGTAGAGCAAACCGTAAGCGTTGTGGAAGAGGTGAAAGTTGTAGAAAGTAATGCCGGCTTAGAAGAAGCACAAGCTGCTCCAAAAAAGACAAAACGTAGATATCTTAATAAAAAATCAAATAAGAAACGTCCTGTTAATACCGCCGAAGATACGGAAAAGAATGTAGAGTCTTGATTTGAGGGGTGGGTAGGTTATTGTTGTATGACTCCTCAATCGTCATTGCGAGCAGCCATAAGCTGCGTGGCAATCTCATGAAATAATAAGAAACTCATAAGATTACTTCGTCGAATTACGTTGTAATTCTTCTCGCAATGACGAAGCAATAAAAACATAAAATTAAAATAAAAGTGCAGAAAAGTTTAATTAGACATCTTTTCAAATTCGCTTATAGAGAGGAATTTGAAGGAAACACGGAACGCAGTACCGCAGCGTACGAAAAAGTACGTGAGGATGCGAGTACCGGATTGACGTACAAGTTACCTCTAGAAGTAGAATTTGGGAAGATGTCTATTACAAAATGGTTGTGTATAAGTTGTATAATGGTCATAGCGATGATTGTTATAGGGGGGATAACAAGGCTTACTGGTTCTGGTTTATCTATAGTTGAGTGGCGTCCGGTAACCGGTATTTTGCCACCTTTTAGTTTTGAAAGCTGGCAAGCGGAATTTGCTAAATATAAAGCTTTTCCTGAATATAACTCTGTTAATTACGGAATGACTTTATCGCAGTTTAAGTTTATTTATCTGTTAGAGTTTATACATCGATTACTCGGTAGAATTACAGCTTTAATATATATTGTACCTTTAATATATTTTTATTTTAAAGATATTATAAAAAATCGTGACATGCTACCTTATATAATTGCTTTGTTGTTGTTTTGCGTACAAGGCTTTATGGGATGGTATATGGTTAAAAGCGGCTTGTTGAATAGCCCGTCTGTTAGTCATTTTCGACTTGCTTTTCATTTAATTATCTCCGTAATTATTTATCACATACTTTTTTATCAATTAATAAAAAATCGTTGTGATATTTTGTTAATACCGTCACAAACAGATTTAAAATTACCATTAATATTTTTCGGTATTGCTATTACTGTAATATATGTGCAAATTTTTTTAGGTGCTTTAGTTGCAGGGCTTGATGCAGGGCTGATATATAATAGTTTTCCGCTAATGGGTGATAGTTTTGTTCCGATGGAGGTAAAAGATAATTTTTTTGATCTTAAAAATTGGTATGATCCGGTTTTTATACAATTCATACATCGTTTAGGCGGCTATAACGTATTTTTGGTTGTTGTGGTTTTGGTAATTTGCTTGTTAAAAATAGAACATCCAAAATTAAATAAGATAGCGTATTTTCTAATGATTGCATTATTGATGCAGATATCTACTGGAATAATTACTCTTTTATACTCTGTACCTATAGTAATTGCCTTTATACATCAGCTTTTTGCTATAATCCTTTTATCTATAATAATTTGGTGCTATTTTTTAATAAAAAGTAGTTAAAAATATCACCGTGGTCAGTAGGCGTTATTGTGCGGATCGTTTTATGTCATTCCCGCGTAGGCGGGAATCTAGTAAAACCTATAAAAAACTTGTTTTTATAGGTTTATTTTTTGAATAAATAACTTCTATATCGATATTTGAAGTTATTTTTCTGGATCCCCGCCTATGCGGGGATGACATCGAGTAGGTTTTTCGATCCATGCAATAGTGCCAATGCCATGCAATAACACAATAAAAAGCTCTAAATGATCATCGATGTCAATACTCCTATTTCTTCTAGATTAGATAAATATTTAAAACGTCTATATCCGTTATTGACTCAAGGAGTAATAGAGAAAGCATTACGTCAAAAACAAATTACCGTTAATTCTCAGAAAGTAGAAGCGAGTTTAAGAGTAAAAGGCGGCGATAAAATTTTTATTAACGATAAGTTTAATTTACCTGTTAAGCAACCCAAAAAATTAGTTTTTACTGATGCTGAAATTAAGCTAGCGAAGAAAATTACTACCGATTATCTGATATATGAAGATGATAATTTAATAGCTATAAATAAACCTGCAGGTCTTGCTACTCAAGGTGGCAGTAAAATAAAATTATCTATTGACTCTGCATTAAAATATTTGAATTATAAAGGTGCTGATTTTAAGCTAGTACATAGGTTAGATAAAGAAACAAGCGGTTTACTCTTAATAGCCAAAAATTATTTAAGTAGTGTAAAACTTCATGATGTTTTTAAAGAAAAATTGGTTGTAAAAACATATTTTGCTGTAACCTATGGAAAGCCAATTAAAAATGTAGGCGAAGTTAGAAGTAATATAGAAAAGAGTAAAAGAAGTACACCTAAAATTACTGATATTGATAGTGAAAATGGTAAACTTGCCATTACTTATTATAAATTACTTAAACCGCTTGATAATAACTTATTTTTAATTGAATTTACGCCGGTTACAGGTAGAATGCATCAATTAAGGTTGCATTCTAAATTATTAGGTTGCCCGATACTTGGAGATGATAAATATGGTAATAAAGAAATAATGCCGTATAGTAAATATATGTTCTTGCATGCTAATAATATATGTTTATATGAAAAAATTTTTGGTAAAGAAATTAAGTTAGAAGCAAAATTACCGTTTTATTTTACTAGACATCTTACATAACTTGCTTCTAAAGGTAATTTGTACGTAGATCCGGTACTCGAATCCTCACGTACTAAGTGTATGCTGCGGTTCTACGTTCCGTGTCTCCTTCAAATTCCTCTTTATTAGCTGCGTTATGTAAGACGTCTACTGATAAGTTTGTGGAGTGTTGAAGTTATGATTCGTAGATATTTTTTATTGCTGCTTTTTTTAATTACTAATTGTGTTGATTGTTTTGCAGATATACAGCAAAGAATCAATGAAGCAGAAAAAGAATATATAAGTAATAGATTTTTAAATGCCGTTTTTATGTTTGCCGATGATTATAAAACTTTATTAACCGGTGCTAAAGGAATCTTTGCTTTAAACGGTGAGCAATTAAAAGCAAATGAAATGATGCCTATTGCTTCTGCTACAAAGCCTTTTACAGCTGCAGGAATTTTAAAATTACAAGAGCAGGAATTATTAAATATTAACGATAAAATCTATAAATATCTTGATCCGGAAATGTGGGGAGGAAAAGTGCCGGATTGGGCATATAAAGTATCTATCCATAATTTATTAACGCATAGTAGCGGTATTGCTGAATATTTTAGTTTTGTTAAACTTGATTTAAATATGCCTAAGAAAGAGATTCATAAGAAAATATTACAATTTGTTTCTTCTAAGCCTTTAGAAATATCTATAGGGAAAAAATTTAAATATAGTAATACTAATTTTGTTATACTTGGTATGATTATCGAAAAGGTGGCTAAAAAAGATTTAGCTAACTTTTTTTATGATGAATTTTTTAAACCTCTTAATATGAAATCTACTAGTTTTGCTTCATATAGTGAAGCCGCTAGAATTCAAAAAAATGTTATTAGTTCTAATTATCCGGTAAGATATTTTTTAACGCCTAATAATAGTAATAAACCTATATTTACTCCTGTAACTGCTGATTTTTTAGCAGTTCCTTGTGCTGACGGCGGTATAATATCAACACCGGTTGATCTTATTAAATGGTATAGGGCATTGAATGAGGGGAAAATTCTTTCTAAGAAGTCGTATAAACTTATGACTACTAAGTATTTTTTAGCAAAAGATATAGAAGGGCGTAAGTCTTATATGGGTTACGGTATTTTCCTTACTGATCTTGATTCTAAGCATTTAATGATTCATTATACGGGAAAAGCCCTTGGAATACAAAGTGAAGCAGGATATGTTTTGCCTGATAATCTTTATTTTGCTATGTTAAGTAATACTATGATTAAAATTCCTGAAGAAGAAAAAGATAAAATTGACATGAAAAATCCTTTAAATCAACTTGGAATAATTTATTTCAGAGATGCAATAATAGGAGCAGCTATAAAAAATTAAATAGACTTCTTGTATAACCTATCTTATAAAGAGGAATTTGAAGGAAACACGGAACGCAGCACCGCAGCGTACACTTAGTACGTGAGGATGCGAGTATCGGATTGACATACAAATTACCTTTAGAAGGAGGTTATACAAGAAGTCTAATGAAGATAGTTACTTGGAATATCAATTCATTGCATTTACGGATCGATTTATTAAGAAAATTAGCACATGAACATCAGCCGGATATTATTTTACTTCAAGAAACAAAGGTAGCTGATTCATTATTTCCTCTTGAAGTTATTAAAAATATAGGCTATGAACATGTAATATATGCAGGGCAGAAATCATATAACGGTGTTGCTATTATTTCAAAATTTCCTTTGAATAATGCTTTTTCATTGGAGTTATATAATAGTGATAAAAGGCATATAGCCGCTATAGTTAATGATATAGAAATACATAATTTTTATGTTCCTGCCGGTGGTGATGTACCTGATATCGAGGTAAATACAAAATTTAAGCATAAGCTCGAATATGTAAGGTTAATGCAGGAATGGTTAACTACTAACCGTACTAAAAACGATAAAATTATTATTGTCGGGGACTTGAACATTGCTCCGCATGAACATGATGTATGGTCTAGTAAGCAGCTGCGAAATGTTATCAGCCATACCGATATTGAACGCTCGTTATTGGTAGAGCTACAAAACTCGTTAGGTTTTATCGATAGTAGTAGGCATTTTGTTCCGTTTGACGAAAAGTTTTATACTTGGTGGAGCTATAGAAATATAGATTGGAAAAAATCTAACAGAGGTAGAAGGCTTGATCATATTTGGGTTAGCGATAATTTAAAAGATGCATTATTTTCTATGCATTTACTACCAGAAGCACGTGATTGGCCACCACCTTCGGATCATGTACCGTATTTTGTGAATTTTAATTTTGATGATTTTTAGTTTTATGTCATTCCCGCGAAAGCGGGAATCCAGAAAAAAATTTAAAAAGCCTGAATCCCGTGGTCAAGCCACGGGATGACAATAGTCTTAAGGAGTAATTAGTGGATATTAAGTTAGGAAAATATAAGCCGACAAAAGAAGAATATATGAAAAGCATTAAAGATATGCTCCTACTGCGTCGTTTTGAAGAAAAATGCGGGCAGCTATACGGTATGGGAGAAATAGGCGGTTTTTGTCATTTATATATCGGGCAGGAAGCAGTAATTTCTGCGGTAGATATGGTTAAACAAAAAGGAGATAGTACAATTACTAGCTATCGTGACCATGCTCATATTATTTTAGCGGGAACAGAGCCTAAATACGTTCTTGCCGAGCTTATGGGACGAGCTACAGGCTGCTCGAAAGGTAAGGGCGGTTCGATGCATTTATTTGACGTACCGAACAAATTTTACGGTGGACACGGTATAGTCGGAGCTCAAGTACCGATAGGTACAGGGCTTGCTTTTGCCGAGAAATATAATGGTACGAATAATATTTGCTTTACTTTTTTAGGTGATGGTGCGGTTAATCAAGGTCAAGTATATGAAGCCTTTAATATGGCTGCTTTATGGGGTTTACCTGTAGTTTATATTATTGAAAATAACGAATATTCGATGGGGACGTCTGTAGCACATTCTACCTTTATGCGTGATTTATATAAGAAAGGGGAATCGTTTGGGATTAAAGGATTTCAGCTAGACGGTATGGATTTTGAAGAAATGTATGACGGCTCTAAGCAAGCAGCCGAGTATGTTAGAGAAAATAGCTTTCCGCTGATATTAGAGGTAAAAACTTATCGTTATCGTGGGCATTCGATGTCCGATCCGGCAAAATATCGCAGTAAAGAAGAAGTTGAGCAATATAAAGAGCGTGATCCGTTGGTAATAATAAGAAAAACGATACTCGACAATAAATATGCAACCGAAGCAGATTTAAAAGAAATAGAACAGTCGGTAAAAGAAATTGTGAAAGAAGCAGTAGAATTCTCAGAAAATTCACCGCTACCTGATGAGAGGGAGTTGTATACGAATATTTGTCATACCGTGGCTTGACCATGGGGTCCAGTAAAAATATTAGTATTTTTTATTGTTTTTCTGGATTCCCGCTTTCGCGGGAATGACATAAGTACTATAGAAATGACATAGAACATTTAATCAAATAAAAAGAAAAATGCAAATAACGGTACGTGAAGCATTGCGTGATGCGATGCAAGAAGAGATGATAAGAGACGACAAGGTTTTTGTCATAGGCGAGGAAGTTGCAGAATATCAAGGAGCTTATAAGGTAACGCAAGGATTATTAGAGAAGTTTGGTCCTAAGAGAGTAATTGACACGCCAATAACGGAGTATGGTTTTGCAGGGCTTGCAGTCGGGGCAGCTTTTGCAGGACTTCGCCCAATCGTGGAGTTTATGACCTTTAACTTTGCTATGCAAGCATTCGATCATATAGTTAATTCTGCTACAAAAACGCATTACATGTCAGGCGGGCAGGTAAAATGTCCGATAGTGTTTAGAGGACCAAACGGAGCAGCAAGTAGAGTAGCAGCTCAGCATAGCCAAAATTATACAGCTTGTTATTCTCATATTCCAGGGTTAAAAGTAGTAGCTCCTTATAGTGCCGAAGATCATAAAGGGCTTATGCTCACGGCTATTAGAGACGATAATCCGGTTATTTTTTTGGAAAATGAGATTTTATACGGTCATAGTTTTGACGTACCGGAAACAATCGAGCCTATACCCTTTGGTCAGGCAAAAATTTTAAAAGAAGGTAGTAGCGTCACTATAGTAACTTTCTCAATTCAAGTAAAACTTGCCCTAGATGCTGCAAATATTTTGCAGAATGATAATATTGATTGCGAGGTTATTGATTTACGTACTATTAAGCCTCTTGATACTGAGACGATAATAGAATCGGTGAAAAAAACTAATCGTTTAGTTATAGTCGAAGAAGGGTGGTTTTTTGCCGGTGTCGGTGCAAGTATAGCCTCTATTGTTATGAAAGAAGCATTTGATTATTTAGATGCTCCGATAGAGATTGTCAGCGGCAAAGATGTTCCTCTTCCTTATGCCGTTAATTTAGAAAAATTAGCTTTGCCGAGCGAGATCGATGTAATAGAAGCCGTTAAAAAGGTTTGTTATTATAGTGTTTGATTCCATATTATAAAAGAAAAATAGCAAATTTAAATATTATAAACAATATCTAAACATTGTTAGTTGACTAGCGGCTTTATCAAAAGTAATAGTGTAATTACAGCCGCTAAATATATTTAACTTTCCTATTAAAATATCAGAAAAATCCGCCTTATGAGTCTCATACTCTAAAATAGATAGCCATAAGATTTGTTGGTTCTCAAAACTAAATTCAACTGTGCTAAATATTTCTTTTAATACCATAATTATTTGTTCTTTTGAATATTTATACCCTTTTTCTAATACCCAAACTAATTCACATATAACTATATTATTTATGAATATTGAATTTTCTTGACCGAAGTATTTTTTAATTAATTCTGTAGCTTTAACACTTTGTACAAGATCATCTTCTGTTAAGTAACGAACCAAAATGTTTGTATCAATTCCTATCATATGAACCTTTAATAATTTGGTTCATTTCTTCTATTGTAAGAGTATTTTTCGGTTTAGGTAAAATATTCTTCAAGTTTTTAAGAGATTTATTTATAGGTATTACCACAAAAGAATTATCTTGTATTATTACTTCTAGCTTACTGCCGGTAGATAAATTTAATTTTTCCCTGATATAAATAGGAATTGTTATCTGTCCTCTGTTAGTTATAGCTACATAATTTGTTTTCATAACAACCTTTAGATATTTTTAGTATATTTTAATAATAACAGAAAAAATTTAAAAATGCAGCATTAAAATTCTTTACTTTGCAGCTCTTTTACGGTCGTTAGGGTAAAGCATAGCTTTACGCAGACGAATAGATTTCGGTGTTACTTCAACTCGCTCGTCATCCTGTATATAGCTGATTGCCTGCTCTAACGTTAAAAGCATCAGCGGAGTTAGCCTTATAGCTTCGTCTTTACCTGTTGCTCTAACATTGCTTAATTGCTTCGCTTTTAGTGGGTTTACCTCTAAATCATTATCACGATTATGTTCGCCGATAATCATACCTCTATATACTTTATCGCTAGGGTTTATAAACATTTTCCCCCTTTCTTCTAGATTCCATAGAGCATATGCGACAGCTGCCCCGTCACCGTTAGAGATAAGCACGCCGTTACGTCTTCCCTCGATATTTCCTTTATAATCAGCGTATCCGTGAAAAATACGGTTCATAATTCCTGTACCACGTGTTTCGGTTAGAAATTGGCTGTGATAGCCGATTAATCCTCTAGACGGTCCAATAAACGTAACACGGCTTTTACCTCCGCCTGACGGTCTCATATCAGTCATTTCGGCTTTTCTAAGTGCTAAAGATTTTATGACTACTCCAACATAATCGTCATCAACGTCAACTTGAATTTCTTCCATTGGCTCTTGCTTATTACCTTTCTCATCGGTTTGGAATAATACTTCCGGTCTACTGATAGATAACTCAAATCCTTCACGACGCATAGTTTCGATTAAGATACCAAGCTGTAATTCTCCTCGTCCTGCAACTTGGAAAGCATTTTTTTCAGCTGCTTCGGTAACTTTTAATGCAACGTTACTCTCAAGTTCACGCATTAACCTAGCTCCAATCAAGCTCGATGTTACTTTTGTCCCTTCGCTTCCTGCAAGCGGTGAGTCATTAACGCTAAAAGTCATGGATAAAGTCGGCGGATCGATAGGTAGAGATGGTACGGCCTCAGTTACTTCAGGTGAACATATAGTATCGGCAACGTTGGCATTTTCAACGCCTGCTACGGCAATAATATCACCGGCTGTAGCCTTGTCTATAGCTATTCTTTCTAAGCCTCTAAATGCTAATATTTTAGTGATACGTCCGGTTTCAAGTACTTTATTCTCACGATTTAATACTTTTACGTTTTGGTTGATTTTAACAGTGCCGCTTTGTACACGTCCCGTTAAAACCCTACCGAAGAAAGAATTATATTCTCTAGTAGTAACAAGCATAGAAAATGGGGCTTTATCATCGGCTGCGGGCGTAGGTACATGTGTTACTATAAGGTCGAAAAGCGGTGTTAAATCATCTGCTAAATTGTCTAAAGGATTAATTTTATCATCAAAGTTTAAAGATGCTCTCCCTGCTCTCCCTGATGCATAAACTATAGGGAAGTCAAGCTGATCGTTATTGGCCTCTAACGCTACAAATAGCTCAAATACTTCGTCGATAACTTCTTTAATTCTTTGGTCATCCCTATCTATTTTATTAATAACGACAATAGGTTTTAAGCCGCGATTTAACGCTTTAGAAAGCACAAATTTTGTTTGCGGCATCGGTCCTTCAGAAGCGTCGACAAGTAACACAACACCGTCAACCATGCTTAATATGCGTTCTACTTCACCGCCAAAATCAGCATGTCCCGGCGTATCGACGATATTAATACGGATATCGTTCCACATAAGAGCAGTGCATTTGGCTAGTATGGTAATACCGCGTTCACACTCAAGATCGTTAGAGTCCATAGCACGCTCGGCTACTGCTTGGTTAGCTCTAAATGTTCCGCTTTGTTTAAGCATGTTATCAACAAGCGTAGTTTTCCCATGATCAACGTGGGCAATAATTGCTATATTACGAATAGATGTCATCTTTAAAAATTCTCACAAGTGTACAATAGTCTTCCGTATTATACACTAAAATACCAAAAATTGGAATAAAGTTCTTGAAAAAGAAATTGATTTAACCGCAGAATAAAAATTACTAAGAATTTTTAAACTTTAAAATAAGAGAAATTAATGAACGATAATACAGCTTTATTTATATTTGATTTTGACAATACTTTAGTTGGACATTCGCATAATTATATCGGGGAGAGGTTAGGAGGTTTAATAGTAAGTAATATACAAAATCGCTTTTTTAGAT
Source organism: Rickettsia endosymbiont of Ixodes scapularis (assembly GCF_000160735.1). Taxonomy (NCBI): domain Bacteria; kingdom Pseudomonadati; phylum Pseudomonadota; class Alphaproteobacteria; order Rickettsiales; family Rickettsiaceae; genus Rickettsia; species Rickettsia endosymbiont of Ixodes scapularis. Next base: position 1,109,953 of record NZ_CM000770.1, on the reverse strand, counting down.
CAGATAGTGAACGTGCTAAGGAAATAGCTAGGCTTGAGCAAAAATTTTCTATAGAGCTGATTTAGAGGTTCCTAGATAATGAAAATTTAGGTTGGAAAAATGAAGAGCAAATAGCACGCCTTTTTAAGAATATTATATTATCCGGTTATAAAATAGCTATAGCATCATTTAATGGTTATCCTAATACTGTAAAATATGCATTAGAAAGGTTACTAGGAAAGGAAGATGTAGCAAAAATGTATATAAAATCAGCTTTACCTTCTAATAATTTTGAGGAAATACAAAATTGTACTAAAAAAGAATATATAAGAGAAATAATGAATAATACCGAAATAACCTTACTACATGACAATTTTTAGAGATGTAAGGACTAAAGGATTGAATTTTGCTGATAATTCATGATGATAACGGGGAAAGAACTTGGTTTACATATGAAAGATCATTCCGCCCCTCTAGTCGAATTATTACAAAAACATATTTCGCTTAATTTATCAAGAGCAAAATGTTTAGGATTATTTATCATTTCAATGCTTAACAGCAGGACAGTAAACATGTCATTGTTATGCAATAGAATGCCGTCTGGGATTAAAGCAGCTTCATGGTATAGAAGGATGCAAAGATTTATCTCTGAAATCTCAATATCATGGAGAGTATTACCTGTTATGTTAGTCATGATGACTGGGTTTGAGCAGGAGCAAAAATGGGTATTGTGTTTAGATAGAACGAATTGGAAATTTGCTTACTACATGACAATTTTTCATTTTATCATCTTTGGATATTGGAATATCAAGGACAACAGCTGTATCCAACGTACTAATTGAGTAGAAATATTATACAAGATATTATATCTAATCCAACACGAAATATACTATTTTGCCTATAACCATGTTTTTTAATAACTATTGGTTTATCTAAAACTATAATCTCTCCAGTTTGATAAGCTAGGCAAAATGCAATAGACAATATTTGCATCAATGTATCTAATCGTAAATCATTAGTAATATGAGTTGCTTCACAGTTGAATCCTGCTGATTTAAAAGCTTTGAACATTGTTTCAATTTGCCATCTTTGAGCATATAATCTCAGCAGGATTTTTGATCTCATCACTATGTATTAAGACTGCAAGTTCACTCTTCTTATTTCTGATCCCTACTACATTAAATATTTCACCTTTTGTACCAATTCTACGTTGTGACAAACTCACATGCGATCCTATGGCTAGAGGGCGAAATAACTCTTGTATTTTAACCATTTTTCCCCTTGCATTACTGATATATTGTCTATTTTCTCTAACTCGAAAAACGTATCTTATTTGATTTGTTCTAAGCCAAGAGAGCCATTCCTTACCTATAAATTCTCTATCAGCGGTTAATGCTTCAATGCGGTTTTTGTCAAAAACTTCTAAAAAACACTCCATCAGATCAATACGCTCAATATAATCAGAGTTACCACACTTTTTATCACTTAGAAAATTCCAAAAAGGGGGATCGCTATACCATGAAAACTGACAGCTAAATATAAAATATTTATATGTCGTTTACCAAATTTCCAATTCGTTCTATCTAAACACAATACCCATTTTTGCTCCTGCTCAAACCCAGTCATCATGACTAACATAACAGGTAATACTCTCCATGATATTGAGATTTCAGAGATAAATCTTTGCATCCTTCTATACCATGAAGCTGCTTTAATCCCAGACGGCATTCTATTGCATAACAATGACATGTTTACTGTCCTGCTGTTAAGCATTGAAATGATAAATAATCCTAAACATTTTGCTCTTGATAAATTAAGCGAAATATGTTTTTGTAATAATTCGACTAGAGGGGCGGAATGATCTTTCATATGTAAACCAAGTTCTTTCCCCGTTATCATCATGAATTATCAGCAAAATTCAATCCTTTAGTCCTTACATCTCTAAAAATTGTCATGTAGTAAGCGAAATAACTAATAAAAAAATATATTTTCCATGGATGTGTCAATGCTGCAAAAGACTATGGTATTACAGCAGTTTTGGTTAAGAACAAGGGAACTGAGCATATTCATAAAGCTTTTAATTTTTTATATGAATTTAATGAACAGCATGAAATTTATGTTGAACTAGAAGAACCTGCTACTGAACCGCTGAGTGATGAAGAGAATACCTGTTTAAGTCCTGGAGCAATAACAGCTATTTCATTTGATCCAATTTCAAGGGAGGATTATTTGGATAGTGAATATACACCATGGGGAGGCGGGGATGTGCCAATGTTAGGTAAAGGTTAAGTTTTTAATTATAGACAAATCACCTGATGTTATTTATTCTTAGATTAATAGGGGTGTTGCTCCAATGTCATCCCCGCGTAGGCGGGAATGACATCCTTAAATATAACACTTAAGTCTAGATTATAGGATCAAGGATGATATACCGAATATTATGTTTATGCATATTCATAATAAATTTCTCAATGATCACGGAGGCACAAAACGTGCCGATTAAAGAAGATAATTTTAAAGTTAGAGTAGCTGTTGCTGATGTACAATCTATATTGGAAGGTTCGATAGCTATAAAAGATTTGCGTAATAAAATCGAAAAGCTTAATCATGAAATTCAAGAGGATATTGCTGCAAAAGAAGCAAAATTTAAACCGCTGGAAGAGAAGCTGCTAAATGAGCGTTCTAATTTAAGTGAAACCGAATTTGAGCATAAAGTAAACGAATTTAATGCAAAAGTTAGCCACGTTAGAAAAGAAATTCAGATTAAGAAAACAAAGCTTGAACAAGCCCACGCTGAGGCTATGAGTAGAGTACATGAAACAACTATTACAATAATTAGTGAACTTGCTGAGAAATATAACCTTAATTTGGTAATTCCAAGTGCTCAAGTCTTATATGCCAAAAATAATTTGAATATAACTTCCGAAGTGACTTTTATGTTGAATGAAAGGTTAAAAGAAGTAACTATAAACTATTAATAGTGTTGTTGTATGGTTTAGTTTAACGTCATTGCGAGGAAAATTACGAAGTAATTGACGAAGCAATCTCAGGATATTTGACGAGATTGCCACGCAGCCTACGGCTGCTCGCAATGACGTGGTGGTATCCACACGAGCAGTGCTATTATTTAACGAGAGTATTTAATATGGCAGAATTTACACCGATTACAATTGCATACGGGGACGGTATAGGGCCTGAAATAATGGAGGCAGTGCTTTATATATTATGTAAAGCCGAAGTTCGTATTCGTTTAGAAACCATTGAAGTAGGTGAAAAGCTTTACAAGAAGCATTATACTTCAGGCATAAGTGAGGAAAGTTGGGAATCAATACAACGTACCGGTATTATACTTAAGGCTCCGATTACTACTCCGCAAGGTGGAGGATATAAAAGTTTAAACGTCACGATTCGTAAAACATTACAGCTTTTTGCTAATATTCGTTCTTCTGTTTCGTTTCATCCTTTTATTAAAACACTGCATCCAAATCTAAACCTAACTATTATACGTGAAAATGAAGAAGATTTATACGCAGGTATAGAATACCGTCAAACGTATAATATGTATGAGTCGGTTAAGTTAATTAGTCGTACCGGTTGTGAAAAAATTATTAGATATGCTTTTGAATATGCGGTAAAAAATAACCGTAAAAAAGTCACGTGTTTAAGCAAAGATAATATTATGAAATTTTCCGATGGGGTTTTTCATAAAGTATTTAATGAGATTGCAAAAGAATATCCGCAAATTAATAATGAGCATTATATTATCGATATCGGTACGGCAAGGCTTGCTACCAAACCGGAAATATTTGACGTTATCGTGACTTCTAATTTATACGGCGATATTATCTCTGATGTAGCAGCTGAAATTTCAGGCTCGGTAGGGCTTGCAGGTTCTGCAAATATCGGGCAGCATTATGCTATGTTTGAAGCGGTACATGGAAGTGCTCCCGATATTGCAGGTAAAGATATTGCTAATCCGTCAGGGCTTTTAAATGCTGCTATAATGATGCTAGTACATATAGGGCAGGGTGATATCGCTACATTAATCGAAAATGCTTGGAAAAAAACTATAGAGGATGGGATTCACACGACGGATATATATAACGAGCAGAGTTCTAGTAAAAAAGTCGGTACCAAAGAATTTGCTGAAGAAGTAACAAAAAGATTAGGACAGATACCGACAAAACTACCTAAAGCAGATTATCCATTAATTGCAGAGAAACAAGAAAATAATATAGAGTATAAGATTGATACCAAAGAAGTTAAGAAATTGGTTGGTACGGATATTTTTGTGAATATGGATGTATCTTCCGCTCACGATATAGCAGATAAAGTTAATAAGCTTGATCTTGGTAATTTTGAGCTAAAAACTATATCTTCCAAAGGGCTAAAATTATGGCCTCATTATGCAAGATTTGAAACTGTTTCCGATCATTGGTGTTGTCGTTTTATGAATAAAGACGGCATGGAAATAAAGCATTTAGATATAACAAGATTGCTTGAAGCTTTAAGCAAAGCAAATATCGACTTTATCAAAGTAGAGAATTTATTTGAGTTTGATGGTGTGGCAGGTTATAGCTTGGCTCAGGGTGAGTGAACGAATTATTGTCACCCCGTGGCTTGACCACGGGGTCCAGAAAAAAATTAAAAAAGACTGGATACCGTGGTCAAGCCACGGTATGACACCGAGCACGTTTTTCGATCCACGCAACAATGCCTCGCGGGAATAACATAGAAGTGCATAATGAAATAACAAAGAAATAAAAACAATGACATTATACTATATCGGAATATTATTAGTAATTATTGGATTATTTGTTATATTTTCAGGGATAATCGGGTTTTTTAGATTTCCTGATTTTTATACTAAATTACATGCTGCAAGTGTTATTGAGAGTTTTGGAGTGCCTATTTGCTTAATAGGTTTTGCGTGCATTGAAGCAAATATTGTTAACTCTATTAAATTAATTTTAGCGGCTTTATTGATTTTTCTACTAAATCCGGTAGCAACTCATGCACTTGGTAAAGCATCTTTATTTATGAAAATTAGAGCTTATAGTACCGTCATTGCGAGGAAAATTACGAAGTAATTGACGAAGCAATCTCAGGATGCTTGATAAGATTGCCACGTCGAAACTACGTTTCTCCTCGCAATGACGTTAAATTTTAACAACCATATGACAGTAAATACAGCTTTAAATTTTGATCTCGGCAATTACCTACTTAACTTAATTGCTTTTTTATTAATTTTAATATCCATAAAAATAATTTTTGCTAAAGATTTACTAAATACAGTTATTGCTTCCTCTGTATTTAGCTTATTAATCGGTGTATCTTATCTTATTATGGATGCTCCTGATGTCGCAATGACCGAAGCAGCGCTTGGAGCTTGCTTATCAACATGCGTATATTTGAATTTGTTGCGTAAATTACCTTCGGATTTAAAGAATATTGAGAGAACTAATATTATTACAGCAAGTTTAATATGTTTATTGTTTGTAGTAACTCTTGCTTATATGGGGCTAGAATTACCGAATTACGGTGATGATAATGCTCCTATTCATATGCATTCAAGTAAATATTATATCGAAAATACCTCTAGAGATATAGGTGTACCTTCTTTTGTTGCGGCTATTCTTGCAAGTTATCGTGGATATGATACTTTAGGTGAAACTAGCGTAATTTTAATTGCAGGAATTGCTGTATTATTGGTATTTTCAAAGGAGGGTGTCATACCGTGGCTTGACCACGGTATCTCAGGACACAGCAGGCGATACAAGATCTCGTGGTCAAGCCACGGTATGACAAATCCAATAATAAAATATATCACTAGTTTTATAATACCTTATATAATTTTATATAGTATATATATTCAGCTTAACGGTGAGTCTTCGCCGGGTGGTGGGTTTCAAGCAGGTGTTATATTTGCATCTAGCCTTATTGCTTGTGATTTAGTTTACGGTAATCGAAAATTAAGCCGGTATTTTCCTCCTAATGTGCTAATTTGTATTGCTGTTTTAGGTGTAGCAATATATGCAATTGTAGGAACAATATCACTATTTTTTAATGATAATTATTTAAATTATTATTCACTAACAAATTTTATCAATGATAAGCTACTTGCTCAGCATATTGCTATAGTTATTGTTGAAATTGGTATAGGTTTGACTGTCGCAGCTATTATGTACTTAATTTACAACGTATTTAATAATTATGAATAACCTATTTGTATTAATTAAGCGTGAATTTATAGTGCAGAATCGCATTAATAATATAATTAAATATATAGTTATATTTTTTTTATTTTGCATAATTAGTACTGTTTTAATTAATAGTGAAAGGGATATTAACAAATTCGGTTTAATTTTTTCGGTAATTTGTTTATTAATTTCATTAATCGGTTTTTCTTCGGTTATATTTAAATCTGATTTGGAAGACGGAAGCTTAGAGTTATTATTATCAATTGTTAGTCATGAAAAAATTATATTGGCTAAATTTTTTGCTATATTTATCAGTAGTACGGTAGGGCTGGTTTTTGTTTTACCCATTATTTATGTTTTTTTTGATCAAATTTTGCTTGAGATAGTATTTTTCTTCATTAGTGTATGGATGATATTAGTTTTATCAAGTAGTTTAGTAGTTTTATCTGGTAGCGTGCAATGTTATTTTAAGAAGAATGCTAATTTTGTCGGTACGTTTATTATGCCGTTATTAATTCCGAATATTATAATGACAGGTTTAATATTACAAGATAATAACTTACAATTAATTTTTATTATGGTAGGAATTAATTTAGTATTTTTACCGATTTCATTCTTCTTGAGTTCCTATTTAATTAAAAATATTTGTAATATTACGTGATTTTGCTTTATTTTTACTAATGTAGTGATATAAAATAAGATGAATGTTATTAATAATTTTTTTGAGAAAAATATATGTGGCAGGCTTTACGAAGGTTAATTGCAGCAAATCCTATGGGATTTTTTCTGTGGTCTATTGTCACTAAATGGTATTTAATTATAGCAGTTGCTTCCTTAATTACTTTATATTATACAGTATTGGGCTTAAAAAAAATTGGGTTTATAGATTATTTTACTGAAACTACAGTCGAGATATTATATACAACTAAAGCAGTTACTCAAAATTGTACTATAAAACTCGCTCCTAATTGGAATCATTTAGTTAGTTTTTGGAATTGCTTAAGTAATCCTGGAGAATATAAGTATGAAGAAGGGACAGGAGCAAAAGTGTTAGAAGATGAAATAAATAAGCTTACGCCAAAAGAAGCAGATAGTGTTGCAGACGCTGAACGTCCTATAATAAATCCTTATGAAGAACTAGAAAATCCAAATAATCTTAATAATACCCCAAGCGGTAGTAATAATAATCGTTAATTTATGTCACTTTAATATTATATGTCGGATACTGAAGATAATAAAAACAAACAAACTACACGTCGTGATTTTATGGTTCTAACGGCTAGTAGTGTTGCAGCGGTTGGGGCAGCATGTACTCTTTGGCCTCTTATTGATTCTTTAAACCCTTCTGCAGACGTGCTAGCTTTATCATCAATTGAGGTTGATTTATCAAATATTGCGGTAGGTCAAACAGTTACGGTTAAATGGCAAGGTAAACCGGTTTTTATCACTAACCGTACTCCTGATAAAATAGCTGAAGCAAGAGCCGTAAAAATGTCGGAACTTATTGATCCTGAGACTGATGAAGCACGTGTGAAAGTAGGGCATGATAATTGGTTGGTGACTATCGGAATCTGCACGCATTTAGGTTGTGTGCCGCTTGCTAATCAAGGTGAATATGATGGATGGTTCTGTCCGTGCCATGGCTCACAATATGATTCTTCAGGTAGAGTTAGAAGAGGTCCTGCTCCTTTAAATTTAGCAGTACCGTCTTATACCTTTATTAGCGACAAAAAAATTAGAATTGGGTAGTTATTTATGAATGAAGATATTACCCCTAAAAAGCCCTCAATGTCATACCGTTTGACCACGGTATCCCAAAAAACAACTGAGAAACCGATTAATGGTGTGAGTACCGGATTTACGCACAAATTACCTCTAGAAGTAGAATTTGGGAAGAACTCTATTATTGAGTGGATAGATTATCGTCTACCGATTTTCTCTTTCCTAAAGTATTTTAGCCATTATCAGACTCCAAAAAATCTTAGCTATTTGTGGAATTTAGGCTCTATTGCCGGTATTGCGTTGGTAATTCAGATAATTACCGGTGTAGTGCTTGCTATGCACTATACACCGCATGTTGATCATGCTTTTGATAGTGTTGAGCGAATCATGCGTAACGTGAATTACGGTTGGTTACTACGTTATACTCATGCGGTAGGTGCATCGATGTTTTTTGCTGCCGTTTATTTGCACATAGCACGGGGACTGTATTACGGTTCTTATAAAGTGCCGAGAGAACTGCTTTGGCATATCGGTATTATCATTTTTCTAACCATGATGGCTACTGCGTTTATGGGTTACGTGCTTCCTTGGGGGCAGATGAGCTACTGGGGTGCTACGGTAATTACTAATTTATTCTCGGCTATTCCGCTAATAGGGGGATCTATAGTTACGTGGTTATGGGGTGGTTTTTCCGTTGATAATCCGACATTAAATAGGTTCTTCTCGCTGCATTATTTATTGCCGTTTATTATTGTCGCTCTTGTGATGCTGCATTTAGTAGCCTTACATCAGCATGGTTCAAATAATCCGAAAGGTATCGACGTTAAAAGCCCTAAAGATACTATTCCTTTCCACCCTTATTATACCGTAAAGGATTTTGTCGGTTTCGGAGTTTATTTCATAATATTTGCCTATTTTATTTTTTACGAACCTAATTATTTAGGACATCCCGATAATTACATTCCGGCAAATCCGTTAGTTACGCCTGCTCATATCGTACCTGAATGGTATTTTCTGCCGTTTTATGCGATCCTTAGAGCAGTACCTTCTAAGCTCGGTGGGGTGCTATTAATGTTCGGAAGTATATTCGTGTTATTCTTACTACCTTGGCTTGATACTTCAAAAGTTAGAAGTAGTAATTATAGACCGATATACCGAATTGCTTTTTGGATATTTATGGCAGATTGTTTATTGCTTGGTTATTTAGGCGGACAACCGGCGGAAGAGCCGTATATTACCATTAGCCGCTTTGCTGCTTGTTACTACTTCTTCCATTTCTTAGTAGCTCTGCCGCTGATCGGTAAATATGAAAAACCGCTGCCATTACCGGAGGAGTTGTAAGAGTTAAGTCATTGCGAAGAGATATGTCATTGCAAGGAAATTGCCATAGCAATTGACGAAGCAATCTCAGGAGTTTGTTATTATTTCATGAGATTGCCACGCAGCCTATGGTTGCTCGCAATGACGTTTTTTGTATTATACAAATTTATGAAGCAACCAATAGTATATATAGTAACTAACGAGAAAAATGGTATACTCTATACTGGTGTTACTTCTAATTTAATAAAAAGAATATACCAACACAAAAATGATACAATATAAATTGGGATGATTTATATAATGAAATTATTCTGTAATAAAAACATCATTGTAAGGAAAGACAAAATCTCGACACGACAATCTTATAAAATAATAATAAACTCCTGAGATTGCTTCGTCAAAATTTTCAATTTTTCCTCGCAATGACGACTCAAAAAAATTTATGAAAACTAAACTACTTATCTCTATCATCATACTACTAACTTCGTGCTTAAGTTTAGCCAACGAAGAAGCATTACATCCGAAAAAGATGAAATGGTCGTTTGACGGCATATTTGGCACAGTTAATCGTGAAGCAGCACAAAGAGGTTTTCAGGTCTATAAAGAAGTTTGTAGTGTCTGCCACGGTTTAAACAATTTATATTACCGTAATCTTAAAGATATCGGCTTTTCGGATGACGAGATAAAAGAAATCGCCAAAGGCTATACGGTAAAAGACGGACCTAATGATGACGGTGAGATGTTTGACCGTTCCGCTCTTCCCTCCGATCGTTTTGTACCTCCTTACCCTAATGAACAAGCAGCAAGGGCAGCTAATAACGGAGCACATCCTCCTGATCTATCTTTAATAATAAAAGCGCGTCATGACGGAGCTAATTATATATATTCGCTGCTTACCGGCTATACCGAACCACCGGCAGATTTTAAGCTAATGCAAGGGGCTCATTATAATCCGTATTTCCCTGGCGAGCAAATAGCAATGCCGCCGCCGCTTACAGACGGGCAGGTAACCTATATGGACGGTACTAACGCAAGCGTAGAGCAGATGTCGCATGATGTTGCGGTATTCCTGCAATGGGCAGCTGAGCCGGAAATGGAACATCGTAAATCTATGGGTCTTAAAGTTATGATGTTTTTGGTAGTGTTTACTATCTTTTTCTATATTGCAAAAAACCGCATTTGGTCTAATTTAAAGTAATTCGAAAATCGTCATTGCGAGAAGAAACTGTAAGTTTCGACGAAGCAATCTCATGAGTTTATAATTTATTATTTCATGAGATTGCCGCACAGTCTACGACTGCTCGCAAGGTATTGTTGCGTGGATCTAAAAACGCGTTCGGTGTCATACCGTGGCTTGACCAAAAATACTAAAATTTTAGTATTTTAAGCTGGATCCCGCGATCAAGTCGCGGGATGATGACACTGGAAAAACTGATCCACGCAACAACGTCCCTCTCTTAGTATAATGACTTATCTCTGCTATACTTATCCTAAAATTTATATAGATAACGCGAGTTTCGTATTAAGATGCCTAAATTATGGTTAATGAATATGCTATAATGCTTATCCTTTCAAGCTTTGTAAGAGGTGTGACAAGTTTTACAATTTAATAGTTATAGTCAAAAAAGACAATTTACTAAAAATTTATGCAGTTTTAAGTACATTTTATAACAAAAACAATATTACTAATATCCTCGTAACCCAGTTACTATCAGCTATTCAGTTCCTCTATTAATACGAAACTCGCGTATGTTAGGCTAGATATTTGCTTATCAAGTTTTTTAGCTGCAACTTCTCTTACAATCTCTATGTCAAGCCTCATCCTATTATATCCGTCCTCTTTATCTGCAGCCCCTATATTTTGAGTATCAGAATTAATCGGTATTTTTGTATAAGAATTTCTTGCAGATAAAACCCACACATATTTTATATTTTTATCTATTTCAGGATTTTCGGTTGCATAAATATTTTGTATTTCTGAGATAAAATTCTTGCGGATTTTTTCATTAGCAGGATCAAACTCTAGATTATTTAGATCGGTTATTATCTGCTCAAAATGTTTATCTTGAGTAAATTTTTGATAACTCTGAAATCCTAGAACCGAGGCCATAACTATAATAAATATAGAAATAGCAGCAGTAAAGTTTTTATAGTTTTTCATGTACTGCTGTCATCCCGTGACTTGGATCGCGGGATCCAGTTAAAAATACTAATATTATTAGTATTTTTAGTTATTTTTTGGATCCCGTGGTCAAGCCACGGGATGACACCGAGGCCGTTTTCCGGTTCATGCAACAATGCCTCGCATGAATGACAAAATAATTTATTTTTTACCACCCGCATTTAT
>NZ_CM000770.1:1094088-1097785 GCF_000160735.1 Rickettsia endosymbiont of Ixodes scapularis | reverse complement strand
GTTTTCGGCTTCAGCCATTTCTTCAAGTTCTAAAGCATCTTTTAAGTTAGATTTGAGTTTATTAAAAGCATTTAGTTTTTCTTCTAGATTACTTTTTTCTCGCAGTAATTTTTGAGCATTGGCTTGATCATTCCATAAACTCGGCTCGGCTGCTAATTCTTCTAGTTCTTTCAGTCTTTCAGTTGACGCTTCAACGTCAAAGTGACCTCCAAAGTAGTTCTAAAGACTGCTCAATTTTTTTTACATAATTTTCTATTTCAGCTCGCATTATTTTTTCCTGTTATAAATTTCGATTTTGTTATATATTATCGTGATTGTAGCCGTCATTGCGAGGAAAAACTATAAGTTTTGACTAAGCAATCTCAGGAGTTTGTTATTATTTCATGAGATTGCCACGTCGAGGCTTCGCCTCTCCTCGCAATGAGGCATTGTTGCGTGGATCAATTCCACCGCTGTCATCCCGCGACTTGATTGCGGGATCCAGATTAAAATACTAAATATTTTAATATTTTTTATTGTTTTTTGGATACCGTGGTCAAGCCACGGTATGATACCGAATGCGTTTTTCGATCCACGCAACAAAGTCTTGCAATGACGGAGATGACAAAATACAAATTATATCACAATAATTATGGATAATCAAAAATATATAAGGAACTTCTCAATAATCGCTCATATTGATCACGGTAAATCTACATTAGCCGATAGGTTAATTGAGCATTGCGGTGGCTTGCAAATTAGGGAAATGAGCCAGCAAGTGCTAGACTCGATGGATATCGAAAAAGAGAGAGGTATAACTATTAAGGCACAAACCGTGCGGCTTGTATATAAGGCTAAAGACGGTAACACCTACTATTTGAATCTAATGGACACTCCCGGGCATGTCGATTTTGCTTATGAAGTTAGTAGGTCACTTGCTGCTTGTGAAGGCTCGTTATTGGTAGTTGATAGTACGCAAGGAGTAGAAGCACAAACGCTTGCCAATGTTTACCAAGCAATCGAGAATGATCATGAAATAGTACCGGTGCTTAATAAGATTGATCTGCCGGCGTCAGAACCTGAACAGGTTAAGCAGCAAATAGAGGATATAATCGGGATCGATGCAAGTGAGGCTGTATTGATTTCGGCAAAAAGCGGTATAGGTATTGATTTAGTTTTAGAAGTAATAGTAAATAAATTACCTCCGCCGAAAGAAAGTAACAGTGATATTTTAAAAGCTTTGCTTGTTGATAGTTGGTATGCCCCTTATCTTGGGGTGGTTATTTTAGTACGTGTTATTGATGGCTACTTACGTAAGAATATGCGGATTAAAATGATGGCTACTAACTCGGTTTATACCGTCGAAAATGTTGGCTATTTTACTCCGAAAAAACATATTTCGGATGTTCTGCATGCAGGCGAAATCGGCTTCTTTACTGCTTCTATAAAGCAAATAGCGGATTGTAAAGTCGGGGATACTATCACTGATGAAAAAAAGCCTTGTGAGCAAGCTCTACCGGGTTTTAAACCAAACTTACCCGTAGTGTTTTGTGGTCTTTATCCAACGGATAGCTCGGAATTTGAGCATCTAAAGTATTCACTAGCTAAATTACGCCTTAATGATGCTAGTTTTGAGTATGAAATGGAAAGCTCTTCGGCACTCGGAGTAGGTTTTAGATGCGGCTTTTTAGGGCTGTTACATTTAGAGATAATCCAAGAACGTTTAAGTAGGGAATTCGATTTAGATTTAATTACTACCGCTCCAAGCGTGGTGTATAAAATTCATATGCGGGACGGTGAGAGCTTAGAGATACATAACCCGGCAGATTTGCCTGATTTACAAAAAATCGAATTGATAGAAGAGCCGTGGATTAAGGCAACTATAATGGTACCTGATGAGTTTTTAGGTGCGGTATTATTGCTTTGTACGGAAAAGAGAGGGATGCAGCTCGATCATAGCTATATAGCAAATAGGGCTAAAATAGTTTATAAATTACCACTAAATGAGATAGTTTACGATTTTTACGATCGTTTAAAAAGTTGCTCTAAAGGTTATGCAAGTTTTGAATGGCAAATGGATGTTTATGAACCTTCCGAGCTTGTTAAGCTTGGGATTTTGGTTAACGCAGAGGTGGTTGATGCACTATCCACAATCGTACACCGCTCACGTGCCGAGCAGAGGGGTAGGGCATTATGCGTAAGGTTAAAGGATTTAATACCGAGACAGCAGATTGATATAGCAATTCAAGCAAGTATAGGTAGCCGTATTATTGCTCGTGAGACTATTAAAGCCCTACGTAAAGATGTTTTATCTAAATGTTACGGCGGTGATATAAGCCGTAAACGTAAATTACTTGAGAAGCAAAAAGCAGGTAAAAAGAGAATGAGACAGTACGGTAATATCGAAATTCCGCAATCTGCGTTTATTGCAGCTTTAAAAATAGGTGATGAATAAAACTTTTTTATTTTATATAAAGAAAACGCTAGACGTTATAATAAAGATTTGTTATAAGGAAGTATCTGAATTTTCCAGATGCTTCTAATGTTCCTCGGTAGCTCAGTGGTAGAGCAAACGGCTGTTAACCGTTCGGTCGCTGGTTCGAGTCCGGCCCGGGGAGCCATTCCTCGGTTTTCGACAAATTTACGAATGAATCAAACGGCAGATGCAGCATAAAGTCAAGCTTTTTGCCTGTTAATTTAATTGTCGAAAACACAGTTTTTATTAAACGTCTTTTTCCTTGGGCATTCGACAAATTAAAATATTGATGTGCATTGGCAACTAAATTTAGTACATCTATCATTTTTTTTCGTAAAACAATCATCACCTTTATTATGCTCCGCTATTTCTAGCATTACTTTACTTTGATGTTTTTTTCATTATGTTTTCTTACGTACAAACTCTTCTCTGGTTATAATCCCATCTGCTAATGAATCGAGCTTATTTGTTCTATGTTAAAAAACTAGAAAGGCTCGTTAAACGTCGTCAAATAGAACGTATAGTATTTTAGGGAAAGAGGATTTATTAAATATATAATTATTACAATCAACAATTGTAGTTATTGACTTATTTTAATGTCCCCCTTCGGGGATAAGAAATCCCTCGCCTTCAGGCGAAGGGAAGATATAATGAAATTGCTTTAGCAATGAATTTATATCAAGAAACATGAGAAGTTATAGAAAGAATAGTCATAGTCAGTATGATTTAAAAGTACATCTTATATGGATACCAAAATATAGGAAGAGAGTATTGATAGGCAAAGTAGCGGAAAGGGCTAGTGATGAACGAATATTAGAATTCCCCATGACGAATATTAAAATTCCCCATTTTTGAGTAAAAAATATTGTCTAAAGTATTACATTATTATCCTCCGATTTTATAGTTAATTTTTTGCCTTTCGCTGTAGCGATTCTATGACTTTCAGTATTTAGTTTAAGAATTGAAGAATGGTGAACCAATCTGCCAATAGCTGCTGACGTAGTCATTTCATCTTTAAAAATAGTATTCCATTTTGCAAAAACTAAATTGCTAGTAATTAATACACTACTCATTTCATAACGTTCAGGTAATAAGGTAAATAAAACATCAGTTTCTTCACGATTATATGGTACATATGATATATCATCAATTATCAATATTTCAAAATAATCGAATTTTTTAATAATTTGCTTAAGTTTTAAACTAAGTTTTGCTTCTAGTAATTGTTGAACCAAATTAGCT
>NZ_CM000770.1:1078219-1091588 GCF_000160735.1 Rickettsia endosymbiont of Ixodes scapularis | reverse complement strand
AAATTGACTATAGCTTACTAATTGAAAATCTCTTTGATGATGAATTCATATTTGCTTCAGAACAATAATTCTTAAAACAATCATAAGATGACTGCCAGTAGCCTATTATAATTGTTATTACCTCACTTCTGTTCAGTCGACTTTTAGGACCAGATTTGTTGTTATGATTAGTAATT
Source organism: Rickettsia endosymbiont of Ixodes scapularis (assembly GCF_000160735.1). Taxonomy (NCBI): domain Bacteria; kingdom Pseudomonadati; phylum Pseudomonadota; class Alphaproteobacteria; order Rickettsiales; family Rickettsiaceae; genus Rickettsia; species Rickettsia endosymbiont of Ixodes scapularis. Next base: position 1,091,412 of record NZ_CM000770.1, on the reverse strand, counting down.
GAATTTGTATGCTTGTCTAATTCTTGAAAAAAATCATCGACGTAACAAAATATTTCTGTAAAATTCATTATCATAGGTTATTGCTCTTAAAGTTTTTTCAATAACCTATAAACTTTTTTCTAATACTATAAATACCATATTTTAATTAGCAATTTATATTTTGTACTCACTTTATAACAAAAACAGTATTATTAAGATCCCCGTAACCCAGTTACTATCAGCTATTCAGCGACTTTTTGAATACGAAACTCGCGTTTGTTAAGAAGTACAGCCATATGTACATAAAGCATAAAGTCAAAATATTCAAGAAAAGTACCTATAGATAGCAAGGCAATTGATTCTTTCTGTTGTTTTGTCAGACTTCTTTGTTCTTGTGCATAGCCTAGCATAAATTCTTTAATAAAAGTTAAATTGTAAAGAAATCTATACTGTTTTATATAAAAGTCAATAGGAATTTTCGCTTTACACGATAAATAAGAAAGTGAAGTGCAACTTATTATTAATTTATATTATCAATTTTATATTGAACCTAGTTTAAAGCAGTATGTCCGTGTACCTGAGCATTCATCACAAGCCCAAAGCCGATTAGCATGGATGCGATCATTGTTCCGCCGTAAGAAATAAACGGTAAAGGTACGCCTACTACGGGAAGCAAGCCCATAACCATAGCTATATTAATAAATACGTGACTAAATAAGATTGAAGTGATACCTATTACCATTAATTTACTAAAAATCTTTCGGCAATTTGCGGCAATTAATAAAGAAATAGTTATAAGTGCAAAATATAATATTAGTAAAAACATTCCTCCTATAAAGCCGAATTCTTCAGCGAAGGTAGCAAAGATAAAGTCTGTTTGATGTTCGGGAAGAAAATCTAAATGGCTTTGACTGCCTTGATTTAAACCCCGTCCAAATAGGCTACCTGAACCTATAGCGATTTTAGACTGAATAATATTATAGCTAGCACCGAGCGGATCATGTTCGGAATCTAAAAAAACCATTACCCGTTTTTTTTGATAATCATACATCATATTCCAAGCAATAGGGAGGCTAATAAGAGCAGCAAGAGCTAGCATTATAAAATATTTTATTCTAAAACCTGCTGCAAAAAATATAATTGCCGAAACAATTAAAACAATCATTCCTGTACCTAAATCCGGTTCTCTAATTATTAGAAAAGCCGGTATTAAAACTCCTATAATAGGTATGATAACTTTGTGAAATTTTATAAGATCATCAATTGTTAGTGAATGGAAATATCTAGCAAGCATTAGTACAACGGCGATTTTTATTGGTTCGGAAGGTTGAAGCTTAACTATACCGATATCGATCCATCTTTTACCGCCCATGGCAGTTGAGCCGAAAAGCTCCACGGCTACTAGTAAAGCGAGTACGCAAAAATAAAAGATATACGATAACCTAAATATTATTCGTAAATCAATTAATGCAATAATAATAGCTAAAGGCAAGAATATACAAAAATTTATAATTTGTTTGTAAGCCCAAGGCTGCAAATTACTATTCGCTGCAGAATAAAGTACAATGAAACCAATACAGCAAATTAAGCTAATTAGTAAAATTAAAGTAATCGGTAATTTTTGTAATTGTTCTAGATAATTTTTATGCATGTGGTTTTTTATATTTATTTTGTCATACCGTAGAGGAGGACGGCATTGTTTATGTGGATCGGTTTCACCACTGTCGCCCCGTGGCTTGTCCACGGGGTCTATATTAGTATTTTTAGTTGTTTTACTGGATACCGGGGACAAGCCACGGTATGACAATGTGTGCTTTTTTTGATCCACGCAACAATGCATTCCCGCCTACGCAGGAATGACATATACCTTTTAAACCCCCACATTAAATATATTAAAAATAAATACTAATTCGTCGGCTATCTCTTTCAGATAATCAAAACGACCGGCAGAACCTTTATGTCCTTTATCCATATTTATTTTTAACAATAATGGATTATTGTCCGTTTTTAGTTCTCGTAATTTTGCTACCCATTTAGCAGGTTCCCAGTAACCTACATGTGGGTCGGATATACCGCAAGTAACGAATAGAGCAGGGTAGTTTTGTGCTTTTACGTTATCATAAGGGGAATATGATTTAATATATTCAAAATATTCTTTCTCTTTCGGATTACCCCACTCATTATATTCCAAGAGAGTTAACGGTAAGCTTTCGTCAAGCATGGTACTCAGTACGTCTACAAACGGTACATGAGCGATTGCTGCTCTATAGATTTCCGGTTTTTCGTTGAGTACGTAACCGATTAACATACCGCCGGCACTACCGCCCATTATTACTATATTGTTGTTACTTGTATATTGCTCGTTAATTAAAGCTCTACTACAGGCTATGAAGTCTTTAAATGTTCTTTTTTTGGTTAAAAACTTAGCAGCTTCATACCAATCATGACCTAGATCATCGCCACCTCTAATATGAGCAACTGCGTAAATAAAGCCACGATCGGCAAGTGTCACTGCTGTATTTCTAAAATTGACAGGCATGCTAATCCCGTAAGCTCCGTATCCCATTAAATATAAAGGATTCGAGCCATCTTTTTTAAATAAAGATTTTTTATAAAACAAGGTTATAGGTACTTTTACATCTGCGAATATTCTCTCGACTTTATACTCTTCCGGATTAAAGCCTGAAGGTATTTCTTGGCTCTTTAATATCGTTAATTTATTGCTATCAAAATCGTAGCTATAAGTGGTATTTGGTCTTGCTAGAGAAGAGTAATTTACTCTGATATCGTCTTCCTCAAAGTTTGTAGAAAAGCTACTTGCTTGGAAACTTTCGTCAGGAAAATGAGTTGTGTTTTCTTGTAAATCTTTAAATCGCTTTATTTTAATTAGCGGTAAACCTTGGTCACGATAATTTAAGATTAAATAATTATTTGTAACATCAAAGCTTTTTAAATATTTGTCTTGTTCTTCCTTAATATAAATATCATCCCAGCTAGTATTTTCAAAATTATTTACCAGCAGTTTTATAACATGGAAATTTTTAGCTTTATAATTAGTTTTAATATAAAAATAATCGCCATTATGTTCTATTTCATAGAATATTTTGTTTTCTGCAGCTCGTACTAATTTAGGCGTAAAACTAACATCCTGCATAGAAATTACGTAAATTTCATTTTCATTATAATCACCTGAATTTATAAAAATATATTCACTGCTTGCTGATTTCTCGCAGCTGATAAAATGAAGAGGGTTTTTTACCTCAAATATTAATTTATCCTGAGTAACATCTTCACCTAGACGATGAAACATTACCTTATCCCAGCGTTGATTCTCATTAATAGTAATATAGAAAAAGCCGTTTAATTGTTCATGCCAAATCACAGTAGGAGCTATATCCGTTACATTATCAGGTAAGTATTTTTGCTCTTTAAGATTGTATATTTTGATATTATATTGCTCATTACCTGTAAAATTAACGCTATAAGCCATTAAATTTTGATCAGGCGATATTGCGACTTTGGCAACATCGGTAAAACCGCCGTTTGGAGCAAGAAGGTTAACATCTAATATTATCTCTTCATGTGCTTCCACACTATTATGCTTTCTGCAATATATCGGATAATTTTTATCGCCTTCTACTCTATGGTAATAGTAATAATCTTTTTTCTTAACATAAACTGACTCATCGTCTAATTTGACCCGTCCTTTTAATTCTTCAAAAATCTTTTCCTTATCCTTTTGCAGATCGGCAAAGAAATTTTCGGTATATTTATTCTCAGCCTTTAAGTAGTCTAAAATTTTAGAATCTTCTACATTTGGCCACTTAGGATCACGCAGCCAGTGATAATCATCGTTTATTGTTGCTGAGTGAACTTCAAAGCTGTAATTTTGTTTGTCTGTTATTGGTGGTTTCATGTTTTTGTTCTTTTTTTAGTGTCATCCCGCGACTCGATCGCGGGATCCAGTCTTTTTTAATTTTTTTCTGGATACCGTGGTCAAGCCACGGGATGACAGAGTGTTAAAATCAAACTAATTAATAGGAATAATACAATAAATATAGCAGTTTGCTGATTATGCCAAGCAGATATTTTACTTAAAATATTATCCCAAATAACCTTAAAATTAAGATATTCTTCCGCATCTTCGTTATTGTCTGCCGTTTCTTTATATTTATCGATACTGAAATAGATAAGTTTTTCGATATATTGGTATAGGTCAAGGTTTATGTTTTCTGTCGAAATGCGTGGTATTTTTTTAAATATTAAAGCTAATAATAGTGAGATTGCAAGGATAACTAGCTTAAAGTTAGCAATATGTGATATTTGAATAGGGTAGAATAAACATACGCATAAAGTTATGATGCAGAAAGAGAGGTAGAGTAACTCCCTTAACGTCATTGCAAGGAAAAACTGTAAGTTTTGACGAAGCAATCCAGTAAAAATAGATCGATTTTTTTCCTGGATTGCCACGCTCCTTTTAGTCGCTCGCAATGACGATAGCAAACTTTCCAACAATAATCCAAATAATACGGTACAAGTTGCTATCTTAGAAAATAGCATTATATTATTCTTGTTTAAAATATTAGCAATTCCATCTTTGATATAAGAAGAGCTAATAGGCAATATAGATGTATATATCAATATACTAATAACAAATCCGATTAACAAAATAAGATTAATTTGAGCATTCTGAAGATCTTGGTAATTTTTAATATCATACTCATCTTCTATATAAGTGAAATATAAAGCAAATAACCCGTTATATAATATATGTATGAATATAAAGCTTGTAATAAGATAAGCTATATTTGGAGAGTTTATGCTAATAGCCGTTAATATAAAACCAAGCTGTGATACGGTAAGATAACATATCAATCGTTTTAGGTTTTTCTCAATTAGAGAAAATACTAACCCGTAAATGATCATTGATATCCCAAAAAACTTTAATATCTCAAGACCGCTAAATAATTTTAAAATGATAATTAAAGTAACTTTAGTAGTAAAACTAATTAAATATACCACGCCGCTACTTGAAGCTGCAGGATAGCAATTAACCACCCAGCCGTTTACAAAAATAGCCGAGGCATTAATTAAACAACCTGCAAGTATGAATATTGCCGGTAACTCAAAATTATATACTGATTCCGTTAAAGAAGTAAAAGCCGTATTACCTGTTGTTTGAATTAGAAGAGTCATACCGATTAAAATTAGCCCGCTACTGAATAAATGAGTGAGGAAATATTGACGTGCCGGTTTTATCTTTAATTGGTCGCAAAAAATAATTATGCAGGCAAAAATCGTCATGAATTCAAGTGAGATTATCATGGAAATAAAATCAGCTACAAATACGCATATAGTAGAGGATAAACAGTATAAACTACCTATTAAGCATTCTAATTTTCTATTTTGGGAAATTGTATAAAGATTTAAGATAGTAGTAACAATTAGAAATGCTAGAGCTATTAGCTGATTTTGTGGGTTAAAATCAAACATAAGCTCAAAATTAGTAAGCGGAAATGTAAACTTGGTATTTTGAATAAACATTTTAATCTTTAGAAGAAACTGTTAAAACCTCTAGTCTCTGAATTCTTTTAAAGTCTTTTAACATTTAGAGTTAATATCGGAAAACCTTTTGTAATAGCCGTTGCTGCAATAAGCATATCATGAGTTCCTATAGTTATACGTTGTGTGTATAAATCATGAATAATACGTGCATATGTATATACTTTTTCAATACCGAAAGGTAATATAGTAAACAGACTTTTTACATATTCTATAAAAGCTAAACATTTTATACGTTTATTCTCATTATTGACTCTATCTACTCCTATTAATAGTTCAGTTAACAGCCTGACCGTAATGTGACCATTGCTTAGTACTTACCTTTCCTCTTTCTAAAGCTATGATTATAGAAGTATCAATAATTAATCCCATCTTTCAACCAATTTTTTAATATCTTGTTTAGTATTGCGTCTTATTTCTTCGATATTTTTCATGAATTGATCAGCATCTTCAGGATCAAGATGTGGACCATTTTTAAAGGCTTCCTCTAAGTCTCTTATTGCTATAGAAGGCTTGATTTCTGCAGGCGTAATTCTTGCTACTATACCTTTTTGAACGTCAAAGCTTTCGCCTTTGTAGTAAACTCTATTCATAATATCTGAAAAAGATCGTACAAATTCTGTTGCTCTAATAATTTGTGCCATATTTATACCTTTGATACTTCAAGATTTGGTACGTCAAATTTCGGGATTCGCCTGTGCTCACGTACTATTGCACGCTGTGCAGGCTCACCGCTTATTTGACTTCCAACTTTTGAAGTATCAAAGGTATAAATATTATATGATTATATGTAAATTATGTAAATATGTTTATGTAATATAAGCTAAAAATTCTCTGATTAAGATTTGAATAAAATAGAATAGAGTTACAGCACAGCAGCAAATTATTATACTGATTCGCATAGAGTAGGGGAGTGATTTTATTACACTAGATTCTACCAAAGAAGGTTTATAAATAGAGCTTAATATTTTGAGAAGGTAAAGGCTTGAGAATATGCTACTCGCTATTATGACAATCATAACGATAATTTGATTTTGTTCGCTTGCAGCAAGTAATATTGAGAATTTGCTAATAAATCCGCTAAAGATAGGTATACCGATTAATGATAATGAAGAGATAGATATAATAAAAGAAATTAAAGGAAACTCTTTAGATACTCCGTGTAAATTTTGTATTTGATTGGCTTTCTTTAAACTGTAAATACTTCCCATACTATAAAATAAGCAAATTTTACTAAAAGAATGTGAAACTAAATGGAGTATTGCGGCTCCAAGTGCCTTAGGTGTTAACATAAAAGCACTAAGTAAGGCGATGCTTAGTTGATTCATAGTGGAGTAGGCGAGTATTTTTTTTATATTATCCGTGCCTAGTGCTTTGATTGAGCTGTAAAATATGCTCACTATCGGTATAAAAATTAACCAGTTAAACTCGGCAAATATCATTTGTAAATACGATAAACCGAATATATATAATAGGATTTTGTAAATACAAAATAGTCCGGTTTTAACCACTATTACGGCATGCAGTAAGCTACTAACGGGATAATGTGCAACCATTGCAGCAGGAAGCCACGAATGTACCGGAAAAATTGCAGTTTTAGCAATTCCAAAAATAAACATTAATAATAAAATAATTGACTGGTTTTTAGAAAAATAATTTTCTACTAAACTCCCACTTGCAAAATCCCCGTTACCGACTTTAGTATAAATAATTATCACTGCCGGTAAAAATAATATTGTGGCAGAAATCATCAGAATTTTTAGATATTTATATAACCCGCTAAGTACTATATTATTTTTGGTATGTGCTATTAAAAAAGCTGTAGAAATAGTTAAAAGCTCATAACAAATAAACATCGTAAATAAGTTACTAGACAGAGCAATTAAAATACCGGTTAGAATAGTTAAGTTAAAGAAAAATAAGAATCTAGAAGAGTGTTCTATATTATTAATAGCAAGATATTTTGGAGTGTAAAGTAAAGCACAGATCCATAAAAAACCTATTAAGCTTAAGAAAATAAGCCCTAAAGGTTCAAGATGGAATCCTATAGAGTAATTACCGAATATATTAAATTCAAATCCTGCTCTAATACCTTTTAAAAATAACCAGTCTATAATTAAAATATTACCGAAAAAAATAGCGATAGTAATAAGTAAAAAATTACGTATAAACTATCTTTTTTGTGTTGGCATACGGACTGGTTAAGTTTWATGCACCAACTAGCAAAGTTGATAGAATCAAAAGACTCGGAGTAGTAAATTGTGTAATCATGTTTTTCTTTCCCTTGTCACCCCGTGGCTTGACCACGGGGTCTAGAATACAACTTATGATACTAATAATTTAAATATTTTTACTGGATGCCGTGATCAAGTCACGGCATGACACAGTAGTTTTAAAAATTTACTGTGTTTATATTTTTTAATTATTGGATTCCCGCTTTCGCGGGAATGACAATAGTACCATTTTATAATGATAAAATAGTGATCCTACGGAGCTGAGTAAAATTATAACAAAATCTAATAATAGTCTTTGTCTAAATAATAATTCAAGAATATTTATTTTGATAAAAAATAATGGGCTTATAGGTAAGCCGCAACTGCAAATAATAACAATTATTGTTAAAACTTTGTTAGGATTTTTTTTATAGCTTTCATTATAAGCATCTATCAAGAAAAGAGCTATTTTATTTATACTATCTGCAAATAATAAACTTGGTAAAACTATTGTACCGCCCTCGGTAACATGCAATAGAAATACATAACCTATTTGAGTGAAACATGAATAAATTATAATATTCTTGAAATCTTTTGCCTGGTAAGCAAAATACGGGGCTATAATAAGAGTAGCTAAAGCAATAGGTCTTATAAAGTTTGTAATAGCAGTTTTAATCGTCTCATAGCCTATAATAATATAAGTAAATTTATATATTATATATATTCCTATTATAGTAGAAATCCCTGCTAAATATACTAAAGTGACTGAAGCCGTGTTATTATAAGCTCTCATCATCCAAAAATGCATAGGGAAAAAAGCTATTTTTAAAATAGCTCCTATTAAGAAAAAACCGATAGCTATAGTGATTATACGGGAATTAGTATGTTCTTGCAAATAAGCTGCAACATCATACATATTTAAGCTACCTGTAATGCTCAGCAAAAATCCTATGGCTATAAGAATAAGAGTTGCACCAATACTACCCATTATCAAGTAGTCAAAAGCTCCGATTAAAGATTTTGGATTATTACCTGAGACTATCAAGACATAGCTACTAAGTGCCGAAATTTCTATAAACACATATAAATTAAAGAAATCATTAGTACTAATCATTCCTAAATAGCCCGTATGAGCGAATAATAATATACCGTAAAATAAAGATTTTCTATTATTGTTGATATATTTTAAGATTGTTCGATTAGTAATCTTATGACAAAAAACTAAAAAGAATAATAAAACCAAGTTAAGATAAATAATAATAGCTTGGTTTAGTGAATTTAGCCGATATTCTATTCCTATTTTTGAAGTCCATCCTCCCATGGTGTAAGATAGTTCCGTATTTTGTATAATGCTATATCCATAAACACTGACTAAAAGACTAGATAAAATGCAAACTACGGTAATTACTCGTGCCAATATAGTAAAGTGGAAAGATATTATTGAGAGTAAAGCCCCGAATAAAGGGAATAATATTTGTATGATAGGGAAATGGTTAGTTAGGATCATGGGGCTTTATTCTCCATCGTCATTAGACATCTTTCTAAACTTCGCTTCTAGAGGTAATTTATACGTCGATCCGGTACTCGAATCCTCACGTACGCTTGTGTACGCTGCGGTTCGAGGTGAAGTGTCTCCTTTAAATTCCTCTCTATAAGCGAATTTGGAAAGATGTCTATTGCGAGAAGAAACTGCAAGTTTCGACGAAGCAATCCAGTAAAAATTCTGTAAATCAGAATTTTTTTATTATTTTTGCCGGATTGCCACGCTCCTTGCAGTCGCTCGCAATGACGATTCGGTATCCATACAACAATGCTTTGTGGGGATGACATAAAGGACGGTAAGAATAACATAATCGAATGGAGGAAATGACATAATTGAAAAAATCATTTATCAAAATTAATTTCATTTTCTGATATTGTACCAAAATGTTTATAAATTTGATATATTAAACTTAAAAGCTACGCTAAGAGTAGCAAACCCAACTACTATAGCAGTTAACATTAATACATGAGGCAAAGGGCTAGTGTAAGTAGTGATGCCCTCTTGTAAAATAGGTACACCGCCTGTTTTAATTTTTCCGATACTTAAATAAAATACTAACACCGAACTTTGAAAGATTCCAAGCCCGATAATTTTGTGAATATAATTACGACTTGTAAGCATTATAAATAAGCCGCTAGTTAGTAAAATCGAGGCAAAGAAATATATTAAATGCGACATAACATTGTTATACCGTGGCTTGACCACAGTATCCAAAAAAAATTTAAAAAAGACTAAATCCTGCTACAAGCTCAGCGTTGTTGCATGGACATCGAATCGTTATTGCAAGCGACTGTCAAGGAGTGTTAAAAAAATTCTGTAAATCAGAATTTTTTACTGGATTGCTTCGTCAAAACTTACAGTTTTTCCTCGCAATGACGGAAAAACTGATCCATGCAACAACGCCTACAAGCTTGCGGGATGACAGTTAATATGCTTTGAAAGACTGATTAAATACGCATGTGACTTTTTTGCCCTTACGTATAGCGAGCTTAGGAAAAACCTGTTCAAGGATCACCATATTAGGATTATCTTGAGCAAGGCGATAATTTACTAAAGATTCTCGAAGTGAATCGTCTACGGCAAAAATACCGGAAATCTCAGCGTTTTTATCCCTAAATTGTAGATAGGTAAACTCGCCGTCATCAAAAATTTTAATAGGAGCTATTTCTTCGCTACCGCTAATATAGTAATTAAAGTTATATTTTTCAGGATGAGTAAGATCGGGACTTGCTAGGGAAGCAGAAAAAGTTTGCATATGACCGCTCATATTGTCATTTTCGTCATCCGGATAAAGAAACTTTACGTTAAAGACCATTTCAGGATCACGCATATCAAGAGTTTCAGCGGCATATAATTCAAAGAAGTAAGTCCGTTTATTAGTAATTAAAGTCATATTAGTAGTAGCATCCGGTTCCATCGGTTTAATAAAAATCCTATGACCGGCAGGTACTATTTGCCATGAAGTAGTATCTCCCATAGAAATACTTACTATTTCCTCATCTCTTGCTAGTTCTATACTTGCTTGATAGCCGTAATATCCTGTGAATTTGAAAACATCGTCAGGGTTATAAGTCATAACTCTTAGACGTGGGTCTCGACCTAGAGGTCGTGATATAGTAAGAGCAAATACATCTAATGTAAGTATTATAAAAGTACAAAATATTATTAGTTGCTTCATATTATTTCTGATTTTTATTCCTTAATAACTTTAGCTTGTAACTAGTAACGGTAAAATTGAACGGCATATCAGGTGAGGTGCTTGTACTGATAGAATCCATTATAAATCCGATTCTTGCCTCCCATACCATATTTTCTAAAATTTTACCCGTACTATTTTTTGCCAATGATTCAAAAGTAACAACTGCCTCGTTATCATTTATATTGTTAATTGATAATATATTAATTGAGCGTCTATATAATTTTTGATATCTTATGACCGGTGATAATGGGTTATCAATATTCATAAAATTGGCAAATTGCATGTAAACAATGCTTGTAGAGCTATTTTTAATAAAGGTAAATTGTTCTTTTAATATATCATAATTATAGTCTTCTCGTTGTTTTACATAATTCTGAAGCATAATATTTGCAACAGAAATATAAGGATTTGCTAATGTTGAATGTTTAGTATTAGTAACGGCAGCTTGTTTTTCGGCATCATCTTTTATTAAATAACTTACTTTTTTGTTTATTGGTAGCAATATATTGATATTTATACAAATTAAGGTTAATAATAAGGTAAAAATCGTGCATATTAAAAGTAGAAGACTTCTATGACTTAACGGTAAGATATACTTAAAATTATACCATTTTCTTGCATCAATAAAATATTCACCGGATTTTATATATTCTTGTATTGCGTTGGTTAATGGGTCCATAATTACTAGATTAATATTTAATTTTATTTTAACTCTACCATTATTATTATAATATGATTATGATTTGTTAATTTAATGTTAAGTTTATATTGTTGCTACAATACCAAATATTATTTAACTTTAAAATTAAAATAAATAAATTATAAATTAAAATTATACAATTTATTGATGTTAGTTATTATGTTATACTCGCCCCACTTGAAAAATTGGCGGCAATGTCTTTAATAAGTCCGCAGGTAGCCAGGTATTAAGTATACGCTCTGCTCCCAAGTTGAACTTCGTATAATTACTCTTTATTTACTTCAGAGTATAATAGTTTACAATCTTTTTAATATTTTTTTATATTTATAAATAGATTTTTTCAAAAAATGCTTGTGAACTATTGTATAGTAAGGTAATTTTAAAATAGTAACAAGATAATTTAATAATGTATAATTTAGAATGTTAAAATCATTAAAGTTTCTATTAGTATTAATTATGCTTGCTCAATTGTTGTCATGTACCCCTTCAGCTCCTTATGAAATTAAAAGCCCGTGCGTTTCTGCTGATGTAGATGATGGATCGAGTTTAAGCGTAAATCCTTGTGTAAGAAGACCGGTTAATTCAGTAAATATAGTATAAAAGTAATAGTTTTACACAATAACAATGTAATAATAAAAATACCTTTGATATGAATAATATATTTGGCTTCTTTAAATCAAGTAACAACTCGAAAAGCGGTTCAGGAGATACACAAAATCAAGAAAGTATTAAATCGGATAATCCTTTAAAAATTACTCAGAATTGGTATGAAGAGCGATATGATAAGTTAATTGTTCAACGTAACTTACTTATCATATTAATAATACTACTAACCATTTTTATGGTTATATCAACTTTAGTAATAGCATTTGTAGTAAAATCTAAACAGTTTGATCCTTTTGTTATTCAGCTTAATAGTAATACCGGACGTGCCTCGGTGGTAGAACCTATTTCATCACCGGTGTTAACGGCAGATGAGTCTCTTACAAGGTATTTTATAAAGAAATACATAACGGCACGGGAAACATATAATCCGGTTGATTTTGCGACTATAGCTCGTACGACAATAAGATTATTCTCAACAAGCGGTGTTTATTATAATTATCTTGGCTATATAAGAAATAAAGATTTTGATCCTACGATAAAATATAAAGAAGATAATACTACATTTTTAGTAATAAAATCATGGTCAAAAATCGCAGCAGATAAATATATAGTTAGATTTTCCGTAAATGAAACATCAGGAAGCCAATTAGTTTATAATAAAATAGCGGTAGTAAGTTATGCTTACGTGCCTATGCAATTAACAGATTCAGAACTTGATATAAATCCGGTAGGGTTTCAAGTTAACGGATATAGGGTAGACGATGACAATAGTTAGATTTTATTTTTTAGTTTTTATATTATTAAGCGGTTTTACAGTACAACGAGAATGTCCGCTTGTAGATGATCCATGCAATAGTAGTAGTAATAATTATGTAGATGATTTATCTATAA
>NZ_CM000770.1:1071013-1076219 GCF_000160735.1 Rickettsia endosymbiont of Ixodes scapularis | reverse complement strand
GGGTTAGTACTAAGCCTGGGCAGATGGTTGATGACGTGCAGAAAATTTCAAATCTTATAATGCCGGAAAAGGATTTTTGGAATAACGAAGCACGAAGTTTATTTTTAGGTGTAACTTTATATTTAATAGCCGATCCTACTAAAACTAAATCTTTCGGTGAAGTAGTGCGTACCATGAGAAGTGACGACGTAGTTTATAATCTAGCGGTCGTACTCGATACGCTTGGCGGTGTAATACATCCTGTTGCATATATGAATATTGCTGCGTTTTTGCAAAAAGCCGATAAAGAGCGTTCGGGTGTAATATCTACAATGAACTCATCGCTTGAATTATGGGCAAATCCGCTTATTGATTCAGCTACAGCATCTTCTGATTTCAACATACAAGAATTTAAAAAAGTAAAAACAACCGTATATGTAGGGTTAACACCCGATAATATACAGCGTTTACAAAAATTAATGCAGGTGTTTTATCAGCAGGCGACAGAATTTTTAAGCCGCAAAATGCCGGATTTAAAGGAAGAGCCGCATGGGGTAATGTTCTTACTTGATGAGTTCCCGACACTTGGAAAGATGGATACTTTTAAAGCCGGTATAGCTTATTTTAGAGGTTATAGAGTTCGGTTATTTTTGATTATTCAAGATACGCAGCAGTTAAAAGGAACATATGAAGATGCAGGGATGAATTCTTTCTTATCTAATGCAACATATCGTATTACTTTTGCTGCTAATAACTATGAAACGGCAAATTTAATATCGCAGCTTGTCGGTAATAAGACGGTAGAACAAAGATCATTTAGTAAACCTTTATTTTTTGACCTTAATATTTCTACTAGAACCCAAAACGTTTCTCAAGTTCAAAGAGCTTTACTTTTACCTCAAGAAGTAATACAGTTACCTAGAGATGAGCAAATTGTTTTAATAGAATCTTTTCCTCCTATAAAATCTCGTAAAATTAAATATTACGAAGATAAGTTTTTTACTAGTAGATTATTACCGCCGACTTTTGTACCTACTCAAATACCTTTTGACCCTAGGGCAAATAAAAATAATAATGAGGCTTCTGAAGAGACCGAAACAACAACTGCTCCGGAAAATAATGAGTAAGATCCAAAAATGCGTTCAGCGATTATTGATATCGGTTCAAATGCTTTAAGAGCTGTAGTTTATGAAAGTGATGAGCTTGGAGCTCCGGAAATTTTTAATTATAAATTTAGAAATTATCTTACAAATTTACTTAATTTAGATAATTTAGACGTAGAACATCAAACATATTTATCTCTACAATATCTTATCCATATTTTTACCAAACTGTTCGTTACTAATATTAGATGTGTTGCAACAGCTATACTTAGAGGGCATCCTAAAGCGGATGAATTCAAAGCTATAATTAAAAAGAGATTCAATATTGATATTGAAATTATCTCAGGTGAACGTGAAGCTTATTTAACTGCTGCCGGATTAATTTCCGGCATTAGTGATGCTTCGGTATTGTAGCCGATCTGGCGGTGGAAGTCTTGAGCTTGCACAGATTGGAAATAAAAAAGTCGGTAAATTAAAATCATTGCCGCTTGGTACAAAAATTATTGCTAGTAGCAATTTTGGTGATGTTGGGCTGATTACTAAAATGCTAGAGGAGGAATTTGGAGCTGCACATTATCCTAATTTATATTTAATTGGCGGTGCATTACGTCTAATGAGCCGTATATATATGGAGTCTATAAATTATCCTCTTAAAAATTTACATAATTTTGAAATAAATCGTGTAGAGTTTGAGTTATATTTAGATAAATTATCGCAAATCGATAAATTAAAGCTAAGTTATTATGAGCAGAAAGCCATAAATTATAATGCAGTTTTAGTAATAAAGGCGATGATTAAGGTATTTTCACCGGAAAAAATTATTATCTCAAATTACGGTTTAAAAGAAGGAGTAAGATTTGACTCGTTGCCGTCTCATGAAACAGAAAAAGATATTATTTATGAGAGGGTAAAGAGATTAGTAAAATTTGATAGAAATATATGTAAAATTGAAAAATATATTGAAGCAGTACAATATCTTTTAATTAATTCCGATGCCACGACTCTTATTATTATTGAACTCGCTATAATGCTAGCACAATATAATAAAAATATTGATAAAACGCTCAGAGCAAATTTTGTTTTGGAATTTATATTATCTTCAGACATTCCTTTTAGTCATAGACAGCGTCTTATGCTAGGTATTGCCCTTACAGTTACTTATACTGCTAAAACTGACATGCAGATTAATAAAATAGCTAAGAAAATGATTAGTAAAAATGATTATTACAACAGTCATATAATCGGTTATTATATAAAAATTGCTAGAGAAATTGATGGACCGGAATTTCAAGAGCCTTCTTTTTCGATTAAATTAAAAGACGATAAATTTTTACAAATTAATGCTTCAAATATCTTGCCTAAACAAGTTTTTGAAAAGGTTTGTGAACGTTTAAAAGATATAAGTTTTGCTAGAAAAAATATTAGTTATAATTTTAGTGATTAGGTACGTATGGTTACCATGTCGTTCCTGCGAAGGCGTTGTTATGTGGGTCACTTTTCAACGTCATTGTGAGGAAAAACTGTAAGTTTTAACGAAGCAATCCAGTAAAAAATGCTAATTTTAGCATTTTTTTATTGTTTTTTTTGGATTGCCACGCTCCTTTTAGTCGTTCGCAATGACGATTTGGTATCCATGCAACAACGCTTTTATGCATTATTAATTACGTTCCATCAAATGCGTCACAATTATATTCCTTTGTATAGCATAGGCAATTAAGATAGTGATATTAATAAAAGGATATGGTAAAGTAATTAGAAAATAGTTATGCCAAGTCCATATTCATATGATTTAAGAAAGGGAGTGATTCAATATATTGAGTCAGGGAAAAGAATAATAGAAGCAAGTCAAGTATTTAATATCAGCCGTAAAGTAATATATGATTGGAAGAAATTAAAGAAAGAAACAGGAGATGTTCAATTAAAAACTGGCTATCAAAAAGGGCATAGTCATAAAATAACAGATATGGAAGGATTTAAAAAATTTTTGGAATCTAATAAAGATAAAAGCAGTCGAGAGCTAGCCATCTTGTATCCTAGTAAAGTGTCAGCAAGAACTATAATAAACATGATTAGAAAAGTTGGTTACAGCTATAAAAAAACTTTTCTTCATCCCAAAAGAAATCATAAATTAAGAAATGAGTTTATAGAAAAGATAACCACCATAGACAAAGATAAACTAGTGTTTTTGGATGAATCAAGAATAGAAGATAATGCGTGTCGAGAACATGGCTGGAGCCCAAAAGGAGAAAGATGTTATGGTGAAAAAGTTTATCAGCACAAACACAGAATTAGTATGATTGCTGGCCTATTTAATAGCAATATTGTAGCACCTCTAATATTTGAAGGCAATTGTAATAAAGCTATTTTTGAGACGTATGTCAAGGATATACTCATTAAAGAATTAAGGGCAGGACAAGTCGTAGTAATGGATAATATTAATTTTCATAAAAACTCTAAGGTAAAAGAATTAATTGAATCGGTAGGGGCAAGTATTTTATTCCTTCCTACTTACAGTCCTGATCTTAATGTCCCCCTTCGGGAATAAGAAATCCCTCGCTTCAGGCGAAGGGAAGATATAATGAAATTGCTTTAGCAATGAATTTATATCAAGAAACATGAGAAGTTATAGAAAGAATAGTCATAGTCAGTATGATTTAAAAGTACATCTTATATGGATACCAAAATATAGGAAGAGAGTATTGATAGGCAAAGTAGCGGAAAGGGCTAGAGATTTACTAAGGCAGATTTGTATGGAACATGAAGTATATATAATTTCAGGGAAAATATCATGTGATCACGTGCATATGTTTATCTCATATAAATCACAAATATCTCTTAGCAAGTTAGTACAGTATTTAAAAGGTAGTAGCTCAAGAATTTTATTGCAAGAATTTGCTCATTTAAGAAAACAATTTTGGGGCAATCATTTGTGGGCTAGGGGCTATATGGCGGTCAGTTCAGGTAATATAACTGATGAAATGATACAGCACTATATTGATGAACAGGAAGGTGAACCTGTGAATGATGATCGATTTCTAATCGATTCCACTTTATAACCCCTCAGCTTATAGCTGAGGGTTCTTTAGTCCTATAGAACATTATTGGTTTAAAATTAAACATCAAATTAGAAAAGATACTAGTAACTTTACATATTTTTTTGATGCTGTTTATCACGTATTACAAAAAGTAACTACCTTACCTGCTTAAGCTATACCATATAATTTGCAACATGAAATAAATACATATTTAGAATTATCAGGGGAAAGCTAGCCATATTTTGAGAAACCTAAGTCTTAACTTTTCTTATAAATAGTTTTAGAGGGAAAAATGCCATATGTTGTCTCCACACTACGGCAATGATATCAGAGTCATACAAACCTAGGATATTGTAAAGGTTTTAGTAGCAACTGATAAATTTAGGAGAATTAATGAGAAAACAAAAAATAAACCTACCCTACGCGAGTTTTGAATTAATATAGCATAGGATTTAGCATATCAAGAGAGATGTAATAGAAGGTTTATTATCAGACATTTGATAATTTATCAGTGCTGCAACCATATGCACAAAGGCATTTGTAACTGATCTATGCCTTGAATGCTCAAACTTCCCCAATAGTTTAATTTTACTAAACACAGATTCTATTAATGCTTTTTTAAGCAATAATATTTTATCCAACATAGACATAAGTTTATTTTTCATATTTTTCTTTACCCTAGTTACCATAAAAATTCCTTGCTCTAAAAGTTGTAGAAATAATTGTTGCGAAATATAACCACGATCTCCGAATACTTTACCAAAAAGATTTTTGATTATCAGTTCCAGCTGTTTTCTATCATCCTTATTGCCAGGGCTAAAAGATGCTTTAACTATACCACCGGCTCTATTAATTATTAGATGTAGTTTAAGTCCATAGAACCAACCTTTTGTTGTCTTACTGCTTGCTGCTATGCCGGCGAACACTTTATTCATTGAAATACGGTATCTCTTACATACCTCTATACTACTTGAATCTACAAAAGAGAGTCCGTCACACTGATCCAAAATAGAATTGAATATTAGTACTAATAGTGGTAAATGTGGACCTATTATTTTTATAAATTGACTATAGCTTACTAATTGAAAA
>NZ_CM000770.1:1034268-1070713 GCF_000160735.1 Rickettsia endosymbiont of Ixodes scapularis | reverse complement strand
GCCTTCAGGCGAAGGGAAGATATAATGAAATTGCTTTAGCAATGAATTTATATCAAGAAACATGAGAAGTTATAGAAAGAATAGTCATAGTCAGTATGATTTAAAAGTACATCTTATATGGATACCAAAATATAGGAAGAGAGTATTGATAGGCAAAGTAGCGGAAAGGGCTAGAGATTTACTAAGGCAGATTTGTATGGAACATGAAGTATATATAATTTCAGGGAAAATATCATGTGATCACGTGCATATGTTTATCTCATATAAATCACAAATATCTCTTAGCAAGTTAGTACAGTATTTAAAAGGTAGTAGCTCAAGAATTTTATTGCAAGAATTTGCTCATTTAAGAAAACAATTTTGGGGCAATCATTTGTGGGCTAGGGGCTATATGGCGGTCAGTTCAGGTAATATAACTGATGAAATGATACAGCACTATATTGATGAACAGGAAGGTGAACCTGTGAATGATGATCGATTTCTAATCGATTCCACTTTATAACCCCTCAGCTTATAGCTGAGGGTTCTTTAGTTAGCAATTTGTATTTTGTACTCACTTTATAACAAAAACAGTATTATCAAGATCCCCGTAACCCAGTTACTATCAGCTATTCAGCGACTTTTTGAATACGAAACTCGCGTTACTTAGTACAAAAAGTATATGAACATAGCGGAATGGTAACAATAGGGCATGAAGATCCTCCTTATTCTTTAGAATTAATAAGTTGATATTTTTAGTTTTCTGATATGGGAGTATGGCTAAACTACAAGAAGGAGATGAGAAGCAAAAATCACATTTTCACAAGTCGCAGCCAAGCTTCCCAGTCACGTTTGCCTAAATCTTTTTCAAACGATAATAAGTCTTTTTCCGTCTGCTTACATATTTCTACGGAAGGGATTATAAGCTTTTGTTCTTTTAGAGAATTATAATCATGATATGATATTCTATCGTAAAAATGTAATGCCCATTGACTGATCGGTAAAAGCCCGCATTTTAAAGCAGAAACGGCAATAGCTGCAGGAGTATGATAATGAAAAATGGCAGAAATATCAGAGCGTGCTTTATAAATACTACCATGAATAAAGTAACCGGTTTTATTATATTGATATTTTTCCCCTTCTAAAATTTTTCCGTCTAAACTAACTTTTAAAAGATTCTCTGTAGTTACTTCTTCAAACCTTAGTCCAAAAGGATAAATATAGTAAAAATCGGCATTTTCAGGTCTTGCGGATAGATGCGTATAAGTATGATAATCCAGCGATAAATACGCCATTATTCGGTAAGCGGCAGCTAAATTATATTTTATATCCATTATTGTTAAAATCTATATTGGTTTTATGTTATTCTCGCGTAGACCAGTTTTTTATTGTCTGTCATACCACGACTTGATTGCGGGATCCAGTAAAAATATTAAAACAACTAATACTAGTTGTTTTTTTGGATACCGTGGTCAAGCCACGGTATGACAACAAAAAAGTTTGGATTCCCGCCGTTGCTGGAATGACATAGGAGCTGTGCAACAAATCCTCAACGCTATTTAAAGGGAGCGTATACTGCTTCTTTCTCTGTTTCTATAATCGCTTCTTTAGGAGCTTTTATACACTCTTGTAAAGATTTTTTCCCTAAATACGGTGCTAGATTATAATTTAATATATAACATTGTAAATTATCTTTCTTACCGCTAAAGTTAAATTCAATTTTATTTCCTTGCTCCAATAGCTTTTTAATCTCTGTAGTTTGCTGGATAAAATTCTTTTGTTCTAAGTTTAAGTGCTTGATTCTTAGTATATTTTTTACTACGGAAAACGTAGAAACAGCAAGAAGCAAAAGAAATATAAATAACTCTTTATTACTTTGCTTATTTAAGAAAATACTATTTTTAATATATGCAGCTGCAATCATTCCGATACCGATAACATAGCATCCTAGATATCTAAGTAACGATGCTCCTCTAATTGCCTCCTCATAACTAAAGTTAAAGAAATATAAATATAACCGCCACAAAGCAAAAATTATAAAACACGCAAACGTACTTATCAGGAAAAATTTATATTCTTTCAACAAATCAGGTTTATATTTACGAATTCCGTACCATGCAGCTATACAAATAGTATATACAACTAAACTTCCTTCTTTTACTAAGAATAACAAGAGAAATTTACCGTAATTTAGTAATAATGATCTATGCTGTTCATTAAAATTTTCAGCAATATATACTAAATTGCTAAAACTATGTTCCCCTCTGTCAAAAAAATCATGAGTATTTTTAAAATAACTCATCCAAATAAAATTACATAAAATCGGTAAGGTAAGTAGAATTAGATATATAATGTAATCACTTGATTTTTTATGTTTTTTATAAAAAATTGTATAATGAGCTATAAGAATTACTGAAGCAAAACTAGCAAACCATGTTCCAATTTCTCGGAAAGAGGCAAGTAATATCGTAATAGGTAAAATAAGCAATAATGCTTTTTTCTTGTCTTCCTCAAGGATATAAATTGCAAAAATAGCTCCGAACATTAAGCCAATAGTACTATCGTTATATATTGAGCGAATTCCGGTCGTATATAATACTACACTACAAAGCAAAAGTGTGAACAACACACTGGTTTGCCACAATTTCTTATTTGCGGCTAAAGGAGCTAGAAATGCTAAATGTAATAAGAAATGAGCAAATAATACGTTACCGTCCGAATAACCTGAAAGTAACAGCACAAAATAATGATAAACAGCAGCTCCTCTTGGATAATGGGCATGAGTAGTAATAATGGAGGTTAACAAAGACTGATTCTTAAAAACACCGAAATATAGCAATTCTTTAGTAAATATCCCCCAATGTGAGAAATCATCATAAGCATGCAGCGATGCATCTCTGGTATAAAGAAAAAATAAAAGAATCAATAAAGTAAATACAATGATTTCAATTATATTTTTTCTAGATTCCTGCTTTCGTAGGAATGACATGAAGGAGGTATTATTACGTAGATCAAGAAATGCGTGCGGTGTCATACCGTGGCTTGACCACGGTATCCAAAAATATAACTTAAAAATACTAAACATTTTTAATTGGATCCCGCGATCAAGTCGCGGGATGACAGGAGCGGAGCTACCCCCTGCAACAACGCCTATGAAATGCAGGAATGACATGAAAGCTAAAAATATACCGATGAAATAACTTACATATGTTGCAACCGGTAATAGCTTTAACATAGCAAAACAATATAAAACCGGTACTAATATGCTGATTGTTACAGGAATAACGAAAGTCAATTTTGTTTTGAAATATTTGGCAAAAAAAGACGAAACCCCAAAAATGCTTAATATCGATATTATGATCATATTAATTTGTAAATAATTTTTCCGTCATTGCGAGGAAAAATTGAAAATTTTGACGAAGCAATCTCAGGATATTTGACAAGATTGCCACACGGTCTTCGACCGCTCGCAATGACGGGGTAGTGTCTCCTCGCAATGATTATATATTATCACCCATGTTTAATTTTAGCTTGTGCTGCGGCAATTCTTGCTATAGGGATTCGGTATGGAGAGCAAGAAACATAGTTTAAATTCATTCTGTGAAAAAATTCTGTAGAGCTAGGGTTTCCTGCATGCTCCCCGCAAGCTCCGAGTTTCAAATTAGCATTACTGCTTTTTCCTCGTTTTATAGCAATTTCAATTAATTCTCCTACACCTTCTTCATCTAGAGTAGTAAATGGATCGGATTCAAAAATCTTCGTTTCTAAATAATATGGAAGGAAGGAAGCAATATCATCTCTAGAAATTCCGTAGGTAGTTTGAGTTAAATCATTAGTACCAAAACTAAAATAGTCAACTTCCTTAGCTATTTTCTTACTGCCGAGTGCTGCCCTTGGTAGTTCTATCATAGTACCGAGCGTAAAGGAAAATTTATATCTATAACGTTGCTCTAATTCCTCTATTACCTCATAAATATCCATTTTAAGCTTTTTTATTTCACCTACATTGCTAATTAAAGGAATCATTAGTTCTAAGTTACATTCTATATGTTCTTTTTTATGTAGCTCAAAAATAGCTGTAAAAATTGCTTCAATTTGCATTTGGTAAATTTCCGGCGAACATATACCAAGTCTACATCCACGGTGACCGAGCATAGGATTTACTTCATGCATAGCATGAAGACGTTGATTAATCATGGATAAAGGTAGATTTAAGCTATTTGCCAAATTCTTTTTATCTTCTTCGGTGGTAGGTAAAAACTCATGCAACGGCGGATCAAGTAATCTAATATTTACTGGTTTATCTTTCATTACTCTGAATAAAGCTTTAAAATCCTCAGTTTGCAGAGGTAATAATTTCTGCACAGCAAGCTTTCTCCGTTCTATATCAGGAGCAATAATCATTTCCCTTACTAAAGGAATTTTATTTTTATCAAAAAACATATGTTCGCTACGACACAAACCTATACCTTGAGCTCCAAACTTTATAGATACTAAAGCATCGTTAACCGTTTCAGCATTTGCACGAACTTTTAAGCTACTAATCTCGTCTGCCCAATCTAAAATTAATTTTGATTCCTCACTGAAAGTAGGTTGAATTAACGGCATTTCACCTAAGAAGATTTTACCACTACCTCCGTCAATCGTTATAATATCACCTTGTTTAATAACTATGTCGCCTGCTGTTAATATTTGCTTTTTCTCATCTATAGATAAATTACTTGTGCCGCAAACACAAGGCTTCCCCATACCTCTTGCCACAACTGCGGCATGTGAAGTCATTCCCCCTCTAATAGTTAAAATACCTGAAGAAACATGCATTCCGTTAATATCCTCGGGACTAGTATCATGGCGTACTAAAATTACTTTATGATGATGAGATAATTTTTCGGCATCATAAGGTGAGAATACTGCAATACCTGTTGCAGCCCCAGGAGAAGCAGGTAGCCCCTCGGCAATAGAAGTAAGCCCCTTACTGTAATCAATTCTTGTATGTAATAATTGATTTAATGATTCCGGATCAATTCGCATTAAGGCTTGTTCTTTAGAAATAAGCTTTTCTTCTACCATTTGTACGGCAATATTAATAGCAGCGATGGCTGTTCTTTTTGCGGTACGTGTTTGCAAGATATATAGCTTATTATTTTCTATAGTGAATTCTATATCCTGCATATCTAAGTAATGTTCTTCAAGCTTTTTCGCAATTTGTGATAACTCCTTAAACACTTCCGGCATCATTGCTTGCATAGAATTTGAATCATTTGCAATAATAGGCATAGGTGTTCTAGTTCCCGATACTATGTCTTCACCTTGAGCATTTATTAAAAACTCTCCAAAGAGCTTTTTTTCTCCTGTAGAAGGTGATCTAGTAAAAGCAACTCCCGTAGCTGAAGTTTTACCTAAATTACCAAAAACCATTGCTTGAATATTAATAGCTGTACCGAAATCCTCCGAAATATTATTGATTTTTCTATATATAATCGCTCTATTACTCATCCAAGAATGTAGCACCACTTTAATTGCCGATTCTAACTGTTCATAAGGATCATTAATTAGTTGCTTAGTATACTTAATATGCAACCGTTTGAAATCATCAATAATTTTTTCTAATAATTCTAAGGTAATATCGTTATCTTTATAAATATCGGCTTGAATCTTGTGCTTTTCATAAATTTGTGCAAATAGATCACTAGGTATAGATAATACCGTTGAACCGTACATTTCTAAAAATCTTTTGTAACTATCAAGAGCAAATCGTTTATCACCGCAGGAATCCGCAAGAGCATTACACACTTCGTTATTCATTCCAAGATTAAGGATAGTATCCATCATTCCAGGCATTGAAATCGTAGAGCCCGAACGCACCGATAATAACAAAGGATTGCTTGTACTGCCGAAAATTTTACCGGTAGTTATTTCAAGTTCGGTGATAGCTTTTTTTAAGTCGCTTTGAAAATTTTTAGGAAAGTTATTATTGTGGGTATAAAAGTAATTACATAGCTCTGTAGTTATTGTAAAACCATCAGGAATAGGTAGTTTTAGGTTAGACATTTCAGCAAGACCGGCACCTTTGTTACCAAGTATATTCTTCATGCTAGCGTTTCCATCACTACCATTACTGCCAAAATAATAAATTAATTTTTTCATATCATATATCAAAATTTGCTAACAATTTATGTGTTTAGAAGCATTAAATACATATTTATACAGTATGAAAAAAATAGTAGCAATGTTAAATTAAGAATATCTTTAATAAAATAGTTGAAATTTTAAATTTGTTATTATACTTACTAATTTAATTATTGTGTACAAAAGTCAAATTTTCAAAAAAAATCTTATTAATTTTCGCTAAAAAATATCTCAAAATAGCAAATCAATTAGAAACCTTCACAGAACCTAATAAGTTAATTGAACTTCTTCTAAATGTTATTGACTAATTTAAGAAAATTGACCATAATTCTAAACGGTCGTGCAGTTGCGTGATGATATAGCAAAGCTATAGATCACGAGGAAAGTCCGGACTCTATAGAGGTATGGTGCCGGTTAACCTCCGGCAGAGTATTATTACTTTAGGGAAAGTACCACAGAAAATATACCGCCGAATATGAATATTTTGACACAACTTCAAATTTTGAAGTTCTATATTAGTATTTTCGGTAAGGGTGAAAAGGTACGGTAAGAGCGTACCGGTAAGTTGGTAACAAATTACGCATGGTAAACCCCACCAAGAGCAAGATCAAATAGGCGTTACAGAACTTATCAAGTTCCCGGGTTATCTCTAACCGGCTTGTAATGCGGGTAGATCGCTTGAGGTAAACGGCAACGTTTATCCTAGATAAATAACTGCAATGAATTTCTATTCATACAGAATCCGGCTTATAGACCTTATTGTAATCCCGTGGCCCTTATGTCATTCCTGCGAAAGCAGGAATCTAGCAAAATCTATAAAAAACTTGTTTTTTTTATAGACTTGTTTTATCAAATGTGTACTTATATTTTTCTGGATTCCTGTTTTCGCAGGAATGACATACGAAGTGTTTGTACAATATAGGACAAGACCACGAGATGACACCGAACTTATTATGACATAAATTTAATGAAAAAGTTATATCATTATCCTATTTGTCCTCTTTCAAGACAAGCCCGTGTCTTCTTAAAAGAATTAGATATAGAATTTACTACGATTAAAGAAGATTATTGGCAATTCAATAAAGATTTCTTAAAAATAAATCCTGCCGGAACATTGCCTATTTTAGAAGAATCATACGGCTTATTTGTGGTAGGTATTTATCCTTTTGTTGAATATCTTAATAGCAAGTATCCGAATTTTAATTGTTTAGATGAAGATATTGATATTTGCTGTGAAATTCGGAGATTATTTTTTTGGTTTAACGATAAATTTTATCGTGAAGTTACTAAGATTATTATCGATGAAAAAGTTATAAGATCAATTGCTAAAATGAGCAGCCCACGAACCGAGTTTTTACGTGCTGCAAAAAATAATTTAAATTATCATTTAGAATATATAACTTCTTTACTAGAAAAAAGAAGTTATCTTGTATCGGATTCTTTAACTATTGCCGATATTGCCGCAAGTTGTCACTTATCGGTACTCGATTATTTCGGTGAGATTTATTGGGATAAATGGACGCTTATCAAACATTGGTATTCACTAATTAAATCAAGACCCGCTTTTAGGTTATTACTACAAGATAGAATCCCGGGCTTTACCCCTCCGAACTATTATCCAGATTTAGATTTTTGAATAGACTTCTTCGGGAACTCTACTTCTAGAGGTAATTTGTGCGTCAATCCGCTGCTCGCATCCTCTCTCACGTACTTCTATGTACGCTGTGGTGCTGTGCTGCGTGTTTCCTACAAATTTCTCTCTATAAGCGAGTTTCCGAAGAAGTCTAATATATAATTTAATAATTTGATTCTTTCCGTATCATGAGCTTTTAGTATTTTGCGAATATTATTAAGAGATTGATTTTTTATGAGTGCAGGCTCATATTCAAGATGAACTCCACTTAAAATAGCTTTCCCATCACCGTAAGTACATTTTATTATTGCAGGTTTATTATCTTCATAACTTGCTATTATTTCAGTATCTTTAGTATTTTCTGCATCAACAAAATATCCACCGCCATTATAAAAAGCATAACAATCCTTAATATTTAAATTAAGTGTTGGATTTATTTTTAGATAAGCGGCTCTTACTCCTTTATGTGAGTTGTAATAATAAGGAGCAAGCAGCGGTCCTCTAACCGTTCCATTGAAAATCTTTAATTCTCTTTCACCTATAACCTCTATATTTGTTCCTTTAGCGAATTCTACATAGTTACCGCTATAGTAACTGCCTGCACATATCCCAAGAAAATTACCGCCATTTTTTAAATAATTTTTTATATTAGCATTTCCTTTACCTTGCAATTTTTGTACATAGTCTTACTACATGACAATTTTTAGAGATGTAAGGACTAAAGGATTGAATTTTGCTGATAATTCATGATGATAACGGGGAAAGAACTTGGTTTACATATGAAAGATCATTCCGCCCCTCTAGTCGAATTATTACAAAAACATATTTCGCTTAATTTATCAAGAGCAAAATGTTTAGGATTATTTATCATTTCAATGCTTAACAGCAGGACAGTAAACATGTCATTATTATGCAATAGAATGCCGTCTGGGATTAAAGCAGCTTCATGGTATAGAAGGATGCAAAGATTTATCTCTGAAATCTCAATATCATGGAGAGTATTACCTGTTATGTTAGTCATGATGACTGGGTTTGAGCAGGAGCAAAAATGGGTATTGTGTTTAGATAGAACGAATTGGAAATTTGGTAAACGACATATAAATATTTTATATTTAGCTGTCAGTTTTCATGGTATAGCGATCCCCCTTTTTGGAATTTTCTAAGTGATAAAAAGTGTGGTAACTCTGATTATATTGAGCGTATTGATCTGATGGAGTGTTTTTTAGAAGTTTTTGACAAAAACCGCATTGAAGCATTAACCGCTGATAGAGAATTTATAGGTAAGGAATGGCTCTCTTGGCTTAGAACAAATCAAATAAGATACGTTTTTCGAGTTAGAGAAAATAGACAATATATCAGTAATGCAAAGGGAAAAATGGTTAAAATACAAGAGTTATTTCGCCCTCTAGCCATAGGATCGCATGTGAGTTTGTCACAACGTAGAATTGGTACAAAAGGTGAAATATTTAATGTAGTAGGGATCAGAAATAAGAAGAGTGAACTTGCAGTCTTAATACATAGTGATGAGATCAAAAATCCTGCTGAGATTATATGCTCAAAGATGGCAAATTGAAACAATGTTCAAAGCTTTTAAATCAGCAGGATTCAACTGTGAAGCAACTCATATTACTAATGATTTACGATTAGATACATTGATGCAAATATTGTCTATTGCATTTTGCCTAGCTTATCAAACTGGAGAGATTATAGTTTTAGATAAACCAATAGTTATTAAAAAACATGGTTATAGGCAAAATAGTATATTTCGTGTTGGATTAGATATAATATCTTGTATAATATTTCTACTCAATTAGTACGTTGGATACAGCTGTTGTCCTTGATATTCCAATATCCAAAGATGATAAAATGAAAAATTGTCATGTAGTAAGGTACATAGTATAAATCTCTTCCACCAAGTAAAATAAGTAATAAGGTGTTTTGAACCCACTTTTCGCCTATAATTTCTTGTGCAGTAATATAATCTACGTTATACTTTGGAGCATAAAGTCTTAAGGTATGCACACAATGCTTAATACTTTCTTTTGAAACTCCTAGATCATTATAAATTTTTATTTTCATTTTTATATTCTTGACAAGGACATTATATAATTCTATTTAGTGTAATTACTTAAAAATAAATTATGAGGCAATTTTATACAAGTTAATTCAATCTCACTACCGTTAACCAAAAGGCAAGTAATAGAAATAGTTTTAGGAGTGGCATTACTTACTATTTGTTCACAAATAGTAACACCTATGAAGCCTATATTTATTTCATTGCAAACCGTTGCAGTGATGTTCATCGGACTTACATATAATAAGACTACTGCATCTTTAACTATACTATCTTACATAACTCTTGGAGCAATGGGAATCCCTGTGTTTGGAGAGTTTTCGAGCGGGTTACGAATATTATTCGGTCCCACCGCAGGATATCTAGCGGGTTTTGTAATTGCCGTATATATTATGACTAGCTTAGAAGATAAAATTTTTACTTCTAATAAATGGTTAAATCAGGTATCTTTATGTTTAATCGGTAATATAATTATTATGAGTTTTGGCTGGATGTGGCTTTCTAAACTCTTAGGACCAAGCGGTGCATTTTATGGTGGTGTATTACCTTTTATAATACCGGGAATAATTAAATCAGTATTAATTAATTGGACTTATTAATGTAGTAAAACCAAAAACTCGATGAACTTCAAAATTTGACTATTTTAGTGTCATGCTGTGGCTTGACCACGGTATCCAAAAATATAACTTAAAAATACTAATAATTATTAGTATTTTTTAACTAGACCCCGTGGACAAGCCACGGGGTGACAGAGGTGGAACTGATTATATTATTAAAGCAAAAAAACAGTAACAAATGCTAATGCCGCATTTTCCGGTGCCGACCTGGAAAAATAATATTAAATATGATCTTGAAAATGTATCAAGGCTTTTAAAAGCCTTAGGTAATCCTCATTTAAGGCTTCCTCCCGTCATACATATAGCAGGTACAAACGGTAAAGGTTCAAGTACCGCTATGCTCAAAAGCATCTTTATGCTTGCCGGTTATAAGGTACATTGCTATACATCTCCTCATTTATTAGAATTTAATGAACGAATCGTAGTAGCAGGTGAGAAAATCTCGGATAATGAATTATGGCAGGTTTGTGAGCAGGTGAGGGTAGCAAGCGAAAAATTTAATATCGAACCTAGCTTCTTTGAAGGTACTACGGCAGCAGCATTTCTAGCATTTGAGAAAACAAAAGCTGATATATTAATTTTAGAAACGGGACTTGGCGGACGATTAGATGCAACAAATATAGTAGAACGACCGTTAATTACTTTAATTACACCTATTTCATATGATCATATGAATATGCTGGGTAATACATTACCCCTAATAGCAATTGAAAAAGCTGGTATTATGAAGTCTTGTGTTCCTTGCGTTATAAGTATGCAAGCCTTGGAAGTTTATGAAAAATTATTTGCAAAGGCTGAAGAGTTAGAAGTACCGAGTTTCTGTTATGAATATGATTCCGGTATTAAAAAGACGGATAACGGATTTATTTATTCATCACGAAATTTTAGTTATGAGTTTCCGACTCCTTCGCTACTTGGTGATCATCAATTAATAAATGCTGCAAGCGTTATTGCTTTAATAAGTTTGATAAATAAACAATTTAATATCAGCAATGAAATTATCTCTAAAGGACTACAAAATACTATTTGGGGAGCTAGAATCGAAAAAATAGAACCGAAAAAATATTCTAAATTAATAGGTGATAATGTTCAAATTTGGGTAGACGCAGCTCATAATAATAGTGGAGCTCAAGTTTTGGCAAATTGGATTCGTGATAATTTAAAATCACCGATATATTTAATACTCGGTATGACTAAAAATAGGAATATCGAGGAATTTTGCTCCTACTTTAAGGGTTTGACAATTAAAGGTTACGGTGTTAAAGTTTTATCCGAACCACTAAGCCATAGTGCAGAAACAATAAAATTGGAAGGCAGAAAGAGCGGTATTGATTTTAGCGAAAGCGACTCACTCAAAGAAGCGATTAGTGATATAAAGAAGATAAACGGCGATAATAAAGCAAATATTATAATAACCGGATCGCTTTATTTAGCTTCTGATTTTTATAAGTTACTATGATGTCATTCCTGCGTGGATACTAAATCGTCATTGCGAGCGACTGCAGGTCTTGTTGCATGGATCAATTCCACCACTGTCCATCCCGCGACTTGATCGCGGGATCCAGTTTAAAATACTAAAATTGTTAGTATTTTAAGTTGTTTTCTGGATACCGTGGTCAAGCCACGGTATAACACCGAGTGCTTTTTTCGATCCATGCAACAAAGCCAATTTTTCCTTGCAATGACGTATTGATTCTCGCTATAAATATATAAAAACCAACATAGGAGAAAATAAATATGACCTATTGCAACAAATCTAATCAAACCTCATATCCTTTTATCTTACCTGATTTACCTTATGAGAAAGAAAGTTTTAAACTACATTTTACTCCCGAGACTTTTGATTATCATCATGGTAAACATCATAATGCTTATGTACAAAATCTAAACAATTTACTCAAAGATAAAGAAGAATTACAAAAAAAAGATTTAGAAGAAATAATAGAATGGTCCTCTCAAAACTCAAATGCAGCTATTTTTAATAACGCAGCCCAAATATGGAATCATACCTTTTTTTGGCATTCAATAAAGCCGCAGGGCGGAGGTAAGCCAAGTGGTAAAATATTAGAACAAATTAATAAAGATTTCGGTAGTTTTGAAGGATTTTGTGAGCAGTTTAAGCAAGAGGCAGTAGGGCATTTCGGTAGCGGCTGGGCATGGCTTGTATATCACGATAATAGGTTACAAATTATAAAAACCGCTAATGCCGGTACACCTATAGCAAACGGTATGAAGCCGCTTCTCGCATGTGATGTATGGGAACATGCTTATTATATTGATTATCGTAATAAACGACCTGATTATATTGACATATTTATTAAGCATATGATTAACTGGAAGTTTGTAGAAGATAACTTAATTAAGTAAAATTATGAATTTAGAGGATATTAAAAAGGCTCAAGAAACTCCCATCGAATATATAGCTTTTAGTGGAGGGGGAGCTAAGGGAGCAATATATTCCGGAGCTTATGAGGCAGCAAAAAAAGCCGGTATTTTGGATAATGTCAAGGCGGTAGCCGGTTCTTCCGCCGGTGCTATAACTGCAGCAGTGGTAGTTCTTGGGACACCGCCTGAGCGATTTGAAGAAATTTCTAAAAATACAAATTTATAAACATTGCTTGGAAAAAAGGATTTTCTGCGGGTATAGTACAGTTAAATAAAGACGGTAAACCTTTATATGATCTATTAGAACTTGTTATTAAAGAAAATATAGGAAATTTTTTACAGAGATCAGATATAGTAAATGTTAAAGATGATAAAGCTCTTGATGAATTAAGAGGAAGATATAACCAAAAAGACGGTAAAATATATTTTAAAGACATAGCGTTACTCCGAAAATACGATCCCGTACAATATAAGGATTTAGTAATTACGGCAACTCAGCAAGAGACAAGCGAACTAACTATTTTCAATAGCTTTGATACGCCAAATGTTGAAATTGCTTTAGCTTGCCGTGCTTTTGCTTCTATACCGCTTGTTTTTGAGCCGGTAGAAATTGATGGTAAAAAATATGTCGACGGCGGATATAGAGATAATATACCGACAAAATATTTTAAAGGCAATGAACTGGAATTTGACACAAAAGAAGTAACTGATAATATGGAGGAGATTACCTTAGCTAAAAAGCAAGGTAGAACTCTAGCTATGGCTTTTGGTACGGGTATAGAAGCTTATGCAAATATTGCTATATATAGTGCAAAAAAATTTGAAAGCCCAAGTGATATCGTGAAGTTTTTAGCTAATGTATTATTTAAGACGCTTGCAAAAGTAGGAGGAAAATTTAAATATACTGAAACTCTAAGAGAAACTAATGAGCAGTTACGTGAAAATGCTTTAAACACCGTTATTTTAGATACTGCCGGAATAGATACTTTGGATTTCAAAGATGCACAAAAATATTCTGATTATTTGCATATTAAAGGATATTGTCAAACTAGAGAACATTTGAATAATCATGACCTTGGCAAAGAAGCAGATAAAACATTTGACCATCAAAAATTTCTACTAAATGTTTATGAAGTTTATGATAATAAAAATCTACATAAAACATTTGGAACTAAATTATTAGAAATGTTTATTCCGTCAAAAGAAAATAATACTTCTAAATGGCAAGAAGGAGTTATTGAAAATCATGATGATAAAGCATAAATGTTATTATCATTTTGTAAAACCGGAGCATTAAACGAAAAAGAATTAAATGAAAAGCTTAAAGAATATGTAATTATTGCTGCAACTAGTCGTAATAATACACTAAAAGCCGATACAAACTCATTGAAAGTTTTGCTGCATACCTTAAACGATCCTGCTGCTTCAAGTAAAATAAAAGATAGTTTCATTGAGGTACTTGGAATAGATAAAAATAAAGATGTACGATTTGATAAAACTAAAACCTTTGATGAAAATATTGCTAAGTTTAAATTTACCAAACAAGATTTAGAAAGCTTTATAACTAAAAGTAAAAGCGAAGCACCAAAAATTCAAAGCAAACATAACGTAGCTACAAGTCATGTAAGTAGGGGGTAAGTTAGGTGGTGTCTACTGTTACCCCGTGGCTTGACCACGGTATCCAGAAAAACAATTTAAAATGCTAAAATTTGGACCCCGTGGTCAAGCCACGGGGTGACAATGGAAAAATGAACATCGGTAAATTTAAACTAATTGTTTTTGACAAGCTAGACAGTACAAGCTCTGAGGCTATGAGAATTGCTCGGAATGCTAAAGTTGATTCAAACTATGCAGTACTTGCCAAATCTCAAACTAGTGGACGTGGTAGAAGCGGCAAAAACTGGCAGTCTAGGTCAGATAACTTACATGTAAGTTTACTAATAAAGCCTGATAAAGAGCTAGAATTATTACCGCAATTATCTTTTGTTACGGCACTTGCCGTTTATGAGAGTATAGAATTGTTGACTATGTCATCTAGTAGCTTGACCACGGGATCTAGTAAATCAACAACCAATGATGCTGCAAGTTATTTTTTGGATCCAGTGGTCAAGCCATGGGATGACAGTGTACAACTAAAATGGCCCAATGATGTATTAATTAACGGTCGGAAAATTGCCGGTATACTTCTTGAATCTGTTAAAGTAGAAAATAATTATTACCTTATTATCGGTATCGGTATTAATATCACCTATCACCCTGATAATATCGACCAGCCTACTACTAGCTTAATAGGCGAAAATCTACCGCCTATAGAACCACAAGCTTTACTTAAGATATTAATAGAGAATTTTGAAAAATATTATCAAATTTGGTATAATAACGGTTTTCCTTTTATTAGAGAAAAATGGTTAGAACATGCTTATAAGTTACATGAAAATATTAGCGTTAAATATCAAAATGATATAGTAACCGGTTTTTTTAAAGATATTGATAGTACCGGCAGAATAATATTGCAACTACCTTCCAAAAAAATAATCTCTTTTTCCATTGCCGAACTTTTCTTTTAGCAAAAATATTACTAAATTTAAATTGTAGATTTAATTTTTGTTAACTTCTACTTAAGCTCTAATTTAACAAGGTAATAAATATATGCCCCAAGAGAACAGCAATCCAAGTTATACGTCTCAAGCATTTTTAACAAATGCATATAAGCAATTAAACGAATTAAAAAAACTTTCTTCTAATAACATTCGTACATTAATGCAAGATTTTTATAAAATTGAAAAAGCTTTTAAATGTGCCTTATTTACCGGTAATAATAACGCATGTGAAGGTTTAGTAGAATTATATGACGAAATAATAAAAAAATGTCTGATTATGAACTTCAAAATATAAATATAACACAATTTAGAGATATTATGGTCTTAGTCGGAAGAGAACTTAAAAATGAAAAATGTATAAATACTTCCTTATTGTCATTAGATATTAATGAAAAATTTTTTAAACCAAGTGTTGTTGCTCATGTAAAAGCTATTGAAATATGTCAAAAGCAAAATAGTGAAGATCCTTTCGTAATTTAATGAGTATGAAATTATTGACAATTTTAATCTCACTCTTGATAGCCTCTGTATATCTGTAACAATAGACTATTCAGAGCTTGTATCCTCAATAACCATACATGAAGATGAGGTTAAAATAATAACCTCAGATAATTCGTGTAATATATTATAGGGATATGGATTATGAAACAAACTCCTATTTCAGCTCAAAAATTTATACAACTAACTCATGAATATTTATATGAAAAAGGTAAGAAATCTTATAAAGATGCTTTACTGGAAGAAGAGATTTCTAAGCAACAAGAAAAATTTGTAGATACCATATTATATTTTCAAGGTGCTATTTTTTTAGGAAGTAATGATGCTTGTGCATATTTATCAGAATTTTATAAAAATGGAAATCACCTTGGAATTAATAATGAACAACTAAGTAATTTAATAAAAATTGTAATTAATATAGGAAAATTTTTATATCATAGCAAGTTAACAAATTCTGTATGTTTAAAAGATTTTGGGATATCTGATTACTCTGAACTTATGGATATATGAATGCAGTACAGGGAGAATGGCGTAAAATTCCTGTTCCTGAATACTTAATTCTTTCTAATTTAAAATCAATTATAACAGATTTTAATAGCACTTTACCCACTGAGTACCATGTTTAATTTGAAAAATTGGCAGCGTTACTTTTCGCTTATAATCCTCACGTATTATATATACGCTGCGGTCATAAGCTTCAAAGTGCCTTGCTCTTTTCCAAATTAAACTTCGTCTATCTGCTTTATTTATCAGGAGTATATATGAGTATTTTATCATCTAATAATATTGAAGAAGTGATTACAAAGCTTGCGAATTTTGTTTATTGTTTTCAAATTAAGCTAGCTAGCGGTGAGGAATTAAACTTAACAAATAGCGATCATGCTATAAAAAGTGAAGAGAGATTGCCGAATTCCGGTTTAGATTTAAAAGAAGCGGAATTTAACGATTCCGCACAAAACCATATAATAATTGAAGGTATTTTTGAGGAAAACGGCATTACGACGACAATGGATTTAAATAATGCTATGTAAAATAGATAAAGCTTTATATAGCGGCATATATAAGGTTAAAGAAATGCTCAAGAAAAGTTTAAGAATACTAGATTTAGATAAAGAAAACGGCTATTATAATGGCGGTCAAATTATATTCGGCAAAAATCGTTTTAGCAGTAAAGTTCTAAGCAATTTTGGTGATTTGATTATATTAGAGGATATTATACCGGATTATGCTAAAGATGCCGAGGAAGTAAAAATTACTGCCGGATGTGATAAAAATTTTATAACCTGTTGCAATAAATTTAATAATGCTATAAATCTTGGGGCGAACCGCTAATACCAAAAAAAGATTTTATAAATTTAGTATAATCAATGAAACAAAGTTTTATAAAACTAGTATATGCAGAGCTAAAGAATATAATAAATATGAAAAGCTCCAAACAACAGCAAAAAAAAGAAACGCAATTAATTGATTATTTTAAAATAGTTGAAAGTAATATATTATATACATTTCAAAAAATAAAAAAGGAATATGAAAGAGACTAAACGTTTTTTTAACAAAAATAATAGATTAAATAAAGGTTATGCTAAGACTTTTAGTGTAAATGAGCCTGATAATAATTTTTACCGTAAAAAATTTGAACATATATTACCGCCAATTGATTTAATCAGTGAGTATGAGAGTATTTATCCCGGTACTTTACAGGAATTAATACATATGGCACAAAAAGAACAAGCTCATAAGCATGCTATAGACCTAAAAAACTTGAAAATACAGGAGAGAGTCGCTAAATTAACACGAATCTGTTTATTAATATTTGGAATTTGCCTTGTAGTTTCAATTTTTTTAAAGCTTTCTAAATGAAATTAAAGATAAAATATTTTATTTACTTGTAATTTTAAATAAAATAAGTTAAATGCAATATATATTTATTTATAAACATAATACGGAGAAATTTTATTTCTAAAAATAATTTTCCTAAGGCTAATAGAGGAATCAGAGCTAGAGAAGTTCGTCTAGTAGGCGAAAACGGCGAAATGCACGGCATCGTAAATATTAGAGAAGCATTAGATATGGCGGAAAGAGCCGGTCTTGACTTAGTCGAGATATCACCGAATGCTGTACCCCCTGTCTGTAAAATTCTAGATTTTGGTAAGTTTAAGTATGAAAGCAAAAAGCGTTTGCATGAAGCACGCAAAAAGCAAAAAATCGTCGTACTTAAAGAGATGAAATTTAAACCTAATATTAGTATAGGTGATTTTGAAACTAAGCTAAGAAAAATAAAAGAATTTTTAAAAGACAGAGATAAAGTAAAAATTTCTTTATGGTTTAAAGGGCGAGAGATTCTTCATAAAGAGGTCGGTCAAGAACTATTTAAACGTATAGAAGTAGGACTCGAAGGACTCGTTAAAATCGATCAGCATGCTAAAATGGAAGGTAACCAGATGATAATGATAGTTAGCCCTGATATTAAGGTGCAATAGCTACTCAAATCGTCATTGCAAGCGGGTATTGTTGTGTGAACCGGTTTTCCCGTCATTGCGAGGGAATTGCATAGCAATTGACGAAGCAATCTCAGGAGTTTG
Source organism: Rickettsia endosymbiont of Ixodes scapularis (assembly GCF_000160735.1). Classification (NCBI taxonomy): domain Bacteria; kingdom Pseudomonadati; phylum Pseudomonadota; class Alphaproteobacteria; order Rickettsiales; family Rickettsiaceae; genus Rickettsia; species Rickettsia endosymbiont of Ixodes scapularis. Next base: position 1,052,216 of record NZ_CM000770.1, on the reverse strand, counting down.
TTATTATTTCATGAGATTGCCACGCAGTCTACGACTACCCGCAATGACAGGGTGGTATCCACGCAACGATACCTCCTCGCAATGACGTGTAAGTATAATAACAATAATAAAAAATCAAATCTAAATAAGTTATGCCGATTAAAATTTTAATGCCTGCTTTATCTCCAACTATGACGGGAGGAAATCTAGCTAGGTGGTTAAAAAAAGAAGGGGACAAAGTTAATCCCGGGGAAGTAATTGTCGAAATTGAAACCGATAAAGCAACGATGGAAGTAGAAGCAGTAGACGAAGGTATACTTGCCAAAATAGTTATCCCACAAAATAGTCAAAATGTACCTGTTAACTCTTTAATTGCCGTGTTAAGCGAAGAGGGTGAAGAAAAAACGGACATTGATGCGTTTATTGCAAAAAATAATAGTGTATCACCGTTACCGAAAACAGATACTAATCTTCCAAAACCCCACGAGAATATAGCTAATGTAGAAGAACAGGGAGCAGTTATAAAACATGATACTAGTAAAATATTCACCTCACCGCTTGCAAAAAGACTTGCAAAAATGGGGAATATTAGGCTTGAGAGCGTGAAAGGTAGCGGTCCGCACGGTAGAATAGTTAAACAAGATATCTTATCATATACTTCTAGCACTGTTCATAATAAAATAGTTAGTAGAAATCCTGAAGAATATCGTTTAGTACCAAATAATAACATCCGTAAGATTATAGCCAAGCGTCTGCTTGAATCTAAACAAACAGTTCCGCATTTTTATTTATCTATAGAATGTAATGTCGATAAATTGTTAGATATAAGAGAAGACATTAATAAATCTTTTTCTGAAGATAAATCAACAAAGATATCGGTTAATGATTTTATTATTTTAGCAGTAGCCAAAGCTTTACAAGAAGTGCCAAATGCCAATGCTAGCTGGGGAGAAGATGCGATTAGATATTACAATAATGTTGACATTTCAGTAGCAGTAGCAATTGAAAATGGGCTTGTTACGCCGATAGTTAAAAATGCCAATCAAAAAAATATTATAGAACTATCTCGTGAAATGAAAGAATTAATAAAGAAAGCAAAAGATAATAAATTAACCCCTGAAGAATTTCAGGGCGGAGGGTTTACCATTTCTAACCTTGGTATGTACGGTATTAAGAATTTTAATGCTATAATTAATCCACCGCAAAGTTGTATAATGGGCGTCGGTAGTAGCTCAAAACGTGCTATAGTCAAGAATGATCAAATAACTATAGCAACAATTATGGACGTAACTCTTTCTGCCGATCACCGAGTAGTAGACGGAGCAGCCGGTGCTGAGTTCTTGGCAGCATTTAAAAAGTTTATAGAGAGTCCCGCTTTGATGTTGATATAAGTCGTCATTGCGAGCAGGCATTATTGCGTGGATCAATTTCACCTCTGTCATCCCGTGGCTTGACCACGGGATCCATAAAAACAGCTGAATACCGCGATCAAGTCGCGGTATGACAATAATAAAAATAAATCACAAATAACATGAGTTTTTCAGATAATTTAGCAAAAATTTTAGATAAATATGAAAATTTAGGTAAAAAACTATCTTCCGGCATTATGGGAGATGAGTTTGTTAAGGCATCTAAAGAATATGCTGAACTTAAAGATGTTGTAGCAAAAATTAAAGAATATAATAAGGCTAAATCTGAGCTTGAAGAAGCAAATAATTTTAAGCTAGAAGTAGGACTTGATAATGCTACTTTAGAAATGATTGAAGACGAAATCCACACTCTTGAAAATTCGTTACCAAAACTTGAAAGAGCCGTAAAAATTGCTTTATTACCGAAAGATGATGCGGATAGTAAAAGTGCTATTATTGAAGTTAGAGCAGGAAGCGGCGGAGAAGAAGCCGCACTTTTTGCTGCCGTACTTTTTAATATGTATCAAAGATATGCTGAGTTAAAAGGATGGCGTTTTGAGATATTAGCAATTTCCGATATGGGAATAGGCGGTTATAAAGAAGCATCGGCGTTGATAAAAGGTAAAGATGTATTCTCTAAGCTCAAATTTGAGTCAGGCGTTCATAGAGTGCAGAGAGTACCGGAAACGGAATCACAGGGACGTATTCACACTTCGGCAGCAACGGTTGCGGTACTTCCTGAGGCTGAAGAGGTTGATATTAAAATTGAAGATAAAGACTTAAAAATCGATACTTATAGAGCTTCAGGAGCTGGCGGACAGCACGTTAATACTACCGATTCTGCTGTACGTATAACCCATATTCCTACCAGTATTACCGTAGCCTTACAAGATGAGAAGTCACAGCATAAAAATAAAGCAAAGGCGTTAAAAATTCTACGTGCTAGAATTTATGAAGAAGAACGACGTAAAAAGGAACAAGAAAGAGCCGATAGCAGAAGAGGGCAGGTAGGTTCGGGAGATCGTTCGGAGCGGATACGTACTTATAATTTCCCACAGGGAAGAGTATCCGACCATAGAATAAACTTAACACTTTATAAGATAGACGAAGTAGTTAAAAATGGACAATTAGATGAGTTTGTTGAAGCTTTAATTGCAGATGATGAAGCTAAGAAACTTTCGGAGATATAAAAGTGTATACGTCATTGCGAGTAGGCATTGTTGCGTGGACCGGTAAAAGCCACGGGATAACACACACAGTGGCTTTTACCGGTCCACGCAACAATGCCTACTCGCAATGACGTATACAGCAAAAATACAGCCTAATAAACAAATGAAACCACAAGCATCTATAAACGGTAAAATCTGGCAGCAGAAACTGATTAACGAAGATATAGTCACCGAGTTATGTCGTAGTTTCAAAATTAGTGATTTACTTGCTAGGATAGTATCATTAAGAGTAAATAATCTAGAGGAAGTAGAAAATTTTTTGATACCGAAAATCAAAAATTTATTACCTGATCCTTTTCATCTACTTGATATGGAAAAGGCTGTAGATAGAACCGTTAAAGCTATTTTAAATAACCAAAAAATATGTATCTTTGCCGATTATGATGTGGACGGTGCTACTTCAGCCGCTTTACTTAAAAATATTTTTAGAGATTTAAATATAATATGTGATATTTATGTTCCCGATCGTATAGCTGAAGGATACGGCCCAACTCCTTTTGCTATGCAAAAAATTAAAGATAACGGCACAGAATTATTAATTACGGTTGATTGCGGTGCTATGGCACATGAAGCCCTAAAATACGCAAAAGACGTTAATCTTGATGTTATAGTAATCGATCATCATATAGCTACGGAAATATTACCAGATGCAGTAGCTATAGTAAATCCAAATCGTATTGATGAAAAAAGCGAATATAAACATTTGGCAGCCGTAGGAGTTGCTTTCTTATTTGTAACTGCAATATTATCGAATTTAAAGAAGCAAAATTATTTCACGCAACCAATGCTTCAGCCTAATCTAATGAAGTATCTAGATTTAGTGGCTCTTGGTACTGTTTGCGATATGATGAAATTAACAGGCTTAAATCGTGCATTTGTCGCAAGCGGATTGAAAGTAATGCAACAAAGGCAAAATATAGGGATTAAAGCATTATATGATATGGCAGGGCTTAATGAAATACCGAAATGTTATCATTTAGGGTTTATTCTAGGTCCGCGTATCAACGCAGGCGGTAGAGTAGGAAAGTCAAGTTTAGGGGCTAATCTCCTATCTACTAGTTGTTCTAATGAAGCAAATAAATTAGCTGAAGAACTTGAAAAACATAATAATGAGCGTAAAGTAATTGAGTTATTAATGATAGAAGAAGCAATGGAAATTGCTTTGACACAACAAGATAGTAGTTTATTATTTATCGTAAAAGAAGGATGGCATCCAGGCGTTATAGGAATCGTTGCCGGCAGATTAAAAGAAAAATTTGATAAGCCGGTGGCAGTTATAGCTTTAAATGACGGGATTGGTAAAGCTTCATGCCGTTCTATTTTAGGTATTGATTTTGGTGCTGAAATTATCAATGCTAAAAGCAAAGATTTGCTAATAGCAGGCGGAGGTCATGCTATGGCGGCAGGTTTTACCGTAACTGCTGAAAAATTACAAGAATTGCAGAATTTTTTTAATAATGCTTTTAGAATTAGTATAAATAAACTAGAAAATTATAAGCATGCGGAATATGATATTGATTTAACGGTTAATAGTGTGAATTTCCCTTTAATGGAGGAATTAAACACTTTAGAGCCTTTCGGTCAAGGAAATCATGAGCCTATATTTAAATTCGATGATTTATTTGTATTAAAAGCGGATATCGTTGGAAGTAAGCATATTAAATGTATACTTGTTCCAAATAAGCGAGGCTTTGGTAATAAAGCCTTATCTGCTATTGCTTTTAATTCGGTAGGAACTTCATTTGAAGATGTTTTATTAAGCCCTAAAGCAAAAAATATTACCGCAATAGGAACGTTAAAAACAAATAATTGGCAAGATAATTATACTATTCAATTAATTATAAAAGATATACTTCTAAAAGAGTAGATAGACAAGTATATATAATAACAACTTAAAAAATAATAATTTATGAACGATTTAAAGAAAACAAAAAATACTACAATTTCTAAAGATTTAGCAGAAGTACAAGAGCATTATCAAGATTATCCTTATCCTTTCAGAGACCCAAATCAAGAAAAAGAACGTTTACTTGCAATTTGCGGTGAGTTCTTAGGAGAATTAAACCATTTTCTATATAAAGGAAAAGAAAATTTTAATAATAATTTTAGATGCTTAATAGCAGGTGGCGGCACCGGTGATTCAACTATTTATCTTGCTGAACAGTTAAAAGATAAAAATGCCGAAATAATATATCTAGATTTTAGCAAGCCTAGCATGGAAGTAGCACAAAAACGTGCAGAAGTACGAGGTCTTAAAAATATTAAATGGATTAATGATTCAATATTAAATATACCTAATCTAAAACTTGGAAAATTCGATTATATAAATTGTATCGGCGTGCTTCATCATTTAGCAAATCCTGATGAAGGTTTAAAAAATCTAAAAGATTCTTTAAAGCCGACCGGCGGTATGGGTTTAATGGTATATGCTAAATACGGACGTACCGGTGTTTATCAAATTCAGGATTTAATGAAAATGATAAATAAAGATACTAAAAGCCGTGTCGAAGAAGTAATGAACGGGAAGCTAATTCTAGATAACCTGCCTGCTACTAACTGGTATAAAAGAGGTTGGGAGTTATTTTCAGATTACCAAAATTTCGGTGATGTTGGAGTTTATGATATGTTCCTGCACAAACAGGATAGAGCCTATTCCGTTCCTGAGTTATATGAATTCGTAGAAAAAGCAGACTTAAATTTTGTTGATTATCTTGATCCTTTAGAGAAAATTTTATTAAGACCGGAAAATTATATAAAAGATTTTTCACTTCTGCAAAAAGTTAAAAAGATGGATAAAGTAACTAGAGAAGCAATTTCCGAAATACTTACCGGTAATATTATTAAACATTCATTTTACGTATCAAATCAAAAAGATAGTGTAGCCTCGTTTGATGATCTTGATAATATACCGTACTTCCATAATATCGCCAATTTTGCTAAACAAATTTATGAACATTTGGAGTCTAATCCTTCAGCAGTAAATAATGTTATTAATTTTACTATTAATAATGGAGTGCTAAATAATGTTAATATCTCAATATCGATATTTAGAAGTACTAAATATATTTTCAAATATATGGTAGAAGAGAAAAGTTTAAGAGAAATATTTGATGCGGTACGCAGCGAATTAAACCAAGAAATAAGCAATGAAGTCTTATTAAACGAAGTTAAAAACGTATTCTTTCCATTACTTAATACAAATGTGTTATTGTTAAAATCAAAGGATTTATAGAGTTGCGTGGATTGGTTTATCCGTCATTGCGAAGAGAGATTACCTGAGTCGTCATGAGCTACGCAGCCGTAGGCTGTGCGGTAATCTCATGAAATAATAATAAACTTTGATTCCTAATTTAAATAAGTATATTACTTACCTTTAAACTTAATTGCTAACTCAACTTTTCAATTATAATCTATTAATAATAAAATAATGAACACAACTAATAAAGAATCCACAGAAGAACTTAACAATAACAATCATAATAATTTTGCAGAGAACGGTAATATTATTAATTTAAAACAATTAAAACGTAAATTACCGGAGGAACTACAAGCTCAAGCAGAAGAATTAAAAATTGAAAATATTAATTCATTACTTAAACAAGAATTAGTTTTTGCAATTTTGAAAAAATCCGTAGAGCAGGGAGGTTTAATAGTGGGAGAGGGGGTACTTGAAGTACTACCTGACGGATTTGGTTTTTTACGTTCGCCGGAAGTAAACTATTTAGCAGGCCCTGATGATATTTATATCTCTCCTAGTCAGATTCGTCGTTTTGGTCTACGTACCGGTGATACGGTAGAAGGTCAGATCAGAGCTCCAAAAGCCGGGGAGCGTTATTTTGCTTTACTGAAAGTCAATAGAGTAAATTTTGAAGACCCTTCTAAAGCTTATCATCGTGTTCATTTTGATAATTTAACTCCCTTATATCCTGATGAAAAACTAGGATTAGAACTTGAAAATAATAGTAAAGATAGTAAGGATTTTAGTACACGAGTTATTGAACTTGTTGCCCCTATGGGTAAAGGGCAACGTGCATTAATAGTAGCACCGCCTCGTACAGGTAAAACCGTATTATTACAAAATATAGCACATGCAATTACAACCAATAATCCGGAAGTATTTTTAATAGTACTGTTAATAGACGAAAGACCTGAAGAAGTAACAGATATGCAACGTTCCGTGCGTGGGGAGGTTGTTAGCTCTACTTTCGATGAACCGGCAAGTAGGCACATGCAGCTTGCAGAAATGGTTATTGAAAAAGCAAAGCGTTTAGTAGAACATAAAAAAGATGTGGTGATTTTAGTAGATGCGATAACACGTTTAGCTCGTGCTTATAATACTGTAGTACCATCATCAGGGAAAGTATTAACGGGCGGTGTTGATGCTAATGCACTACAAAGACCGAAAAGATTTTTCGGAGCAGCAAGAAATATCGAAAACGGCGGCTCGCTTACTATAATCGGTACGGCTTTAATTGAAACCGGTTCTCGTATGGATGAGGTAATTTTTGAGGAGTTTAAAGGTACAGGTAATTCCGAGATAGTTCTAGATCGTAAGATTGCCGATAAGCGTATTTATCCGGCTATTGATATGACTAGATCAGGAACTAGAAAAGAAGATTTATTAGTAGATAAAATAATATTAAATAAAATGTGGGTTCTTCGTCGTATTATAGATCCGATGGGTAGCAGTGAAGCAATAGAATTTTTACTCAAAAAACTTGAAAATACTAAAACTAACGGTGAGTTTTTTGAGATGATGAAGAGTCCTGAACGTCCTAAGAACGGTTTATAATACTTGATGTCATTCCTGCGAGGCCGTGGGGGTGGCATGGATCGAAAAACGCACTCAGTGTCATATACCGTGGCTTGACCACGGTATCCAAAAAATAATTTAAAGCACTAATAATTTTAGTATTTTAAACTGGATCCCGCGATCAAGTCGCGGGATGACAGCGGCGGAATTAATCCACGCAACAATGCTTCGCGGGAATGACATCGAATTTAATACAACAACGCCTTGGGTAACTACAAAAACATAAGAAATCATGAATATATCATCCGATTATTTAATTGAAAGAAGACAAATAAAATCTCGTTTGTTAATTTGGAAGCTAGCAGCTATTATTTTAATTGCTATCGTATTCTTACTAGTCGGTAAAGATTTTGCTCCAAAAGAGGTTTTACATATTAATAGTAATGAAGACTATATAGCTTCCGTATTAATAGACGAAATAATTCTTGAAGACGAAAAGCGTGACAAAAAGCTCAAAAAAATAATCGATGATTCTCATATTAAAGCGTTAATAGTTAACGTAAATTCTCCCGGCGGTACGGTAGTCGGCTCTGAAAAAATTTATAATATTCTGCGTAAAATATCTGAAAAAAAACCGGTAGTGATAGTTATGGGAACAATAGCTGCAAGCGGCGGTTATTTAATCTCTCTTGGAGGTGATTATATTGTCAGCCATAACGGAACTATTACGGGCTCAATCGGTGTAATACTACAAACAGCCGAGGTAACGGAGCTTGCTCAAAAATTGGGGATTAAATTTAATAATTTCAAATCGGGTGAATTAAAAGCCGTCCCAAATCCTACCGAAAAACTGACGGAAGCAGTGCGGGTAGCCATTATGGAAAATATAGAAGATACTTATAATTTCTTCCTTGAACTTGTTTCAGAGAGGCGTAATCTTCCTATAGAAGAAGTAAAAAAGCTCGCAGACGGACGAGTATATTCAGGTCGTCAGGCTTTAAAGTTAAAGCTTGTGGATGCTATAGGCTCGGAAGATACTGCATTAAAATGGTTACAGGAAGTTAAGAAAATTAATGTTAATCTACTAGTTAAAGATTATCAATTAAAACCAAAACCAAAATTAATGGACATAATACTTGAAGATTTTGATAGTATAACACCTAGTTTTTTTAAAAATAGTTTTAACGGAATCAAAGCGATTTTTTAATAATGGTTACTAAGAATTATTTAATAGATAAAATACATGATAAGCTGAATTATCTTTCTAAAGAAGATGTTAAAGATTCAGTAGATTGAATGTCCCCCTTCGGGGATAAGAAATCCCTCGCCTTCAGGCGAAGGGAAGATATAATGAAATTGCTTTAGCAATGAATTTATATCAAGAAACATGAGAAGTTATAGAAAGAATAGTCATAGTCAGTATGATTTAAAAGTACATCTTATATGGATACCAAAATATAGGAAGAGAGTATTGATAGGCAAAGTAGCGGAAAGGGCTAGAGATTTACTAAGGCAGATTTGTATGGAACATGAAGTATATATAATTTCAGGGAAAATATCATGTGATCACGTGCATATGTTTATCTCATATAAATCACAAATATCTCTTAGCAAGTTAGTACAGTATTTAAAAGGTAGTAGCTCAAGAATTTTATTGCAAGAATTTGCTCATTTAAGAAAACAATTTTGGGGCAATCATTTGTGGGCTAGGGGCTATATGGCGGTCAGTTCAGGTAATATAACTGATGAAATGATACAGCACTATATTGATGAACAGGAAGGTGAACCTGTGAATGATGATCGATTTCTAATCGATTCCACTTTATAACCCCTCAGCTTATAGCTGAGGGTTCTTTAGTTTTAGATTATTTAAACGAATCTCTTAAAGAACAAAAGCGTATCGAAATCAGAAATTTTGGTAATTTCTCTATCTGCAAACGGCAAATTCCCTGAAAGTAGAGTTCTTTCCAAATTTGCTTATAGAGAGGAATTTGAAGGAGACACGGAACGTAGTACCGCAGCGTACAAAAGCGTACGTGAGGATGCGAGTACCGGATCGACATACAAATTACCTCTAGAAGTAGAGTTTGGGAAGAACTCTGTCGAAAAATTCTATAATACGGTTTATTACGAATGCCTAAAAATTTATTTAAGGAGTAAATAAGTTATGGAATGGTCTAAATATAGTACTATAGAGAAGTGGAAAATAATAAAAAGCATGGTACTAGGGGGTGTCAGAAAGTTTGTGTAAGTTATAAAAATAGTTAAGAATAAAATTAATTAAAACAACTTACATGAGGCTAATATGAAGAATAAGAGTAAAGTATCAAATCCGACTATAGAAAAAGTAGTATCAGAAATACTATCACAAAGTGATCCATCTGAGATATTTGGCAAAGAAGGAATATTTCAGGAAATTAAAAAGCAGATAGTAAATAAGATTTTAGAAAAAGAAATGGAATCTCATATAGGTTATGAGAAGCATTCTAAGAATACCAAGGAGTCAGATAATAGACGTAATGGCAATTATGAAAAGACTCTAATAGATTCCGAGGGTCGTAAATTGATAGTAGAAGTACCAAGGGATCGGGAAGGAGAATTTGAACCTCAACTAATTCCAAAAGGAGTAAGGAGATTTGAAGGATTTGATGATAAAGTAATATCTTTATATGCTAGGGGAATGACTATTCGAGAAATACAAGGGCACTTAGAAGAACTATATGCCACCAAAGTATCATCTGAGTTAATATCAAAGGTAACTGATGGCATTTTAGAGGAAGTTACTGCGTGGCAGAATAGAGCACTTGATAGTGTATATCCTATAATGTAGATTGTATTCATGTTAAGGCAAGAGACAATCATATAATAATAAATAAAGCAGTTTATCTAGCTATTGGCGTGAATATAGAAGGCAAGAAGGAACTATTAGGTATTTGGATAGGCAAGAATGAAGGATCTAAATTTTGGATGCAAGTAGTAACAGAACTGAAGAATCGTGGTGTAGAACAAATATATGTTGCGTGTGTTGATGGTCTTAAAGGTTTTCCAGAAGCAATAAATAGCATTTTCCCAAAAACCACAGTACAACTGTGTATTGTTCATATGGTAAGAAACTCTGTAAAATACGTATCATATAAAGATTTAAAATCGGTAACAGCTGATTTAAAGGCAGTTTATTCTGCAATAAATGAAGCAGAGGGATTAAGAGAATTACAAAATTTTGCTAAAAAATGGGATGAAAAATATCCAGTTATTTTTGATATATGGCAGAGAAATTGGTCTGGAATAGCTCCGTTCTTTAGCTTTCCGGAAGACATTAGAAAGGCGATTTACACTACTAATGCTATTGAATCAACTAACCGTCAAATTCGTAAAATTATAAAAAATAAGGGGGTATTTCCAGATGATAAATCGATTCAGAAAATAATCTTTTTAGCATTGACAAATGCTTCTAAAAAATGGACAATGCCTATTAAGAATTGGGCCATGGCTTTAAATCAATTTGCTATACTTTGTGATACTAATTTACAAAATTGGGCAAATGGAGAAATCGTACTTACATAAAAAATCTGACAGACCATGGTACTACATAATAATATTTTTTCCATGGCTCTTCATAACGCGAGTTTCGTATTAAGATGCCTAAATTATGGTTAATGAATATGCTATAATCCTTATCCTTTCAAGGTTTGTAAGAGGTGTGACAAGTTTTACAATTTAATAGTTATAGTCAAAAAAGACAATTTACTAAAAATTTATGCAGTTTTAAGTACATTTTATAACAAAAACAATATTACTAATATCCTCGTAACCCAGTTACTATCAGCTATTCAGTTCCTCTATTAATACGAAACTCGCGTTTCATATTGAAGATTTAGAACTCTTCAAAAAAATATTATCGATAGATGGGAAGTTGGTTATTCAAGCACTCAATATAGACTCTCTTATATATCACGATATTATAGGTAATGGGAAATATGATTCTTTTTTTGAAGCATTATATAATTACTTAAATGATATAGCTTAAGCAGGTAAGGTAGTTACTTTTTGTAATACGTGATAAACAGCATCAAAAAAATATGTAAAGTTACTAGTATCTTTTCTAATTTGATGTTTAATTTTAAACCAATAATGTTCTATAGGATTAAGGTCAGGACTGTAAGTAGGAAGGAATAAAATACTTGCCCCTACCGATTCAATTAATTCTTTTACCTTAGAGTTTTTATGAAAATTAATATTATCCATTACTACGACTTGTCCTGCCCTTAATTCTTTAATGAGTATATCCTTGACATACGTCTCAAAAATAGCTTTATTACAATTGCCTTCAAATATTAGAGGTGCTACAATATTGCTATTAAATAGGCCAGCAATCATACTAATTCTGTGTTTGTGCTGATAAACTTTTTCACCATAACATCTTTCTCCTTTTGGGCTCCAGCCATGTTCTCGACACGCATTATCTTCTATTCTTGATTCATCCAAAAACACTAGTTTATCTTTGTCTATGGTGGTTATCTTTTCTATAAACTCATTTCTTAATTTATGATTTCTTTTGGGATGAAGAAAAGTTTTTTTATAGCTGTAACCAACTTTTCTAATCATGTTTATTATAGTTCTTGCTGACACTTTACTAGGATACAAGATGGCTAGCTCTCGACTGCTTTTATCTTTATTAGATTCCAAAAATTTTTTAAATCCTTCCATATCTGTTATTTTATGACTATGCCCTTTTTGATAGCCAGTTTTTAATTGAACATCTCCTGTTTCTTTCTTTAATTTCTTCCAATCATATATTACTTTACGGCTGATATTAAATACTTGACTTGCTTCTATTATTCTTTTCCCTGACTCAATATATTGAATCACTCCCTTTCTTAAATCATATGAATATGGACTTGGCATAACTATTTTCTAATTACTTTACCATATCCTTTTATTAATATCACTATCTTAATTGCCTATGCTATACCAACGATAAATAGCTCTATTTCTTAATAATATCTACATAGTAGATTAGTTTATTAGTTTTTAAAACATTATCGTCACGCTGTAATATTACATTACCAAGTAGAATAAGTTGTTTATTATCGAAAAAATATTTAGCACTATCTGCAAGTAATAATTCATTATTTATTTTTCTTTCTACAGTCAATTTAGTAGGGACAACTACATGATCAATAGTTTGCTTTTCAGCTATTGTTTTATAAAAAATATATAATTCTTTCGTTCTAAGTATCGCATTATCGAAGTAAACAACAACATTTCCAAGATATTCTGCCTTTTGTTTGGTTCTATCAATAATTAAAGTATCAGATGTTATATGTAAATTTGAAATATTTTTATCATTAGCATATATTACGGTACTAATTATAAGAAGTAAAACAAGTTTAATAATAGACATCTTTCTAAACTTTGCTTCTAGAGGTAATTTAGACGTCGATCCGGTACTCGCATCCTCACGTATGTCTATATACGCTGCGGTGCTGCGCTCCGTGTCTCCTTTAAATTCCTCTCTATAAGTTGGTCTAGAAAGATGTCTAATCCGATAAATCGATGATTGTAGAGACATTGCTTTTAAAAATTATAATATTATTTTCATCCTTCGTATTAAAACTATCCGAAGTAATTGAAGAGTTTTTGTAAAGTAACTTAGCAGGGGAATGACCGGTTATATTCTTATTTACTAAATCAATCCTTGCATCGTTAGTGTTAAATATGATCTCATCAAAAAAAAGTTTTACATCGTTTTTTAAATCTAATATGTTTGATTCTTCATCTAAAAAGCCTTCTTTCGCATTGATAATAAGAGTTTGGTCTTGATTTACATTATAAATAGCATTTATTATATCTAGTTTATATTTGTTATCTGACTCTTTTATAGCTCGCTCAGTTTTAATCTTATACGCATTTAAATTTTTATTTACTCCCTCAAAAATTGAATCTTTCAATATAATATTATATTTTAAATCAAAATTTTTAGTATCTTTTAAACTTTTTTTTACCGTAATATCGTTTCTTCATTAAATTACCACTTTTATTTATATATAGCCTATTACAAAATTTCCAACTATTATTAAAAAGATATACAGATTTCCAAATTTTTTTTCGCCGTTTATAAGAAGAGGGCATAGATTTTAGCTAACTCCTATGCGTAGTAAATCATGAATATGGATAATGCCTATAATAACATTATTATCAACAATCGGTATATTAGTGATATTCTTGGCTTTCATTAAATTTAAAGCCTCTTTTGCAAATATTTCCGATGAGATATGAATAGGGTTTTTGGTCATAATGCTTGATGCTATTTTTAAGTAGATTTGATCGTTAATATGACGACGTAAATCCCCATCGGTTATAATTCCCACCAAATTTTGGTTTTTATCTGTTACAAGTGTACAACCTAAACGTTTTTTATTCATAACAATTATAGTTTCGGCAAAGGAAGTATCTTCATATACTAAAGGTATTTCATCACCGCTACGCATTAGGTTTTTAACTTTTGTTAAATTAGCACCGATTGTACCTCCCGGATGATAAATTTTAAAATCATCTTTAGTAAAGCCTCGTTTTTCATGTATAACAGTCATTAAAGCATCACCGAGTGATAACATTATTAAAGATGATATAGTAGGAGCTCCAATTACAGAAGCTTCCGGGTATTCAGGTACTATTAATAAAAAATCGCTTCTTTTAGCTAAAGTGGAATTTTTATTCATTGTCATCGCAGCAATTTTTATGGAAGAGTTCTTGCAATATTCAATTATATTAAATAGCTCTTTAGTTTCACCGGAATTAGATAGCATAATTACTAGATCATTTCTCGTTACCATACCTAAATCGCCGTGACTTGCTTCTGCCGGATGTAAATAAAAAGCAGGCATACCGGTTGAGGAAAAGCTAGCTGCTATTTTTTTTGCAATATAACCGCTTTTACCTATACCCGTTAAAATTACCCGTCCTTTGAAAGATAGTAAAAATTCTATAATTCTGTTAAAATCTTCAGGGATATTTTCGGATAATTTTTCTAAAGCACTTGCTTCACTAGAAATAACCCTCTTTGCGATGATGCGGTAATTATTTGTGTTGGTCATTTATTTACTCATTGTAATACCGTGGCTTGTCCATGGTATTACAAGATCAATTAAAATACTTACGTTCTGTAATTACTTCAGCCGTTTCAGTATTATTATCTTCATTCCAAGCTCGTTTTTTACTAGAATCACGTCGCTGCTCAGGTTCTGAATTTTCCTTAGCATTATTAACATTATTTTTTGGTTTTGGATTATTTGAAGATTTATCCTTATCGGTATTTTTAATAGTTAATTTTGCTTTGCCTTTATTATCAAAACCTATTAGCTTAACTTTTACTATATCGCCTTGTTTTAAAACACTACTAACCGTTTCTATTCTTTCTTCTGAAATTTCACTAATATGAACAAAGCCGTCTTTATTACCTAAATAATTAATAAAAGCACCGGAATCTAAGACTTTCATTACCGTACCGTTAAATATTTCACCGATTTCAGGTTCAACGGCAATAGCTTTAATTTTATCTAAGGCAACTTTTAGCTTATCTCTATCTGAAGCATAAACAGAAACGCTGCCGTCATCGCTTATATCTATTTTAGCGCCACTAGTTTCACAAATTTCCTTTATTACTTTACCGCCCGGTCCTATAATATCTCTAATTTTATCCTTATCTATTTTTATAGTAGTAGTAGAAGGAGCATTTTTACTTAGTTCGCTATTTGGTTTACTGATAACTTTATTCATTTGCTCCAGTATATGCAAACGACCGAGTCGTGCTTGCTCTAAAGCTACTTTCATTATTTTAAAATCTACTCCGGATATTTTGATATCCATTTGTAATGCAGTAATCCCTTCACTAGTTCCTGCAACCTTAAAGTCCATATCACCGAAATAATCTTCATCACCGAGAATATCCGATAATACGGCAAATTTTTTGCCTTCCTTAATCAGTCCCATAGCAATACCCGCAACCGGTGCTTTTATCGGTACGCCGGCATACATTAAAGCAAGAGAACTACTGCAAACAGTTGCCATTGAAGAAGAACCGTTAGACTCTGTAGTTTCGGCAACTACTCTAATAGAATAAGGAAATTGTACTTTATTAGGTAATATTGGATTAATAGCACGCCATGCGAGTTTACCGTGTCCGACTTCACGACGACTAGGTGCTTTCATCGGCATTACTTCATTTACAGAGTAGGGCGGAAAGATATAATTAAGCATAAAACGCTCTTTATACTCACCCTCTAAACTGTCAACTATCTGCTCATCTAAACTAGTACCGAATGTAGTGCTAACTAAGCTTTGCGTTTCGCCTCTAGTAAATAAAGCTGAACCGTGTGCGGAAGGTAGTAAACCTATTTCACAAGCAATTTGTCTTATATCCGTGGTACTTCTTCCATCGATACGTCTATTTTTTTCTAAAATCTCGTTACGTAATATATCTGATTCAATAGATTTTAAAGCCGATTCGATTTGATAATTACTATATTTTTTATTTTCTATGTCGCTTACAAAATGTGTAAGAACTTTTTCAGGTATTAAATCTAAATTAGTGCTACGTTCTTGTTTAGATTTAATCACAAAAACTTGTTTAATTTCTTTTACAAATAACTTCTCAATTTCTTTCTTTAATGAGGCAGGATATAAATCTTGCATTTCAAGCTTTGGTTTTTTAGCTTCTTCTGCTAGTTCTTTAATTATCTTTATTACCGGCTGGAAGCTTTCAAATCCAAATTTTACGGCTTCTAACATTTGTTCTTCAGAGAGTAAATGAGCTTCCGATTCAACCATCATTACTGAATCTGATGTTCCTGCAACTACTAAATCAAGCTGACTTGTTTTTAATAATTCAAGTGCCGGATTTAAAACAAATTCACCGTTGATTAAACCGACTTTACTTGCAGCAACTATTTCTAGATAAGGAGCAGGGGATAGGCTAAGTGCAGCCGATGCGCCGATAATTGCAAGTATATCTACCGGAGTTTCAGGATCATATGAAAGAACACTGCAAGTTACATGCGTTTCATTCACAAAAGCCGGATGAAATAACGGTCTAATCGGTCTATCTATTAAACGAGATACTAAAACTTCTCTATCTGATGCTTTCCCTTCACGTTTAAAAAATCCTCCGGGGATTTTACCGGCAGCATACGCCATTTCTCTATAATTAATCGTTAAAGGAAAAAAGCCAATACCTTCTTTTGCTTTTTTAGCTACTACTGCTGTACATAATAAAACGGAATTGCCCATTTTTACCGTAACTGCTCCGTCAGCTTGCCTTGCTATTTTACCTGTACTAAGCTCAAGAACTTTCCCGTCCCATGTAACACTCTTAGTTATTTCGTTAAACATCTATTTATCTCATTTCATAATTTATATTTTATTCAAGGTTGTCATACCGTGGCTTGACCACGGGATTACACTAGGTCAAGTTGCGGTATGATATTTGTACTACTTAATTTTTCTAATTCCTAGCTTACTTATTAAATCTAAATATTCGCTAACATTATTCTTTTTAATATAGTTAAGTAATCTGCGGCGACGTCCGACTAAAATTAATAATCCGCGTCTTGAAGTATGATCTTTATGGTTAGATTTAAAATGCTCGGTTAAATTATTGATTCTTTCAGTTAAGATAGCACATTGCACCGCACTTGAACCTGTATCATTTTCCGTTATAGCATATTCTTTAATTAATTGTTGTTTACGTTCTGTAGTAATCGACATCGATAATTTCTCCTTAAATATATAGACTTCTAGTTTTAAAAGAAGTCTTGTGTTAAATTAAATACTCGTAAAGAATTAAAGCAACTCTTGTTTAAGCTACCTATTGCAAGCAAAACACCTTTATAGCGAACCCATAAAAGATTAACGTCTTTTTCATAATTAAATAAACATTTCTGTCCGTATTTAATTTGCTGTGCTTGGCTGTCAGTTGCATCAAGAACCAGGATGTCGTCCAGTATTGCTTCTATCTTTATGCTTTTTTCCTCTAGGGAATTTTTGGTAATTCCGTCAGGCGATTTAATTCGGATAGCATTTTCTTCTTTAAATATTCCAACCTGAGTACGGCGTAATTCTATCACAAATCCTAAACTTTGCAAGGACAATGCCAAATCTTCTGCTAAAGTTCTTATATAAGTACCTTTTGAGCATTCCGTATAGTATATAGCGGTAGCATTTTTCTCATCAAAATTTAAACATTTTAGATCATAAATAGTTATATTTCGTGGCTTTAATTCTACTTCTTTCCCCTCTCTTGCTAATTTATAAGCTCTTACGCCGTTAACTTTAAGAGCTGAAAAAGCCGGTGGTATTTGTGTTACGTTACCGATAAATTTAGAACATACGGCATAAGCCTCTTCTTGAGAAGGGATATAATCTTTCGTTGCTATTACTTTACCGGCATAATCGCCGCTATCTGTTTGTGTTCCAAATTTTACGGTAAAAATATAGGCTTTTCTAGCATTAATTAGTAGCTGTATTAGTTTTGTAGCTTCACCTACGGCAAGTGGTAATACTCCTTCCGCTTCTACGTCT